>NZ_CP120694.1:0-907500 GCF_045571435.1 Bradyrhizobium sp. STM 3562
ATGACAAATTCGGAACAAGAACGCTGGTCACGCGTCAAGGGGCGGTTGCGCTCGAGCGTCGGAGAGGACGTCTATACGAGCTGGTTCGCGCGGATGGATCTCGAAGGCGTGCAGGACGAGAGCGTGCATCTTTCGGTTCCAACCCGTTTCCTCAAGAGCTGGATCCAGGCGCATTATGCCGAACGCGTGCTCTCGGCCTGGCAGGCCGAGATGCCGGAAGTGCATCGCATCGACCTCACCGTGCGCTCGGCCGTGCGCTGCGCGACGCCGGTCAAGGAAGCCGCACCTCAACTGGAAGTGCGCCGTCCCGAGCGTGCCGATGCGCGGCCTGCGGTCGAGCTGCGCGCAACCGCGACTGCGCCGGTCTCTGCCGGCCATGATGCGCTGGGCGGCTCGCCGCTCGATCCGCGGCTGACCTTTGCCAGCTTCGTCGTCGGCCGCTCCAACACGCTGGCGCACGCGGCCGCTCGTCAGGTCGCCGAGGGGCGCCGCGGCGATCCCGTGATGTTCAACCCGCTCTACATCCACGCCGGCGTCGGCCTCGGCAAAACCCATCTGCTGCAGGCCGTGACCTGGGCCGGCAATGCGAGCGGCGAACGCAAGGTGCTCTATCTCACCGCCGAGAAGTTCATGTACGGCTTCGTCGCCGCGCTGAAGACGCAGACCTCGCTCGCCTTCAAGGAGGCGCTGCGCGGCATCGATGTGCTCGTGATCGACGACCTGCAGTTCCTGCAGGGCAAGTCGACGCAGGCCGAGTTCTGCCACACGCTGAATGCGCTGATCGACGCCGGCCGCCAGGTCGTGATCGCCGCCGATCGTCCACCATCCGACCTGGAGAGCCTGGACGACCGCGTGCGCTCGCGGCTCGCCGGCGGCCTCGTGGTCGAGATGGGATCGCTCGGAGAAGAGCTGCGGCTCGGCATCCTCAAGTCGCGCGTCGCGGCAGCACGCGTGCATCACGCAAGCTTCGACGTGCCGGAACCGGTGCTCGACTATCTCGCCCGCAGCATCACCCATAACGGCCGCGATCTCGAAGGCGCGATCAATCGCCTGCTCGCGCACTCCAAGCTCAACAACCAGCCGGTGACGCTCGACATGGCGGAGCGGGAGGTGCGCGACCTGATCCGCCCGCAGGAGCCGAAACGGATCAAGATCGAGGACATCCAGCGCGTGGTGGCGCGGCAATACAATGTCAGCCGCTCCGACCTGCTGTCCTCGCGCCGCACCGCGAATGTGGTGCGTCCACGCCAGGTCGCGATGTACCTGGCCAAGACGTTGACGCTGCGCTCGCTGCCCGAGATCGGCCGCCGCTTCGGCGGACGCGACCACACGACCGTCCTGCACGCCGTGCGCAAGATCGAGGCGCTGGTCGCCAAGGACACCGCGCTCTCGGAAGAAGTCGAGTCGCTGAAGCGCCAGCTCCAGGAATAAGGGCCGCCCGTCCCTTGCGGCTGCGTCCGCCCTCCCCCGCGCCGGGAGGGCGGATTTTTTTGCCCCGGACGCTTTCTTGCCCTCGCCTTTAGACCAAGGGCGGAAATCCTCTCCCGTCCCGGTGGGCGCCGGCCAAATCGTTGAAAAGAGGCCCGCAATCCCTTGCGCTCGGGCCCCATCCGCGCCACTTTACGGTCCCCCCGAAAGCCGTATGCTTCAGGCTTGACGGGTGTCATCAGCCGCGGCGCGCCTTGCGCCCGCCGGCATTCCCAAAGACATGCTCTGTCGGATCGGGCGGATATTGCTATGAAGGTCACCGTCGAACGCGCGCAACTCCTCAAATCCCTCGGCCACGTCCACCGGGTGGTCGAGCGCCGCAACACCATTCCGATCCTCAGCAACGTGCTGCTGCGCACCGACAGCACCCAGCTCTCGCTGAAGGCGACCGACCTCGACCTCGAAGTGACTGAAACCCTGGCTGCGGAAAGCGCGGCCGGCGGCTCGACCACGGTTCCCGCGCACATGTTCTACGACATCGTGCGAAAGCTGCCCGACGGCTCGCAGATCGTGCTGGAGGCCGATAGCGACCGCGCGGTGCTGGCGATTCGCGCCGGGCGGTCGCGCTTCACCCTGCAGACGCTGCCCGAAAGCGATTTCCCGGACCTCGCCGCCGGCGATATGGCGCATTCCTTTTCGCTCGCGGCAGCCGACGTGAAGCGGCTGATCGATCGCACCCAGTTTGCGATCTCGACCGAGGAGACCCGGTACTATCTCAACGGCATCTATTTGCACACGGCCGGCAGCGGCCAGGCCGCGACCCTGCGCGCGGTGGCAACCGACGGACACCGCTTGGCGCAGGTCGATCTGCCGCTGCCAGCCGGCGCGGCCGGCATGCCCGGGGTGATCGTGCCGCGCAAGACGGTCGGCGAGGTGCAGCGCCTGATCGAGGACAATGAAGCCGAGGTCAGGATTGAACTATCGCAAGGCAAGATCCGCTTCACCATCGGCAATGTCGTGCTGACGTCGAAGCTGATCGACGGCACCTTCCCCGACTACGGGCGCGTGATTCCGCAGAACAACGACAAGGAACTATTGGTCGACAAGACAGACTTCGCCGCCGCCGTCGACCGCGTCTCGACGATTTCCAGCGAGCGCGGTCGCGCCGTGAAGCTTGCACTATCCTCCGGCAAGCTGGTGCTGAGCGTCACCAATCCGGATTCGGGCAGCGCGACCGAAGAGCTCGAGGTGGAGTATGCCTCCGACCCGCTCGATATCGGCTTCAACTCGCGCTACCTGTTGGACATCGCCGCACAGATCGAGGGCGAGGTCGCGGTGCTGCGCCTCGCCGATCCGGGTTCACCAACCCTGATCCAGGACCGCGATAACAAGAACGCGCTGTATGTGCTGATGCCGATGCGGGTGTGAACCCTTCCCTGTCATGCCCGGCCGCGAAAAATCCCGACTGGCGTGACCTCTACGATGAAATTGTCCGCTAATGCGGACGATCGATTGCCGGGTCAAGCCCGGCAATGACACCGAACATGACCCGTTCCCGCATCCATCGCCTGGCGCTGACGCATTTCCGCAATTATCGCGCGGCCGGCCTTGAGGCGCGCGCCGACATGGTCGTGCTGGTCGGCCCCAACGGCGCCGGCAAGACCAATTGCCTGGAGGCGCTCTCATTTCTTTCACCGGGCCGGGGCCTGCGCCGCGCGACGCTGGAGGATATCGCGGACAATCAAGGTGACGGCTCCTGGGCCGTATCCGCCGAGGTCGAGGGGGCGCTCGGCCTGGCAACGCTGGGCACCGGCATCGAGGCACAGCACGGCGAAGTGCAGACCACCAGCCGGCGCTGTCGGATCGACCGCGAACCGGTCGCCTCCGCAAACGCGTTCGGCGATCATTTACGCATGGTGTGGCTGACGCCGTCGATGGACGGCCTGTTCGTCGGGCCAGCCTCGGAGCGGCGGCGCTTCTTCGATCGACTGGTGCTTGCCATCGACAGCGAGCATTCCAGCCGCGTCTCGGCACTGGAGCGGTCTTTGCGATCGCGCAATCGGCTGTTGGAGGTGCGCAATTTCGACGATCATTGGTGTGACGCGATCGAGCGCGAGACCGCGGAACTCGCGGTCGCGGTGGCGGCGACGCGCGGCCAGACGGCGCTGAAACTGGCAGCGATGCTGCGCACGCGCGGCCAGGCCTCCGCCTTTCCCTCAGCGGAAATCGCGCTGGACGGCTGGATGGAAAATGCGTTGCTCAGCGAACCCGCAACCGCCGTCGAGGACCGCTATCGCGAGATTTTACGCACCAGCCGCGCCCGCGATGCCGCCGCAGGCCGCACGCTGGATGGGCCGCATCTCACCGATCTCCAGGTGATCTATGCGCCGAAAAACATGCCGGCGCGCGATGCCTCGACCGGCGAGCAGAAAGCGCTGTTGATCGGGCTCGTGCTCGCACACGCTACCCTCGTTGCCGAAAGCACCGGCATCGTGCCGCTGCTCCTGCTCGACGAGGTGGTGGCCCATCTCGACCCCAACCGGCGCGGTGCGCTGTTTGCCGAACTGGCCAAGCTCGGCGCGCAGGTCTGGTTGACCGGCGCCGACCCACTGCAATTCAGCGGCATCGGCGAGGCCAGCGATATTTTCGATGTCGAGAGCGGCCGCATCACGCGCCGTGCTTGAAAGACTCAATGCGCCGCCGCCGCGGCTTGCGCCGGTTGGCCATCGAGCACCCTGTCGATGATCGATTGCACCAGGAACACCGATCCCTTCTCGGTGAGGTGGATCGTGTCGCTCGAGGTGATGTCGCTGGCCTGATCGCCGAGCCGCGCCAGACAACCATCGTCGTTGCAAAAGACGTCCCAGGCGGAAATGAATTCAGCCCCCTTCGGCACGAGCTTGGCGCGCAGCTCCGCGTCATACCAATTCGCCGAGACCGATTCAGTCGTGCGCGCTGGAATCAGGCGATGGTGCAGCATGTAATATCGGAGCACCTCGTTCGGCAGTCCGCGCTTCCAGACCGGCTCCGCGCCGAGCACCACGATCCGCGCGCGGGTCTCGCGTTTCAGCACGGCCACGGTCTCGGCGATGTTGTCGATGAACTTGTCCGCGCCTCCATGTAACAGCACGATGTCGGGCTTGAGCTCAACCGCGAGCGCGAGCACTTTGTCGTTCATGGCGCGGCAATTGGGGACACCAGGAATATCGGCGTGCAAGGCCGGAGCGCACGCGCTCGAGGTGAATTGGGCGATGCCGAAGTCGCGCCTGCGTTGCGCCTCGCGCAAGCCCGGCATCAGCGAACCAGCGGTGGAATCGCCCCAGATCAAGAGCAGCGGGCGGCGGTCGCGGTCGACGCAATCATCGGCAAACGAGCTCTCGTGGCTGAGATCGAGCATGCATTGATGCACGCGCCATTTGGCGGCCTGCGTCGGCACCTGCGCCATGGCGCGGATCTCCGCCGGCAGGCGGAAATCGAAGCCGTTCTGACTGACAACAATCATGCCGCCGAGCGCAACCAGCGCCATGGCCGTGCCAAGCGAGGCGACCTTGGCGCTGCTTGGCCGGCCGAAGCGAATTGGGGTTTCGACGAAACGGTACGTGGCCCAGGCCAGTAGGATGCTCAGGCCGATCACCAGGGGCCGCTCCAGCGTCGTCAGCGGCGCGAATTTGATGATCGCGAAAAACACCAGCAGCGGCCAGTGCCACAGATAGAGCGGATAGCTGATCTGGCCGAAAAAGATCATGGTCCGGCTCGACAGCAGATGTCGACAGCCCCAGGCGCCGGGCGCGGACAGCAACAGCACGCTGCCGGCGACCGGCAGCAGCGCCCACCAGCCGGGAAACGCACGCCCGCTGTTGAGCAGCACGGCCGCAACCCCGATCAGCACGGCACCTGCGCCCGCCCGCAGATTGCTTGCAACCTGCGCGCGCCCGAGACGATCGAAGGTACAGGCCAGGGCGCCGCCCGCCAGGAGTTCCCAAGCTCTGGTGAAAGGCAGGTAAAAGGTCGCAACCGGATCCGGGCCAACCAGCGCCAGGTTGAGGGCGAATGACGCAATACCGATCACCAATGCCACCGCGAGCAGGCTCACCCGCGCCCGCGTCGCCAGCATCAGGAGCAGCGGCCAGGCGAGGTAAAACTGCTCCTCGATGCCGAGCGACCACAGGTGCAGCAGTGGCTTTCTGGCCGACTCGACATCGAAATAGCCGGACTGCAGCAAGAGTGCGATGTTGGAGGCAAAGCCGGCGCTGGCGAAGACGTCGGCGCTCAGGCTTGCATAGGCCGACGGCAGCATCCAGAGCCAGCCCAGGACCAGCACGGCGCCCAAGACGACGATCAGGGCCGGAAAGATCCGCCTGATACGCCGCCCATAGAACGCGAGCAGGCTGAAGCGGCCGCGCTGAAGTTCGCGGGCGATGATGCCCGTGATCAGAAACCCGGAAATGACGAAGAAGATATCGACCCCGATGAAGCCGCCCGGCAGGGCGTCGGGAAACGCGTGAAAGATCACGACCAGCAGCACCGCCACGGCGCGCAAGCCGTCAATGTCCGGCCGATAGCGATCTGGAAACACAGGCAGCATCAGCCGGTCCGTAAAGTTCAACGCGTCACCTGCATCAGCAGCGACGGATGGCAGGAGACCTGCGCCCTGCGATCGCCGGCCGATCGGGCGGCCCGTGAGGAGCGATTTCAGACCGGAAAAACCGGTATTTTTAAGGGAAAAGCAGCTTGCGAATCGCGCTTTTTCGGACCTTGAGAACAGGCCTTCCGGCGCCTTGAAAAAGAGCCAAAAAAATCTATGTATTCAAAAGCTTAACCACGGATACTTTGCGCTAGGCGCATCGCATCTTTCGTGGCAGAAATGGCGTCATCAGCGCCTCATCTTCCGCCGCTGATTTGGGACATCCGCAAAAGGTTTCACATGACAGAACCCGCCCGGCAAACCGTTGCCGACACTGAGCATTCGATCGCGAGCGATTACGGCGCGGAATCGATCCGGGTTTTGAAGGGTCTCGATGCCGTTCGCAAGCGGCCGGGCATGTACATCGGCGACACCGACGACGGCTCGGGCCTCCATCACATGGTCTACGAGGTCGTCGACAACGCGATTGACGAGGCGCTGGCCGGCCATGCCACCCGCGTCGAGGTCATTCTCAACCCCGACAATTCCGTGACGGTACGCGACGATGGGCGAGGCATTCCCGTCGACATTCACAAGGGCGAGGGCATTTCGGCCGCCGAGGTCATCATGACCCAGCTCCACGCGGGCGGAAAATTCGACCAGAATTCGTACAAGGTGTCGGGCGGCCTGCACGGCGTCGGCGTCTCCGTGGTCAATGCGCTCTCCAGCAAGCTGCAGCTCCGGGTCTGGCGCGACGGCAAGGAACATTTCGTCGAGTTCGTCCATGGCGAGACGGTGGCGCCGCTGAAGGTCGTCGGCGAGGCCAATGGCAAGCGCGGCACCGAGGTGACCTTCCTTGCCTCCACGGAGACCTTCAAGAATATCGAATATGACTTTGCGACGCTCGAGCACCGCTTGCGCGAGCTCGCCTTCCTCAACTCCGGCGTCAACATCGTGCTGTCCGACATGCGCCACGCGGTCGAGAAGCGCGAGGAGATGCACTATAGCGGCGGCGTCGAAGAGTTCGTCAAATATCTCGACCGCAACAAGAAGGCGATCGTCCCCACGCCCATCATGGTGCGTTCGGAGATGAACGGCATCGGCGTCGAGGCCGCGCTGTGGTGGAACGATAGCTATCACGAGAACGTGCTGTGCTTCACCAATAACATCCCGCAACGTGATGGCGGCACGCATCTGGCCGGCTTCCGCGGCGCGCTGACGCGCCAGGTCAACGGTTATGCCGAAGCCAACGCGAAAAAGGAAAAGATCCAGCTCACCGGCGATGACTGCCGCGAAGGGCTGACCGCCGTGCTTTCGGTGAAGGTACCGGATCCCAAATTCTCGTCGCAGACCAAGGACAAGCTGGTCTCCTCCGAAGTGCGCCCGGTGGTCGAGAACGTGCTCAACGAAGCCTTGGCGGCGTGGTTCGAGGAACATCCGACTGAGGCCAAGGTCATCGTCGGCAAGGTGATCCAGGCCGCCGCGGCACGCGAAGCCGCGCGAAAGGCGCGCGAGCTGACCCGCAAGAATCCGTTGAGCGTGTCTTCGCTACCCGGCAAGCTCGCCGACTGCCAGGAGAAGGACCCGGCGAAATCAGAGCTCTTCATCGTCGAAGGCGATTCGGCCGGCGGCAGCGCCAAGATGGGTCGCAACCGCGAGTTCCAGGCCGTGCTCCCCTTGCGCGGCAAGATCCTCAACGTCGAGCGCGTGCGCACCGACAAGATGCTCTCGAGCGAGCAGATCGGCACACTGATCACGGCGCTCGGCACCGGCATCAGCGACGATTTCTCGATCGAGAAGCTGCGCTATCACAAGATCATCCTGATGACCGACGCCGACGTCGACGGCGCCCACATCCGCACGCTGCTTCTCACCTTTTTCTACCGGCAGATGCGCGAGATCATCGATCAAGGCTATCTCTATATCGCTCAGCCGCCGCTCTATAAGGTGACGCGCGGCAAGTCCGAGCAATATCTGAAGGACGAGCGCGCGCTGGAAGACTATCTGATCGAGGCGGGGCTGGATGACTGCGTGTTCACGCTCGGGACCGGCGAGGAACGCAAGGGTCTCGATCTGCGATCGCTTGTGGACGATGCGCGCGTGATCCGCTCCGTGCTTCGCAACCTGCATAGCCGCTACAACCGGGCCGTTGTCGAGCAGGCCGCGATCGCAGGCCTTTTTGGAAGGGAAATCTATACCAATCCGGAGAATGCCACTGCCGCGGCACAATACATGGCCGGACGTCTGGATAAGCAGGCGGAGGAGGTTGAACGGGGCTGGATCGGACAATTCGTGGAAGGCCAAGGCTTCGTATTCGAACGCACGGTGCGCGGCGTCAAGGATGTCGCCGTCATCGACGACGCCTTCCTTGGTTCGGCCGATGCCCGCAAGCTCCATGAATTTAGAAAGAGGCTGCAGGAAGTATATGACAGTCCCGGCAAGTTGCGGCGGAAGGATTCCGAAACCACCATTTACGGGCCGGTCAGCCTATTCGAGGCCGTCACCGAGGCCGGCCGCAAGGGCCTCAACCTGCAGCGCTACAAAGGCCTCGGCGAGATGAATCCGGATCAGCTCTGGGAGACGACGCTCGACACCGAAGCGCGCTCGCTCTTGCAGGTGAAGGTCAAGGAGGTCGACGAGGCCGACGACATCTTCACCAAGCTGATGGGCGACGTGGTCGAACCGCGCCGCGAGTTCATCCAGGACAACTCGCTCAGCGCGACCGTCGACGTGTGACGGCGTTCCCGCCCGTCGGGGGAACACGCATCGCTGACTCTGCAGCGCAAATCCTTGGCTCAATTCGCGCCTAGCCCTGTCGCAATCCGGGGTTGAGCAGGGCCAACATGTGACGACCCTGTTTTTGCGGGCCGGGCACGGGTCCCGAATTGTCCCATATGGCTGCGTTCCCGGCCAATGCAGGCTCAGTAGCAGCCGTTCACCTTGATTCCCTTCGTTGTGGTCTGCTGCCTGCCGCGGCGCGCTAGCTGCGCAAAGCGCAGCGGCCGTTGTGCTGCACCGCGGCGCCGCACCGAAATGGCTCCAGTGAGAGCCTGTAGAAACCCTCTTGCGGCCGCAACGTTGTCATGCGCGCAGGGATGATTTCGGAGGCGCGCGGAAATCGGGCGCGCACTTGTCGCCGCGCCAACGCACCTAGCGTCCACGATGCTTTTGCCGGCGAGCCGACGCGTCGCCTTGCTGTGTGAGGCGATCGCGGGGCTCTAACATGACGAACCTATCAAAGCTGCCGACCTGGGCTGACAAAAAGCACATCTATGCAGTGGTGGAAACGCCGCGCGGCAGCCGCTGCAAGATCGAGTTCAACCCAAAGCTCAACGCATTTACGCTCGCCAAGCCGCTCTTCGTCGGGCTGACCTATCCTTACGATTGGGGCTTCATTCCGTCGACCAGAGCGGAGGACGGTGATCCGTTTGATGTCATGATCATCCACGAGGCGGCAACGCACCCGGGCATGGTGCTCCGTTGCCGTCCAATCGGCGTTATCGAAGTCCTTCAAAAGACGAACGGCGCAAAGAAAAGAAATGATCGCATCCTGGCGATACCGGACCGGTCCCCATTCGAAGGCGAATTACAGGACGTAAGGCATCTCCCGCCAGCGGCGCTCGATGAATTGCAGCAATTCTTCATTGCCACTGATGCTCTCAAGCAGAAGCGCCTGGAGTTCTTGGGATGGCGCGGCCCGTCACATGCCATGAAGCTCATCAGGAGAGCGTGTTAGTAGGAGCTTGCCATCGGGCTAGGGTCAGATGTCCCATGCCTGCTATGCGCAGTGCAGCGCATCCTTCCCGGAGATCAGGCCGAGCGGCTCTTCCCTAACTTGCTACGCTCAACGCTTAGCCTACGCATCTCCGCTACGGAAGTTCTCATTTCGCGCCTCGAGGAACGTTGGTTCTTCCGGCCGGTTTAAGCGCTTGACAGTTCGGACGCGCACTCCTCAGCAGCGTTCGCCATTAGATGATGGTCGTGCTTGCCGCAGCGCCCTCGGTTCCGGCTCGCGGCAGCGCGGCCGGTAATCTCATGGCGTGGCTGGAGGAAAGGAAAGCGATGACCGATCAAGTCAAGCAGCGAGAACACCGTCGCCGTCGCGATTGCTCGTGCCCCTGCGACCGATGTCGCGCATCCGATCGCGCCGCCCGGTCACGTGACCGTAACGAGCCTTCTGCGCGCCGTCGGGCTTGGATTCGCCGGGCTCGCTGCCCGATGCGGCGGAGGTCTCAGAGTAACGGCGCAAATTCCATTGCGCTTGACGGAGCCGCCAATCTGTTGGGAGCAATGTAGGACAGCATGCCGTACCAGCAGGGCTCCCGAGACTCTCGCCCCAATGCCGAGGGGGCGCAACAGCATCGTTCCGGCGACCAGAACGCGCAGATCACGCAGCGCGAGATCGAGGACGTTGAAGAGCGGTCAAGCCCACGCACGCCGATCATTTATGAGGTCGTCCGGCGACTAGGCGAGGAGGAGATGGCGCGCCCGGCCACCTCGTTATGGTGGTCGGGACTGGCTGCCGGTCTCTCCATCAGCTTTTCGCTGCTGGCCCAGGCTATTCTGCAACTGCGCATTCCGGAGGAAGGCTGGCGTCCGCTTGTGACAAGCCTCGGTTACTCCGTTGGTTTCGTGATGGTCGTACTCTCCCGTCAACAGCTTTTCACCGAAAATACCATTACCGTCGTATTACCGGTCATGGCCAGTTGGTCGATGGCGAATGTCGGGCGCGCCGCGCGGATGTGGGGGATCGTGCTGCTCGCCAATCTCGTCGGCACCCTCTTCGCTGCGGCGTTCTGCACCTTCACGCCGGTGCTTTCGCCAGATCTCAGGAATGAGATGCTCGAAATCAGCAGCCAGATTCTTCAGCATGACTGGATCGAAATGCTGTTCAGGGGCATCGCGGCGGGCTTTCTGATCGCCACCATGGTCTGGCTGCTTCCGGGCGCAGAGAGCGGACAGTTCAGCATCATTGTCGTGACCACGTACCTGATCGGAGCCGGAGGATTCATGCATATCGTGGCGGGCAGCATGGAGGCATTCATGCTGGTGCTGAACCGCATGATGAGCCCGGATCTCATGTTCGTGGCCTTCCTCATGCCGGTGCTCGCGGGCAACATCATCGGCGGCACGGCCCTGTTCGCATTGTTGGCCTATGCGCAGGTCATGAGGGAGATCTAGGCCCCCCGATCGAACAAGGCTACGACGTTCAGATCGATGACAGAGGCCTTGATCCCGACAAGCAAGGCCGGAAGCCTGTTGACGTCATCTCGTCACGATCGGCACCTTGCTCGCAGGCAGGTTCGAAAGAACGTCATCACCCACATTGAGGTGTGCTTCGACGAGCTGCCGGGGTGTCAATGCGAGCCATTGATTGAGCGAGATGTCCGCGTAATGGTCGCTTTTGAAAATTTCGAAGAAGCGCAGCAGGGTCGAACCGGTATTCTCGATATGAACCGGTATTCTCGATATAATGACCCATGGCGAACGGCACGTAACCGACGTCGCCGGCGCGGTAATCAAAGGTTCGCGCTTTCTGCTCTGCCGCAAACACGGTCATGCGACCTTCGCCCTCGATATAATATTGCCACTCGTCGGCTGTGGGATGCCAATGCAGCTCCCGTAAAGCTCCGGGCTCGAGTTCCACCAGTGCGGCATGCAGAGCTTGGGAAGATTTTTGACTTTGCATCTCGAGCGACCCCTGATTCCATGCGAAATCTCGGGCACCCGAGTCTGGGTTATTTCAAGCGAACACCCGCCTGCCTGCGCCAGCCCTCGATTAAGCCTGTCGCTCAAAGGTAGCGTGCACTATAGTTGGACGAGCTAGGGATGCGTCTCGATGAGACAATGCGTGGCGCGAAAGCGCCTCGCAGGATTGATCCCTGAGGTATCCGGCGCGGAGGCGTAGCCGATGGTGAACGGCCTTTCGACCGGTGAGCTGCCGGTCAGCGATCATCTCCGGCCGCGCGCCGGCGGCGACCAGGACCTTGTTGCATCGGTGCCTGCCAAGGCCGGCGCGACGGGGCGCAATGGTGGAATCGATGCGCTCCGCGCGGCGGTGACGCTGCTCGTCGTCTTTCATCATACCGCGATCACCTATGGCGCCATCGGCGGCTGGTATTACAAGGAAATCGCCCCATCGGATACCCCGAGTGGTCTGCTGCTGATCCTGTTCTGTACGGTGAACCAGGCCTGGTTCATGGGCCTGTTTTTTCTGTTGGCCGGCTACTACACACCCCTCGCCTATCAGCGTCACGGTGCAGCCTCCTTTGCCCGCGAACGGTTGACGCGGCTTGGCGTTCCGCTGCTGGTCTATTTCTTCCTTCTCCATCCGGCCACGGTGGCATTGGCTCAAACGGCCAACGGGCGGCCTTTCTTCCGCGTCTTCGAATACCTATGGATGCACGGAAGGTTCGAACCCGGTCCTTTGTGGTTTGCCCAAGCACTGCTGATATTTGGGGGCGTTTGGTTGCTTTGGCGCCTCACATACAAAAGGGCCGAAACCAAGATGCCTGAGAGGATGTACAAGCGTCCGTTTCCGTCCGATGCCGCTCTGCTCACGGCCGCCATCGTCACCGGCATCGCGGCGTTTTTGCTGCGCCTGATCTGGCCCGTCGGAACGAACGTGGCTTTTCTGCAGCTCGGCTATTTCGCCTCCTACATCATGTTGTTCTTTGCCGGCTGCGCGGCGGCCGAGGGACGATGGCTCGAAAATATTCCAGAACGCCAACGGAAAAAATGGCTGCGCCTTGCCTGGATCGCTCTGCCGATTTTTCCTCTCGCGGGCTTGATCGCGCTGAAATTCCACTGGCCGACCGGCAAGGCCGAAGGCGGCTTGAACCTGCAGGCTTTCCTGTACGCCTTCTGGGAGCCGTTCGTCGCCTGGGGATTCATCCTCGGCCTGCTAGCCATGTTCCAGCGTCGCTTTGTCGACTTGAACGGCATCTGGCCGGACCTCGCGCGTCGCGCCTACCTCGTCTACATCATCCACCCGCCGATCCTGCTCGGAGTGGCGCTGGCCTGGCGGGACATCGCGGCGCCCGCGCTCGTCAAATTCCTCATTACCGGCTCGATCGCCTGCGCGCTGTGCTATCTGGCGGCGGGAGCTCTCCTACGCGTGCCGGCCGTTGCGCGGATCGTCTGATTGACGCGCTTGCCAGGTGCGCTGAGCTGTGATGATTGCCCCTGGACATTTGCGACGACCGGCGACGGCACGTGCCTGCGTCACGTCGAAGAGGAACCTTATGGATCACGAACTTCGAAAACCCGAAGCCGTCCGCGCGCCGATCCAGTACATCGTCGAGGGCGGCCATCGCCTGAAGGGCGCCATCGAGCCCTCCGGCAACAAGAACGCGGCACTGCCGATCATCGCGGCCGCGCTCCTCACCGAGCACCCCGTCACACTCGATAACGTGCCACGCATTCGCGACACCGAAACCCTGGTCGAACTGATCCGCTCGGTCGGTGCCGCAGCGGAGTGGCGCGGCCGCAACCGGCTCGTCATTCACGCCAAGGACATTCGCGCCGCCGATCTCGACCCCACTCTCTGCGCCCGCATTCGCGCTTCCATCCTGTTGGCTGGCCCCCTGCTGGCCCGCTGCGGCTCGCTGACGTTGCCGCCGCCCGGCGGCGACGTGATCGGCCGGCGGCGGCTGGACACCCATTTCCTGGCCTTCGAACAGCTCGGCGCCAGCGTGACGGCGACCGATCGGCTGGAGTTCCGCTCTTCGCAGCTCAAGGGCGCCGACGTCTTCCTGGATGAGCCGAGCGTTACCGCGACCGAAAACGCGCTGATCGCGGCGGTGGCGGCACGGGGCACCACTTACTTGCGCAACGCGGCATCCGAGCCGCATGTGCAGGATCTCGCCCATTTCCTGACCGCGCTTGGGGCGAAGATCGAAGGCATCGGCACCAACACCATGGTGATCCACGGCCAGGCCACGCTCGGCCCGGCCACCTATTCCATTCAGCCCGATCATATCGAGGTCGGCTCGCTGATTGGGCTTGCCGCGGTGACGCGCTCGTCACTGCGCATCGTGCGCGCCGGTGTCGAGCATCTGCGCTCGATCCGCATGGGATTCGAGCGGCTTGGCATCACCTGCGAGGTTGCCGGCGACGACCTGATCATACCCTCCCAGCAGACGCTGAAGATCAAGGACGATTTCGGCGGCCATGTGCCGAAGCTCGAGGACCAGCCCTGGCCTGCTTTCCCCGCCGATCTGATGTCGATCGCGATCGTCACCGCCACGCAATGTGACGGCGTGATCCTGATGTTCGAAAAGATGTTCGAATCGCGGATGTTCTTCGTCGACAAGCTGATCGCGATGGGCGCCCGCATCGTGCTATGCGACCCGCATCGCGCCATCGTGGCGGGTCCCAGCCGGCTGCACGGCGCCTCGATGATTTCCCCCGACATCCGCGCCGGCATGGCGATGCTGCTCGCCGCCGTCTGCGCCGAAGGCACCTCCACCATCAAACAACGCCGACCAGATCGAGCGCGGCTATGAGCGCATCGACGAACGGCTCAACGCGCTCGGCGCAAGGATCACCCGCGTGCCGGCGCGGTAGCGCTGGCTAAGCGAATTTGCCTTAGTTTGGTGCGAGCTCTCGAGTATTCTTCGAGGCTCGCTTCGCGAGGCCCCAGGATGACGGCTCGAGCAAATGTGTGCTCGAATACGAAGCGAGCGAGCCCTGCGACCATGCTTCGCATGCGCTAAAGTGCAGATCGCTTTGCCCTGACGCGGCAAACACGGCAGCATGGCGCCCCATGGAACATGCAGTTGAAGCACAGCCCGCCCCGGCGTCGCACGATTTGAGGCGCGCACGGAACCATCTCGCCCTCGAACTTGGCGAAACTGCGAGACTCGCGCTGCCGATGGCGCTGACGCAGCTCGGACAGATCGCGATGATGACGACCGATCTTGCCTTCATCGGACGCATCAGCGCCGAAGCGGTCGCCGCGGCCGCGCTGGCCGGCACGGTCTATTTCGTCGGTTTCACCTTCGGCATGGGCCTGATGTCGGCGGTGGCGCCCCTGGCGGCGCAGGCTTTTGGTGCGGACAATCCGGCCGTGGTCAGGCGCTCGCTGCGCGTGGGCCTGTGGGCCGCGCTTCTGCTGTCGCTGCCGATCATGGTGCTTCCGCTGCGCGGCGAACGAATCCTGCTTGCCCTCGGTCAGGCGCCGCAAACGGCGCAGCTTGCCCAGCAATATCTGTTCGGCCTCGCCTGGGGCGTCGCGCCGGCGCTGTGGTTTCTGGCCATCCGCAGCTTCATGGGTGCGGTCAACCGGCCGGAGCCGGTCTTGTGGATCACGCTTGCGGCTATCCCGGTCAACGCTGTGCTGGTCTATCTCTTGATCTACGGCGAGCTCGGCCTGCCACGGCTGGGATTGTTCGGGGCGGGACTTGCGACCACGCTGGTCAACTGCGCGACATTTCTGGCGGCGCTCTGGTTCGCAACGCGCCGCCGTCCTTTCAGCGATTATCACGTACTCGCCCGTCTCTGGCATTTCGATTGGCCGCTGATGCGACAGCTCATCGTGATCGGCGCGCCGATTTCGATGGCCTTTCTCATGGAGTACGGGCTGTTCTCGGCCGCTGCGCTCTTGATGGGCTTGATCAGCACCACGGCGCTTGCCGCCCATCAGATCGCGCTCCAGGTCGCGGCGATCCTGTTCATGATCCCCTTCGGCATCAGCATGGCGGCGACCGTGCGGGTTGGCCATGCCGTCGGGCGCGACGACGGTCCCGGCATCAGGCGCGCGGGCCTGGTTGCGATGCTGCTCGGCATGGTAATCGCAGCCCTGCTGACGCTCACCGTGGTCGCAGCCCGCTTTGAGATCGCCCGATTTTTTCTGGGCGAGGCCGCCGACAATGCTGACGCGACGATCGAACTGGCTGCAAACCTCCTCCTGATCGGCGCAAGCTTCTTCATCACCGATGCCATACAAAGCATTGCGGTAGGCAGCCTGCGCGGGCTGAAGGACACACGGGTGCCGCTCTTGTTTGCCTGCATCGGCTATTGGCTGATCGGATTCTCCCTTAGGTACGTGCTTGGATTCCACGCCGGCCTTGGCGCCATCGGCGTGTGGATCGGATTATCGATCGGCACTGCCGTGTATGCCGCGCTGTTGGTGCTGCGGTTCCGGCTGCTGGCGAACGCTGAGAATTGACATTCGCCATGAAAGCCCATGAAATCACACCCGAGGTCGATCCCGCCGCCCTGCTCTTCGGCGCGCAATTCATTGACGCGTTTCGTATTGCGACAACCGCGACCAAACTCGATGCGCGCCAGGCGGCGGAGAAGATGTTGACGTTCGGACCGCGCTGGATCGAGGCGCTTCTGACGCTGCGCAACATCCTGGTCAGGCCCTTCGGCCTGAAGACCTCGGGCGCAGGCGAATCAGTTTCGGGCGAGGCAATCGGAATATTCCCGGTGCTCGGCGCGACGCCCGAGCGGCTGGTTGCCGGCTTCGACGACCATCATCTCGATTTCCGCATCGTCATTGACGTCGCCGCCACCGACAACGGACAGCAGATCACCGCAACCACGTTGGTGCGCACACATAACCTGCTCGGCAGGACGTATCTGCAACTGATCATGCCCTTCCACCGCCTGATCGTGCGGACATTGCTCCGGCAGGCCGCGGCGACGCTGTAAGCAGAAGCGGAGTGTGCGGTGACCAGCCCCTTCCGCTTCAACCGTCTCGTCCATTCGGACTGGAGCGTCTTGCCGGCCAAGCGCTGGACGGCTGTCGCGCTTTCGTTGCAGGATAATTGGCTGATCGAGCATCTGGTGCCAACGCCGTCACCCGACCGGCTCCTCGATGATCTGTTGAAGCCGGGCATCCGAACGCTCGCCGGCTTCGATTTTCCCATCGGTCTGCCTTCCGCCTATCTGGACAGGACGGGGCTCAACTTTCTCGACCTCATGTCCGAGCCGTGCTCCATGCATGCGCGGCGTTTCTTCACGCCGGCGGAAACGCTGTTCGACATCTCTCCCACGCAGCCGTTCTATCGAACGCATCCTGCGGGCGGACGGCATGCGGACTTATGCGAGCGCCTCGGATGCGTCTCGTTCGACGAGCTGCTTCGCGACTGCGATAAGGCAACCGAAAACCGGCTCCGCGCGGAGTCGGTTTTCTGGACCGTCGGGGCAAAGCAGGTCGGTAAGGCCGCCCTTTGCGGCTGGCGGGAGGTCCTCATCCCGGCGCTGCGCCGCGGCGGCCGCCTCTGGCCATTCGACGGCGTGCTTGCGGAGTTGGATACGGGCGGCTTGACGATTGCAGAAGCCTATCCCGCCGAGGCCTACCGGCACATTGGAATCCGAGGATTGGTCGGAAAGCGTTCGCAGCAGGGACGGACGACCGCCAGCCGTATCTTGCTCGAATGGGCGTCAAGGCACGGCGTGCGTTTCGATCCAGATATCGTACGACGCCTCTACGACGGCTTTGGCGCGGGCGGCGATGGCGAGGATGCCTTCGACGCCCTTGCCGGATTGTGCGGAATGATCGAGGTCGTTGCCGGACGCCGGGCCGAGATGGCCGATGATCGGACCGTCCGGGCGCAGCGGGAAGGCTGGATTCTGGGGCAGACCGACCTACCCCTCTGATGCCTTGCCGTCCAGAGCCCAAAGAGGCTTTCGTGCCCTACTCATCGATCTCTTCTTCGGGGCTGTTTCCATCCGCGACCATGGCGCCGCGCTTGGCGCGGCTGGCTGGAATGCGGATTTGGGGCGCCCGCAGCATTGAAGATCGCCGGCCGCAGACTTAGAGTTCGCGCAAATTTTCCGTGGTCACAAGGACACCAGGATGGCAGAGGAAACCGCCACGCTGGCCGGCTATGTCGCCGGTTTGAAATTCGAGGAGATTCCACCGGAGGTGCTGGACCGGGCCAAGGTGCTGACGCTGGATTTTCTCGGCAGCACCATCCGCGCGCGGAGTGAGGCCGAATCCACGCCCTCGCTGCTTAGGACGCTCAAGGGACTTTCCCTCGACGGCAAGGGCGAATCGACCGTGTTCGGCGACAGCAAGACCTGGACCCCTGCAGTCGCGGCACTGCTCAACGGCGCGCTCGGCCATTCGCTCGATTTCGACGACACCCACGCGGATTCCTCGTTGCATCCGAGCGCGCCGGTGGTACCGGCGGCCTTTGCTGTCGGCGAGATGGTCGGGGCGTCGGGCCGCGAGGTGCTGACCGCGATCGTTGCCGGTTATGAAGTCTGTTGCCGGCTCGGCAATGCGCTCGATCCGACCTCGCACTACGCACGCGGCTTTCACCCGACCGCGACGGCGGGCACCTATGGCGCGGCAGCAGCGGCCTCAAAACTGTTTGGCCTCTCGGAGGCGCAGACCATCTCGGCCTTCGGCGTGTCCGGCAGCCAGGCCGCGGGCTCGCTGCAGTTTCTGGTCAACGGCGCCTGGAACAAACGCTACCAGGTCGGCGCCGCCGCGATGAATGGCGTGATCGCCGCCACGCTCGCGCGCAACGATTTCGTCGGCTCGATCGAAGCGGTCGAAGGCAAGCATGGGCTGCTCGTCGGCTATAGCGACAATCCGCATCCCGACAAGGCGACCGCGGGCCTGGGCTCGACCTACGAGACCATGAAGATCGGCGTAAAACCCTATCCGAGCTGCCGCTACACCCATGCTGCGCTGGATGCGATTATCGCCATGCGGCGCGAGCACAATCTGACGCCGGACCAGGTCAAGCGCGTCGAGATCGGGCTGCACCGCAACGGCATCACGCTGACAGGCGACGCCGCCACCAAGCGGCACCCGCGCTCGATCGTCGGCGGGCAGTTCTCGATGTTCTTCACCGGCGCGGTTGCGCTCGACCAGGGCCGCTTCGGCTGGGACGATTACGATCGGCTTGGCGACGCCGCAATCGACGCGCTTGCCGACAAGTTCGACGTGGTGCAGGACGATCGCCTCGAAATCGGCCGCACGCATCCCTTCGGCGCCCGCGTCTCCATTACGACCGATGATGGCGTGCACGAGCGGCTGCATGCCGACCCCTCGGGCGAGCCGAATTCCTTCCCCGACGCGAAGGCGATGCAGCAGAAATTCCTGACGCTGGCTCGCCCCGTTCTCAACGGCCGCGCGGAGCAGTTTGCGAATGCGATTCTTGCGCTGGAGCGCTTCGAGAGCGTCGCACAGGCCACGCAGTTGGGGCGGCAGTAACGCCTCTCGCCTGGTTCAGCGCGAGGCGTTATGGCTTTCCAGCTTGGCGAGACTCTCATCGAGAGCGCGGCTCACCAGGACCGCAGAGCGCTCGTCGAGATGGACGCCATCCGCCCAGCGCAGCTCGGCCCTGTCGACATCGATCGACAGCCATTGCTTTGCGTCCGGAAACGCCTTGCGGACGATCTTGCGGGTGATGCGCGTATAGCGCGCCGCTTCGATCGGCCCTTCGCAAGGCAATTCCATCAGCAACACGCGGGTGCCGCGCTGCTCCAGCGAGCGGCTCAATCGGGCGATCTCTGCGACATTCGCCATGGCGGCAGCGGTCGGATCCTCCGTCTCCCGCTCTTGCAGAGCGCGCGCGAGATAGACGCGATTGTCGAAATTGCTGGGCGGCTGCGCGATCAGTTGCTGCAAGGAAGCCGCGACTTGCTCATGCGTGGCGGGCGCATGCCTGAAATTCTCGTAGGCCGCGATCGCGGCGCGAACGGGCCGAAAGAACAGTTCTTGGTGCGACGCGGCGGAGAACCGCTCGATCAGCGCCGCATCGGGCGCGCGCGACAGCACATTGGTTTCGACGAGGACCAATTTTGGGAGCCGCCGCTGGTTCGCGACGATCGCAAGCCCGGTCACCGGCGAGCCGCCGGCCAGCGCCAGATTACGCAGGCCCGGCGTGGCAAAAAATTCTTCCCGGAGGCGGAAGGTGAGCGAGCTGCCGACCAGCACGACATCAGCCACGGGATTATCGATATACCTGTTCAGGGTGACCAACGTGCCGTCCCTGGCGGTCGTCGCGGGCATCTGCAGCCCGTGTCCGAAATGCGCCGTGGCGAGGCCGCAGGCGGCGAAGATCAGCGCTGCGGACATTCCGCATCTCGCTAGCCAGGCCCATGATCCCTGCTGCTTCTGCATCGCGTCAGAACTGGAAGTAGATGAACGCGGTCGTGGGTCCGGCCTCGAGATAGGCCAAGGCCCCCAACGCACCGTAGAGATAGGGCTCCCATGTCGCCAGTCGTCGCTCGAACAGCGCGCTCAGGCGAAGATGCTGCAGGATCACCGGCAGCGAATACAACAATGCGAGATCATGGAACAGTTTTGTCGGGTTCGGATTCGTGCTGGGCGTGAACATGCCCGAGATATAGCTGACCGCGTGATCGAAATTCGGCAGCTTGAAGAAGATCCAGAGCATGGTCACGCAGGAAAACACGACCGCGATGCGAAGCGCACGAAACCCCGCCGAATTGATCGTCTCAAACGTCTTCAGGAACGGCCGCTCGACCGCGAGCAAGAGCCCGTGCATGAGGCCCCAGATGAGATAGCTGAGACCCGCACCGTGCCAGAGGCCGCCCAGGCCCATCACGATGATCAGATTGAGATAGGTGCGGAGCTTGCCGCATCTGTTGCCGCCCAGGGGAATGTAGAGATAGGTGCGCAGCCAGGTCGAGAGCGAGATGTGCCAGCGTGTCCAGAACTCGGAGAACGAGGCCGAGATATAAGGCAGGTCGAAATTGATCGGCAGACGATAGCCGAACAGAAGTCCAAGCCCGATCGCGATCGCCGAATAGCCGAAGAAATCGGCGTAGATCTGATAGCCGTAGAGAATGACGAGCAGCCAGCGATCCTGCGTTTGCAGCGTCTCATAAAAGGGGAAGTCCATATAGGACGTCATCTCGTTGAGGTTGTTGGCCACGTAAAGCTTGAAGAAGAAGCCGGTCAAAATCCATTTCGCGGCCTCGACGACCGGGATGTCCGAAAATCGCTTCGGCTCGATCTGCGGCAAGAAGAGACCGGCGCGCGTGATCGGCCCGGACACGAGCTGCGGGAAGAAGATGATGTAGAGAAAGACGTCGGTCAGGCTTGGGGCGGGCGTCTTCTTCTCGCGCGTCAGATCGACCAAGAGGCTGATGTTGTGAAAGACGAAAAACGAGATGCCGACCGGCAGCGGCAGCCTGAGGAGAAAGTCGATCGCGGCGACGTCGACGAGAACGGGCGCCTTGGGATCGAAGAACAGGAATTTGTATTTGAAGAAGGCAAGCAGTGCGAGGTTGAAGATGATGCCGGCGGGCAGCCAGCGGCGATCGCGGAGCGCCAGCACCAGGAAAAGATAAGTGCCGCCGACGGCAACCCCGAGCAGCGGCAGCAGCTCCGGCTGGCCATATCCGTAGAACAACAGGCTGGCCGCGACGAGAAGGTGGACCTGGAACGGCCTGACCGGCGGCAGGTAATAGACGCCAAACACGATCGCGGCAAATACGGCAAACTGCCACGACGTAAAGGTCATGCCTCGAGGCCTCGCACAGCGCGGGTCTTATGCCATGTTGCGGCCGGCGGGAGCAATCCCCTGCATTCCCTTGGACGGCGGCCGCGCGATCCTGCTATGCTCCTCGGCGATCAACAGAAGAGGCTCTTGTCATGAGCTGGATGCCCTCAAACGATCCCGTGCTCGGTGATCCCCTGTCCTGCGATGCGCTGGAACTCGTGATCGTGCCGCGCACCCGCGACCTCGGCGACGGATTCCAGGTCCGCCGCGCGCTGCCGCATGGCAAGCGCCAGATGGTCGGCCCCTTCATCTTCTTCGATCATTTCGGCCCCGTGCAATTCGTCTCGGGCGCCGGCATGGACGTCCGGCCGCATCCGCACATTGGCCTTGCCACCGTCACTTATCTGTTCGACGGCAAGATCATGCATCGCGACAGCGAAGGCAACGTCCAGGAGATCGAGCCCGGTGCGATGAACCTGATGACCGCCGGGCGCGGCATCGCCCATTCGGAGCGCACGCCCGCCCTCGAGCGCCGCGACGGCCAGAAGATGCTCGGGCTGCAGAGCTGGATCGCCCTGCCGGCAGGCAAGGAGGAGATCGCGCCCAGCTTCCAGCACTATGCGGCCGGCGACCTGCCGATGATCGCCGAACGCGGCTTCACCGCGCGCATCATCGCGGGAAAATCCTTTGGGATTGCCTCTCCGGTGGCGATGGTATCGCCCTGGTTCTATACCGAGGTCACGGCCGACGCCGGAACCAGCGTGCCGCTCGACCCCGACCACGAGGAACGCGCGATCTACCTGGTCGATGGCGAGGTCGAGATCGCGCATGAGCGCTATGAAGGTCCGCGGCTGCTGGTCTTCCGGCCCGGCGATGCCATCACGGTGAAGACGCTTCAACCGACGCGCATGATGTTTCTGGGCGGCGACGCGCTGGAAGGACCGCGGCACATCTGGTGGAATTTCGTTTCCTCCAGCAAGGAGCGGATCGAGCAGGCCAAGCAGGATTGGAAAACCGGCAAATTCGCCCCCGTTCCGCAAGAACATGAGTTCATTCCGCTGCCGGAATAGGCTAGCTCAAGCGCATCTGCCCGCGGACGCTGCCGCGGGCGCGTCAATTCGAAAGTTCTGCCGATGACGACCGTGCTCGCAAGCGATTTACCCCTGCCGAAGATCGGGCGCGGCAAGGTGCGCGACATCTATGCCATCGGCGACGACCGGCTGCTCTTGCTCACCACCGACCGCATCTCTGCCTTCGACGTGGTGATGGCCGAAACCATTCCGATGAAAGGTGCGGTGCTGACGCAAATCAGCGCCTTCTGGTTCAGCGAGCTCGAAGGCGTCGTGCCGCATCACATGATCACCGCCGATACCGACGAGATCATCCGCGAAGTGCCGGCACTGCGGCAGCATCGCGCGGACATTCTGGGCCGCGCCATGCTGTGCCGGCGCACCACGGTGTTTCCCATAGAGTGCGTGATCCGCGGCTATCTCTCGGGCTCGGCCTGGAAGGAATATGCCGCTCAAGGCACGCTCGCCGGCGAGAAGCTCCCGGCCGGCCTCGTGGAAAGCGCCAAGCTCGAGCCTGCGATTTTCAGCCCGGCCACCAAGGCCGAGACCGGGCATGACGAGAACATCACGATCCCGCGCATGCGCGAGATCGTCGGCAACGAGGTCACCTATACGCTGGAGAGCATGACGCGCGCGATCTACAGACTCGGCGAAGAACTCGCGCGCGAGCAGGGCATCATCATCGCCGACACCAAGTTTGAGTTCGGCCGGGATCAGGATGGCCGCATCATTCTGATCGACGAGGTGATGACGCCGGACTCCTCGCGCTTCTGGGCGGTCGACAATTATGTGCCCGGCCAGCCGCAGCCGAGCTTCGATAAGCAGCCCTTGCGCGATTATCTCGACGCCGAGCGCCGCGCCGGCCGATGGAACGGCGAAGCCCCGCCACCGCCTTTGCCGGCGAGTGTGGTAGAGGCGACCAGCAAGCGATATCTCGAGGCTTACAGGCGGATCACGGGGCGCGAGCTGAAAATCTGAGTTCGTCGTTGCGAAGCATCGGTCCGCGCTTCGCGCGGACCCGTTGGCTCGCAATGACGGCGTCTAGCAGCGTGATCTCAATGTTTGACTCCGTCATTCCGGGGCGGCTCGTAGAGCCGAACCCGGAATCTCGAGATTCCGGGTTCACGCTTCGCGTGCCCCGGAATGACGGGAGGGAAAAGAAGGAGCCTACATCTCCGAAACCGATGCTCGCAGACGCCCGCCGCTTCGCATCGGGCGTCGCCCCTCATGGCGGATTGGGGACGAGTGAACCGCCGTCGCCGCATCGGCATCGGGCGAGTTCCACAGTCATAAAAATATGGTTGTGATGACGCGCGCTCCTCGTCTACCACAGGCACGGGTGTCTGGGGTGAATTCACGCGGTGTCAGCTCGAACGGTCAGTTTCCATCCGCCGCTTGCACGCGCGCTCAATGACGTCCTTGGTGGCACCGCTGCCAGCGTTCTGACCGTCACCTTCGGGCTGTCCTATGCGCTGCTGATCTTCGCCGGTCCGCTGGCGCCTTATCTCTCCTATGGGGTCGGCAGCACCTTCATTACCTCGGCGATCATTGCCGCGATCCTCGCGCTCGGCAGCTCACTGCCCTTCGCCGTCGGCGCACCCGACAGTTCGACCGCGGCGATGACGGGCATCCTCGCCTCCTCGCTGGCCGAACGTATCATCGCGACCGACCCGGCCGCGCCGGTGCTTGGACCGGTTTTCCTCACCCTCGCGATGGCGAGCATCTTGACGGGCGTCGTGCTCTGCGGCTTTGGGCTGACGCGGATGGGCCGCGCCATCCGTTATGTGCCCTATCCCGTGGTCGGCGGTTTTCTCGGCGCCACCGGCTGCCTGATCCTGCTCGGCGCGGTCCGCGTCATCACCGGGCAGCGGCTGCAATTGGCCACGCTGGATAGCTTCGCCAACCTGATGACCCTCTACGAGCTCGCGGCCGCCTGCGCGATGGCCCTCGTGCTCTACCTGACCTGGCACCGCTCGCGCACGCCGTTCGGCCTGCCCGTCATCCTGATCGTCGGCACCATTGCAGCGCACCTCGCC
This sequence comes from Bradyrhizobium sp. STM 3562, assembly GCF_045571435.1. Taxonomy (NCBI): domain Bacteria; kingdom Pseudomonadati; phylum Pseudomonadota; class Alphaproteobacteria; order Hyphomicrobiales; family Nitrobacteraceae; genus Bradyrhizobium; species Bradyrhizobium sp. STM 3562. The sequence goes on from NZ_CP120694.1 coordinate 24,599, forward strand.
TTCCGCCTGTTCGGCATTTCGACGACGGAAGCGCAGAGCCTCGGCTGGACATTTCAGCCGCCATCGCAGATCGCTTTCATGTCGCCATGGGACGTGACTGCGATTGCCCACTATCCCTGGTTCGCACTGCCGGATCTCACCGGCAATCTGATTGCCGTCATTTTCGTCACGGCTTCGAGCACGCTGTTCAACACGACAGGCATCGAGGTCGCAATCCATCGCGAAGCCGATCTCGAGCGCGAGCTGAACGTGACCGGCATCGCCAACATGCTGTCGGGCGTACTCGGCGGCTATACCGGCTGCATTTCGGTCAGCCGTTCCGTGCTCAATTTCAGTGCCGGCGGCAGCGGCCGGCTCTCCGGGCTGACAACAGCCGCAATCTCGGCCTTGATGCTGATCGTCGCGCCGGCGCTGCTCGGCTATATGCCGAAATTCGTGCTCGGCGGCCTTCTGCTCTATCTCGGCGCGGACACCTTGCACAAATGGATCGTGCAGTCGCGTCGCCGCCTGTCGCTGACCGAATACCTTTCGCTGCTCGCGATCATCGGCATCATCCTGCAATGGGGATTCATCGCCGGCATCCTGATCGGCGTGGTGATCGGCTGCGGCACTTTTGCGCTAAGCGCTTCGCGGATCAATTCCATCAAATTCGCCTTTGACGGGTCCGAATATCGCAGCTCGCTCGACCGCTCGCGCGACGATCAGACGATACTGTCGGCGCATGGCAGCGAGGTCCAGGGCCTCAATCTGCAGAGCTATCTGTTCTTCGGCTCGGCCAACCGGCTCTATCAGCACGTCAAGGCGCTGCTCGCGCGCCACCGCGCATGCCGCTATCTCATCTTCGATTTCAAGCTCGTGACCGGCATCGATTCGTCCGCCGCGTTCAGCTTCGCGCAGATCAAGCGTACGGCACAGGATCGCGGCATCAGGCTGGTCCTGGTCCATCTGCCTGTAATGGCCGAGAAGGCGCTGCGCTCGAGCGAGTTCATCTCGCCCGACGTTCTGATCATGTCGGAGCTCGATCATGCGCTGGAGTGGTGCGAGAACGAGATCATTGCGCAACATCAGGGGCGGGTGCGGGAGGAAGCGAATTTGCGCGAATGGTTCACGCAAATCCTCGGCACTGAGGACGACGCCTTCGAGCTGATGCACCGCTGCGAGCGGATCGAGGTCAAGGCCGGCCAGACCGTGGTCAGCGCAGGGGAAGCGGCCGATTCCATGCATTTCATTCTCGACGGCCGGGTTGGCGTGATGATTGCCGCCGAGAATGGCGGCACGAGCCGGGTGCGCAGCCTCGGCCGCTACACCACGATCGGCGAGATGGGCCTGGTCTCACATGCGCCGCGCAGCGCAACCATTCAGGCCGAGGTCGCAAGCGTGCTCTATGCACTGACGGCGCAGCAATTCGAGGCGATCAAGCGCGAGCATCCGGTGCTCGGTCAGAAGCTGCTGACCTATTTCGTCTCTGTGATGGCCGAGCGCCTGAGCTTCGCCAACCGCATGATCGCGGTGCTACGGCGGTAGTGTAGCCCAAGCCAACGCCTCTTAGTGCGTCGTCCGAGCGAAAGCCGGGACCCTCCGCGCAAGCGCTTGGGCTCGTCGCGATACCGCGTGATCTATCGACGGGTTCTCGGTCATGGCGGCACGATCTAGCCGCTGCCGAGAAAAGGCGTGGATGCCCGGGACAAGCCCCGGGCATGACGAGCAAGGTTTGACAGCCTTCGTAACAACCACGGCCGGTGGTTATGGGCCCCCGCTTTCGCGGGGGCGACACAGTGTGACCTCCGGCCTACGTGTGACCTGTGGCCCTACACCCCCGCCATCATCACATACTTGATCTCGAGATATTCCTCCATGCCGTGATGCGAGCCCTCGCGGCCCAGGCCGCTTTCCTTCACGCCGCCGAAGGGTGCAACCTCGGTCGTGATCAGGCCGGTGTTGACGCCGACCATGCCCGACTCCAGCGCTTCGGCGATGCGCCAGACGCGGCCGAGATCACGCGCATAGAAGTAGGAGGCAAGTCCGAACGGCGATTTGTTGCACATCGCGACGACGTCGGCCTCGTCCTTGAAGCGGATCACCGGCGCGAGTGGCCCAAACGTTTCCTCCTGCGCGACCAGCGCATCGGCGCGCACGTCGGAGAGCACCGTCGGCTCGAAGAAAGTGCGCCCGAGTGCATGGCGCTTGCCGCCGGTGACGACTTTGGCCCCGCCCTTTACCGCATCCGCAATATGGCGCTCGACCTTCTCGACGGCGTCCATGTTGATGAGCGGCCCCTGGGTGACGCCGGCTTCGGTGCCGTCGCCGATCTTCATCGCCGCGGCCTTTTGGGAAAGCTTCCGCACGAACTCGTCGTAGATCTTGTCCTGCGCGTAGATGCGGTTGGCGCACACGCAGGTCTGGCCCATGTTGCGGTATTTCGAAACCATGGCGCCTTCCACGGCGGCATCGACATCCGCATCGTCGAACACGATGAACGGCGCGTTGCCGCCGAGTTCGAGCCCGAGCTTCTTCACGCCGACGGAAGCCTGCCTATACAGGATCTTGCCGACCTCGGTCGATCCGGTGAAACCGACGAAGCGCACCGCCGGATGCTCGCACAGCACCTTGCCGATCGGCGGCGCATCACCGGTGATGATGTTGAAGACGCCCTTGGGCACGCCCGCTTTCTCGGCAAGTGCTGCCAGCGCGAGCGCGCTGAGCGGCGTCTCGTTGGCCGGCTTGAGCACCACCGTGCAGCCGGCCGCGAGTGCCGGCGAGACCTTGCGGGTGATCATCGAGTTCGGGAAATTCCATGGCGTGATCGCGCCGCAGACGCCGATCGGCTGCTTGATCGCGAGCAGGCGCGCATCCGGCTTCTGCGTCGGGATGGTTTCGCCATAGACGCGCCGCGCTTCTTCGGCGAAGAATTCGACATAGGCACCACCGATATCGACTTCGCCAAGCGCTTCCGCGAGCGGCTTGCCCTGCTCGGAGGTGAGGATCAGCGCGAGATCCTCGCGGCTGGCGACGATCAGTTCGTACCATTTGCGCAAAATATTCGAGCGCTGCTTGGCCGTGAGCTTGGCCCAGGCGGGGAAGGCGCGTTCGGCGGCCTCCACGGCTTGCGTGCAATCGGCGGCGCTCATCTGCGGCACCTTCGTAAGCTCGACGCCCGTTGCCGGATTGTTCACGGCGAAGACGGGGGTACCGACCCACGCGCCATCGATATAGCAGCGATCCCGCAGCAGCGAAGGATCCTTGAGCCTCTCGCGAAGTGTTTGGGCGCCCTGCGAAGCGCGTGCAGCAGCGGTAGGGGTCATGGCGTTACTCCTCGGATTTTCTGGAATTGACCGTGAATATAGGCGGAAACTCACGCAGGCGCGACCTCCCGAGGACGCGCGGCTGCTTCAAGCTGCATTCAGGGCTACGCCCAAGCGGGCAGTCAGGCGGCGCCGCTCAGATAGGTTTCGCGCCGGCCGATCATGCGTTCCGCGGCGGCCTTGGCGTCCGCCTTCGTCGAGGTGGCGCAGGTGCGGTATTCGAGGTCGGGCAGCACGGCTGGGTCACGACGGCCGAACCAGGACTTGCCACCCACCGGCAACAGCGCAAGGGCCTGTGCAACATTGTCGACCGCGCCGAAGGAATGCAGCGCGCCTGTTGCGGCATAACGAACCTCGTAAATGCCCGGCGAGATCGGTGCTTCCAAGTTCTCGCCGCGCCCTGGCCGGGGATAGCGCTTCCATTCGCTCCAGGTCGAGATCATCATCGCCCCCTCGCGGCCGGTGGCAGCCGCCAATATTCGAAATAAAAAACTTGTCGCCCGTCAGCGTCGATTTGACTGCGGTGCGAACGCGTTACTGCGAAAATAGTTTCAGCGGCAGTACCAAAGGAGCATATCGCCGATGCAACGCAGGCTCATCGCTGCGACGCCGGCTTTGCCCGGCAAATTGCTGCAGAATTTCGAGTAGTCCCCTTTTTGCCACTCCGAGCACGCCGCCCCGATCACGAGATTGCGACCCGTGCGGTGCACAGAAAGCGTTACTTGCGGGATGAAGCGACCGAGAGGAAGATCATCCCGCCAATAAGGTTAACGGGAGGATCCCCTATGCAGAGCGACGTTCAGATCGACGAGGTCCTGCGTCAAAAATCCGACGCGAAAGAAATTCCCGGCGTGGTCGCGATGGCCGCGAGCGGGGACGAGGTGATCTATCAGGGCGCATTTGGCAAACGTGACCTCGCCAAGGACGACCCGATGACGATCGACAGCGTGTTCTGGATCGCGTCGATGACGAAAGCGGTGACCACCGCCGGCGCGATGCAGCTCGTCGAGCAAGAAAAGCTCGCGCTTGACGAGCCGATCGGAAAGGTGCTGCCCGATCTCGCCTCGCCCATGGTGCTCGAAGGGTTCGACGCGCAGGGCGAACCGCGACTGCGTCCGGCCAAGCAGCCAATCACGCTGCGCCAGCTCATGACCCACACCGCCGGCTTCTGCTACGACATGTGGAACGGCGACATGGGGAAATATCTGGAGAAGACCGGCGTTCCCGGCATCATCACCTGCAAGAACGATGCGCTGAAGACTCCCATCATGACCGATCCCGGCTCACGCTGGGAATACGGCACGAACATCGACTTCGTCGGCAAGGCGGTCGAAGCCGTATCGGGCAAGCGGCTCGACGCCTATTTGCGCGACAATCTGTTCGCGCCGCTCGGCATGACCGACACCGGATTCAAAATCAGCGACGACATGCGCCGGCGGCTGGTCGGGATGCATGCCCGCGGGGCCGATGGCGTGCTCGCGCCGATGCCGTTCGAGCTGGAGCAGGACCCGGAATTTCACATGGGCGGTGGCGGCCTTTACAGCACCGCGGGCGATTACATCAAATTCTGCCAGATGATCCTGAACGAGGGCAGCGGCAACGGCCATCAACTGCTCAAGCCGGAGACGGTCGCGTTGATGGCGCAGAACAACATCGGCGACCTCGTGGTCACGAAGATGAGTACGGCGGCCCCGATTTACACCAACGACGTCGATCTCTACCCCGACATGGTCAAGAAGTGGGGTTTGAGCTTCCTGATCAACACCGCGCAGACGCCGGAGGGACGCAGCCCCGGCAGCCTCGCCTGGGCCGGACTCGCCAACACCTATTTCTGGATCGATCCGGCGCGCGATGTTGCCGGCGTGATTCTGATGCAGACGTTGCCGTTTGCCGATCAAAAATGCCTGGAGGCCTTCGCCGGCTTCGAACGCGGCATCTATGATGGTCTCGGTGCCGCCGGCGGCAAGAAGGCGGCGTGAGAGCTACCAAGCTCCCGTTCTCGGCATGGCCGGGCTTGTCCCGGCCATCCACGAACGGGCGATCAGCCCACGTGGATGCCCGGGTCAAGCCAGGTCAAGCCCGGGCATGACGTGCTGAGAGAGCGGTGAATGGAATAGTTCCCTCCTACACCGGCAGTCCGTTCTGCTGCACCAATTCCTTCAACGACACCTGCGGCCGGGCGCCGATGTGCTGAATCACTTCGGCGGCCGCGAGCGCGCCGAGACGGCCGGCATTCTCGTAACCCGCGCCGCGCACCAGGCCGAACAGGAAGCCGGCTGCGAAGAGATCGCCGGCACCGGTGGTATCGACGATCGTCTTGACCGGGAATGCCGGTACCGCGACCACGCCTTCGTTTGAGGCCACCACGCAACCCTTCTCGCTGCGCGTGACGACGCCGAGCTTCGCATCGAGGCGCAACTGCTTGAGCGCGGTATCGAAGTCCGACGTCAAATAGAGCGAGCGCAGTTCGGCTTCATTGGCGAAGACGAGATCGACCGCGCCCTTGCGCATCAGATCCAGGAACTCATCGCGATAACGATCGACGCAGAAAGAATCCGACAGCGTCAACGCGACTTGCCGGCCTGCTTCATGGGCAATCTTGGAGGCCTTCACAAAGGCGTCCTTGGCGTCTTTCGGATCCCACAAATAGCCTTCGAGATAGACGATGCGCGCCGCGGCGATTTGCGCCGGATCGATATCGGCCGGCGTCAAGTGCTGCGCCGCGCCCAGATAGGTATTCATGGTGCGCTCGCCGTCCCCGGTCACCAGGATGTAGGAGCAACCGGTCGCCGGGCCGTCCGCTGCGGGCTTGGTCTCGAATGCGACACCGGCGGCGCGGATGTCATGGGTATAGAGCGCTCCGATCTGATCGTCCTTGACCTTGCCGACATAGGCGGCGCGCGCGCCCAGGCTTGCGATGCCGACGATGGTGTTGGCCGCCGATCCGCCGGACATTTCGGTCGCGGGTCCCATGTCGCGGTAGATCGCGGTCGCACGCGCCTCGTCGATCAGGGCCATGCTGCCTTTGGTCATGCCGTGGCGGCTCAAAAAGGCCTCGTCGGTCCGCACCAGCACATCAAAAATCGCATTGCCGATGGCGAGAACATCATATTTCGCGTCAGTCATTCGGTTGGGGGTCCTGTTACGGCAATTGCGGTTAAGCCCAGAATCCGGTTTCCAGGCGGCGAGAATGCAGGTTAATCCTGTCGCGGCCTATCATGCCCGCCCCCGCAGGAGCAAGCCACGGTTCCGTTCTCGAGAAACGCATGATCCGCTCTTTCCTCACCGTCTCGACAGGAACGCTGGCCTCGCGCCTGCTCGGCTTTGTGCGCGACTCCATGATTGCCGCATTGCTGGGCACTGGCCCGATCGCGGATGCCTTTCTGCTCGGGTTCCAATTGATCAACGTGGTCAGGCGGCTGCTGACGGAGGGCGCGTTGAACGCCGCGCTGGTTCCGGCGTGGCTGCGGCTGCGCGAGAGCAAGGGGGAGGCGGCCGCCGCGGCGTTCGCCGGCAAGGTGCTCGCGACCGTCAGCACCGTCCTGATCGTCGCGACGGCGCTGATGGGCCTCCTCATGCCGTTCGTCCTTACCGCGCTGGCTCCCGGTTTCGCCGGCCGGGAGACGCTGAGGCTCGCCGTCGATGACGCGCGGCTGATGCTGCCTTACGTTGCGTTCGCAGGCCCCTCGACCGTGATGCTGGCGCTGTTTTCCGCGCAATCACGCTTCGCGCTCACGGCCTTCTCGCCGCTCTTGTTCAACATCGCGCTGATCGCGGTGATGATCGCTCTCATCTTTGCCAAGGAGGACGCCGGTTTCGTCGCGCTGACGCTCGCCGCGACGGTGGGCGTCGCCGGCCTCCTGCAATTGCTGATACTGGTTTCACGACGGACAGACAGCCGCATCGCGAGGCCGCTGCGGGTCTCGCTTGACGCGGAGACGCGCGGCTTCTTCGCGCGCGCTGTTCCCGGCATGGTTGCCAACTCCGCGCCGCAGCTCCTGATGGTCGGCGGCGCTATCATCGCTTCATCCTCATCCTCGGCGGTATCCTGGCTCTATTTCGCCAACCGCCTGATCGAACTGCCGCTCGGCATTGTCGGTGTCGCGATGGGCACCGTGCTGGTCAGCGAACTGACCCGCGGCGTCCGTAGCGGCGATGAAAGCGCAATTGCGCAGGCGCAGTCGCATGCGCTCGAACTGGCTGCGGGGCTGGCGCTGCCGGCGACGCTGGGACTGATCGTGCTGAGCGAGCCGATTGTGCGACTTCTGTTCGAGCACGGCGCGTTCACGGTGCAGGACACGAATGCCACCGCGCAAGTGCTGGTCTGGCTTGCGCTGGCCTTGCCGGCGCACGTGCTCACGAAGGCGCTGGCGCCTGCGTTCTTCGCGCGCGAGGACACGGCCACGCCGCTCAAGGCAAGCCTCATCGGCTTGGCCGTCGCGATCCTCGCGGCCTTCATCTTCGATCGCCTGTTCGGCGCAGGCGGCATTGCCGCGGGTGTCGCCCTTGGCGCCTGGAGCAATGCAGGTGCGTTGGCCCGAAGCGGCGTGGCGGCATTCGGCTTTTCGCTGGCGGCTGCGACGCGGCAACGTCTGGGGCGGATTGCAGCAGCCGCCTTCATCATGGCCGGGCTGTTATGGCTTGCGGCGCGTCTGTCGGTGCTGGGCGCACCCGCGCACGGCATGGCCCAGGCCATGTCGATCATTCTGGCGATTGCCGGGGGTCTCGCAATTTACCTCCTCTTGCTCGGACTTTTCGGCGTCGCCGGCTGGCGCGCGGCGGTCAACGCGATCAGGAGCGGCAAGCCGCGCGACTTGCGTAGCTGACGCTTCTCGTGGCAAACGACGGCCCGAAACAGCAGGAAGCTAGCCATGGCCTTCGTGGAACGGGTTTTTTCGGGCGTCCAGCCGACGGGCAATCTGCACCTCGGCAATTACCTCGGCGCCATCGTCAACTTCGTGAAGATGCAGGAAACCCATAACTGCATCTATTGCGTGGTCGACATGCATGCCATCACGGTCGACGTCGACGTCTGGGGCGGCCCTACCCAACTTGCCCATAACACGCGCGAGGTGACGGCTGCCTTCATCGCGGCCGGCATCGATCCGAAAAAGCACATCGTGTTCAATCAGAGTCAGGTCTCGGGCCATGCCGAGCTCACCTGGATCTTTAACTGCGTGGCCCGCGTCGGCTGGCTCAGCCGCATGACGCAGTTCAAGGAGAAGGCGGGCAAGGACCGCGAGAATGCCTCCGTGGGTCTCTACGACTATCCGGTGCTGATGGCGGCCGACATCCTGCTCTACCGCGCCACCCATGTGCCTGTCGGCGAGGACCAGAAGCAGCACCTGGAGCTGTCGCGCGACATCGCGCAGAAGTTCAACAACGATTTCGGCGACTCGATCCGCGGCCATGGTTTCGTCGGCGGCCAGTTCTTTCCGCTGCCGGAGCCGATGATCACGGGACCCGCGACCCGCGTGATGAGCCTGCGCGACGGCACCAAGAAAATGTCGAAGTCGGATGCGTCGGATTATTCGCGCATCAACCTGACCGACGACGCCGATACCATCGCGCAGAAGATCCGCAAGGCGAAGACCGACCCCGAGCCGCTGCCGACGGAAGAGAAAGGGCTGGAGTCGCGGCCTGAGGCCGACAATCTCGTCGGCATCTATGCTGCGCTGTCGGGCCGCAGCAAGCAGGACGTGCTGCGCGATTTCGGCGGCGGACAGTTTTCGAGCTTCAAGAACGCGCTGGTCGAGCTTTGCGTGACCAAGCTATCGCCAATCGCTTCCGAGATGAAACGGCTGGTTGCCGATCGCGACCACGTCGACAACATCCTGATCGATGGCGCCGAGCGCGCAGGCGCGATCGCCGAGGAGACGATGAAGGCGACAAAGGACATCGTCGGCTTCGTCCGTAAGCGCTAGGGTGCTGCGCCGCGCAACGCGGCGCAAGTTGCAAGCTGATGCTCTTCCCTCTCCCCAGGCGGGAGGGGATGTGGCAGCATGCGGCTCGGTTAAGATGCATTGCCGGGACATGCATGGCCACCCAGCGACGAAGCTACCAGGCAGGTCACAAGCCGAAATGCCTGGTCATTGTCGACGATAGCGCTGAATGGGATCGCGCGGTCTATTACGCCAGCCGCTGGGCCATGCGGGTCGGCGGCGGCGTGGTGATGCTGCGCCTCATCGAGACCGAGGACCAGAACCAGCAATGGCTTGGGGTCGCCGACATCATGCGCGCGGAAGCGCATGAGAACGCGAATGCCGCGCTCGACCGCGCCGCCGGACGCGCCAATGGGATCGCCGCGATCACGCCGGAACGCGTGATCCGCGAAGGCGATCCGGCCGAGCAGATTCTCGACGTCATCGAACAGGATGTCGACATCGCGATGTTGGTGCTGGCCGCCAATCCCGGCGCCGAAGGGCCCGGTCCGCTCACCACCATGCTGACCAAGACAGTCGCCTCGTTTCCAATTCCCCTGGTGATCGTACCCGGCGACCTCAGCGACAGCGACCTTGATGCCTTGTCCTGAAAGGGGGGAACCTGCTGTTTTGCGCCCTTGATCGTGCGTTTGCCGTCGCCATCTGCTAGACAGCCCCCACGCGCCGGCCTTGAACCGGCGACGCCGGAGAAAACCATGTTCATTCAGACTGAAGCGACCCCCAATCCCGCCACCCTCAAGTTCATTCCCGGCCGCATCGTGCTCGATGCCGGCACCATGGAATTTTTGAGCCGCGAGGCCGCCGCGCGCTCGCCGCTCGCCGAACGCCTGTTCGACGTGCCCGGCGTCACCAGCGTATTTTACGGCTCGGACTTCATCACCGTGACCAAGGAAGGCAGCGATTGGCAGCATTTGAAGCCCGCCATCCTTGGCGCCATCATGGAACATTACATGTCGGGCGAGCCGCTGCTCGCTGACGGCAGCGCAGGCAGCGATGCGACGCTTGATGAGGACGGCGAGTTCTTCAATGAGGAGGACGCCGAGACCGTCGAGATGATCAAGGATCTGATCGAGACCCGGGTGCGGCCCGCGGTCGCCAATGATGGCGGCGACATCACCTTCCGCGGCTTCAAGGACGGTGTCGTCTATCTCAACATGAAGGGTGCCTGTTCGGGCTGCCCGTCATCGACCGCAACCCTCCAGCACGGCATCCAGAACCTGCTGAGGCACTTCGTTCCCGACGTGGTCGAAGTCCGGCCGATGTGACCGCGGGCGTCGCACCGCGACGCACACGGTCTTCCCGGGGCGGTCCGAAGCACCGACCCCGGGATTCCCGGTTCACGCTGCGCGTGCTCGGGAATGACGACCTAGACCCTACGCCAGCTTGCGCCCGATCGCGGCGGCTTCCGCCGCGGCGCGCTGCATGTTGGTCGACATTTCGCTGGTGACCGCGCTTTGCTCCTCGACCGCGGCCGCCGTCGAGTTCACATATTCCGCGACGTCCTGGATCGCCTTCTTGATCGAGACCAGGGCGCCGACGACGTCGCCCGAAATCCCGTTCAGATTGCCGATCTCCTGATCGATCTTGTCCGTGGCCTGCTTGGCCTGGTTGGCGAGGTTCTTGACCTCGGCGGCAACTACGGCAAAGCCGCGGCCGGCCTCGCCGGCGCGCGCCGATTCGATGGTGGCGTTGAGCGCGAGCAGGTTGATCTGCCCCGTAATGTCGCCGATCAACTGCACGATGCTGCGCATCGACTCCGCCGCGGCCGACAGCCGCTGCGCCTGCTGGTCGGCCACCTCGACCCGGTCGACTGCGGTCGCGGCCGTATCCTTGGATTTGGTCATGGCCTCGGAGATTTCGCGCACCGAGGTGTTCAGTTCCTCCGCGCCGGCCGCGACCTGGTCCATCATGCCGCTGACCTTCTCGCCCTGCAGGCGCGCGATCACCTGGGCCGTGGTCTCGGCGGCGTATTTGACGACCTTGAAAGGCTTACCGTTCAGATCAAGAATCGGATTGTATGTCGCCTGAATCCAGACGTCCCTGCCGCCTCTTCCGATCCGTTTGAACTCGCCGGACTGGAATTCGCCGCGGTTGAGCTTGGCCCAGAAGTCGCGATAGCCTGCGCTGTCCCGTTCGGCCGGGTCGACGAACATGCTGTGATGGCGCCCCTTGATGTCCGACAGCGAATAGCCAAGCGCCTTGCAGAAATTCTCGTTGGCCGTGATGACGGTACCGTCCATGTTGAACTCGATCACCGCCTGCGACTGGCCGATCGCCGCGATCTGGCCGGCGAGATCGGCATTGCGCAGCTTGGTCGCGGTCACGTCGGTTGCGAATTTGATGACCTTGAACGGCTTTCCGTCCTGGTCGAGCAGCGGGTTGTATGAGGCCAGGATCCAGACTTCCTTGCCGCCCTTGCCGATGCGCTTGTATTCCGCCGCATCATATTCGCCCCGATTGAGCTTGGCCCAGAAATCGCGATAGGCCATGCTGTCGCGATAGGAAGGCTCGACGAACATGCTGTGATGCTTGCCCTTGATCTCGGCGAGCGTGTAGCCCATCACGCGCAGGAAGTTCTCGTTGGCCGTGATGACCTTGCCGTCCATGTTGAACTCGATGACGGCCTGAGCCTTGCCGGCCGCAGCGACTTCCGCGGCGAGTTCGAGGTTTTGCAGCCTTACCGACGCATCGCTCCATTCGACCGCAACACCAACCGGCTTTCCCTGACCGTCGCGCAGGGGCGTCGCCACGAGATCGAAGCTGCGGCCGCCTATCTCGATGGTGGCGCGGTGCTGCTCTTTCAGAGAGCCGAGCAATTGGCGCTGGCGCTCGGAACGCTTGTGGAAAATATCGATGTTGCTGCCGACCAGCTTCGTCGCCGAAAAGCCTGGCAGGTCCTTGCGGATGTCGGCCTCCGCGCGTGTGAACAACTGCGTCAACGCGCGGTTGACATGGACGATGTTCAGGTTGGCATCCGCGATCATGACATTGGCGGTGATGAACTCCAGCGCCAGCGATTTCGCCAGCTCCGCTCCACGTGCGCGGCCGTTGAACATCTTGAAATCTCCTTGAGGATCAAACCGATTGTGATGTCCATGGCGACGAGCGCGATCGACGCGAGGGACGGAAGCCTTGCTTGCTAACACCCCAGTTTTTTCATTTTCGGCTAATTTTCGATTAATTATCGTAGTTTCAAGGAGATATATCAATTTCCAGTTGCGTCTACGAGGCAAGACACCGGTTGAGGGTGGCCGCTCAGAACGACCTGCCCAGACGATATTCACAGCCGGCCGGAGGGACTTGGGCGGCGAACGAAGCCTTGACCTGTTTCGCCGCAAAGCATGGTAAGAGCGGAGCATGTTGATCCTTGCCATCGATACCGCGCTCGACGCCTGCGCGGCCGCGATCCTCGATTCCGGCACCGGTACCCTGATCGCGCAGGCCACGCAGCCGATGAAACGTGGGCATGCGGAAGCATTGATGCCGCTGGTTGCCGGTGTGATGAGGGATGCGGGATTGCCGTTTGCCGCTCTCGACCGCATCGCGGTGACCACGGGCCCTGGCAGCTTCACCGGCTTGCGCGTCGGGCTGTCGGCGGCGCGCGGAATTGCGCTTGCGGCGGAAAAGCCGGTCGTCGGATTGACCACGCTGTCGGCTTACGCGGCGCCCGTCGTCAGCGAGAATGACGAGCACCCGATCATCTCCGCGATCGATGCGCGTCACGACCAGGTGTATTTCCAGGTGGTTGGCGGCGACGGCAGTTCGCTGGTCGAACCCAAGGTCGCGCCAATCGGTGAAGCGTTGCAGGCCTCTCGGTTCGGCGCACCTTACCTCGTCGGAAATGCCGCGCGGATATTGGCCGAGCGCTGGCCGAGCGAGGCGCCGCCGCCGGTCAAGGTCGACGCACAGGCAGCGCCCGACATTGCCTGGGTGGCCTGGCTCGGCGCCGCCGTCGATCCCGCTACAGCGCCGGCCCGCCCGTTTTATCTGCGTCCCCCCGATGCGAAGCCGGCCTCCAATCAGCCGGCCCGGGCTCCGCAGGCGGCGGCGACATCATGAATTGGCTCTCCGATTTCTGGGGCGGCGAGGGCAGCGCGTTGGTCGAACCGGCGACGCTCGCGGACGCGCCGCGACTTGCCGAGCTGCACGGCGCCTCGTTTCACCGCGGCTGGGGTGAAGGCGAATTCGAGAGCATGCTGGGCGAGGCCAACACGCTCGTGCATCGCCTGAAGCTGGGGCGAAAAATCATCGGCTTTGCGGTTTCCCGCTTCGGCGCCGACGAGGCGGAGATCCTGTCGATCGCGATCGATCCGCGCTGTCGCGGCCAGGGACTGTCCCGCAACCTGCTTCTCACCCATCTCGGCCACCTCGCAGCCCGCGGCGTGCGCACTATATTTCTGGAGGTTGAGGAAAGTAACCGCCCGGCGCTACGGCTTTACGAGCGGGCCGGATTTGCCGTCGTCGGCCGCCGCGAAAGATATTATCGAGACGCCTCCGGGGAACAATCGAACGCGCTTCTGATGCGCCGTGACTTGTCGTAACATGGACATGGTGGCACAAGGCGCCAGCTCTCAGGGCAACAATCCATGACCGCATTGAAACCTTCGTCAGCACCAAAAACGTCGGGCATCGAAGCGCGTTGCGCCGCCACCGGCATGCGGATGACCGAGCAGCGCCGCGTGATCGCCCGCGTGCTGGCGGAAGCCGAGGATCATCCCGACGTCGAGGAACTCTATCATCGTTGCGTCGCGGTAGACGACAAGATCTCGATTTCGACGGTCTACCGCACGGTGAAGCTGTTTGAGGATGCCGGCATCATCGAGCGGCACGATTTCCGCGAAGGCCGCGCCCGCTACGAGCAGATGCGCGATAGCCACCATGATCACCTCATCAACCTGCGCGACGGCAAGGTGATCGAATTTACCTCCGAGGAAATCGAGAAACTGCAAGCCGAAATCGCCCGCAAGCTGGGCTACAAGCTGGTCGATCACCGCTTGGAGCTGTATTGCGTCCCGCTGGACGAGGACAAGACCTCAACCTAAGTGGCGATCGATCTCATCATCTTCGACTGCGACGGCGTGCTGGTCGACAGCGAGGTCATCTCCTGCCGCGCGCACGCCGACGTGTTGACGCGACACGGCTACCCGATCACGGAAGACGAGGTGTTGCGTCGCTTTCTCGGTGTCTCCGATCGCGAGGCACGCCTGATCATCGAAACCGAACTCGGCCGACCGCTTCCAGATGAAGTCGAGCATCAGGTCAAGAATGCGACGCTGCAGTTCTATGCCGGAGATCTCAAGGCGATTGCCCATGTCGCCGAAGCGATTTCCGCGATCGCCCTGCCGAAATGCGTGGCCTCGAGCGGCACTCCCGAGAAGATCCAGCACGGCCTGACCTGCGCCGGGCTTTACGGCCTGTTCGCGCCGCATATCTTCTCGGCCACTCAGGTCAGACGCGGGAAACCCGCACCCGACTTGTTCCTGTTCGCGGCCAGCCGAATGAACGTATCGCCGGAACGATGTCTCGTCATCGAGGACAGTGTTCCCGGAGTAACCGGAGCCCGTGGGGCCGGAATGGCCGTCCTTGGCTTTCACGGCGGTAGCCATTGCGGCGCCGGCCACGCGGAAATCCTGGAGAAGGCCGGGGCGATGGCGATCTTTGACGACATGCGGCATTTGCCCGCCCTGATTGCTCAAACTGAGCAAAATTCGGCCTCTGTCGCTGGATTTTCACCGGTTTAGCCTATATCTGAGCCACGTGCGTGGCGCATGATCGGGGGTACGTCTTTCCGAAAAGATCATGTTTTAGACCAGCGCGCGCCGTGCCGACACTTAAACAGGGTTCATGAGTCCGAAGCGCAAACTCCACATCAAGTCCTATGGCTGTCAGATGAACGTCTACGATGCCCAGCGCATGGTGGATACGCTGGCATCCGAGGGCTATGTCGAGACCGACAACGCCGATGATGCGGATCTCGTAATCCTCAACACCTGTCACATCCGGGAAAAGGCTTCCGAGAAGGTCTACTCCGAACTGGGCCGGTTGCGCGTCGCCAAGCAGGAAGCCGCTCGCGAGGGGCGCGAGATGCGCATCGCGGTTGCCGGCTGCGTCCCGCAAGCCGAAGGCGACGAGATCGTCCGCCGCGCGCCGGCCGTCGATATCGTGGTCGGGCCGCAGAGCTATCATCACTTGCCGCAGCTCATCGCCCGCGCGAGCAGCGAAGGCCGCGCGACCGAGACCGAGTTTCCGGCCGAGGACAAATTTTCCTTTTTGCCGCAGCCTGCGCCCAGCGCGATCCGCGCGCGCGGAATTTCCGCCTTCGTGACCGTGCAGGAGGGCTGCGACAAGTTCTGTACCTTCTGCGTCGTGCCCTATACGCGGGGTGCGGAAGTATCGCGTCCGGTCGAGAAGATTGTCGATGACGTCAAGCGGCTCGCCGACAACGGGGTGCGCGAGATCACGCTGATCGGCCAGAACGTCAACGCCTATCACGGCGAAGGACCGGACGGGACGAGTTGGAGCCTCGGCAAGCTGCTATATCGGCTTGCCGACATTCCTGGCATCGCACGGCTGCGCTATTCGACCAGCCACCCCCGCGATGTCGACGACAGCCTGATCGAGGCCCATCGCGACGTGCCGGCGCTGATGCCGTTCGTGCATCTGCCGGTGCAATCCGGTTCCGACCGGATTTTGGTCGCGATGAACCGTAAACATACCGTGCGGGATTATTGCGAAACCATTGAACGTTTTCGGCGGGCCCGCCAAGATATTGCTTTTTCATCGGATTTCATCGTCGGCTTCCCCGGCGAGAAGGCGCAAGATTTTTCCGCCACCCTCGCGCTTGTCACGCAAATCGGGTACGCTGCCGCCTATTCGTTCAAATATTCGCCGCGGCCCGGCACGCCGGCGGCGGAGATGCAGGAGACGGTGTCGACGGCTGAGATGGACGAGCGTTTGGCGCGGCTTCAGGACCTGATCAACAGCCAGCAATCGGCCTTCAACGCGGCGGCGATCGGCACCACCATGGACGTGCTCTTCGAGAGCCCCGCGCGCAATCCCGGGCAGATCGTCGGACGCAGCCCCTATCTGCAGCCGGTCCATGTCATGGCACCGCACGGCATCATCGGCCAGGTGCTGCCGGTGCGGATCGAAAAGCTTGAGCGCTTCAGCCTGTTTGGCACGCTTGCCAGCCCCCTATCCGACGTTCGGCCCGCGCCTTCTCAAATGACCATTGGAGCCTGAAACCCTTGCCAAAAAGCGCATCGGATTCGTCTTCGCTCGCTCCCAGCCGCAAATTTGACCGCGACATGCAGATTCCGCCCGAGACGCAGGTCGTCATCGACTTCGACGACAACCGCGCCGTCTCCGCGCTGGTCGGCCCTTACGGCCAGAACCTGGCGCAGATCGAACGCCGGCTCGGCATTGTCGTCGATTCCCGGGGCAACCACATCACCATCGCGGGCTCCCGCGATGGCTGCGACGCCGGCCGCCGTGTGCTCGAGGCGCTCTATGCCCAGGCCGTGCAAGGCCACGATCTCGATCAGGGCGAGGTCGAAGGCGCGATCCGCGCCGTGATCGCGCAAGGTTCGCTGTTCGAATATGACGCCAAGGCCGCCAAGAGCGCGTTCGAGATCATCAACTTGCGCAAGCGCCCGGTGCGGGCACGCACCGCCGCGCAGGACTCCTACATCCGCGCGCTCAAGCGTCATGAGTTGGTGTTCGGGATCGGTCCTGCCGGCACCGGCAAGACCTGGCTTGCCGTCGCCCATGCCGCACAATTGTTCGAGCGCAAGGAGGTCGATCGCATCATCCTGTCCCGGCCCGCGGTGGAAGCCGGCGAGCGGCTCGGGTTCCTGCCGGGCGATCTGCGCGAAAAGGTCGATCCCTACCTGCGCCCGATCTATGACGCCTTGTACGATGTGATGGATGCGCGGATCGTGGAACGCGCGCTGCAGACCGGCGAGATCGAAATCGCGCCGCTTGCCTTCATGCGCGGTCGCACGCTGACCAACGCCGCGATCATTCTGGACGAGGCACAGAACACCACGTCCATGCAGATGAAGATGTTCCTGACCCGGCTCGGCGAGAACAGCCATATGATCGTCACCGGCGATCCCTCCCAGGTCGACCTGCCGAATGGGCAGACCTCGGGTCTCGCCGAGGCCACGAGGCTGCTCAATGGCGTCGAGGGGATCGCACAGGTGAGGTTCACGGCGGACGATGTGATCCGCCACGAATTGGTGGCGCGGATCGTCGCGGCCTATGAAGCCTCGCCCGAAAAGCAGGCGGCCAATCAGATGTGATGGAAGGATCGCGCTGCGCCCGAAGGCGATCTTCGGCCGAAGAGATATTCCGCTCAACCCACTGACATGCCGAACCCAGTCCACCCCATCACCGAAGTCGTTATCGCCGCCGAAGGCTGGCAGAGCGAGCCGGATGCAGAGAGGATCGTCCAGCGCGCGATCGAGGCGGCCGCCTCCGCGTCCGACGCCGACGTCGGCAACGCCGAGCTCGCGGTGATGCTGACCGATGATGAGCGTATTCGCACGCTCAACAAGGATTTCCGAGGTATCGACAAGCCGACCAACGTGCTGTCGTTTCCGGCGCCCGAGATCGGCGGCGCGGACGGCGAGGATGATGCGCCGCGCAGCCTCGGCGACATCGCGATCGCCTATGAGACGGTACGGCGCGAAGCCGACGAAGAGGGCAAACCGTTCGCCGATCACTTGAGCCACCTCGCGGTGCATGGGTTTCTGCATCTGATCGGCTACGATCACGAAACGGACGACGACGCCGAGGAAATGGAAGCCCTGGAGACCGAGGTTCTGGCGCAACTCGGGATTCCCGACCCCTATACGGAACGGGAACGGATGGACTGAGATGCCGGACTCCGAACCGATCCACGACAATCCGCGCAACACGCGCAACCTGCCGGCCGTCGTTCCTGCGAACGAACTCGGCCGCCCCGCCACGGACAACTGGTTCATCCGCGCCATCCGCACCCTGTTCGGCTGGAAACCGGGATCCGTGCGCGACGATCTGCAGGTGGTGCTCGAGGCCGCCGCGCCCGACGATGTCGGCTTCACCGCCGTCGAGCGCACCATGCTGCGCAACATCCTGTCCCTGCATGAGCGGCGCATCGCCGATGTCATGGTGCACCGCGCCGACATCATCGCGGTCAAGCGCGACATCCAGCTCGGCGAGTTGATGGACCGGTTCGAAAGCGCGGGTCATTCGCGCCTCGTCGTCTACAACGAAACACTCGACGATCCCGAGGGCATGGTCCACATCCGCGATCTCTTGGCCTTCATGACCGCGAAGGCCCGCGTCCGCGATCCGGCCAAGACCCGGCGGAAAAAGCCCTTCCCCGCCGGCCTCGACCTGCGTTCGGTCGATCTCGCGATGCCGCTCGCGGATGCCAACATCATCCGCAAGCTGTTATACGTGCCGCCCTCGATGCGCGCGATCGACCTGCTCGCGCAGATGCAGGCTTCGCGCATCCATCTCGCGCTCGTGGTCGACGAATATGGCGGAACCGACGGGCTGGTCTCGATTGAGGACATCGTCGAGCAGATCGTTGGCGAGATCGACGACGAGCACGACAGCGACGAGCCGCCCTCGATCGTGCGGCAGCCGGACAATTCCTTCATCGCCGACGCACGCGCGAGTCTCGAGGATGTCCGCTCGGTGATCGGCGAAGAGTTTGTACCCGGCGAAGCCGGTGAAGAGGTGCAAACGTTGGGAGGCTATCTCGTGAGCCATGTCGGCCGCCTGCCGGTGCGCGGCGAGGTCATCTCCGGTCCCGGCAATTTCGAGGTCGAGGTGCTCGATGCCGATCCGCGCCGCGTGAAACGGCTGCGCATCACCACGCGCAAAGAGCGCCCCGCCTCGCGAACGCAGCGCGAAAGCCGCCGCCGCGAAGCCGCGCCCGACGCCGGTTCGCCCCAGGCCAACGACAACTCCCCGCCAGCTCCCGGTGACGGAGCCGGCCCCCAGTGAGCGTTTCCGACAAATTGCGCGCCGCGGCGCTGTCGGTCATTCTGTCCTGGGGCTGGAAGCGCGCGCTCATCGCCTTTGCCGCAGGGGCGCTCTCGGATCTTGCCATGGCGCCGTTCAACGCCTGGCCGGTGCTGTTCGTGACCTTTCCCGTGGCGGTCTGGCTGATCGACGGGGCCGCCGCCGGCCGCGCGCAAGGGCTGCCGGCAGCGGCGCTGGCGGGCTTTTGGTTCGGTCTGGGCTATTTCGTGCCGGGCCTCTACTGGATCGGCGATGCCTTCCTGGTGGACGCCGCGACCTTTGCCTGGCTGATGCCGTTCGCGGTGCTGGGCCTGCCCGCTTATCTCGCGCTGTTTTCGGCATTCGGCTTTGCCCTCGCGCGCCTGGTCTGGACCAAGGATGGATCGCGGGTGGTGGCGCTTGCCGCCAGTCTCACCATCGCGGAATGGCTGCGCGGGCACCTGCTGACCGGCTTCCCCTGGAATGCGTTTGGCTATGCGCTGACCGAGCCGCTGGCGCTCGCGCAAACGGCTTCGCTGATCGGCATCTGGGGCATGACCTTCCTGACCGTGCTGATCTTTGCCGCGCCCGCCGTACTGATCGACCGCACGGCCCGCGCGCGCGCCTCGTGGACGGCGCCCGTCGCGGCTGTGGTGCTCTTAATCGCGATGGGCGCGTTCGGCGCCGTCCGCCTGGCGATGCACCCGACCAGGATGGTTGCGAACGTCAAGCTCAGGCTCATGCAGCCCAACCTGCAGCAGGACGAGAAATTCAATTATTCCGCCAAGGCGGCGGTGATGAAGAAATATCTCGCACTGTCCGATCGCGCCACTGGACCGAACGCCACGGGCGTGCGCGATGCAACCATTTTGATCTGGCCCGAATCCGCCTTTCCGTTCTTCCTGACGCGCGAGGCGGACGCGATGGCGCAGATCGCCGATCTCTTGTCGAGCGGCCCGAACACGGTGCTGATCACCGGGGCCGTGCGCGCGCCCGACGATCTGCCGCCAGGCGTGCGCGTCACGCGGGCCTACAATTCGATCTACGTGATCGACCATGACGGCGGCGTGCTCTCCATCTATGACAAGTTGCATCTTGTACCATTCGGTGAGTACCTGCCGTTCCAGGACTGGATGGAACGGCTCGGCTTCGAGCAACTCACCCGGGTTCAGGGCGGGTTCATTCCGGGCACCGTGCGCCACACCCTGAAGATCCCGAATGCCCCGCCGGCCCTTCCTTTGATCTGTTATGAAGCGATCTTTCCCTCCGCCGTCGCAACCGCCGACGGGCGTCCTGGCTGGATGGTCAATCTGACCAATGACGGCTGGTTCGGCATCACGACCGGTCCCCACCAGCATTTGCAGCAGGCGCGGCTGCGCGCCATCGAGCAGGGCCTGCCGCTGGTGCGCGCGGCCAATACTGGAATTTCCGCCGTAATCGATCCGGTGGGACGCGTGGTTGCGCAGCTTCCCCTCGGCATCGAGGGCGTCCTGGATTCGGCCCTGCCGGCGGCGATCGTACCGACCGTTTACACGCGCGTGGGCGATAGTCCTGCCGCGATTTTTGTCGCTCTCGCCCTCATCTTCGTCATTCGTCGCCGGCTCTCGCGCGGCTGACGCTTGCATCCTGTTGCTGATTGTTGCTGGAGTTCTGCGCTATCAAGAATTTTTGCAACCGGCGTGCTCCACCAGTTGACAGATCGGCATGGCTCTTCGCATTTTCTGGCACACGAAAAGTCAGGTCACTGTCAGGTTCTCCGCATCACCCCCCGATCTCCCCGCAAGGTTTGACGGTGCTGGCGCCTGTGGCCCATTTGTTTTCGCTTGCCTCGCCGGTTCAGGCCTGATCGCATAGGAGCATCGGAGATGTCGACCAAAGCACCGAACCCTGTTGACAAATATGTCGGCAGTCGGGTGCGGATGCGCCGTATCATGCTGGGAATGAGCCAGGAAAAGCTTGGCGAAGCCCTAGGGCTCACGTTCCAGCAGATACAGAAGTACGAGAAAGGCACCAACCGGGTGGGCGCGAGCCGCATCCAGCAGATTGCGGAAGTGCTGCAGGTCCCGGTCTCGTTCCTGTTCGAAGGCGGGCCAAGCAGCAAAGGCGGCAGCGAGGCCTTTACGGACGGAGCTTCGCCGACTTATGTGTCCGATTTCCTCGCCACCTCCGAAGGGCTGGCGCTGACCCGGGCCTTCACGCGTATCGCCGACTCGAAACTCCGGCGCAGCATTGTCGATCTGGTCGAACAGATCGCCGCGCAAGAGGCAACCGAGAAGGGCTAGAGAGCATGATCCGCCCCGCAGGGCCGCGGTAGCTAACGAACCGGGACGCATTTGCGCGGCGATCATGCTCGAGCAAAGACATCAGCTTTAGGTTTGAGCCAGCGTGAAATCTGGCCTATGTCGTGAGAGGCTTGATCCTCCTCACAGGGCCGCATGATGCTCGAAGTTTCCAATCCCTTTGACGCCTTGACCATCCTTGCCGGCATCCGCCGCTGGGTGGAAATCGAGACGCCGACCGATGCGCCCGCAGAGGTCAACCGGCTGGCGATGCTGGTCGCCGAAGGTTATCGCGATCTGCCCGCACGGGTCGAACGCATTCCGGGGCAGAGCGGCTGCGGCGATCATCTGGTGGCGCGATCGTCCTGGGGCCAGGACGCGCCGGGCATTCTGGTGCTGAGCCATCTCGACACCGTTCATCCCATCGGCTTCATCGAGCGCCTGCCGTTTCGAATAGAGGGCGACAGCGCGTTCGGGCCCGGCATCTACGACATGAAAGGCGGCGCCTATCTCGCCTATCATGCCTTCCGGCAGCTTTGCTTGAGCGGTGAACATTCCGGCCTCGGTATTACCCACCTCTTCGTCTCCGACGAGGAAATCGGCAGCCCGACGTCACGCCGGCTGATCGAGGCCGAGGGAGAAAAGGCCAAATACGTGCTGGTGACGGAGCCCGCGCGCGACGGCGGCAAGATCGTCACGGCTCGCAAGGGCGTCGGACGCTTCGAAATCTTCATCAAGGGCGTGCCCGCGCATGCCGGCGCGCGTCCGGAGGACGGCCGCAGCGCCATCCGTGAACTCGCCAATGTTATCGCGACGCTGGAGTCGATGAACGATCTGCAGCGCGGCATCACCGTCAATGTCGGTGTCGTACGCGGCGGCACCCGCCCGAACGTGGTGGCGGAAGACGCCTATGCCGAGGTCGATCTGCGCGTACCAACCATGGCCGACGCCGACGATCTCGTGTCGAAGATCCTCGATCTGAAATCGCGCAGCGAAGGCGTCAGCGTCACGGTCACCGGCGACTTGAACCGGCCGCCTTACGAGAAAAGCAATGCGGGCGCGGCGTTGTTCGAGCATGCCAAGCAGCTCGCCGCCGAAATCGGCTTCGAGCTTGTCGACACCGTCACTGGCGGCGGCTCCGACGGCAATTTCACGGCCGCGCACACTGCGACGCTTGACGGGCTCGGCGTCGACGGCAAGGGTGCGCACACCCACTACGAACAGCTTTACATCTCCTCGATCGAACCGCGGGCACGGCTGCTGCACCGCCTGTTCCAGACGCTGCGATGAGCGCGGCGGAACGCGATTTCCCGCATCGGGAGGGCGCGCGGCAGTCGGGCTCGTTTTTCGGCCGCCGCAAGGGACACAAGCTCCGCGCCCATCAGACCGAGCTGATCGAACATCTCTTGCCTCGCCTTGCGATCGATATCGCAGAGGCGCCGCCTGGCGATGTCGCGAGCCTGTTTGATCCGCGCGCCGATCAGGTCCGGCTCGAGATCGGCTTCGGCGGCGGTGAGCATCTGGTCGCCGAGGCGCAAGAATTTCCGAGCTTCGGATTCATCGGCTGCGAGCCTTACGTCAACGGCATGGCCAAGATCCTGGCCCAGATCGAAGCCACCAACGTCCGCAACATCCGCCTGCTCGCCGGCGATGCGGCCGAGCTGTTGGCCTGGCTGCCGCCGCGCTCGCTGTCGCGCATCGACCTCATTCATCCCGATCCCTGGCCGAAGCGGCGACACTGGAAGCGGCGTTTCGTCCAGGATGCAACGGTGGCAGCGATGGCACGTGTCCTAAAAGCGGGCGGCGAGTTTCGTTTCGTCAGCGACATCGACGATTACGCCGCCTGGACGCTGTCACATCTGTTGCGTTCGCCCGATTTCGAATGGTTGGCCGAGCGCGCCGATGACTGGCGCTTGCCATGGGCAGGATTCATCATGACGCGCTACGGCCGCAAGGCCGAACGCGAGGGACGCAAGGCGACTTATTTGCGATTTCGGCGCATCTGAGCGTTGCGCGATGGAAGATTGCAGCAGGCTCGTCGTGCCCGGGCTCGACCCGGGCATAACGGAGCGAGTATGCTGTCGCATCGCCCCGGAATGACGGCCCACCTCACACCGGCTGCTGCATCTTCCAGAAACTCACGACGCGGTCCGCGGTCGACGGCATCAGGCGCGCGAAATTGACCCGCGCGGCCTCGATATCCGCCGGCGCGGGGATTCGGTTTGGGCCGAGCCGCAGCAGAATCAGCGCGCGCACGGTCGCCCATTGCAGCCCGACGGTTTTGCCGATGATCAGGATCGGGTCGTGGCGGTCGCCCGAGATCAGCCGGTCCAGGGTCGGGATGCTCACGCCCGACATTGCGGCGAGCGCAGCGACCGACTCTTCGTAAGCGTACTGCTTGGCAAAGCCGAGCAGCGCCGCCTCATTGAGCTGGCCAGCCTCGTGCAGCGCCAGGATCGTGCGGTGAGCCGGGACGAAATCGCGTGTGGCCTTCTCGAACTGCTCCGGGCGACCGAGAATCTCGCTCAGCGCCTGCCTGATCGCAACCTGCCTGTCGGGCTTGACGACGTCGAACAGGCGACGGCGGATGACGTCCAGCGACCCCGCCAGCAACTCCTTCAGGCGCTGCTCCGGCAGATCGTCGCGCTGGCCGACCGTCAACGTCAGCACGGCATCGCGGGCGGCCCGCTTGGTCAGTTCGACAAAGCCCTTCTCGGAAAACACCGCGCCGGCATTGCCCGCGGTACGGCGCACCACATCGCGGTCGCCTCGACGCACCATGACGTCGGTCAGGTCGGCCGAGAGCCTATGGCGCTCCGCCATGGCCAACAAATGGCCCTGGCCCTTCAACCGAGCGACTTCGAGCAGGACCTCCTCATCGAGCACAGGCGAGCGGCGCAACACCGGTGCCGCCACCAGGATTTCGTTCTCCCGCGCAAACTGGCCGACAAGGCTGCGCGGCGCATTGCCCAGCAGCGAGAAGCGCTCGGAGAGCTCGGCGCGCACGACCGTTTCCACATAGGGAACGAGGTCGATCAGGATGTCGTCGAACAGGTCGACGTGGCTCGGACGCAGCCGGGCGGCGTCCCGAAAGAACAGCTCGGCGATCCGGCGCGCAACCTCCGCGCGCCGCTCAGGATTGCCATGCCTGACGATGTCATCGAGTCCCGGAATCAGCGACGCAGCGGCTAACATCAAACCTGCTCGGAACGCATCCGGACCCCACGCAACGCAAGCCACCTCCGTCCCGTTGCGCGGGGCGGGCTTGGTCGACAATTTAGGTTTGGTTGGTGAAGGAAGGGTTAGGCCGGAAGCGGCTGGCCAGCACTCCAAATTCGTCGCGACGCCCGCCCGCCGACCCTTGTCGAACGCCCGAAATATCGCTATATCGGGCTCAACTTAGAGTTCTCACATACGGACAGCGTATTGAGGGTGGGCTCCCCCGGGAACCCGCTCTTTTTTATTACCTGAAGCCGCGCGGCGCCGATACGGATGCCGGCCGAGCTTTGAGGTAAGCGCTGCCGGTCCGGACTTCGGGCAAGCGGAAAGTCCGGCCCAACCAATGCAAAGCTAACTCGTTTTGACGCTGGATATGATCGATCTGACCGCCGCTCGAGAGGATGCCGACCTCCTGGCCGAACCGCGCCTGGTCGTCGAATCCGGCGTGGCGGCACGGGTCGCGGCGATTGCCGGCCCGGTGCTGCAGGGCATGGGCTATCGGCTGGTGCGCACCAGGGTCACTGGTGAGGCCGGCTGCACGGTCCAGATCATGGCGGAACGGCCCGATGGTTCGATGCAGATCGAGGATTGCGAGGCGGTGTCGCGGGCGCTGTCGCCGGTGCTCGACATCGCCGATCCCATCGAGCGCGCCTACCGGCTCGAAATTTCCTCGCCGGGAATCGACCGGCCGCTGGTGCGCCGCTCCGATTTCGAACGCTTCCGTACCCATCTCGTGAAAATCGAGATGGCGGTCGCGCATGAGGGCCGCAAGCGGTTCCGCGGCACGATCGACGGCGTCGAAGGCGATTGCGTGCGCCTGCATCGGGATGACACGCCGGCGGACGAAGATGCCGATGTGCTCCTGAGAATGGAAGACATCGCGGATGCCCGGCTGGTGCTCACCGATGAGCTGATCGCCGAATCGATGCGGCGCGGCAAGGCCGCCGAACGCGAGCTGAAACGTAATCTTGGGCTCGAGCCTCCGATGCCGGAATACGCCAAGAAACAGGCCGATAAGGCCGCGCCGAAACAGAAGAAGCCCGCGCCAAAGAACACAAAGCAACACCGCCTCGCAGCCGAAAGGGCGCGCAGAGGCGAGACCGATCCTGAGAGAGGAGATTGAACCATGGCAGTCAGTGCCAACCGACTTGAACTGCTGCAGATCGCCGACGCGGTGGCGCGGGAGAAGTCGATCGACCGCGGCATCGTGATTTCCGC
The DNA here is from genome assembly GCF_045571435.1 of Bradyrhizobium sp. STM 3562. NCBI lineage: Bacteria > Pseudomonadati > Pseudomonadota > Alphaproteobacteria > Hyphomicrobiales > Nitrobacteraceae > Bradyrhizobium > Bradyrhizobium sp. STM 3562. Next base: position 50,555 of record NZ_CP120694.1, read on the forward strand.
GATGGAAGACGCGATCGCCAAGGCCGCCCGCGCCCGCTACGGCAGCGAGACCGACGTGCACGCCGAGATCGATCCGAAGAAGGGCGAGCTCCGCCTGTCGCGTCATATGCTGGTGGTCGACAAGGTCGAAAACTCGGCCAACCAGATTTCGCTGGAAGACGCCCGCCGCGCCAATCCGGGCGCCCAGATCGGCGACACCATCGCCGACACGCTGCCGCCGCTCGAATATGGCCGCATCGCCGCGCAATCGGCCAAGCAGGTCATCGTGCAGAAGGTACGCGAGGCCGAGCGCGACCGCCAGTACCAGGAATTCAAGGACCGCATCGGCGACATCGTCAACGGCATCGTCAAGCGCGTCGAATATGGCAGCGTGATCGTCGATCTCGGCCGCGGCGAAGGCATCATCCGGCGCGATGAAATGCTGCCGCGCGAGGTGTTCCGCAACGGCGACCGCGTCCGCGCCTATATTTTCGACGTGCGGCGCGAGACCCGCGGTCCGCAGATCTTCCTCTCGCGCACCCATCCGCAGTTCATGGCCAAGCTGTTCGCGCAGGAAGTGCCGGAGATCTATGACGGCATCGTCGAGATCAAGGCGGTGGCTCGCGACCCCGGCTCGCGCGCCAAGATCGGCGTGATCTCGCGCGATTCCTCGGTCGATCCCGTCGGCGCCTGCGTCGGTATGCGCGGTTCGCGCGTGCAGGCCGTGGTCAACGAGCTGCAGGGCGAGAAGATCGACATCATTCCCTGGTCGCCCGACATCGCGACCTTCGTGGTCAATGCCCTGGCGCCCGCCGAGGTCGCCAAGGTCGTCATTGACGAGGACCGCGAGCGGATCGAAGTCGTGGTTCCCGATACGAACAACCAGTTGTCGCTCGCGATCGGCCGGCGCGGCCAGAACGTGCGGCTCGCCTCTCAGCTCACCGGCTGGGACATCGACATTCTGACCGAGCAGGAGGAATCGGAGCGCCGCCAGGCCGATTTCGAGAACTCCACGCGCGTGTTCATGGAGTCGCTCAATGTCGACGAAGTGGTCGGCCAGCTCCTGGCTTCGGAAGGATTCACCTCGGTCGAGGAACTGGCGCTGGTGGACGTCAAGGAACTCGCCGGCATCGAGGGCTTCGACGAGGAGACCGCAACCGAGCTGCAAAACCGCGCCAAGGAATATCTCGAGCAGCAGGAGGCCGAGCTCGAAACCAAGCGCAAGGAACTGGGCGTCGAGGACGCGCTCAAGAGCGTGCCCGGCGTGACCTCGAAAATGCTGGTGAAGTTCGGCGAGAACGACATCAAGACGGTCGAGGATCTGGCCGGCTGCGCCACCGATGATCTGGTCGGCTGGACCGAGCGCAAGGATGGCGGCGAACAGGCCAAGCATGCCGGCGCGCTCGACGGCATCGACATCTCTCGTGACGATGCGGAACAGCTCATCATGCAGGCCCGCGTCAAAGCGGGGTGGATCACCGAGGCCGATCTCGCCAAGCAGACCGCCGCACCCGAAGCCGCCGACGCGGCGACGGCGTAAGGTCTCGAAGAGATGGCCCGCGCATGCTCGCATCAATCGACCCCGAGCTCGACTTTGGACCGCGGACTGAAAAGTCCGCGACCATGCGAATGTGCGCGGTCAGCCGCGAGGTCCGCCCCATCGACGAGCTGATCCGCTTTGTCGTTGCGCCCACCGGCGAGGTGGTCGCGGATGTGAAACGCAAGCTCCCGGGCCGCGGCCTGTGGGTCAGCGCGTCGCGCCGGACGGTTGCGGAAGCGGTTCGCCGTCACCAATTTAGAAGGGGGTTCAAGCGGGACGTTCGCGTCTCGCCGGCGCTCGCCGACGAAACCGAAGCCCTGCTTGTCCGCAGTGCCATCGAGGCGCTTGCGATCGCTGCCAAGGCTGGCCAGGTCGTCTGCGGTTTCGCCAAGGTCGAAAGCGCGCTGAGGGACCGCCGCATCAGGAACACGGTCCAGGCGCTGATTCATGCCGCGGACGGCGCGCCCGACGGAATCCGCAAGCTGGACGCGCTTCTGAGGCAAAATGCCGGGAATAATACCGAGCCGGAAGGGTTTCCGACCATCACCGCCTTAACTTCGGCAGAATTGGATTTGGCACTCACCCGGTCAAATGTGATACATGCTGCCCTGCTCGCGGGCCCGGCGAGCAAGACATTCCTGTCGCGCAGCCAGACCTTGGTCCGATACCGGATGGCCGACGCGGACAAGACTGCCGGAACCGGGACCAAGAATTCGGACTAGCATTCGAAATAGCGACGACTTGCGGTAAAGACGGTGCGTCTTTCGCACCAGGTAACGAGATTAGGACGACTGAATGGCCGATAAGAATACGCCTGGCGACAAGAAACTGAGTATGCCCAGCAAGACCTTGACGCTGAAGCCGCGGGTCGAGACGGGCACCGTGCGCCAGAGCTTCCCCCATGGCCGGAGCAAGCAGGTCGTGGTCGAAAAGCGCGGTAAGCGCCGTATTGGCGGCGACGCGCCGGTCGAGGCCACGCACGCGCCCGAGCCGGCGGCTCCAAAGGCGCCGCCGCCGAGGGCTCCGATGCCAGGTGGCCGTGCCGGCGCGGGCCCGCAGCAGCCACGCAATACGTCCGGGGTCGTGCTTCGCACGTTGACCGAGGACGAGCACGCCGCGCGGGCCCATGCGCTCGCCGACGCAAAGCTTCGCGAGATCGAAGAGCGCCGCCAGGCCGAAGAGGAAGCCAAGCGGCGCGCCGCGCGCGAGGCCGCCGAGAAGGCCGAGCGTGAGGCTGCCGAGGCCCGCCGCAAGGCCGAGGAAGAACGTCACCGTCAGGAAGAGGAAGCCAAGCGCAAGGCGGAAACCGAAGCCAAGAAGCGGTTTGGCGAGGCCGAGGCTCCCCGCGCGCCGGCCCCTGCTGCCGCTGCCCCGCAGCCCGCGATGGCCCGCACCCCCGCAGGCGCGACCGCGCCTGCCGCCCGCACGCCCGCGGGAGCGCCCGCCGCCCGGACGCCCGCAGCGACACCGGCGGCCCGCGGACCTGCGCCTGTCCGCGCGGCCCCTGCCGTCGCCGCCGAGGCCGACGAGGACGAGGGACCGCGTCAGGTCCGTCGGGGCCCAGGGGGCGCCATGCGCCCGGTGGCAGCACCCAAGACAACGCACAAGCCTTCGCCGCAGAAGCAGCGCGGCCGCCTGACCGTCGTCACTGCTCTCGATGCGGACGACGTGCGCGAGCGCTCGATCGCCTCGTTCCGCCGCCGCACCCAGCGTCTGAAGGGGCACGCGTCGAACGAGCCCAAGGAGAAGCTGGTTCGTGAGGTGACGATTCCGGAGGCCATCACCATCCAGGAACTCGCCAACCGCATGTCGGAGCGCGCGGTCGATGTCATCCGCCTGCTGATGAAGCAGGGTGCGATGCACAAGATCACCGACGTGATCGACGCCGACACCGCGCAGCTCATCGCCGAGGAGTTGGGTCACACCGTCAAGCGTGTGGCCGCCTCCGACGTCGAGGAAGGCCTGTTCGACGTCGTCGACGATTCCACCGACACCGAACCGCGTTCGCCGGTGGTGACCGTGATGGGTCACGTCGACCACGGCAAGACCTCGCTGCTCGATGCGCTGCGCCAGACCAACGTGGTGTCAGGCGAAGCCGGCGGCATCACCCAGCACATCGGCGCCTATCAGGTGACGACGCCGGAGACCGGCAAGAAGATCACCTTCATCGATACGCCCGGCCACGCCGCATTCACCGCGATGCGCGCCCGCGGCGCCAAGGTGACCGATATCGTAGTGCTGGTGGTCGCCGCCGACGACGGCGTGATGCCGCAGACGGTGGAAGCGATCAACCACGCCAAGGCGGCGAGGGTTCCCATCATCGTCGCCATCAACAAGATCGACAAGCTGGAGGCGAGGCCCGACCGCGTGCGAACCGAATTACTGCAGCACGAGGTGCAGGTGGAATCGCTCGGCGGCGACGTCGTCGATGTCGAGGTGTCCGCCAAGAACAAGACCAATCTCGATCGGCTGCTCGAAATGATCGTGCTGCAGGCCGAAATCCTCGACCTGAAGACCAACTCGCATCGCCCGGCCGAAGGCACCGTGATCGAGGCGAAGCTCGACCGCGGCCGCGGTCCTGTCGCGACCGTGCTGGTCCAACGCGGCACGCTGCACGTCGGCGACATCATCGTGGCCGGCGCCGAGATGGGCCGTGTTCGCGCGCTGATCTCCGATCAGGGCGAGACCGTCCAGGAGGCAGGTCCGTCGGTGCCGGTCGAAGTGCTCGGCTTCAACGGTCCGCCGGAAGCCGGCGATCGCCTGGCCGTGGTCGAGAATGAAGCCCGCGCCCGCCAGATCACGAGCTACCGCGCGCATCAGAAGCGCGAGAACGCGGCGGCTTCGATTTCCGGCATGCGCGGCTCGCTCGAGCAGATGATGTCGCAGCTCAAGACGTCGGGCCGCAAGGAATTCCCGCTCGTCGTCAAGGCCGACGTGCAGGGCTCGCTCGAAGCCATCCTCGGTTCGCTGGAGAAGCTCGGCACCGACGAGGTCGCCGCGCGCATCCTGCATGCGGGCGTCGGCGGAATCTCCGAATCCGACGTGACGCTGGCGGAAGGCTTCAATGCCGCGATCATCGGCTTCAACGTGCGCGCCAACAAGGAAGCGGCGGCATCCGCGAAGCGGAACGGCATCGAAATCCGCTACTACAACATCATCTACGACCTTGTGGATGACGTGAAGAAGGCCATGAGCGGCCTGCTTGCGCCCACATTGCGCGAGACCATGCTCGGCAATGCGCAGATCCTGGAGATCTTCAACATCTCCAAGGTCGGCAAGGTGGCGGGCTGCCGGGTCACCGACGGTACCGTGGAACGCGGCGCCAACGTCCGGCTGATCCGCGACAACGTCGTGGTGCACGAAGGCAAGCTGTCGACGCTGAAACGCTTCAAGGATGAAGTGAAGGAAGTGCAGGCCGGCCAGGAATGCGGTATGGCGTTCGAGAGCTATCACGACATGCGTGTCGGCGACGTGATCGAATGTTATCGCGTGGAGACCATCCAGCGCTCGCTGTAAGTCCAAGCCTTACGAAGCGCTTGAAGTCTCGTTCGTCATTGCCGGGCTTGACCCGCAATGCATCCGCCGCAGGCGGACTCTTGAAATGATTTGATGGATGCCCGGGTCAAGCCCGGGCATGACAAGGTCAATTTTCCATGCCCCGTCCTCACCAGAAGCGAAGCTCGACATCAGGCGCTTCGCAGCGCCAACTGCGAGTCGGCGAAGCCGTGCGCCACGCTGTTGCCGATATTCTTCAGCAGGGTCACGCGCACGATCCGGACCTTGAGGGCCACATCATTACGGTGCCTGAGGTCCGGATGTCGCCGGACCTGAAGCTTGCAACCATTTATGTCATGCCACTCGGCGGACGCGACACGGACATTGTGCTCGCGGCGCTCGATCGCAACAAGAAATTCCTACGCGGCGAAGTCGCTCGGCGCGTTAACTTAAAATTTGCTCCCGATATCCGCTTTCGCGTCGACGATCGATTCGACGAAGCGGAACGGATCGAGAAATTACTGAGAACGCCTGCGGTGCAAAGAGACCTCGCACCCGATTCGGACAAAGATCAATGAGCGTGACCCCCGCCAAGGGCGCAATCGGCTCCCAAATGGAGGCCGATTCGCGCGACGATGAGAAAAATATTTTCGCCGAGCTGCGGAGCAATGAGCCACGCGGCCACAATGATCCGCGCGCCAGGAAGCAGCAGCAGAACAACCAGCCGCGTCGCGACAAGCGCGACATCCATGGCTGGGTCGTGCTCGACAAGCCGATCGGCATGACGTCGACACAGGCCGTTGCGGTGGTGAAGCGCCTGTTCCAGGCCAAGCGTGCAGGCCATGCCGGCACGCTCGATCCGCTGGCCTCAGGCGGCCTGCCGATCGCGCTCGGTGAGGCGACCAAGACCGTGCCCTTCGTGATGGACGGCCGCAAACGCTATCGCTTCACCGTGCGCTGGGGCGAGGAACGCGACACCGACGACACCGAGGGCCAGGTCGTCAAGACCAGCGATATCAGGCCGGCGCCGGAGGCCGTCGAAGCGCTGCTGCCGCAATTCACCGGGCTGATCGAGCAGATTCCGCCGCGCTATTCCGCGATCAAGGTCCAGGGCGAGCGGGCCTACGATCTGGCGCGCGACGGCGAGATCGTGGAGCTGGCGCCCCGGCCGGTCGAGATTCACCAGTTAACGCTCCTTGGCCAGCCCGATCGCGACCATTCCCTGTTCGAGGCCGAATGCGGCAAAGGAACCTATGTGCGGGCCCTGGCCCGCGATATCGGCCGGATTCTGGGCTGTTTCGGCCATATCTCGGCCCTGCGGCGAACCGTGGTCGGACCTTTCGGCGAAAACGACATGATTCCGCTGGAACAGTTGGAGGCTTTATGCAATAGAGCCGCGTCGGGCGAGGGAAGCCTCGCCGATGCGCTTTTGCCCGTTGAGACCGCGCTGGACGACATCCCGGCACTGGCCGTCACTCGGGCTGATGCGGCAAGGCTCCACAGGGGCCAGGCCGTTTTGTTGCGCGGACGGGATGCGCCCAGTTGTAGCGGCACAGTCTATGTCACGGTGGCAGGCCGGCTTCTCGCGCTTGCCGAAGTCGGCAATGGCGAAATCATCCCCAAGCGTGTGTTCAACCTGACCGGGCTGACTGCGAGCTCCGGTCGCAACGAAAGAGTTTGACGATGTCGATTACCGCCGAACGCAAAGCGGAAGTCATCAAGGCAAGTGCCACCAAGGCCGGCGATACGGGCTCGCCGGAGGTCCAGGTCGCGATCCTGTCGGAGCGCATCAACAACCTGACCGAACATTTCAAGACCCACGTGAAAGACAATCATTCGCGCCGGGGCCTCTTGAAGCTCGTCTCCACGCGCCGCTCGTTGCTCGACTACTTAAGAAAGACCGACGAGGCGCGTTACAAGGCGCTGCTCGAAAAGCACAACATTCGTCGTTGAGCTTGTTTGGAAGTGCACGCGCGCAGGATTGCGCGCGTTTTTGCATGATTTTTTCGGCAGCCACACATGGCGTTCGAAAGAATCATCGTACGCAGGAGCATGATCCGGAAAGGCCAACCCGGTACTTGGTCGGGGTGGTCACGATTTTCCAAACGGATCATGCTCGCGTGATGAGCATGATCCGGACCGGAAGGCCGCGTAGCAAGGTGGCGGCCGGTTTTCCAGGACAACCATGCTCCGAAGAAGGCGGGCGGAATGGCATTTTGATGAAGCCGTTGCGCTCGAGGTGCGGCCAGCAGCAATTCGGCGGCTGGACGTAACGGGCGAGGTGCCCGTGAGAATCCGAAAGGATGGACGCCATCCGAAAGATGACAACCATGGCAGGATCGCCGGACGCTGACCTCTTGCCGTCAGCGTCCCGCCATCTTGCGCATGGTTTTTGTGTTTTGGGGCGGCCGTTCTTTCGTAAACCGATGAAAGAAGACCTCTATGTTCAATATTCATTCCGTCGAAATCGACTGGGGAGGACGTCCCCTCAAGCTTGAAACCGGAAAGATCGCCCGGCAGGCCGACGGTGCCGTCGTCGCGAGCTATGGCGAGACCGTGGTGCTCGCCACCGTTGTTGCTGCCAAGGCGCCGCGCGAGGGCGTCGATTTCCTCCCCCTGACCGTCGACTATCAGGAGAAGGCCTATGCCGCGGGCCGCATTCCCGGCGGCTATTTCAAGCGCGAGGGACGGCCGACCGAGAAGGAAACGCTGGTTTCCCGCCTGATCGATCGTCCGATCCGCCCGCTATTCGTCGATGGCTGGCGCAACGAGACCCAGGTGATCGTCACCACGCTCTCGCATGACATGGAAAACGATCCCGACGTGGTGGCGATGGTCGCGGCCTCCGCCGCGCTGACGCTATCGGGCGTGCCGTTCAAGGGCCCCATCGGCGCGGCGCGCGTCGGCTTCGTCAACGACGAATACGTGCTGAACCCGACGCTCGACGAGATGGCCGATACCCAGCTCGATCTCGTCGTCGCCGGCACCACCGATGCCGTGCTGATGGTGGAATCGGAAGCCAAGGAGCTCAACGAGGACATCATGCTCGGCGCCGTGATGTTCGGCCACCGCCACTTCCAGCCGGTGATCAATGCGATCATTGATCTCGCGGAGAAGGCCGCCAAGGAGCCGCGCGAGGTCCAGGCCATCGACGATAGCGAGCTGGAGAAGGAAATGCTCGGCGTGATCGAGCAGGACCTGCGCCAGGCCTATGCCATTGCAGTGAAGCAGGACCGCTACGCCGCGGTTGCCGCCGCCAAGGACAAGGTGATGGCGCACTTCTTCCCGGAAGGGCAGGAGCCGAAATACGACAAGCTGCGGGTCGCCGACGTCTTCAAGAATCTCGAAGCCAAGATCGTGCGCTGGAACATTCTCGACACTGGCCGCCGCATCGACGGCCGCGACGTCAAGACCGTGCGCAACATCACCTGCGAGGTCGGCGTTCTGCCGCGCGCCCACGGCTCGGCGCTGTTCACCCGCGGCGAGACGCAGGCACTGGTGGTGACCACGCTCGGCACCGCCGAGGACGAGCAGTTCGTCGATGCGCTGTCGGGAACGTACAAGGAGACGTTCCTGCTGCACTACAACTTCCCGCCCTTCTCGGTCGGCGAGACCGGGCGCCTCGGCGGCACCAAGCGGCGCGAAATCGGCCACGGCAAGCTCGCCTGGCGCGCGATCCATCCCGTGCTGCCGCCGCATCACGAGTTTCCCTACACGGTGCGTGTGGTCTCGGAAATCACCGAGTCCAACGGCTCCTCGTCGATGGCGACCGTCTGCGGCTCGTCGCTGGCACTGATGGATGCCGGCGTGCCGTTGAAGCGGCCGACCGCGGGCATCGCGATGGGCTTGATCCTCGAGGACAGCCGCTACGCCGTGCTGTCGGACATTCTCGGCGACGAGGACCATCTCGGCGACATGGACTTTAAGGTCGCGGGCACCGAGACCGGCGTCACCTCGCTGCAGATGGACATCAAGATCGAGGGCATCACCGAGGAGATCATGCGGGTGGCGCTCGGCCAGGCGCGCGAGGGCCGCATGCACATCCTCGGCGAAATGGCCAAGGCGCTCACCGCCGCGCGTGCCGAGCTCGGCGAATACGCGCCGCGCATCGAGACCTTCAAGATTCCGACCGACAAGATCCGCGAGGTGATCGGCACCGGCGGCAAGGTGATCCGCGAAATCGTGGAAAAGACCGGCGCCAAGATCAACATCGAGGACGACGGCACCGTGAAGGTCGCTTCCAACGATGGCGAGGCGATGAAGGCCGCGATCAAGTGGATCAAGTCGATCACCTCGGAGCCGGAAGTCGGCCAGATCTACGACGGCACGGTCGTCAAGGTGATGGAGTTCGGCGCGTTCGTGAACTTCTTCGGTTCCAAGGACGGCCTCGTTCACATCAGCCAGCTCGCGGACAAGCGCGTGCAGAAGACCACCGACGTCGTCAAGGAAGGCGACAAGGTCAAGGTCAAGCTGCTCGGCTTCGATGATCGCGGCAAGACCAGGCTGTCGATGAAGGCGGTCGACCAGACCACCGGCGAGGATCTGGAAGCCAAGCAGAAGGCCGAAGAGGCCAAGCAAAAGGCCGAGGCCGCGCCGCCGCGCGAAGCCGCCGGCGAGTAAGGCTTGTTGCGACGGGATAAGAAAAGGGCGGCTGTTCAGCCGCCCTTTTTTGTTTCCCGCTCGGATGTCATCGTCCGCGAAAACGGACGATCCAGTGTTCCGGAGACCGGATTGATATGCGGATGCGCCGCGGCGTACTGGATCCCCGCATGCGCGGGCATGACGAGCGGAGTGCGTTCTTCGCGTTGCGCCATGCGGGACAGCCATTTCGGGCTGCGCTATGCTGCCGCCTCGAGGAATGCCTGCATGACATCGCCGATCATTCGCCCCGCGCGATCCGATGAATATGACCAAGTGGCCCGCGTCTGGATGGAGAGCTGGGTTTCCACCGGACTTGCCGAGCCAAGCGGTTTTCTGCTCGCGAATCTGCGCGCACGCATTCCCAGGGAGATCGAAAAGGGCTGGACCCTGTTCGTCGCCGATGACGACGGCGCGCTCGCGGCCATGCTGGCGCTGCATCTGCCGAAGCTCTATCTCGACCAGCTCATGGTGGCGCCGGCCTATCAGGGGCGCTCGCTGGGGCGGCAACTGCTCGCCTTCACGCGAACGCAATTGCCGGACGAGATTTATCTGCGCTGCGTCCGCGAAAACGAAAAAGCCTGGCGCTGGTATGAGCGCGAAGGATTTGTCTTCGAAATGGAAGCTGTTGAGCCGATGACGGGCTTCATGATGAAGCACTATCGCTGGAAAAGGGAGGGAAACGCAACATGATGCAGCTCTACTGGTCGCCCCGCTCGCGCTCGTTCACGGCGCTCTGGCTGATGGAGGAAACCGGCAAGCCCTACGAGCGCGTGCTGACGGACATTTCCACCGGCGCCCAGAAAAGGGTCGAATATCTCGCGATCAACCCGATGGGCAAGGTACCGGCATTGAAAGACGGCGACACCGCCGTCGCGGAGTCGGCTGCGATCTGCGCCTATGTGGCCGAACGCTATCCCGACGCCAGGCTGGCGCCGCCGGTCGGTGATCCCTTGCGCGGCAAATATCTGCAATGGCTGTTCTTCGCGCCTGGCTGCATCGAACCTGCGATGGTGCAGATCGCAACCAAGCTCGAGATGAACCCGGTTGCGGCCGGCTGGGGCGATGCACAACGTGTATTCGACGTGGTCGACGCCGCGCTCGAGAAAGGCCCGTGGATTCTCGGCGACAATTTTTCCGCTGCCGACATCGCGATCGGCTCGGCGCTGAATTTTTCCGTGCGGCTGTTCAAGATGGTGCCATCGCGCCCGTCATTCGACGCCTATCTCGCGCGCTGCGTCGCGCGCCCGGCGTTCCAACGCGCCGAGAAGATCGCGGCGGGCTCTTAAGAGCCGAAGCGGCTTGTAGGGTGGGCAAAGGCGCGCATGCGCCGTGCCCACCATCACGCGGCGAAGCCCGGGCTGGTGGGCACCCTTGCGCTTTGCCCCCACAACGCTCCTGCCTTATTGCGTCTTTAAATCCTCCGGGCGCGGCATCGAGATCACGTTGTAGCCGGAATCGACATAGTGAATCTCGCCGGTCACGCCACCGGACAGCTCTGAGAGCAGATACAGCGCCGAGCCGCCGAGCTCGTCGAGCGAGACGCCGCGACCGAGCGGCGAGTGCTTTTGCTGGAAAGCGAACATGGTGCGCGCGTCGCCAATGCCGGAACCTGCAAGCGTGCGCACGGGACCGGCTGAGATCGCATTGACGCGGATGCCGCGTGCGCCGAAATCGGCGGCGAGATAGCGCACCGACGCCTCCAGCGCCGCTTTCGCCACGCCCATCACGTTATAATTCGGCATCACGCGCACCGAGCCGCCGAATGTCAACGTGACCATCGCGCCGCCGGACGGCGGCATCAGGTCGGCCGCACGCTTGGCGAGCTCGGTAAAGGAAAAGCAGGAGATCAGCATGGTGCGCGAGAAATTCTCGCGCGTGGTGTCGGCGTAACGGCCCTTCAGCTCGTTCTTGTCGGAGAAGGCGATGGCATGCACCAGAAAATCGAGGCCACCCCATTTGTCGCGCAAGGACTGGAAAACCGAATCGACACTCTCGAGGTTTTCGACGTCGCAGGGCAGGACAAGGTCGACATTGAGCGACTCCGCCAATGGCCGGACCCGCTTGCCCAACGCCTCGCCCTGATAGGTGAAGGCGAGCTCCGCGCCGGCGCCCGCGAGCGTCTTGGCAATGCCCCAGGCGATCGAATGATCATTGGCGATGCCCATGATCAGACCGCGCTTGCCCTTCATCAGATTCTGCATCGCCTCTCTCCCTCGTCATGCCCTGGCTTGGCCTGGGCATCCACGTAGATCATCCGCACGCTAAGACGTAGATGGCCGGGACGAGCCCGGCCATGACGACAAATGTAGCTCTCCATGTCATGGAGAAGATTACGCATCCAGCCGCTTGAACACCAGCGTGGCGTTGGTGCCGCCGAAGCCGAACGAGTTCGACAGCACCGTGCCGAGCTTGGCGTTGTCGATGCGCTTGCGCACGATCGGCATGTCGGCAAAAACAGGATCGAGTTCGCTGATGTGGGCGCTTTCGCAGATGAAGCCGTTGTTCATCATCAGAAGCGAATAGATCGCCTCCTGCACGCCGGTGGCGCCGAGCGAATGCCCCGTGAGCGCCTTGGTCGCGGAGATCGGCGGACACTTCTCGCCGGTGCCGAACACCCTGCGGATCGCGTCGATCTCCGGCGGATCGCCGGCCGGCGTCGAGGTTGCGTGCGGGTTGATGTAGTCGACCTTGGTCTTCACGGTCGAGAGCGCCTGTCGCATGCAGCGCTCGGCGCCCTCGCCCGACGGCGCGACCATGTCATAGCCATCGGACGTGGCACCGTAACCGACGATCTCGGCATAGATGCGCGCTCCGCGCGCTTTCGCATGCTCGAGCTCCTCGAGCACGACGACGCCGGCGCCGCCGGCGATCACGAAGCCGTCGCGGTTGATATCGTAGGGCCGCGAAGCCGTGGCAGGCGTATCGTTGTACTTCGACGACATCGCCCCCATCGCGTCGAACAGCACGGACAAGGTCCAGTCGAGCTCCTCGCAGCCGCCCGCGAAGATGACGTCCTGCTTGCCCCACTGGATGGTCTCGTACGCATTGCCGATGCAATGGTTGGAGGTCGCGCAGGCGGAAGAGATCGAATAGTTGACGCCCTTGATCTTGAACCAGGTGGCGAGCGTCGCGGACGCCGTCGACGACATCGCCTTCGGCACCGCAAAAGGCCCGACCTTCTTCGGTCCCTTGCTTCGAGTGATATCGGCGGCCTCCACGATGGTGCGCGCCGAAGGGCCACCCGAGCCCATGATGATGCCGGTGCGCTCGTTCGAGATTTCGGTGGGCCCCAGGCCCGAGTCCTGGATCGCCTGCTCCATGGCGATGTGATTCCAGGCGGCGCCCTGGCCCAAGAACCGCATCGCGCGGCGATCGATCACGCCTGAAGGGTCGAGCGTCGGCGCACCTTGCACCTGCGAACGGAAGCCAAGTTCCGCATACTTCTCAGCCCGCGTAATTCCCGACTTCGCGTCGTAGAGGCTCGCAAGCACTTCCTGGGTGTTGTTTCCGATGGATGAGACAATGCCCATCCCCGTGATGACAACCCGCCTCATGTTCGCCTCGCCTGCCGTTATGCCCTTAAGTCCCTGTTCAACGTTTCCCGGTTCAACGTTCAGCCCGGCGCGGTGCCCTGCTTGAACAGTCCGACCTTCAAATCCTTGGCGCGATAGATAATCTGGCCGTCCACGGAAAGCCACCCGTCGGCGATCCCCAGCACCAGCTTTGAGCGCATCACGCGCTTAATGTCGACGTTGTACACAACCTTCCGCGCGTCCGGCAGCACCTGGCCGCCGAACTTCAATTCACTCAAGCCCAGCGCGCGGCCGCGCCCCTCGCCGCCGACCCAACCGAGATAGAAGCCGACCATCTGCCACAGCGCATCGAGACCGAGGCAGCCCGGCATGACGGGGTCGTTCTTGAAATGGCAGCCGAAGAACCAGAGGTCCGGCTTGACGTCGAGTTCGGCCCGCACCAAGCCTTTGCCGAACTCACCGCCGGTATCGCTGATCTCGGTGATGCGGTCGAACATCAGCATTGGCGGCAGCGGTAATTGTGCATTGCCCGGCCCAAACATCTCGCCGCGGGCGCAGGCCAGCAAATCCTCATATTCGTAACCGGAGCGCCGTTGCAGCATGCTAGGTCGCCTCTCCTCTAAAATCCTCGATCGAGCAGTTTTCCGCGAAACGGACCCCAAATCGCGTGGCAAGCGCACCGGATCGTCGCTTTAACCGGTGCATCTACCTCAGAGTGTCACGACACACTCATACACGCCTGCGCCGATATCGGTGATCGGGTCCGCGCGCTCTCTAACACAGGCTCCGCGGAGGGCAAAGCTCGGCGACACCAGCTAAATCGCCGCATCGGGCTTATAGTTCCGAAAGGCGGGGCAGGCCGGCTCTAGTTGCGAAAAACTTGCATCTGGCGAATTTCCTTCTTATATTGCTAGGCCATAGTCTGAACTCTCCAGCCCGGTGCCTGACGTGGAAATGAACGAAAAGGCGGCGCGTTTGAACGACGAGACCGCTCCTCTCGCGGCCCCAGAGAAGGGCCGGCAGCCGGCTTTGAACGGCTGCCCTTGGCACGATGTTAACGAAATGCTGCAGTCGGCGGGCCTGCGCCCGACGCGACAGCGCATGGCGCTCGGATGGCTGCTGTTCGGCAAGGGCGCCCGGCACCTCACTGCAGAAATGCTGTACGAGGAGGCGACGCTCGCGAAAGTGCCGGTGTCGCTCGCGACCGTCTACAACACACTCAATCAGCTCACCGATGCCGGCCTGCTGCGTCAGGTCAGCGTGGACGGCACCAAGACTTATTTCGATACCAACGTCACCGCCCATCACCACTTCTATCTCGAGCACAATCACGAGCTGGTCGACATTCCCGACCCGCATTTGGCGCTGTCGAAAATACCGGACGTGCCCGACGGCTACGAGATCTCGCGCATCGACATGGTGGTACGCCTGCGCAAGAGGCGCTGAGACGCCTTTGCTACCGGTTATATCGGCATAGCTTTCACACCGTCATTCCGGGATGGTCCGAAAGGACCAGATCCGGAATCTCGAGATTCCCGGTTCGATGCTTGCGCATCGCCCCGGAATGACGCGCTTTAAGCGCGCGTCAGTTCACATGCTCGTCGGCATAAACGCCCCACAGCCGCTGCTGCTCGATCCAGCCGTCAAAGCCATTACCGGCGATGTGGCACCAGTGCGAATCGCATTTCTTGACCTGGGCGATAACGCCGGCCTGCAGGCGCGCAGTCACGTCGCTCGCCATGTCGGCGCTCTCGTGCAGCGCGGCGAGATCATCCTTGTGCTTCATGGTGACGACCGCCGTGCGGCGCCCGGATAGCAGCGAGTGATAGACCCAGCCCTCGGAACCTTCGGAGTCCCGCACGCGCCGCCAATTCTCGAACTCCGCCGTGACTTCAACCGGCAGCCCTGCGCGCGTGTAGACCCAGGCGACGTCATTGTCCTTGGTTGGGCCGGCGCGGACATTCACATGGTCGGATTTCAGGCTGACATAGCGCGGAACGGGCAGCCCGCTCGTGGTGACAATCGTATCCTTCGCCGAAAAACCTGTCGTGACCGAAGCCCCGAGCCAACCGCCAACGAGCACCGCGACCAAACAGAAACGCCCCAACGCCATTCCACTCGCTCCTGCCGAGATTCGCGCAATTCAATTCTTGCGAGCTGAATTGCAGCAATCTGCGCCAGATCCCCTTAAGTCCCCGCCGACGGCCCAGGCTAACGCAGGCCTCTCCCCGCGCGCGGGGTTCTTGTCTTGGCCCCGCCTTCTGCTAGAGAGGACGGAACACCTTAGCGCCAAGACGCGCCCGAGGCCCTCTGACGACCTGAGGCAGATCGGGAACCCCAGGAAACGCCGGGACCAAGCGGCCATGGCAGTGTCGAACAACCGGGTTAATGAGGTCTGAACGGCCTCATGAGTACAGGCCATGTCGGGTAAGAAAAAACCTCTTGTTGTCGTCACACGCAAGCTGCCGGATACGATCGAGACCCGCATGCGCGAATTGTTCGACGCGCGGCTCAATCTCGACGATACGCCAATGACGGCCGAGCAGCTCGCGGAAGCGGCGCGCACCGCCGATGTGCTGGTGCCGACCGTCACGGACGAAATCACCGCCGACCTTCTCAATGCGCCCGACTGCAAGCTGAGGCTGATCGCCAATTTCGGCAACGGCGTCGACAATATCGACGTCGCGGCGGCGCATGCGCGCGGCATCACCGTCACCAACACGCCGAAGGTTCTGACCGAAGACACCGCCGACATGACCATGGCGCTGATCCTGGCGGTGCCGCGGCGGATGATCGAAGGCTCGCTGATTCTGACCGAGGGGCGGAACTGGCCGGGCTGGTCGCCGACCTGGATGCTCGGTCATCGTATCGGAGGAAAGCGGCTCGGCATCGTCGGCATGGGCCGCATCGGGCAGGCAGTGGCACGGCGCGCCCGCGCTTTCGGCCTGCAGATTCATTACCACAACCGCCGTCCCGTAGCGCCGCGCATCGCCGAGGAACTCGGGGCGACCTATTGGGAAAGCCTCGACCAGATGCTGGCGCGGATGGACATCATTTCGGTGAACTGTCCGCATACGCCGGCGACCTTCCACCTGCTCTCGGCGCGGCGCCTCAAGCTGATCCGCAAGGACGCCTATATCGTCAACACCGCGCGCGGCGAGATCATCGACGAGGATACGCTGGTCAAGCTGATCGAAGCAGGCGACATCGGCGGCGCAGGCCTCGACGTGTTCGAGAACGAACCCGCGGTCAACCCGAAGTTCGTGCGCCTCGCGAAAGCCGGCAAAGTGACGCTGCTGCCGCATATGGGCTCGGCCACGATCGAGGGCCGCGTCGAGATGGGCGAGAAGGTCATCATCAACATCCGCACCTTTCTCGACAACCACAAACCGCCGGATCGCGTGCTGCCCAGCATGCTCTGAGACAACGGCCTGTGGTCATGGGTCCCGGCTCGCGCGGAGCCTGTCATCGGGCCGCGCTTTCGCGTGGACCCGTTGGCTTGGCCGGGACGACGGCAAACTATTTGCCGCTCCGCCGCTCCCGCTTGCGCCATTCTCCGACGAAGGCGACGAACGCGGCGAGCGCGGGCGGTGGCTGGCGACGGCTCGGGTAATAGAGAAACGGCCCCGGGAACGGCGGACACCAATCCTCGAGCACGCTCACGAGCGCGCCCGACTTCACTGCCTCGCGGACCCAGCCCTCGAACGTCATCCAGAATCCGACGCCATCGATGGCCGCCCGCAGCGCCAGCGGCTGATAGACCGCGATCAGGCTTGCCGGCGGCGACACTTTGACGATACGGCCCGCCTTCTCGAATTCCCAATCCAGCATGGTGCCGCTGCCGAAGCGGGTGCGGATCGCGGGGTGATCGAGCAGGTGGTTCGGCTCGGTCGGCAATCCATGCTGCGCAATATATTGCGGCGACGCCACGACGGCGTAGCGCTGCGGCGGACCGAGCGACACTGCGATCATGTCCTGCGCGAGATGCTCGCCATAGCGTACGCCGGCATCGAAGCTGGCGCCGACGATATCGACGAACGTGCTCTCGGCGGCGATCTCCAGGTCGACTTTGGGGTAGGCCCGCAGGAACGGACCGACCATCGGCGCCAACACCAGGTCGACCGCCGGCGGCGGCGCGTTGATGCGGAGCCGCCCCGATGGCGCCTCTCGCAGGCCGCGCACCTGCTCCAGCGCCTCGTTCACCTCGGTCATCGCCGGCCCCACGCGCGCCAGGAGCATTTCGCCGGCCTCGGTGACCGCGACACTGCGGGTGGTGCGGTTGAGGAGGCGCACGCCGAGCCGCTCCTCGAGCTCGCGCAGTCGCTGGCTGAGGCTTGAGGTCGAGACCCCCTGCTCGCGGGCTGCGCGGCGGAAATTGCGGGTGCGGGCGACGGCGACAAAGGCCGCGAGATCGCGGTAATCGAAGTCAATCATTGTTCGGTATACTGAACAAGATGTTCAGCATTGTCTAGCTTATCAGCGCAATAAGACACCCTCATATCAGTGGCAACTTCAACTGCGGGCATTGGCCCGCCTCTTCGAGGAGAGCCACGATGGAGAGACGCAGACTCGGTTCGACCGGCCCCAGCGTGTCGGCGATCGGCCTCGGCTGCATGGGCATGTCGGACTTCTATGGCCCCGCCGACCGCAGCGAGAGCATCGCGACCATTCATGCCGCGCTGGATGCCGGCATCACCCTGCTCGACACCGGCGACTTCTATGGCATGGGCCACAATGAAATGCTGATCGGCGAAGCGCTCGCCGGCCGTGACCGCGATTCGGTGCAGATCTCGGTCAAGTTCGGCGCGTTGCGCGATCCGGCCAAGGGCTGGTTCGGTTATGACAGCCGCCCGGTCGCCGTGCGCAATTTCCTCGCCTATTCGCTGCAGCGCCTCGGCGTCGACTACATCGATATCTATCGCCCGGCTCGGCTCGATCCGTCGGTGCCCATCGAAGAGACCGTGGGCGCCATCGCCGACATGATCAAGGCCGGCTATGTCAAGCATATCGGGCTGTCCGAGGTGGGCTCGGAGACCATCCGCCGCGCGCATGCGGTCCATCCGATCTCGGATCTACAGATCGAATACTCCCTGGTCTCACGCGGCATCGAGAGCGACATCCTCAAAACCTGCCGCGAGCTCGGCATCGGCATCACAGCCTATGGGGTGCTGTCGCGCGGACTGATCAGCGGCCACTGGTCGAAGGACCGTTCTGGGCAAGCGGATTTTCGCAAGATGAGCCCACGCTTTCAGGGCGCCAATCTCGACGCCAATCTCACGCTGGTCGAGAAACTGCGTGCAATCGCCGAAGACGTCGGTGCCACGCCCGCGCAGCTCGCGATCGCCTGGGTGGCCGCGCAAGGCGCTGACGTCGTGCCGCTCATCGGCGCCCGCCGCCGCGACCGGCTGACGGAAGCGCTTGGCGCGCTGGATGTCGTGTTGACGCGGGACGATCTCGCCGCACTCGCCAAGACCTTCCCACCCGGCATCGCCGCCGGCGAGCGTTATCCGGAATCGCAGCTCGCGCACATGGACAGCGAGCGAAAGCTGACGGCGTGAACGTCACCGGCGCGCGTCTTTACCTCTCCCCGCTCGCGGGGAGAGTCGGATCGCATCAAAGATGTGATCCGAGTGAGGGGGAGTCTCCGCATGCTCCACTCTCACTGAATTCGCGGAGATAGCCGCTGACCCTGACCCTCTCAGTGCTAGCTTTGCTCGTCGCGCCCCCATGAAGGACGGGAAGAGGGAGGAAGGTCACACATGCGCGCTGAGATCGGTGATCGTCAGCCCATCGCCGTTGAGCGGATTGTTCGGATCGCGCGCATAGCGGAGCGTTTCAAAACGCATGGTGCGCGCGTCCACCATCAACAGCCGTCCGACCAAGCCTTCGCCGAAGCCGACGATCTCACGGATGGCCTCCAGCGCCATCATCGAACCCAGCATGCCCGCGAGCGCACCCATGACGCCCGCTTCGACGCAAGGCGGCACGGTGCCGGGCGGCGGCGGTTCGGGAAACAGGCAGCGATAGGTCGGGTTGAACTCGCCGTTCGCGTTCCTCTCGTGCGCCCGGATGGTGGTGAGCGAGCCGTCGAAAGTCCCGAGCGCAGCCGTGATCAGCGGTTTCGCCGCGAGGAAGCAGGCATCGGAAACCAGATAGCGCGTTTCAAAATTGTCGGAGCCGTCGAGCACGAGATCATAGCCACCGATGAGATCGAGCGCGTTGTCCGCCTTGAGCCAGGTGGCATGCGCGGCGAAGCGGACATGCGGGTTGAGCGCATGGATGCGCTCGGCCGCGGTGTCGACCTTGCGTCGCCCGATGTCGGGCGTGGTGTGAATGATCTGGCGCTGCAGATTGGACAACGAGACCACGTCGTCATCGACCACGCCAAGCGCGCCGACACCGGCCGCCGCCAGATACATCAGCGCGGGCGCGCCCAGGCCGCCGGCGCCGATCACCAGCACGGAGGCCTCCTTCAGAGCGGTCTGCCCAGGACCGCCGACCTCGCGCAGCACGATGTGGCGGGCGTAGCGCTCGAGTTCTTCCTCGCTGAACATGGTCTTGCCACTCCTTACCTTGTTCGCCTGCCGCCCCTCACGATGAGGATACCGAGTTTTCCATGAACCCTGGCGCTGTTGTTGCCGACCAACGAGATGTGCTTAAGCCAGAGCAAGTTCAATCGCCTGCGGGATTTGTCATGAGAGCGATGCTCGCCGCAATGGTCTTCCTGACCTCGACCGTTCTTGCGCAGGCGCAGATGAGCCAGCCGAGCACCGTCGGCACCAAGCCGAAGCAGGTGGCGACCACGCCGGTCCGCCCGGCCGTGCAGACGCCGACCGACAGCGCCAACGCCATGGCGCAGGCCGAACGGCTGGCGCTGCAATCCGACCTCGCCTGGGTCGGCGAATATAACGGCGCCATCACTGGCGACGTCAGCGAGCGCATGGTCGCCGCGATCAAGGAATACCAGAAGTCCCACGGCGGCAAGCCGACCGGCGTGCTCAATCCGCAGGAGCGCAGCGTGCTGGCCGAGACCGCACGGCGGCGCCAGGAGAATGTCGGCTGGAAGATGGTCACCGATCCCGTCACCGGCGCGCGTCTCGGCATCCCCACAAAATTGGTGCCGCAGCAGTCGAGCGACGCCACCGGCAGCAAATGGAGTTCGCCGACCGGCACCATCCAGATCCTGTTGACCCGGCGCAAGGAAGCTGATCCCACCACCACAAAGCTCGCTGACCGCGAAAAGAAGGAGCCGGCAGGACGCAGCGTCGACTACACCGTGATCAAGCCGGACTTCTTTGTTCTCTCCGGCCTGCAGGGCCTGAAGAAGTTTTATGTGCGCGGCACTTTCAGGGGCGATGAAGTCCGCATCATGACCATCCTCTACGATCAGGCAACCGAAAATACCGTCGAGCCCGCGGTGATCGCCATGTCGAGCGCGTTCAATGCGTTTCCGCCGGCCGCGCAAGCCGGAGGTCCGCCGCCGCGCCGGACGGTCGAATACGGCACAGGCGTTATCGTCAGCGACGACGGCGCGATCGTGACGGACCGCGAGGTCACCGACGGCTGCATCGCCATCACCATTGCAGGCTTCGGCCATGCCGACCGCGTCGCCGACGACCCCGAGCACGGGCTTGCGCTGTTGCATATCTATGGCGCGCGCAGCTTGAAGCCTTTGTCACTGGCGAGTAGTGCAGCAGCAGCGGCCGTTGACGTCATCGGCATCGCCGATCCGCAAAGCCAGGGCGGGGCCGCGGCGGTGAGCATCATCAAGGCGCAGCGGTCGCAAGTCGGAGAGGCCGGCGATGCCGCGCTATCCCCGGCGCCAGGGCTCGGCTTTTCCGGTGCCGCAGCACTCAATGATGCGGGCAAGTTTGCCGGCATCGCGCTGCTGAAGCCGGCGACCGTCGCCGGGCCATCGAACGCCACGGCCGCAGCCCAGGCCGCGCTGGTCTCGCCGGAGACGGTTCGTACTTTTCTCAAGGCGAACGGCATTGAGGCGAATGGCTCGTCGACAGACGCCAAGAGCGCCGTAGTCCGCGTGATCTGTGTGCGGAAGTAAGCAATTCCTCGCCACGTCCGGCGTGCGGAAGAGATCAGGCTGCCTTGATGCTTCTCAGGAACGGCCGCAAGCTCCCCAGTCTTGATCATGTTCTCTTTGAAGACAACGACGGCGTGGCCATGAGCCCGATCTCGTCCTGCTTGTCGGCGGCATCCGCAGTCAAGAGGTAGGCGCGGATGGCGCCGATCGCCATCGCCATGCTGCCGCGCAGATCGGCGAAGTCGATCAAGAGGCTCTTGCGTCCATCAGTCGACAGGACGTTGCTTTGGGTTCGGTAGAATGCTGCCGCGTCAATGTTCAGCGCGCGCAGAGCACGGGCCGCGCGAAAGCGCTGCCGTAAGGCGAAGCGGGCGACAGCAGCATTGATGGCACTGCCACCGGCCGCCGCTCGCATCGAAAGATCCTGCCCGTCGGATTCCGCCGGCCTAGCTAACCGTCACTTCCGGCCCTTTTGATGCGCCTGCCGGGCCAGCCAGCTATCGCGGGTGACTTCCCACTTCTCCGAGACCTTCTGGCCGCTGTGGTTCTGCAGCTCGACATAGCCCATGAATCTCGCCCCGGTCTTTTCCTTCACCCGGCGCGAGGCCACGTTGGTGACGACGTTGCAGGCGTAGAAGCGCTCAAGCCGCAGCGTGCCGAATACGAAGTCGTCGACCGCCGCTACTGCCTCGGTCATCAAACCCTGGTTCCAGTACGGCTCCGCCAGCCAAAAGCCGCGGCTGCCGTTCGGAAGGTCCGCCTGCGGCTCGAAGCGAATATTCCCGATCGCCTCCCCGTCGCCCGAGCGCAGCACCAGGACCCACTGATAGATCTCCTCGCCCGCGGCGATCTTCTCCAGCTCGCGTTTGATGAAGGTCTCGGCGCCATCAGCCGGATAGGGCCAGGGAACGATCGTCGCCAGGTTCTTGATGATGTTCCAGTTGTTGAAGTGACGCTGAATCGCCGGCGCGTCCGATAGCGCAAGCGGTCGCAGGATCAGTCGCCGGGTCTCTAGAGTCGGAGTTTCCATCAATCTTCTCACCGCGGGATGAGTGGTCTTGGACTAATCAGCCCGCTCCATCTTCGTGCTCCAGGTAGCGCAGCCGCGACATCACGCACGATCGTACTCGTACGGAGTTGTCACGACTGGCATAATCGGTCATCCTCGGCCATTAGCGAATCGGACTACCGCGATCTCCCTCTCCTTGGGATCGGGCCGGAACGTCCTGAGCGAGAATCGCTCCGCATCGCGAAAGGCGATGCAGCTCAGTGTGGCGTATCCGCAAAACCCCGTAAACTCCTAAGGATAGCTCCATGTATACGATCGTTTTGGCCACCCAAAAGGGCGGCAGCGGCAAGAGTACGCTCGCCATCGGGCTCGCGGTGGCGGCGAGGGGCGCCGGACACAACGTCCGACTGATCGAAACCGACAAACAGGGCACGCTCTCGAACTGGCAGGCCCGCCGCGGCCTGGCCGAACCGATCGTCGAGGCCGTCTACAATGCCGGAGATATCGAGCGGCGCTTACAGGCTCTGGAACGCGGCGGCGTGACGCTCACCGTGATCGATACCGCGAGCGGCACCAATGCCGCGACCACGGCCGCCATCCGCTACTCCGATCTCTGCATCATTCCCGCGCGCCCCAGCGTCGCCGACATCGAGGCGATGGTGCCGACGCTGGCCGTGGCCCGCGCCTGGCGCACCCCGTTCGCCTTCGTGCTCAACCAGACGCCGATTCGCGGCGGCCATCGCGTGAACGACGCGAGTTCGGTGCTCGACGAGCGGGCGCCGCGCGATCTCGCCGAGGTGTTGGCGCAGCCCTTCATCGTGATGCGCAACGACCACCAGGACGCGCTTGCTGCCGGCCTTGCCGTGAGCGAATACGCGCCATCGGGCAAATCCGCCGTGGAAATGCGCGAATTGTGGCAGTGGATCGACAACAGGCTGCACGGCTCGACGGTGGCCCAGGACGAAACTGCGAGCGAATTCAGGGAGGAGCCGTTCCGATTCGTGTTCGCAGAGACTTCTGCCCGGCCGACTGCGCCGGCGGTCCCGCCGCCTTCGGTCTGGCGAGACATCGACCCATCCTGGGACGCTTGCCTTTAGCGTGCGCTGTGAAACGCAAGGCGCTCACTCACTCGGCCGCCAGCGCCGCGCGGCGGAGCAAGGGGCGCCTGACGATCTGCGCGACGGCGACGCCGAGCAGGGCGAGCCCGCCGCCGACGACGTGATAGGATCGAATCGGCTCGCCGAGCACCACGATGGCGCCGGCAGCCGTGAACACGGGCAGCAAGTTCATGAATACGGCACAGCGATTGGGCCCGAGATGCTGAACGCCGCGGACCCAGAAGAACGGCAGCACCACCGAGGCTAGACCGCCGGCATAGGCGATCAACGGCAGGGTATCCCGGTTGAGCTCACGCAGCGGCGCCGGGGTCGCAAGAAAGGCCGGAAACATGATCGCGAGCGCGCATAGCGCCTGCAGATAGGTGGATTGCCAGCCGGTCACGCCGAGATTCCAGCGCTTCAGCAACACCCCGTAAAGCGCGTAGACGACAGCGGCCAGCAGCATCAAGGGGTCGCCGACATGAACACCGGCATGCACGAGCGAGGCGGGGCTGCCGCCGCTGACGAGGTACACGAGCCCGGCCAGCGATAGGAGGCCGCCACCCACCATGCCGACCGTCGGCGGTTCGCCCAGCAGCAGCGCGCTGAGGCCAACGGTCAGCAGCGGGGTCAGCGCGGTGAAGACCGCCATGTTCGTCGCCGTGGTCGTTTCCGCCGCCAGATAGGACAAGCTCTGGAAGAGACACATGGCGAGAAAGCCGAGGATGACGAACTGCCCGAGATGCGGCCAGATCGCGTGCCGGCTGCGCCAGGCCGGGCCGGCGACGAACAGACTCATCAGGAGAACCGCGAGCAGCAGGCGATAGAAGGTGATGGCCTGCGGGCCGATGCTGTGCACTGACAGCCGCGAGACGATGACATTTCCCGCCCACAGGACGATGGCAAGGAAAGGATAGAGGAAGGCAGCATTGCGCTTGAGCATGAGACCTCGCGAGACGGGGGGCAGGCCTGTCTGTTAACGAATCGCGATCTGGTCAGTCTCGCGGTAGAGTGACGAGATCTAGCGAGATTGGGACATGCTCGACGAGCTGGTAAGACGTCACCTCGACTATCACGCGACCCCGCGGCCAATCGCGGCGATGGAGATCGATTATCCGAACGGCACGTCGACCGGATTGCACGCGCATCCACGCGACCAGCTTCTTCATGCGATTACAGGCGTCATGATCGTTCGTTCCGCCGCCGGCTCCTGGGTTGTGCCGCCGAATCGGGCACTCTGGCTGGTCGCGGATCTCGAACATGAGGTGCAGATGTGCGGGGAGGTGAAGATCCGCACGCTGTTCGTCGATCCGGATGCGGCGCCGCATCTGCCGCGAGCAAGCTGCGTCATCGCCGTCTCGCCGCTGCTGCGCGAATTGATCGTTGCCGCCGTCGCCGTGCAGACAGAATATGCGAAAGGCTCGCGCGACGAGCGCCTTCTACGTCTGCTGCTCGACGAGCTCAGGGAGTTTGACGTGTTGCCGCTCCATCTCCCTGCGCCGCACGATCTCCGCTTGCGGACGATTTGCCAAGCGCTGACCTCAACGCCCGACGACATCGCGACCGCCCAGCAATGGGCCGACCGGATCGGCGTGACGGCGAAGACGCTGCACCGTCTGTTCTCGAAGGAGACCGGCATGACCTTCGGCCAGTGGCGGCAGCAGGCGCGGCTCCTGTTTGCCTTGCAGCGGCTCGCGCGCGGCGAGAAGATCATCGACGTTGCACTCGACAGCGGCTATGCGAGCCAGAGCGCTTTCACCGCGATGTTCCGCAAGCATTTTGGGATGCCGCCCAGCGCCTTCTATCGATAGTCGAACGACATGAGCGCCCGGGCCGGCGCATCGACGGCTCCTCCACGCTCATCTCACTTCTGGCACTTCGGGCACCAGAAGGTGGAGCGGCCGTTCTGAGTGAAGCGGCGGATGATGCCGCCGCATCCCTTGGTCTGGCACTTTTCGCCTTCGCGGTCGTAGACCTGAAACGAATGCTGGAAATAGCCGAGGTCGCCGTTGGCCTGCCGGTGATCCCGCAACGATGATCCGCCGGCCTTGATCGCCTCATTGAGCACCGCGTGGATCGCCTCCACCAGACGCGCCGCGTGCTCGGTCGGCTCGCCACCGGCAACGCTCCTGCGTTGCCCGGCCTTGGTGGCAAGTGTTGCCGCCAGGCGGCGCGGCGACAGATGAGCGCGGTACAAGGCCTCGCACACATAGATGTTGCCGAGCCCCGCAACCACGCTCTGGTCGAGCAGCGCGGCCTTCAGGCTCGTCTTCTTGTTGGCACAGGCGCGCGCCAGCATGACGGCATCGAATTCGTTGCCGAGCGGTTCGGGGCCGAGCCCCTGCAACAGCGGCTCCTCGTCGATCGCATTGCGCGCGATGATCTTCATGTAGCCAAAGCGCCGCGGATCGTTGAAGACGACATCCGCGCCCGAGGACATGTGAAACACCACATGGTCATGGGCCTCGTCCTTGTCGCGCGGGTGGTGAAACTGGCCGGGTGCCTGCTCCTCGCCCGCTTTCCGGATACGAAACGACCCGGACATGCCCAAATGCATCAGCAAGACGTCGCCGGAGGCGAGATCAGCGAGCAGATATTTGGCCCGCCGCCCCAGGCCGGTGACCGTCTGGCCCTGCAGGCG
The DNA here is from genome assembly GCF_045571435.1 of Bradyrhizobium sp. STM 3562. Lineage (NCBI taxonomy): Bacteria > Pseudomonadati > Pseudomonadota > Alphaproteobacteria > Hyphomicrobiales > Nitrobacteraceae > Bradyrhizobium > Bradyrhizobium sp. STM 3562. The sequence continues at coordinate 76,528 of NZ_CP120694.1, forward strand.
GTCGGCAAAATCCTTCTGAAACGGAAATCGCAGGTCCTTGCGGCGGGCTTCCGCCTTGACGATTTTGGCCCCTTCCATCACGGGCTGCAGGCCGCGGCGGACGGTTTCGACCTCGGGCAATTCGGGCATTTTCTCTCGTTCACCTTATGTGGATGACGTGATACCGCCATTGCGCCGGGCGCGCTATGGTCCCGGCGCGGCAAGTCGCCGCCGTCGCGAGCGCCGCGAAGCGGGGAAGCAGTCGGTCTTGGACGCCGTCGTTCCGGGCCGATGCGCCGGCATCGAAGCCCGAAAATCGCGAGATTCCGGGTCTGGTGCCGATGCACCATCCCGGAATGACATAGCCAGTGTGGCCTCGCTGCGCTCGCAATGACAGGCCAAATGTCCTATGTCCGCATCGATCCCGCGGGCACCTCCAGGACTACGAGTAATGAGTCAACCGGACCAGACCACGCATTTCGGCTTTCGAGACGTGCCCCTGGGCGACAAGCAGACGCTGGTCAACCAGGTGTTTCACAGCGTTGCCTCGCGCTATGACCTGATGAACGATCTGATGTCGATGGGCCTGCACCGGGTCTGGAAGGACATCATGATCAACACCCTCAATCCGCCGCAGAGTGATGCGCCCTTTGCGCTGCTCGATGTGGCCGGCGGCACCGGCGACATCGCTTTTCGCGCGGCGAAAGCCTCCGGCGCCGGCTTTCATGCTACCGTCTGCGACATCAACGAGAATATGCTCAATGTCGGGCGCGAACGTGCGCTTCTCCAGCATCTCGACGACCGGGTGTCGTTTGTCGACGGCAATGCGGAGGCGCTCGCCTTTCCCGATCGCAGCTTCGATGGCTACACCATCGCCTTCGGCATCCGGAACGTGCCGCGCATCGATCTGGCGCTGAAAGAGGCGTTTCGCGTGCTGAGGCCCGGCGGACGCTTTCTGTGCCTGGAATTTTCAACCGTCGAGGTGCCGGGGCTCGATCGGCTTTACGATCTATTCTCGTTCAAGGTGATCCCGCCGCTCGGCCGCGTGGTGACGGGCGATGCCGAGTCCTACCAGTATCTCGTCGAGTCCATCCGCAGATTTCCCAAGCCCGCCGCTTTCGCCGACATGATCCGCGCCGGGGGATTCTCGCGCGTCGGCTGGCAAATGCTGTCCGGGGGCATCGTGGCACTGCATTCGGGCTGGCGTTTGTGATTTCGGCAGCAACCCATGTCTTGCGGCTGACCCGCGCCACCTTTGTGCTGGCGCGCGAAGGCGTGTTCGGCGTCGTCGACCCCGCGCTGGTGCCCCCGCCAAGCCAGCTCGCGATCAAGATCGCGCGGCTGATCGAGCGGCGCGGCGCCAAATCCGGCCCCAGGCTGTCGCGCGCGCTGGAGCGGATGGGCCCGGCCTATCTGAAGCTCGGCCAGTTTCTGGCAACGCGCCCGGACGTGGTCGGCGTCGGGCTGGCGCGTGACCTCGAAAGCCTGCAGGACCGGCTGCCGCCCTTCCCGCAGGACGAAGCCGAGGCTGTGATTGAAGCCTCGCTGGAGCGGCCGATCAAGGAAGCCTTTGCCAGCTTCGGTCCGGCGGTCGCGGCAGCCTCGATCGCACAGGTGCATCGCGGCGAGGTGTTGCGCGACGGGGTGCGCCGCCCGGTTGCGATCAAGGTGCTGCGGCCGAATGTGGCCACCCGCTTCCGCCGCGATCTCTCCGACTTCTTCTTTGTCGCACACAAGGCCGAGGCGCATTCGGCGGAGGCGCGGCGATTGCGGCTGGTCGAGGTCATCAACACCATGTCGCGCTCGGTCGCGATGGAGATGGATCTGCGGCTGGAGGCGGCCGCGCTCTCCGAGATGGCGGAAAACACCCAAGGAGATCCGGATTTCCGCGTTCCCGCGGTCGACTGGGACCGCACCACCCACAACGTGCTGACGATGGAGTGGATCGACGGCATCCCGCTGTCGGATCATGCGCGCCTGTTGCAGGCCGACGTCGACCTCCCCGATCTCGGCCGCAAGGTGATCCAGAGCTTTTTGCGCCACGCGCTGCGCGACGGCTTTTTCCACGCCGACATGCATCCGGGCAATCTGTTCCTCGACGATGAGGGGCGGCTGGTGGCGGTCGATTTCGGCATCATGGGCCGGCTCGGCACCAAGGAGCGCCGCTTCCTCGCCGAAATCCTGCTCGGCTTCATCACCCGCGATTATCGGCGCGTCGCGGAGGTGCATTTCGAGGCCGGCTACGTGCCGCCACACCATTCAGTCGAGAATTTCGCGCAAGCCATCCGCGCCATCGGCGAACCGATCCACAACCGCACCGCCGAGGAAATCTCCATGGCGCGGCTGCTGACGCTGCTGCTCGAGGTCACCGGCCTGTTCGACATGCGCACCCGGCCTGAGCTGATCCTCTTGCAGAAGACGATGGTCGTGGTGGAGGGCGTGGCACGCAGCTTCGATCCCAAGCTCGACATCTGGCGGATCGCCGATCCGGTGGTGCGGGAGTGGATCGAGCGCAATCTCGGCCCGATGGGACGCATCCAGACTGCGGCAACCGGCGCCGGCGAGCTCGCGCGGGTGTTCGCGGGACTGCCGACCATCGCCGGCCGTGCGGTGGCCGTGCTGGAGCAGCTCGAGCGCATGACCCGCGAAGGGGTGCACCTGTCACCGGAAACCATCGCCGCCATGGGGCGCAGCGAAAGCAGGAAGACCCGCTGGCGCACCGTCGCGCTCTGGATCATCGCCGCCACGTTCATTGGCATCCTCGTTGCCGTCACACGCCTCTGATTGCATTGCAATCAACGTAGTGCTAGCATTGCAGTCACCGCCACCTCGGAAGCTGCCATGGCCAGCCTGACCATCCGAAAGCTCGATGACGCCATCAAAGCTTCTCTCCGCCTGCGCTCGGCCAGGAACGGCCGCTCGGTCGAGGAGGAAGTCCGGGTGATCCTGCGCGAGTATCTGGATGATAACCCGGTGACCGCGACGGCCGCTCCGGCATCGTCGGCAATGGCGCCTGCTGCATCCCCGCAGCCTGCCCGTGCTGCGGGCGAGGCCCGCGTCACCCTGATCATCGGCGGCGGAATCGCGGCCTATAAGGCGCTGGATCTGATCCGGCGGCTGAAGGAGCGCCATATTCGCGTGCGCTGCGTGCTGACCAAGGCGGCGCAGCAATTCGTCACCGCGCTTGCGGCCAGCGCCCTCTCCGGCGAGCGCGCCTATACCGACCTGTTCGATCCCGAGAGCGAGTTCGACGCCGGCCATATCCGCCTGGCGCGCGACTGCGACTTGATCGTGGTGGCGCCGGCGACCGCCGACCTGATGGCGAAGATCGCGCATGGTCATGCCGATGATCTCGCCAGCGCCATTCTGTTGGCCGCGAGCCGGCCGATCCTGCTCGCGCCCGCGATGAACCCGATGATGTGGAGCAATGCGGCCACGCGCCGCAACGCCGAGCAGCTCAGGCGCGACGGCATCCATTTTGTCGGCCCCAATGCGGGCGAGATGGCGGAAGCGGGCGAAGCTGGCGTCGGCCGCATGGCCGAGCCCTTGGAAATCGCGGCCGCCGCGGAGCGCTTTCTGCGCCCGGTGGCGCCGCAGCCGCTCTCCGGCAAGCGCGTGCTGATCACGGCCGGCCCCACGCACGAGCCGATCGATCCCGTGCGCTACATCGCCAACCGCTCCTCCGGCAAACAAGGCTTTGCGATTGCCGCCGCCGCACGCGCCGCCGGCGCCGAGGTCACGCTGATCGCAGGCCCGGTCGAACTCGACGATCCCAACGGCGTTGCGGTGGTGCATGTGGAATCCGCCCGCCAGATGCTGGAGCGTGTGGAAGCGGCGCTGCCGGCGGATGTCGCGATTTTCGCCGCCGCGGTCGCCGACTGGCGCGTCGCGCATGAGGGCGGGCAGAAGCTGAAGAAGACTTCAGGTCACCTGCCGCCGCCGCTTGAACTGGTCGAAAACCCCGACATCTTAGCGACCATCTCGAAACTGAAGGAAAGGCGGCCGGGCCTCGTCATTGGTTTTGCCGCCGAAACGCAACATCTCATCGCCAACGCCAAGGCCAAGCTGGAGCGCAAGGGCTGCGATTGGATCGTCGCCAACGACGTGTCCCCCGCAACCGGCGTGATGGGCGGCGACCGCAACACCGTGCATCTGATCAGGCGCAAAGGTACCGAGGTCAGTGTCGACGACTGGCCGATCATGACCAAGGACGAGGTCGCCGTCGCGCTGGTCGCGCAGGTCGCCGAAGCAGTAGGGAAGCCCGCATGAGCAGCGCCATCAAAGTCGAGGTTCTGCGGCTGCCGCATGGCGAAGGCCTGCCACTGCCCGCCTATCAGACGACGCATGCGGCCGGACTCGACCTGCTGGCGGCGGTTCCCGAGACCGCGCCATTGGTGCTCGGGCCGGGCCAATACGCGATGGTGCCGACCGGCCTCAGCATTGCGCTGCCGGAAGGCTATGAGGCCCAGGTGCGGCCGCGCTCGGGTCTCGCCGCCAAGCATGGCGTGACGGTGCTGAACGCGCCGGGCACGGTGGATGCGGATTATCGCGGCGAGATCTGCGTGCTCTTGATCAATCACGGCCGCGCGCCCTTCACGATCCGGCGCGGTGAGCGCATCGCGCAAATGGTCATCGCAGCCGTGTCGCAAACCGAACTCATTCCGGTGAAGTCGCTCTCGCCCACCGAGCGCGGCGGCGGCGGATTCGGTTCGACCGGCCGCTAGGACGTGATGAGTTTTGGTTGGATCGGTCCGCGCCGCGCACGCGGCTCACCTCTCCCACTGGCAGAGGTGGACCACCGCGCTCACGACGAACAAGCGAATTCATTTTCATCAAAATGAAACGCGCGCGGTTCCACTTTTTGCACAACAAGATTCACGTTCACGGTCTGGACTCTTACCCCTAGAGTCCCCCTGGCGATATTGTTCTTTGATTCGCGAACGGCGCGGCAAGGCGATCCGCGACCGCTCGCGAAAATTCGTGCGGTTTTGGGGCAATCATGTCAGGCGTAATCGTGGCGATGCGTCGGACGCTGCTGTCGTGCACATCGCTGGCACGCAACGGCCTGGGCGGACTTGCCACAGCAACGCTGTGGCCGGGCAGCAGCGCTCAGGCCGCCGACATCTCGGCGCTCGACAGCATCGCGACCACCCTCGCCTTCAACCGCCAGGACATCGCGGTACTCGCCGGAGTCCTGGCACTGCTCGGTTTCTCGGTGGTATCGGCCATTCTGCTGGTGCGCGCCCGCGTGGGCGCGGCACGCGACGAGGCGCGGCTGCGTGGCCGCATTGGCGATCTCCAGGTCGAGGCCGACAGCTACCGCGCGTTGCTGTTCGCCGAGCCGCAGGTGCTGATCGCCTGGGCCGCCGGCGACGACCGCCCGCAGATCTCCGGCGACATCTCGCTTCTGGTGCATCAGGATCTGCCGCAGCGCGTGCTTGCCTTCGGCACCTGGCTGCCGCCGGAACCGGCGCTGCAGATGGATCATGCGGTGGATGCCTTGCGCGAGACCGGCGAAGGCTTCTTGCTCAATCTCACCACCGCGAACGGACGCGCCATCGAGGCGATGGGCCGCGCCATCGGCGGGCAGGCAATCGTGCGCATCCGCGAGCTCAGCGGGCTGCGCAGGGAACTTGCGGAAACCAACCTGCGCTATCGACAGCTCACGGAGGAAACCGAGCTATTGCGCGGCTTCGCCGCCGCGGCACCCTGGCCGATTTGGGCCCGCGGCACGCAGGGCGGCCTGACCTATGTCAATGACGCCTATGCCCGCGCGGCCGACGCGGCCGGCATCACCGATGCCATCAGCCGCAATCTCGAACTGCTCGACAGCGCCGACCGCACCGACATGGAACGCGCGCTGAAGAGCGGGACGAGTTTCAGCGCGCGCCTGCCGATCGTCGCCGGCGGCGAGCGGCGCATCTACGACGTGCGTGCCGTCAATATCGCAGGCGGCAGCGTCGGCATCGCCATCGATGCCAGCGAGGCGCATGCGCTGAGCTCGGCCCTGGTGCGGATGGCGGAAGCGCATCGTCGGACGCTCGACCAGCTCTCCTCCGGCGTTGCCGTCTTCAACGGCCAGCGCCGGCTCGCCTTCTATAACGATTCCTACCGGCGGCTATGGGACCTCGAGCCGGCCTTTCTCGACGGCCATCCCGATGATTCCAGTGTCCTGGATCGGCTGCGCGCCGCGCGTAAGCTGCCCGAGCAGGCGGATTTCCGCGCCTGGAAAGCCAAGCTGCACGAGGCCTATCGTGCGGTCGAGACCGCCAAGGACACCTGGTTCCTGCCCGACGGCCGCGCGCTCAGCGTGGTCACCACGCCCAATCCCGAAGGCGGCGTCACCTATCTGTTCGACGACGTCACCGAAAGCCTCGATCTGGCGCGGCGGTTCGACGGCCTGATCCGCGTCCAGCGCGAGACGCTGGACAGCCTGGCCGAAGGCGTCGCCGTGTTCGGCAGCAACGGAAGGGCGCGTCTGTTCAACCCGGCCTTTGCCAAAATGTGGAAGCTGTCGGCGGAGGCGCTGCGGGAGGAGCCGCATATCGATACCGTCGCCGCCTGGTCCAAGCCGCTGTTCGACGACGCACGGGCCTGGCAAATCGTCCGCGAGGCGATCACCGGAATCGAGAACCGGATCGACGTGCCGCTCAAGATGGAACGCAAGGACGGCAGCGTGCTCGACTGCCTGATCCGGCCGCTTCCGGACGGCGCCACCATGGTGACCTTCCAGGACATCACCGATACCGAAAATGTCGAGCGCGCACTGCGCGAAAGCAACGAGGCGCTCGAGGCCGCCGGCCAGATGAAGATCGATTTCGTCCACCACGTGTCCTACGAATTGCGCGCGCCGCTGACGACCATCATCGGTTTTGCGCATTTCCTCAGCGATCCCTCGACCGGGCCGCTGACACCGAAACAGGCCGAATACCTGGACTACGTCACCAAATCGGCCAACGCGCTGCTGGCCCTGACCAACAACATTCTCGACCTCGCCACCATCGATGCCGGCGCGATGCGACTGGAACTCGGGCCCGTCGACGTGCCGAAGGCGATCGCCGCCGCGGCCGAAGGCGTCCAGGACCGGCTCGCCACCGACCGCATCCACCTGAGGGTCAATATCGCCCCGAACATCGGCAGGTTCGTCGGCGACGAGCGCCGCGTGGTCCAGGTGTTGTATAATCTGCTGGCCAACGCTGTCGGATTTTCGCCACAGGACGCAGCCGTCGTGATCAACGCCATCAGGACCGATCACAGCATCATCTTCACCGTGACCGACTCAGGCCCGGGCATCCCGCCCGACATGAAGGACAAGGTGTTCGACTGGTTCGAGAGCCGCTCCCACGGCTCACGCCACCGCGGCGCCGGGCTCGGGCTGTCGCTGGTGCGCTCCTTCGTCGAGCTGCACGGCGGCAAGGTGCGGGTGGATTCGGCGATCGGCAAGGGCACCACGGTGACTTGCGAATTTCCGACCGATCAGGCGCAGCGTCACGCAGCGGAATGACGGAAGCTGCGACATTCTCGGCGCTGCTGGCCGACGAGGCCGCGACCGCGCATCTGATGGCGGATCTCGCGCTGCTGATCGGCCCCGGCGATGTCATCACGCTGTCGGGCGACCTCGGCGCCGGCAAGACCACCGCGGCGCGGGCGATGATCCGCTACCTCGCCGACGATGAGGAGCTGGAGGTCCCAAGCCCCACTTTCACGCTGGCGCAATCCTACGATCTGCCATCCTTTCCGCTCGTTCACGCCGACCTCTACCGCGTCAGCGACGCGAGCGAGCTGGAAGAGATCGGACTCTCGCCATTGCCCGAGGCAACGGTTGTCCTGATGGAATGGCCGGAGCGCGCCGGCGACATGCTGCCGGCCGACCGCATCGACATCAATTTCAGCCATCGCCCCGAGCACGACACCGGCGCACGCGCCGCCGAGGTCAAAGGCTTCGGCAGGGGCGCGGCGCAGGTCGAACGGCTGAAGTCGCTCAGGCAATTCCTCGAGCAGGCCGGCTTTCTCGCAGCCAGGCGACGCCGCATGGCCGGCGATGCCTCCATCCGCTCCTATGCGCGGCTGCTGCGCGACGGCGAAAGCCTCATCCTGATGAACTCGCCGCGGCGGCCGGACGGGCCGCCCGTCTATGACGGCAAGCCCTATAGCGCCGCGGTGCATCTGGCCGAGGACGTTAAACCCTTTGTCGCCATCGCGGGGGGCTTGCGTGCGCATGGTTTCTCCGCGCCCGAGATTTATCACGCCGATCTCGAGAGCGGGTTTTTGATCACGGAGGATTTCGGCAGCGAGTGCTTCTTCGAAGGCGATCCGCCACACCCGATTCCGGACCGCTATGAGACGGCGACCGACATGCTGGCGGCGCTGCACGGCAAAACGCTGCCGGAAACGCTGCCGCTGGCACCGCATGCGGACTTTCGCATTCCGCTGTTTGATACCGATGCGCTTTTGGTCGAGATCGGATTGATGGCGGAATGGTATCTACCGGATCGCGGCGTCACGCTGACTGAAGTCTTGCGCGCCGAATTCCTCGAGCTATGGCGGGAGCTCCTGGAAACGCCGGCGGCGGCCGCAAAGAGCTGGGTGCTGCGCGATTTCCATTCCCCCAACCTGATCTGGCTGGAGGAGCGGGCTGGAATCGCCCGGGTCGGCCTGATCGATTTCCAGGACGCGGTGCTGGGCCCGGCTGCTTATGATTTGGTGTCGCTGCTGCAGGACGCGCGGCTCGACGTTCCAGAACAGCTCGAGCTCTCGCTTCTGTCGCGCTACATCAAGGCGCGGCGTGAGGCCGATGCCAATTTCGATGCGAGCGCCTTTGCCGCGCTCTACGCCATCATGTCGGCACAGCGCAACACGCGCCTGCTCGGCACGTTCGCCCGGCTGAACCGGCGCGACGGCAAGCCGCATTATCTGCGCCATCAGCCGAGAATCTGGACCTATCTGACGAGGTCATTGGCCCACCCCGCCCTCGCGCCGATCAAGGCCTGGTATGCGGCCCACGTGCCGCCGCCTGCTCCGTCATTTACCGCTTCTTAGTCAATATTCCGTTAGTCTCGCGCGAGCGGCATTGTGTCCAGAAGTCGCGGCGCTGCTCTCAAACCATCATCCCCGCGCAAACGGGCTTCGTCGTTTGTCGCTGGAGGTGCTCGCCACCGGGTCCGCGCGAAGCGCGGCCCGATGACAGGCTCCACGAGCCTCGAAGGATGAACGGCCCGGCCGTAACAAACGTGGCCGTCCACCTTTCGAGACGGCTGCATAGCGGCCTCCTCGGGGCGAGCGGGATGGTTGAGCGCCCGGCCCTCTGGAAGGACCAACTTGCCTCCTGACGTGAAGGCTGGAGCGGAAGATGACGAATGAACGGCGCACCGGCGACCGCGTCGTGTTCGAACGCGGCATACCGGCGTTTATGATGGGCATCGACGGAACCTGGCGGCGCAACTGCATCCTGGAGGATGTGTCCGAGACCGGCGCGAAGCTGACCGTCGAGGGCTCCGTCGAAGGGCTGCATTTGAAGGAATTCTTCCTGCTGCTGTCGTCGACCGGCCTCGCCTACCGGCGCTGCGAGCTGTCCTGGGTCAATGGCGACCAGATCGGGGTGAATTTCATCAAACAAGGCGACAAAAGCAGGCGGGACGGACGACGGCAGACGCTTGACCCGGCGGTCGTATAATCGTCATCTCGGATCGCTATGGCAGCGGGAATGCGTGCCGACCGAATCAGCGCGGGTAGCATCATCAGCGCGATAGGACCGGCCTCCAGAAGGAAAACAGCTCGAGACTCCCTGAACATGTCGGTCAAGCCCACCAAAGCCATGGTTCTCGCCGCAGGCCTCGGACTGCGCATGCGCCCGCTGACCGATCACAAGCCGAAGCCGCTGGTCGAGGTCGCGGGGCAACCGCTGCTCGACCATGCGCTGGACAAGCTCGCAGACGCCGGCGTCAGCGAGGCCGTGGTCAATGTGCATTATCTGCCCGACCAGATCATCGCCCATGTCGCCTCGCGCACGCGTCCGCGCGTGATCATTTCCGACGAGCGCGATCGCGTGCTCGGCACCGGCGGGGGCGTGGTCAAAGCGCTGCCTCTGCTTGGCACGGCTCCGTTCTTCCATCTCAATTCGGACACGATGTGGATCGACGGCGTGCGCCCCAACCTGACGCGGCTGGCCGAGACCTTCGATCCCGCGCGGATGGATATTCTGCTCTTGATGGCGCCGACCGCGAGCAGCATCGGCTACAGCGGCTGCGGCGATTACGCCATGCTGCCCGACGGCGCCTTGCGCAAGCGTCGCGAGAACCAGGTGGTGCCGTTCGTCTATGCGGGTGCGGCGATCATGTCGCCCGCGATCTTCACGGAGGCCCCCGCCGGCGAGTTCTCGCTCACCAAGATGTTCGACCGCGCCAACGAGCAGGAACGCCTGTTCGGCCTGCGGCTGGACGGCGTCTGGATGCACGTGGGAACGCCGGACGCGATCGCCGCCGCTGAAGAGGCGTTTTTGGAGAGCGTGGCGTAACGCGCTTTCGTCGTAGGATGGGTTGAGCGTAGCGAAACCCATCACAACCGGCCGTGGAGCGATGGGTTTCACTTCGTTCAACCCATCCTACAAAGCCTTGCTCGATCTATCCCCGCAATCCCCTGGACAACTCCCGCGCATGACCAACGCGCCGCTAACCCCTATATTGCGCGCAAATCGGTCGAATCACCAATCTCATGCGCGTCTACAGCGTTCCCCTCTCCGTCCCCTTTCTGCGCACCGTGATTGCCGCCCTGATTGACGGCAGGCTGGTCGCGGGCTTTGACGCGCGCGAGGATCCGGCGCGGCTTGCGGCGGCGACGCTGTATCTGCCGACCCGCCGCGCCGTGCGCGTGGCGCGTGAAGTCTTCCTCGACGAATTGAGCACCGATGCCGTGGTGCTGCCGCGCATCGTCGCGCTCGGCGATATCGACGAAGACGAGCTCCTGTTCGGCGACGAGGCCGACCTAACAGGTGGAACCGCGGCGCTCGAGATTCCGCCAAAGCTCGGCGAGCTGGAACGCCGCCTGACGCTGGCACGGCTGGTGGCCGCCTGGGCCAAGGGCGAAGTGCTGGCGCCGCTGGTCGTCGGCGGCCCTGCCTCGACGCTGTCGCTCGCCTCGGACCTCGCGCGGCTGATGGACGACATGGTCACGCGCAACGTGCCGTGGGACGCACTTGACGATCTCGTGCCCGATCAGCTCGACCAATATTGGCAGCACTCGCTGCAATTCCTGCAGATCGCGCGCCAAACCTGGCCCGCTCATCTCGCCGAAATCGGCAGGATCGAGCCGGCGGCGCGGCGCGATCTATTGATCGCGGCGGAAGCGAAGCGGCTGAGTCTGCATCATGCCGGCCCGGTCATTGCGGCAGGTTCGACCGGCTCGATGCCGGCCACCGCAAAATTTCTTCACGCCGTGGCGAAGTTGAGAAACGGCGCCGTGGTGCTGCCGGGCCTCGATACCGATCTGGACGAAGCGGCCTGGAAAACCATCGGCGGCACCAAGGACGCGCAAGGCAAATTCGAGATTCATCCCGCCTCGAACCATCCGCAATATGCCATGCACGCCCTGCTCAAGCGTTTCGGCATCGAGCGCCGCGACGTCGAGAGTCTCGTCCCGCCGGCACCGCATGGCCGCGACGTGCTGCTGTCTGAGGCGATGCGGCCTTCGCATGCGACCCACCATTGGCACGAGCGGCTGCAGCAGCCCGACGTCGCCGCCGCCATTGCGCGCGGCATGACCAATGTGGCCGTCGTCGAGGCGCCGAACGCCGAGATAGAGGCGCTCGCGATTGCGGTCGCCATGCGCGAAGCACGGCACTTGCAGAAATCCGCCGCGCTCGTCACACCCGACCGCGCGCTGGCGCGCCGCGTGATGGCCGCCCTGAGCCGGTGGAATCTCGATTTCAACGATTCCGGTGGTGAGGCCTTGATCGAAACCTCCGCCGGAGTTTTCGCACGCCTCGCGGCCGAGACGATCGCAAAGCGGCTGGAGCCGCCGACGCTGCTCGCGCTGCTCAAGCACCCGCTGTGTCGCTTGGGCGGCACGGCAGGCGCGTTCAAGCCCGCCATCGAAGCCTTGGAACTGGCGCTGCTGCGCGGCACGCGGCCGCAACCGGGCACGGCGGGCCTTTCGCACGAGTTCGCGCGCTTCCGCGATGAACTCGGTAAATTGCGCCGCGGCGAGCCCTGTTCGCTGCATGTGGCCGAGCTGCGGGCGCGGCTCACGCAGACACAGCTCGACCGCATCGAAACCCTGATCGCGATGCTGAAGGCCGCGCTCGCGCCGCTGGAAAGCCTCGCTCCACTAAAGCCCTACGACTTCGCCGAGCTGGCGCAGCGCCATCACGAGGTGCTGATCGCCTTGTCGCGCGACGAGCGCGGCATTGCGCTGGCCTTGGAGGGACAGGATGGCGCGGCGCTCGCCGCGGCGTTCGACGATCTGCTTGCGGAGCAACGGCGCAGCGGTCTGATGCTGCAGCTCCCCGACTATCCCGAGCTGTTCCAGACGGCCTTTGCGGATCGCGCGGTGCGGCGGCCGGAACGTGCCGGGGCCACGCTCCACATCTACGGCCCCCTGGAATCGCGGCTGATGCAGGCCGACCGCATCATCGTGGGCGGGCTGATCGAAGGCGTCTGGCCGCCGGCGCCGCGCATGGACCCCTGGCTGAGCCGACCGATGCGCCATGAGCTTGGCCTTGACCTGCCGGAGCGGCGTATCGGCCTCTCCGCCCACGACTTCGCCCAGTTGCTTGGCGGCGAGGACGTCATCCTCACCCATTCCGCCAAGGCCGGCGGCGCGCCGGCCGTGGCGTCGCGTTTCCTGCATCGGCTGGAGGCGGTCGCGGGCGAGGCGCTCTGGAAAGCCGCCAAGGGCAGAGGCGCGCATTACGTCCGCTTCGCCCAAGAACTCGATCGCCCGGACAAGGTCGAGCCGATCGCGCAGCCCGCGCCAAGGCCGCCGCGCGCCACCCGGCCCCTCAAACTGTCGGTTACCGCGATCGAGGACTGGCTGCGCGATCCCTACACCATCTACGCCAAATATATCCTACGGCTGGATGCGCTCGATCCTGTCGACATGCCGCTGTCGGCGGCCGATCGCGGCTCGGCGATCCACGATGCCATTGGCGAGTTCACCAAGGCGTTCGCCGAGAAGCTTCCCGAGGAGCCGGCGCGGACCTTGCGCGAGATCGGCGCCCAATATTTTGCACCGCTGATGGAGCGCCCCGAGGCGCGGGCGCTGTGGTGGCCGCGCTTTCAGCGCATCGCGGCCTGGTTCGCCGATTGGGAGGTGGCGCGGCGTGAGACGATCGAGGCGATCGAGGCCGAGATCCGCGGTGAGATCGCGATCCCGCTCGACAACGAACGCAGTTTCAAGCTTTCGGCGCGCGCCGACCGCATCGAGCGTCGCCGCGACGGCACGTTCGCCATTCTCGACTACAAGACCGGCCAGCCGCCGACCAGCAAGCAGGTGCGCATGGGCCTGTCGCCGCAGCTCACGCTGGAAGCCGCGATCCTGCGCGAAGGGGGCTTCGCCGGCATTCCAGCCGGCAGCTCCGTCGGCGAGCTGATCTATGTCAGGCTCTCCGGCAACAATCCACCCGGGGAAGAACGCGTGCTGGAGTTGAAGATCAACAAGGGCGACCAGCCGCAGCCGCCCGATGTCGCCGCCGACCAGGCGCGGCGCAAGCTCGAAGCGCTGGTGCGGGCTTTCGATGATGAACACCAGGCCTATACCTCGCTGAACCTGCCGATGTGGAGCAACCGCTACGGCACCTATGACGATCTCGCCCGCATCAAGGAATGGTCGGCGGCGGGCGGTTTGGGGCTGGAAGAATGGTGAAGGCGCCGCGTCCCATACCGGAGGCCGTGCGCGCCACGCAAGCGCGCGCGTCGGATCCAACCGCATCGAGCTTCGTCTCGGCGAATGCCGGCTCGGGCAAGACGCATGTGCTGGTGCAGCGGGTGATTCGGCTGTTGCTCGCCCGCGTGCCGCCGGAGAGAATCCTCTGCATTACCTTCACCAAGGCCGCCGCCGCCAACATGGCGGAGCGAGTGTTCTCGACGCTCGGCCACTGGGTCACGCTCGATGATGCCGCGCTCGATGCCGCGATCCGCGAGGCCGGCATTCCCTATCCCAACGCGCGCTTGCGTGCGGAGGCGCGCAAATTGTTTGCCAGCGCGCTGGAAACGCCCGGCGGCCTGAAGGTGCAGACCATCCATGCGCTCTGTACCCGCCTGCTGCAGCAGTTTCCCTTCGAGGCCAACGTTCCCGCGCGCTTTGCCGTGCTTGATGACCGTGACCAGGCCGAGATGATGGAGCGCGCCAATCTCAAAGTGTTCCTGGAAGCGTCGCGCGATCCGCAAAGCGCCACCGGACGGGCGCTTCTAACCGCGATGGCGAGCGCAGCCGACGTTACCTTCAAGGATGTGGTGCGCGAAGCCTGCCTGTCCCGCGATCACTTCATGCGCTGGACCGATGCCGCCGGCACCGCCGAGGCCGCGGCGGCGCAAATGTCGGCAGCGCTAGGCGTCAGCGCCGCCGATCGCATCGAGGACGTCGAAACCGACATTCTGGATGGGCGGTTCCTGCCGCGCGCACGCTGGCAGGAGATCGCCTTGGTGCTCGAGACCGGCAGCAAGTCGGACCAGGAGCAGGCAAGCCGCTTGCGCGCGGCGCTGGCGTTTTCCGGCAGTGCGCAGGTCGACGCCTACCTGACCGTGTTCCTGACCGACGACAAGACGCCGCGCAAATCCGTCATCACCAGGAAATTTGCCGATGCCAATCCGAGCGTGGCGCGGCTGTTCGAGGCGGAAGCCGCACGTCTGGACAGGCTGATCGAGAAGCGGCGGGCACTGGCGGTGCGCGACCGCACCCAGGCCCTGCTTTACATCGCAACCGCCGCCGCGGCCAATTACCGCCGCGAGAAGACGGAGCGCGGCCTGCTCGACTATGACGACCTGATCGACAAGACACTCGAGATGCTGAACCGCTTCTCCTCGAGCTGGGTGCATTACAAGCTCGACCGCGGCGTCGATCATGTACTGATCGACGAGGCGCAGGATACCAGCCCCAAGCAGTGGGACATCATTGCTCATCTGATCGAGGAGTTCACCTCGGGCGAAGGCGCGCGCGAGGGCGTGACCCGCACCATCTTCGCCGTCGGCGACGAAAAGCAGTCGATCTTCTCCTTCCAGGGCGCCGCTCCCCATGAATTCGACCTGCGCCGCCGCGCGCTGAAAAAGAAGTTCGAGGACGCCGGGCTCAAATTCGATCCCGTCTCCTTCACTTATTCGTTCCGCTCGGGGCCGGCCATCCTGCAATCCGTCGACCACGTGTTCCGGGACGAGGCGATCTACCGCAGCATCCATGCGGAAAACACTTATCCCGTGCATGAATCGCTGACCGACGCCGGCCCCAGCCTGATCGAGTTCTGGGATTTGGCGCAAGCCGATGACAAGCAGGACATCGAAGGCTGGCGCGCGCCGTTCGATGGCGTCTCTGCGACCAGCCCCGAAGTCAAGCTCGCGCGCCGCATCCAGGCCGAGATCAAGCGGCTGATCGAGAGTAGCACGATGACCGGACATGCCGGCGCGCGGCGGCCGCTGCGCTACGGCGATGTCCTGATTTTGGTGCGCAGGCGCGGCAACGCGTTCGATGCCGTGATCCAGGCCTTGAAGCACGCCAATATTCCGGTCGCCGGTGCGGACCGCCTGAAGCTGACCGAACACATCGCCATCATCGATTTGATGAATCTTGCCGATGCGCTGCTGCTCCCGCAAGACGATCTCGCCTTGGCGGTGGCGCTGAAAAGCCCGCTGTTCGGCCTGGACGATGACGATCTCTTCGAACTCGCCTGGGAGCGCAAGGGCAGCCTGCGCCAGGCGCTGGCGCAGCATGCCGCAACAGACGAAAAATTCCGCGCGGCGTTCAAGCGGCTCGAGCAGTGCGAACGCCGTTCCGCCAATGAGACGCCGTTTGCCTTCTACGCCTGGCTGCTCGGCGGCGACGGCGGCCGCAACCGGTTCTTGCGACGGCTGGGCCAAGAGGCCAATGACGCGCTCGACGAATTTCTCGAGCTTGCCTTGAACTACGAGCGCAAGGCACCGGCTTCGCTGCAGGGCTTCCTCGCCTGGCTGCGCGCGGCCGACACTGAAGTGAAGCGCGACATGGAAATCTCGCGCGACGAAGTCCGCGTCATGACCGTGCACGGTGCCAAGGGGTTGGAGGCCTCCGTGGTGTTCCTGGTCGACACGACCTCTTCGCCGGCGGACACGCAACGGCTGCGGCTGATCCATCTGCCCGATGGCAGAGACGGCGAAGTCGTGGTCTGGGCCGGGCGCAAGGCGGATGATCCGGCCGCAGTCGCCGGCGCCCGCGCCGCGATGCTGGGCGACATTGAGGACGAATATCGTCGCCTGCTCTATGTGGCGATGACGCGCGCGGCCGATCGCCTGATCGTCGGCGGCTGCATGCCCGGCAACATGAACAGCGTGCGAAAGCTGTGCTGGTACGACCTGATCGCGAGGGGCCTCGCCAATTCCGGACTGACGGAACAAACCATCGAGACACCCGATGGTCCGGTGAAGCGCTTTTCGCGGCCACAGGATGCGCTTCCCGCCGCGGGCGCCGCGGAGCCGACCGCGACCGGCGCGCCTTGTGAACTGCCGGAATGGCTGGCAGTCCCGCTGCCGGCACTCGCTCGCATCGACAATCCGCTGCGCCCGTCGGATGCGGGTGGCGCGGGCCGCGGCATGCGGCCGGGCGAATCGCCCGTGCTGCGCTCGCGCGCCATGCAGCGTGGCACGCTGGTGCACCGTCTGCTGCAATCGCTGCCTGACATCGCGGCGCCGCGACGGCGCGACACCGCGCTTGCCTATCTCGCCCGCAATGCGGCTGACTGGAGCGCGGACGAGCGGGGCGCGCTCGCGACAAACGTGCTGGCGCTGATCGAGGATCGCCGCTTCGCGCCCGTGTTCGCGGAAGGAAGCCGCGCCGAAGTCTCGATCGTCGGCCGGCTCGACTTGCCCGGGCGGCCGCTAGTATCAGGCCAGATCGACCGCCTGGTGGTGACGGACCGCGAGGTGCTGATCGTCGACTTCAAGACCAATCACAATCCGCCCGCCAACGCCGCCGAGGCGCCGGAGCATTACGTCCGCCAGCTTGCCCTGTACCGGGCGGTGCTGGCCAGGCTTTATCCGCAACGCAGCATAAGGACCGCGCTTCTCTGGACCGAAACCCCTGAATTCATGGAGATTTTACCGCCCGCGCTGGACGCGGCGCTGGCATCCCTGGATCGGGCCCCAGGCGCGCTTGACCCGGCAAGACCCCGTTCATAGGTTTTGTTGCATGATCCCGGGCGCGATTCTTTCACTTGCCGCGCCTTTCTCCAACTTAAGCGAGGTAGTCCCATGGCCGTTGGTAAAGTATCTGACGCCGATTTCGAAGCTGAAGTGCTCAAGGCGTCCGGCCCGGTCGTCGTCGATTTCTGGGCCGAATGGTGCGGCCCCTGTCGCATGATCGCGCCCGCGCTTGACGAGATCGCCGGCGCCATGGGCGACAAGGTCAAGATCGTCAAGCTCAACGTCGACGAGAGCCCCAAGACGGCTTCCAAGTATGGCGTGATGTCGATCCCGACCTTGATGATCTTCAAGGGCGGCGAAATGGCGTCCCGCCAGGTCGGCGCCGCGCCGAAGCAGAAGCTGCAGCAGTGGATTTCCGCTGCGGTCTGACCCCTAGCGTCGATAGCAATCTTTTTAGAATGGCCGGCGATTTTCGCCGGCCGTTTGCGTTGAGAGGACAGTTGTCGCCTTACGGCATAACCGTTTTGGACTGAAACGAACTCCTAGCTCTCACCGGCAGCCTGAGGTGCTCGCAGGGCGAGCGCCTCCAGCGACAAACGGCGACGCCGTTTGCGCGGGGATGACGGTCAAGCAGCGTGCCTGCTCCGGTCCAAAATAATCACCGCCCGGAGGTCTTTCCTTGTCTCCTCGCGCCCGAAGAGCCGCTTCCCAACACCGCACAACCGAGGCGATGGAAGCGCGATCGGTCGATGTGATCCCGCAAGGGAACGAATGGCAATACGAACCGAAGTGGGACGGCTTTCGCTGCCTCTTGTCCCGCGACGGCGACAAGGTCGATCTGCGCTCGAAATCCGGCGAGGCGCTGGCGCGCTATTTCCCCGAATTGGTCGAGGCGGCGCTGCGGCTGAAGGCGACCTCCTTCCTGCTCGATGGCGAGATCGTCGTGCCGCACGGCAAGGGCTTCTCCTTCGACGATCTCTTGCAGCGGATTCATCCCGCCGCCAGCCGGGTGAAAAAACTGTCGCAGGAAACGCCGGCGCTCTTTATCGCTTTCGACCTGCTCGCCGACCCGAAGCATCGCGAGCTTGCCACGCAGGCGCTCAGCGAACGCCGCGCCGCGCTGGAAGCCTTCGCCAAAGCCAATTTCAAATCCAACCCGACCTTCCGCCTGTCGCAAACAACGACCAGCTACGCGACCGCACGAAAATGGCTGGCGGAGTCGGGCGGCGGCTGCGACGGCGTGATCGCGAAGCGGCGCGACCTGCCCTATCAGGCGGGAAATCGCGAGGGCATGCAGAAGATCAAAAAGCTCCGCAGCGCCGATTGCGTGGTCGGCGGCTTCCGCTATGCGACCAAGAGCATCGCCGGCAAGAAGGTCGTCGGCTCATTGCTGCTCGGGCTCTATGACGATGACGGCCTGCTCAATCATGTCGGTTTCACCTCGGCGATCAAACAGCAGGACAAACCCGCGCTCACCGAAAAACTCGAACCGCTGATCGCCCCGCCCGGCTTCACCGGCAATGCGCCGGGCGGCCCCAGCCGCTGGTCGACCGAACGCTCGACGCAGTGGTGTCCGCTCAAACCAAAGCTCGTGATCGAGGTCTGCTACGACCATTTCTCCGGGATGCGGTTTCGCCACGGCACCTCGATCCTGCGCTGGCGCCCGGACAAGGCACCGCGGCAATGCACCTTCGATCAGCTCAAGCAGAAGGCGGCCGATCCGAGAAAGCTGCTGGCTTGAGGGATACCGAGTGAGCGGAGCTGAGTTGGTTCACTCGGTTCACCTCTCCCCGCTGGGGAGAGGTCGATCGAATTCGTGGCCCGACCGATTTAAGCAATCATCCTCTACACCGGCGGCGTGCCGTTGAGCGCCAGCACGTGGCCGGCCAGATAGAGCGAGCCCGTGATCAGGATCCGCGGCGGCACCTCGTAGGCGAGCCGCGCAATCGCGCACAGCGCCGCCTCCACGCCATCGGCGATCTCCACGCGCATGCCGAGCGCACGTGTGGCATCGGCGACCTTTTCCGGCGGCATCGCATTGTCCTGCCCGGGAATTGGCACGGCGATGATGTGGCGCGTCAGTCCGGCGAAATTGGTGAGAAATGCCTGGGCGTCCTTGTTGGCCATCATGCCGGCGACCACCACCAGCGGGCGCGACACACGTTCTTCCAGATCGCCGAGCGCCGCCGCGGCGACGCGGCCGCCTTCCGCGTTGTGACCGCCATCCAGCCAGATCTCGCAACCTTGCGGGCCAAGGCCGATCAGGCTCCCTGCGGAAAGCCGCTGCATCCGCGCCGGCCATTCGGCATTGACCATGCCGGCCTCAAACGCGGCATGCGGAATCCTGAGCTTGTCGACCACGCGTAAGGCCGCAATTGCAAGCCCGGCATTGTCGAACTGATGCCGCCCGAACAATTTTGGCGCGGCGAGATCCATGAGACCGCGATCATCCTGATAGACCAGCCGGCCGCGCTCCACGCCGACATGCCATTGCTGGCCCGCGGCATAAAGCGGCGCACGCCGGCGCCGCGCCTGCAGCTCGATCACGTCCATCGCTTCTGGCGGCTGCTCGGCGCAGACGACCGGGACGTTGCGCTTGATGATGGCGGCCTTTTCGCCGGCGATCGAGGTCAGGCTATCCCCGAGGAAGTCGGTGTGATCCATGCTGATCGGCGTCAGCACGGCGGCAAGCGGCGTCTCGATCACATTGGTTGCGTCCAACCGGCCGCCGAGTCCGACTTCCAGCAGCACCGCATCGGCCGGATGCTCCGCGAAAAGGCAAAAGGCCGCCGCGGTCTTGGCCTCGAAAAAGGTGATGGGATCGCCGGCATTGGCCTGCTCGCAGCGAGCAAACGCCGCGCATAATTCATCGTCGGTCGCCAGTCGGCCGCCGCCGGCTTGGCCGAGCCGGAAGCTCTCATTGATGCGCACCAGATAGGGCGAGGTATAGGTGTGAACGCGCAAACCTGCGGCTTCCAGGATCGCGCGCAAATAGGCGACCGTCGAGCCCTTGCCGTTGGTGCCGGCAACATGGATCACCGGCGGCAGCTTTTGCTCGGGATGATCGAGCTGCGCGAGCAGACGATGGACACGATCAAGCGTGAGATCGATCCGCTTGGGATGCAGCGCGGAGAGCCGTGCGATCAGCTCGTCGAGCCGCGCTCGCGGTGTATCGGCGGCCGCGTTCACGCGTGCGGAGCGGCCGGCGCGACGTCGGGCGCCGCGATGATCGTCGCCGGCTCGGGAACGAGCGGCGCTGTTTTCGCCCCGCCCGGCAGCGCAGGCGATTTGGTCAGCAGCCGTAACAGGCGCGCCAGCGTCGGACGCAGATCGTGGCGATGCACGACCATGTCGACCATGCCGTGGTCTTTCAGATATTCGGCGCGCTGAAAGCCTTCCGGCAGTTTTTCGCGAATGGTCTGCTCGATGACGCGCGCGCCGGCAAAGCCGATCAGGGCGCCGGGTTCGGCGATGTGGACGTCGCCGAGCATGGCATAGGAGGCGGTCACGCCGCCGGTGGTCGGGTTGGTGAGCACCACGATATAGGGCAGCCGCGCCTCGCGCAGCATCTGCACGGCCACCGTCGTGCGCGGCATCTGCATCAGCGACAGGATGCCCTCCTGCATGCGCGCGCCGCCGGAGGCCGCGAACATGATGAACGGCGATTTCTTCTCCACGGCCAGTTCCATGCCGCGGACGATCGCCTCGCCCGCCGCCATGCCGAGCGAGCCGCCCATGAACTCGAAATCCTGCACGGCGATGACGACGCCCGCGCCTTCCAGCTTGCCGTAGCCGACCTTCACGGCATCATTCAGATTGGTGCGGGCGCGCGCGTCCTTGACGCGGTCGGCATAGCGCTTCTCGTCGCGGAATTTGAGGGGATCGGGCGTCACCTCGGGCAGCGCCACGTCGAACCAGGTCTCGTTGTCGAAGATCGATTTCAGCCGCGCCACCGCGCCCATGCGCATGTGGTAGTTCGAGCCGGGGATCACGAACTGGTTGGCCTCGACGTCCTTGTAGAACACGAGCTGCCCGGAATCGGGGCACTTGATCCACAAATTCTCCGGCGTCTCCCGCCGCAGCATGTTGCGGATCTTCGGCCGGACCACGTTGGTGAGCCAATTCATGTTTCGCTCCGGTTTGCGATAAGCCTTGCCGATCGCATGGGATATATGGCGGCTGCGCACGGGCCGGCAAGCCGCCGCTGAACTCCAAGCGGCCTATTCCGCAGCCGCTTGCGCGCCTCGGACGCCCTGCGCCAAGGACGCAGCCAGCTCCGCTACCGCATCAACGGTGTTCGCGGTCGCCTGCCCCTTGGCATCGAGGCTCGCGCGCAAGGCATCGACCAGCGCGGTGCCGACCACCGCACCGTCGGCATGCTCGGCAATGGCGCACGCCGCTTGCGGGGTCTTGATGCCGAAACCGACGCAGACCGGCAGGCTGGTATGCCGCTTGATCCGCGCGACCGCCTCGCTGACCGCCTTGGAATCGGCGGCCGCCGCACCGGTGATGCCGGTGATCGAGACGTAATAGACAAAGCCGGAGGTATTGGCGAGCACCGCGGGCAGCCGCTTGTCGTCGGTGGTCGGCGTCGCCAGGCGGATGAAGTTGAGCCCAGCCTTCAACGCAGGCACGCAGAGCTCGGTGTCTTCCTCCGGCGGCAGGTCGACGATGATCAGGCCGTCGACGCCGGCGGACTTCGCGTCCGCGAGGAACTTGTCGACACCATAGATGTAGATCGGATTGTAATAGCCCATCAGCACCAGCGGCGTCGCATCGTCGTCCTTGCGGAAGGCGCGCACCAGCTCCAGCGTCTTCTTGAGCGTCATGCCGCCCTTGAGCGCGCGCACGCCCGCGGCCTGGATCGAAGGCCCGTCCGCCATCGGATCGGTGAAGGGCATGCCGATCTCGATGACATCGGCACCCGCCTTCGGCAGCGCCTTGATGATGGCAAGCGAGGTCTGGTAATCGGGATCGCCGGCCATGACGAAGGTCACGAAAGCCGAGCGTCCCTCGCGCTTGAGCTGAGCGAAACGCGCATCGATGCGGGTGGTCATGACTTCTTTCCCCGCAGGATGTCGCCGACTTGCGGGACGTCCTTGTCGCCGCGGCCGGAGAGATTGACGACCATCAAATGATCCTTGGGCCGCTGTGGCGCGAGTTCCATCACTTTGGCGATCGCATGCGCGGACTCCAGCGCCGGGATGATGCCCTCCAGGCGTGACAAAAGCTGGAACGCAGCGAGCGCTTCGTCGTCGGTCGCGGAGAGATATTTCACGCGCCCGATTTCATGCAGCCAGGAATGCTCCGGGCCGATGCCGGGATAATCGAGCCCCGCGGAGATCGAATGAGCGTCCTGGATCTGGCCGTCATCGTTCATCAGCAGATAGGTGCGGTTGCCGTGCAGCACGCCCGGCCGCCCGCCGGCGATCGAGGCGGCGTGCAATTGCGTCAGCCCGTGGCCGGCCGCCTCGACCCCATAGATCTCCACACTGGGATCATCGAGGAACGGATGAAACAGCCCGATCGCATTGGAGCCGCCGCCGACGCAGGCAATGAGCGAATCCGGCAGCCGTCCCTCGGCTTCCTGGAGCTGCTTGCGCGTCTCGTTGCCGATCACCGACTGGAAGTCGCGCACCATCATCGGATAGGGGTGGGGGCCTGCGACCGTGCCGATGCAATAGAAGGTGTTGTGCACGTTGGTGACCCAGTCGCGCAGCGCTTCGTTCATCGCGTCCTTCAGCGTGCGCGAGCCCGACTGCACCGGAAACACTTTTGCCCCCAGCATCTCCATGCGGATGACATTGGGCTGCTGCCGCGCCACGTCGACCGCGCCCATATAGACCACGCATTCCAGGCCAAAGCGCGCGCAGAGCGTCGCGGTGGCGACACCATGCTGGCCGGCGCCGGTCTCGGCGATGATGCGCTTCTTGCCCATGCGCCGCGCCAGCATGATCTGGCCGAGCACATTGTTGACCTTATGTGAGCCGGTGTGGTTGAGCTCCTCGCGCTTGAGATAAACCTTGGCGCCGCCGAGATGCTCGGTCAGCCGCTCAGCCAAGTAGAGCGGCGAGGGCCGGCCGACATAGTCGCGCAGGTAGCCGTTCATTTCCGCCTGGAACGCCGGATCGGCCTTGGCCTCGGCATAGGCCTTCTCCAGGTCGAGGATCAGCGGCATCAAGGTTTCCGCGACAAAGCGGCCGCCGAAGATGCCGAAATGGCCGCGCTCATCGGGGCCGCTGCGGTAGGAATTTGGTCTTGCGGGAGTCATCGGATGGCCAGCTCTTGCGTCGCGCGCGCGGCGCGGATGAAGCGTTCGATCATTGCGGGATCCTTCACACCGGCCGCACGCTCGACCCCGGAGGAAACGTCCACGCCGCCTGCGCGCGTGACGCGGACGGCCTCGGCGACATTGTCGGCGGAGAGCCCGCCGGAGACCATGAACGGCAGCGTGATGTCCAGATTTTGCAGGACGCGCCAGTCGAAAACGGCGCCCAGCCCGCCCGGCCGCGTCGCGCCCTTGGGCGCACGGGCGTCGAACAGGATGCGATCACAGACGGCGGCATAGTCCGGCAACACGGCAAGGTCGGCAATGGTTTCGACGGCGAGCACCTTCATCACCTCGAGCCCGAATTTGCGCTTGAGGTCGGTCACGCGGGCGCCGCTCTCGCGACCATGCAGTTGCAGGATGTCGGGCTTGAGTGCCTCCACGACATCGGAAAGCGTGGCATCGTCGGCATCGACCGTCAACGCGACCTTTTTCGCGCGGCCGCGCACCTGGCCGCCGAGCTCGCGCGCGGCCTCAAGCGACAGGTGCCGCGGCGAGGGCGGGAAGAAGACGAACCCCACCATGTCCGCACCCGCGCTGAGCGCCGCATCAAGCGTCTCGCGCGTGGACAGGCCACATATTTTGACCAGCAGGGACATGGGTCTCGGTTAACGAAAAACGCTTCTGACGAAAAGGGTTTCTGACCGGGGCGGTTTACAACGTCGCGCCCTGCTTGTCTCGCCCGGAAACCCCGTAAAAGCCGCCTTGCGAGGGGGCCGGAAGCCCCCGGGTTTCCGGCCCCCTGCTGGTCGCGCGCAGACCGGCCAACTCAGCCCGCAGCGAGCGGGCGTCGGCCTCGTGCCGACGTGCTGCCCGCCGCCAATGCCGCTGACCGAGCCAGGTTGCGCAGCCGCCTGCAATGACGCCGACGATCGCCACCGCGATGATCAGCGCGAACAGCGGCATGGATACCGCAAGCGCGGGATCGGCCGAATTGAAGGGATCGAACGAGACCGTGACGAAATGCCGGTTCGCGACCGCAAAGGCGATGAAGATCAGGGCCAGCGGAATCACGATCACATAGGTGATGAATTTTCGCATGAATCGCGCTCGCGTTGATCGCCGTTGTGCGGCCGCCGCATCGTACGCCATGGCCGATACGGCAATTGAGGCCGATACAGTATTTTTGAGGCCTCTACTTAGGCCATCGCGCTAAACCTTAGCCGCCGCTTTCTGGATTGTCGCGGTTCAGCCGTTCGCGCATTTCCTTGCCGGTCTTGAAGAACGGCACGTTCTTCTGATCGACCGGAACATGCGCGCCGGTGCGCGGATTGCGCCCCGCACGCGCCGGACGGTGCTTGACCGAGAACGCGCCGAAGCCGCGCAACTCGACCCGATCGCCGCGCGCCAAGGCCGCAACGATCTCATCGAGGATGGCGTTCACGATGTTCTCGACATCCCGCTGGTAGAGATGCGGGTTGTGCTCGGCAATGCGCTGAACCAGTTCGGATTTGATCATCGAAAGGTGGGCCCGGGAGCGTGGGCCATCATTTCCGTGAAAATACCTTGAATTGTCAAGACGCTAAATCAAATTTGGGCGCGATGAAAAGGTGTGACAAAGGGCGGAAATTGGGGTTTGTCCCGATACCCGCAATACGGGAAAACTCGTCATAAATGGAATTCGTGCCCCTCAATTGGTTCCGGCGGGCTCCCAAAGCGCCAACATTCCATCCAGACTGACGCGATCTACGGCTTGCGTCATGCCGGTCAGCTCGATTTGCTGCGCGATGCCGCGCAGGCCCAACGCATCCAGCGTAATGGACGCGGCCGTGCGCAGGAATGTGAGATCGCCGAAGCTCGGGGTGAGCTTGTAGTCGCGCACGGGCAGATCTTTTTTGACCTTCTTCTGCTCGACCAGCCAGGCGATCGCGGTTCTTTCATCGCCGAGCTGATCGATCAACTTGAGATCGACCGCCTGGCGTCCGGTGAATACGCGCCCATCTGCGACTTTCTCGAGCAGTTCGTCGTCCATGCCGCGACGTTCCTTCACCAGCCCGCGGAACCACGCATAGGAATCCTTCACCAGCGCATCCAGCGCCGCGCGCGCTTCGGGGCTTGTCGGTTCATAACCGTTGGGCGCCGCTTTCAGCGGCGATGACTTCACTTCCTCGATCTTGACGCCGATCGTCTTCAAGAGCTCGGCGACGTTCGGATATTGAAACAGCACGCCGATCGAGCCGACCAGCGAACTCTGCTGCGCGACGATGTGGTCCGCGGCAATCGCTGCGATATAGCCGCCGGAGGCCGCGAGGCCCTCGACGACCACGACCAGCGGCTTCTTCGCTTTCAGCTCCGTCAGCGCGTTGTAAAGCTGTTCCGAGCCGGCTGTGGTGCCACCGGGCGAATTGATATGAACGATCACGGCCGCGGCATTTGACTTACCAAGCCGCTCCAGCGCCTCGACGCGCTCCTGGTTGCTGCGAATCAGGCCTTCGATGTTGACGCGCTCGATCGAGCCCGCGGTGGTGAACGTGCTGCGCCCGCGCGGCGACACCATGACGGCGACCGCGACAATGGCCGCGATCGCAATCACGGCGGCGGACACACGCCAGAACGTCAGCTTGCGGCGCATCCTGCGGCGATCGACGATCACGTCCGAATCAAGCGACATCGAAATGCTCCCAATTACCTCTCGCGCGCGTTTCGCATTGGCTACGTCAGCAACGCGGGATCTCCATACACCAATTGCCGCCTAATATGAAGAAACCGTGGCCCATCGTCGCATTGCGAAAGCTGGGGCCTCGAACCGAAGGCCCTCGCGAACCGTCATCCCCGCGCAAACGCTTCGCCGTTTGTTGCTGCAGGTGCTCGCGAAAGCGAGCCTCGAACGGACGATGCGCACGAGGGAGATAAGCCAACAAAAAGGCCCCGGCAAAGTGCCGGGGCCCTGATTGCGGCGAACGCCAAGCGTCCGCTTACTTGTCCTTGTCGACGCCGCGGTTCTTGAGCGCGGTGCCCAGGATGTCGCCCAGCGTCGCGCCCGAATCGGACGAGCCGTACTGCGCGATCGCCTCCTTCTCCTCGGCGACTTCCAGCGCCTTGATCGAGACCTGCACCTTGCGGGCCTTCTTGTCGAACTGGATCACCCGCGCATCGACCTTCTCGCCGACGGCGAAGCGGTCGGCACGCTGGTCGTTGCGGTCGCGCGCCAGCTCCGAGCGCTTGATGAAGGTGGTGAAGTCTGTACCGACGATCTTCACCTCGATCCCGCTCTCCTTGACCTCGAGCACTTCGCAGGTCACGACGGCGCCCTTCTTGACGTCGCCGGGCTCGGCGAACGGATCGCCTTCGAGCTGCTTGATACCGAGCGAGATGCGCTCCTTCTCGACATCCACGTCGAGCACCACGGCCTTCACCATGTCGCCCTTCTTGTAGTTGTCGATCACCTGCTCGCCCGGAAGCTTCCAGTCGAGATCGGACAGATGCACCATGCCGTCGACGTCGCCCTCGAGCCCGAGGAACAGGCCGAACTCGGTCTTGTTCTTGACCTCGCCCTCGACCACCGATCCGACCGGGTGCTTCTCGATGAAGACCTCCCAGGGATTGCGCATGGTCTGCTTGAGGCCAAGCGAGATGCGCCGCTTGACGGAATCGACTTCCAGCACCTGCACTTCGACCTCCTGCGAGGTCGAGACGATCTTGCCGGGATGCATGTTCTTCTTGGTCCACGACATCTCCGAGACGTGGATCAGGCCTTCGATGCCCGGCTCCAGCTCCACGAAGGCGCCGTAGTCGGTGATGTTGGTGACGCGGCCGTGGAAGCGGGCACCGAGCGGATATTTCGCTTCGATCCCCTGCCACGGATCGTCCAGGAGCTGCTTCATGCCGAGCGAGATGCGGTGCGTCTCGTGGTTGATCTTGATGATCTTGACCTTCACCGTCTGGCCGATGGTCAGAACCTCGGTCGGATGGTTGACGCGGCGCCAGGCGATATCGGTCACGTGCAGGAGGCCGTCGATGCCGCCGAGATCGACGAACGCACCGTAATCGGTGATGTTCTTCACCACGCCGTCGATGACCTGACCCTCTTCGAGATTCTGCACCAGTTCCTGGCGCTGCTCGGCGCGGGTCTCTTCCAGCACCGTGCGGCGGGAGACGACGATGTTGCCGCGCCGGCGATCCATCTTGAGGATCTGGAACGGCTGCGAGTTGTTCATGAGCGGAGCGACGTCGCGGATCGGGCGGATATCGACCTGCGAGCGCGGCAGGAAGGCCACCGCGCCGTCGAGATCGACGGTGAAGCCGCCCTTGACCTGGTTGAAGATGACGCCCATCACCTTTTCGTTGTTCTGGAACGCCTTCTCCAGCTTGCCCCAGCTCTCCTCGCGCCGCGCCTTGTCGCGCGACAGCACGGCCTCACCGAGCGCATTTTCGATGCGGTCGAGGAACACCTCGACCTCGTCACCGACCTTGAGATCGCTGTCGCGGCCGGGGCCTGAAAATTCGCGCAAGGCGACGCGGCCCTCGGTCTTCAGGCCGACATCGATGACGGCCATGTCCTTTTCAATCGCAACCACCTTGCCCTTGACGACGGAGCTTTCCTGCAGGTTCCCGCCGGCGAAGGACTCATCCAGCATCGCGGCAAAATCATCGCGAGAAGGGTTGTAAGTATTAGCAGCAGTAGTCGAAGCCATTTGCTCTCCACTTGCGGAAATCTTGCCGGCCATTGCGGTGAGGGGGCGTATCGCACGTGAAGTGGTCCGAGGTCCGCAAAGCCCTTGGACGACCGCCTGTCGCGCTCGGAAGCGCACCATGGCGGGCCGGCAGAAGCCTGCACGTTCGATACGGTGATTTAGGTCCGGAAACGGATCAATCTCGAGATCATTCGAGATTTCGATCAGATCAAGGCGGGAGCGGGTATTCCTCCAATGACGGCGACGGGATCAGCCCCGCTGCCGGCCCGCTCGGACGGCCTCGACGATGTCGATGGCGGCCCGGACGCCCGCCTCTATATCGAGATTGCTGTTATCTAGCAAGTAAGCATCCGGGGCCGGCTTTAAAGGGGCAACGGCCCTGTTCTTGTCACGCTCGTCGCGCTGCAGGATGTCCTGAAGCACGGCGGCCTCGTCGGCGTCCTCGCCCCTCGCCCTCGCCTCCAGGGTACGGCGGCGGGCCCTGACCTTGGGGTCGGCGACGACGAAGATCTTCACATCCGCATTGGGGCAGATCACGGTCCCGATATCGCGGCCGTCAAGCACCGCTCCCGGCGGATCGGCGGCGAATTGACGCTGGAAGTTGACCAGCACCTCCCGGACCTTGGGGAAAGCGGACACCACGGAGGCGGCCTCCCCGACCTTCTGCGTCTTGAGCACAGGATTGCCGAATTTTTCCGGATCGAGCTCCAGCGCAGCGGAGACGGCGAGCACCTCGCTGTGGAGGTCCGCCCCCGCCTCGATCAGCGCATAGGCGACGGCGCGATAGATCACGCCGGTGTCGAGGTGGCGATAGCCGTAATGCTTGGCGAGGCGCTTGCCGAGGGTCCCCTTGCCGGATGCGGCCGGCCCGTCGATGGCGATGATCATGAAAACTCCGCCCCGAGCGCGCGCATCATCGGAATGAAATCCGGAAAGCTGGTGGCGATGAAGGCCGTATCGTCGACCCTGACCGGCTT
Source organism: Bradyrhizobium sp. STM 3562 (assembly GCF_045571435.1). Classification (NCBI taxonomy): domain Bacteria; kingdom Pseudomonadati; phylum Pseudomonadota; class Alphaproteobacteria; order Hyphomicrobiales; family Nitrobacteraceae; genus Bradyrhizobium; species Bradyrhizobium sp. STM 3562. The sequence continues at coordinate 105,764 of NZ_CP120694.1, forward strand.
GTCGGACGCAAGCCCCATCGCCAGCGCGGACATCGCGATGCGATGGTCCATATGCGTTGAGACCAGGCCGCCGCCAGGCACATGCCCCCGACCCTCCACGATCAAATCGTCGCCGGAGATTTCGACCTTGACCCCATTCACGCGCAGCATGTCCGCGGTGGCCGCAAGACGGTCGGATTCCTTGACCCGCAGCTCCTGCAGGCCGCGCATGATGGTAGTGCCCTCGGCAAAGGAGGCCGCGACCGCCAGGACGAGGTACTCGTCGATCATCGATGGCGCGCGTTCGGGAGGAACCTCAACCCCGCGCAGTCTGGAGGCGCGGACGCGCAGGTCCGCCATCCCCTCGCCGGCGTCGGTGCGCACGTCGGCTTCCTCGATGGAAGCGCCCATTTCCCGTAGCGTGGCGATGAGCCCGGTGCGAAGCGGGTTGGTCATGACATCGGACAGGAGAATGTCGGAACCCTCCACGATCAACGCCGCCACCAGCGGAAATGCCGCCGAGGACGGATCGGCCGGCACCACGACCTCGGCGCCGTGCAGCTCGCCCTGACCGGTCAAGGCGATGCGGCGGCCGTGGCGACCCTCCGGCGTGGAGACGATCTCGGCGCCGAAATGTTTCAACATCAGCTCGGTATGATCCCGGCTCGCCTCCTGTTCGATCACGGTGGTGACGCCGGGGGCCGCGAGCCCCGCCAGCAGCACGGCCGATTTGATCTGGGCCGAGGCGACCGGCGTGCGGTAGGTGATGGGCACCGGGTCGCGCGCGCCTTGCAACGTCAGCGGCAGGCGACCGCCTTCGCCGCCGGCGGTCACCTTCGCCCCCATCAGTTCCAGGGGATCGAGCACCCGCCGCATGGGGCGGCTGCGCAAGGAGGCGTCGCCATCGAACACGCCCGCGATGGGACAGCCTGCGACCGCGCCCATCACCAGGCGGCAGCCGGTGCCGGAATTGCCGAAATCGAGCGGGGCCTTGGGCTGGGCGAAGCCGGACACGCCGACGCCCTGAACCTGCCAGGCGAAATCGCCGGTGCGTTCGACGGAGGCGCCCAGCGCGCGCATGGATTTAGCGGTGTTGAGGACGTCTTCACCCTCGAGCAGCCCGGAAATCCGGGTCTTGCCGACGGCCAGGGCGCCGAGAATCAGAGCCCGGTGCGAGATCGACTTATCGCCGGGGACGCGCGCTTTTCCACCCAAGGGGCCGCTGGCGCGCGCCTCCAAGGGGGTCGGATGGTCGGAATGGGTCAACTTTGTGTCCTTTGCCGGCGGCAGGTAACACAGGGGCGGCGCCACGTCACGACCCTCTAATTTCTTGGCTGCCGCGCTATTGACAGCGGGCGCTCAACTAGCCAAGTGAAGCTCCGCTTTTTCCGACATTGCCAGGATTCCGCACGTGGCCAAACCCGATCTTGGAACCAAACGCATTTGCCCGACCACGGGCAAGAAATTCTATGACTTGAACAAGAATCCCGTGATCTCGCCCTATACCGGCGAAGTCGTACCGATTGCCCCTGTTGCGCCCGTCCGTGCCCGCGGCGAGGCCGCGCGCGCCACTGCCTCCAACGAAACCATGCCGGAGACGATGGAAGCCGAAGAGCTGGTGCCGCTCGAGGAGGCCGATGCCGAGGAGAACACCGGCAAGGTCAAGGCGATCGTTCCGGAGTCGGAGGACGATATCGAGATCGACGAGAGCCTCGAGGACGATGATGACGATTCGACCTTCATCGCCGACGATGAGGAAGAGGGCGAGGAGGACGTCACCGACATCATTGGCGACGTCGGCGGCGACGAGGAGACTTGAGCTTCTCGCCGAAGTGTGATCAACGAACGTCCGTGATGATCCGGCGCGCTGCCCAAAGTACGCCGGCCTACCTGATGGGGCCATAGCTCAGCTGGGAGAGCGCTTGCATGGCATGCAAGAGGTCGGCGGTTCGATCCCGCCTGGCTCCACCACGCTTCGCCTTCGGCTACGCGTGGCGCAGCCCGCGTAACCGAAGGCGAAGCGTGCCCGGCGTAGCCCAAAGGGCGAAGACGGGCCTGCCAACAAACGCTCAGTTCTGCCTCCATAGACTCGGCGGCTTCTAGTCTAGGCGAAGGTACCAGCTTGAGGCTGCGCTCTGCCTCCTGCCGACCATCACCCTGGGGCAACGATGTGGTACGTCTATATCATCCGGAGCGTCGATTTCCCTGAGCAGGAGTACACTGGTGCGACCGAGGACTTGAAACAGCGAATACCTGATCATAACGCCGGAAAATCAGCCCACACCGCCAAATACAAACCCTGGAAATTGGTTTGGTATTGCGCTTTTCCCGACAAGCGGAAGGCGCTGGAATTTGAGACATACCTCAAGTCCCATTCAGGCCGGGCGTTCGCGAAGAAGCGCTTGCTATCATCGGCCGAAGTGGACGGCTCCCGGTAAGCCCCCTACTCCCCCACGGCCGCATTGAGCTGATCCCTTAGCGCCACCAGGCTCTTGCGCAGGCCCGACGCCTCCCCGATCGAGCAGCCGGACGCCGCGAGAATCGCCTGCGGCACTGTCCTCGCCTTGTCCCGCAGAGCCTGGCCATGCGGCGTCAGCGCGATCAGCACCTGTCGCTCGTCCTCGGCCGACCGCGTCCGCTTGATCAGGTGGGCGGCTTCCAATCGCTTCAGCAGCGGCGTCAGCGTACCGGAGTCCAGCAACAACCGCTCGCCGATCTCCTTCACGGGCACGTCGTCGCGTTCCCACAGCACCAGCATGACGAGATACTGCGGATAGGTCAGACCGAGCCGGTCGAGCAGCGGCTTGTAGACGCGGTTGAACGCATGCGCGGTCGAATAGATCGCAAAACAAAGCTGATGGCCCAGCATGAGCTGAGCGTCATTGAGGGATTTCTTCACCATTCTGCGTCTCTTCAAGCCTCGCCGCCGGGAACATTCCAGCGCCCGCCCGCACCCCGGATCGATTGCGCACAATGTAATCACGAAAATTCGATCGGCCAATTATATTGTGCACAATATAATTGTGTGCAATGTAGACGCACCTAAACCGATAGACCCCGGAGACGATCATGTCCGTGAATGTGCTCTACAAGACCAGCGCCAAGGCCACCGGCGGCCGCGACGGCCACGCCGCGACGCTCGACGGCGCGCTGGACGTCAAACTCACCACGCCGAAGGAATTGGGCGGCGCCGGCGGTGCCGGCAACAATCCCGAGCAACTCTTCGCCGCAGGCTACGCCGCCTGCTTCATCGGCGCGATGAAGTTCGTGGCGTCCCAGGGCGGCCCGAAGGTGCCGGCCGACGCCTCGGTGACCTCGACGGTCGGCATCGGACCGCGCTCGGAGGGCGGCTTTGGGCTGGACATCGAGCTTGCGATCTCCCTGCCCGGGCTGGCGCGTCCCGAGGCCGAAGCGCTGGTGACCAAGGCGCATCAGGTATGTCCTTACTCCAACGCGACCCGCGGCAATGTCGATGTCCGCCTGAAGGTCGTCTGAGGAGCGGGCCTCGCGCTGCCTTCCGCGGCGCGGCATGCGTCGGCGGAAGCCAGGGGCAGGCGGCGGCGCATTTGCGCTGCCGTGTCCGCGATGCTTAATGGTTCGCGAATCCCAAACCAAGCTCGCGAACGCATCTCCATGACCACTCAACCTGCTCCCGGCGCGATGGCCGGACTGCGCGTGATCGACCTCACGCGCGTGCTCGGCGGCCCCTACTGCACGCAGATCCTGGCCGATCACGGCGCCGACGTCATCAAGGTCGAGCCGCCGGCCGGCGACGAGGTGCGCGACTGGGGTCCGCCCTTCCACGAGGAAGACGCGGCCTATTTCGTCGGTATCAATCGCAACAAGCGCTCGATCGGCCTCGACCTCGCATCCGAGGGCGGTCGCGCGGTGCTGATGAAGATGCTCGAGGGCGCCGACGTCTTGATCGAAAATTTCAAGCCGGGCACGCTGGAGAAATGGGGCATCGGCAGCGAGAGCCTGCGGGAAAAATTCCCTGCCCTGGTGCATTGCCGCATCTGCGGCTTCGGCGCCGACGGCCCGCGCGGCGGCAATCCCGGCTATGACGCGATCATCCAGGCGATGACCGGCATGATCGCCGCCACCGGCTCGCCGGAGAGCGGGCCGATGCGGATCGGCGTGCCGCTCGTCGACATCACCACCGGGCTTTATGCCGCGATCGGCATTCTGATGGCGCTCTCGGAGCGGCAGAAATCAGGGATCGGACAGTTCCTGGAAGTGACGCTGTACGAGACCGGGCTCGCCATCATGCACCCGCACACCGCGAATTATTTCATGCACGGCAAGCCGCCGGCCCTGACCGGCAACGAGCATCCCAACCTCGTGCCTTACGCGATCTTTCCGACGAAAACCGACAACATCTTCATCGGCGTCGGCAATGACGGCACCTTCCGCAAGCTCGCCAAAGAGATCGGCAAGCCCGAACTCGCCGCCGATCCGCGCTTTGCGCGCAACAAGGACCGCGTCGCCAACCGCGAAGCGCTGCGTGCCGAACTTGCGGCGGTGTTCTCGCAGCACCAGGCCGAGCCGCTGTGCAACCGTCTGCTCGCCGCCGGCCTGCCCGCCGGTCCCGTGCAGAAGATCGACCAGGCGCTGACCAATCCGCACACGATCTACCGTGGCGATGTGATCGAGAAGGATTGGTACAAGGGAGTCGCCTCGCCGATCCGCCTCGATCGCACCAAGCCAAGCCTGCGCCGCGTGCCGCCGAAATTCAGCCAGCACGCCCAGGAGGTGCTCGCCGAGCTTGGTTATTCGGACGATGAGATCGACGCGTTGGTGGCGAAGGGCGTGGTCTGCCCGGAACGGAAGCGATGATCTGAACCAACGAGATAAATCGTACGGTCGTCCTGGCGAAAGCCAGGACCCATAACCACAAGCGTCAATCGCGACGCGACTCACGATCCTCCGTCATGCCCGGGCCTGTCCCGGGCATCCACGTCTTGGGTTGCTCGGGCGATCACGTAGATGGCCGGGACACGCCCGGTCATGGGCCGCGGGTCGGCTGTTGCCGGCTTCATTAACGTTTGCGGTTATGGGTCCCGGCTTTCGCCGGGACGACAGCGGTGAGGGCCTTCTGCGGCCAATTTCCCGTTTCCCCATTCCCACTTTTCCCCTCTAACCTCCCCTTGTCATAAGGTCATTTGCGCGTCATTGAGCATTGCTAACGCGCAAGAACATCGTACCAACGGGAGGGGGTTTGATGGCTTATCGAGGGTTTGGTGCTGCCGCAGCCGGCGTTGTCACGCTTGCGTTTGCCGCCTCGCCTGCGTCGGCGGTGACCGAGATCCAGTGGTGGCACGCCATGACCGGCCCGAACAACGACGTGGTGGTCAAGCTCGCCAACGACTTCAACGCCTCGCAAAGCGACTACAAGATCGTGCCCACCTTCAAGGGCTCTTACGCCGACACGCTCAATGCCGGTATCGCGGCCTTCCGCGCCGGCAATGCGCCTGGAATCATGCAGGTGTTCGAGGTCGGCACCGCGACCATGATGTCGGCCAAGGGCGCCATCAAGCCGGTGTTCGAACTGATGAAGGAACAGGGCGAGAAATTCGATCCGCAATCCTATCTGCCGGCGATCACAGGCTATTACTCCACCTCGAAGGGCGACATGCTGTCGTTCCCCTTCAACTCGTCGAGCATGGTGATGTGGGTCAATCTCGACGCGCTGAAGGAGGCCGGCATCGCCGAGCCGCCAAAGACGTGGCCGGAGGTGTTTGCGGACGCGAAGAGGCTCCATGCCACGCATCCGACCTGCGGCTTCTCCTCGTCCTGGATCACCTGGGGCCTGATCGAGCAATTCTCGGCCTGGCACAACGTGCCGATCGGCACCAAGGCCAACGGCCTCGACGGCTTTGACACCGTGCTGGAGTTCAACACGCCGCTGGAGACCAAGCTGCTGGAAAACCTGGTCGAGCTGCAAAAGGACAAGAGCTACGATTATTCGGGGCGCACCAACACCGGTGAAGGCCGCTTCACCTCGGGTGAATGCCCGCTCTACATGACCTCGTCGGCCTTTTATCCGAACGCCAAGGCCAACGCGAAGTTCGCCTACACGGCGGTGCCCATGCCCTACTTCCCGGATGTCGCCGGCGCGCCGCAGAACTCCATCATCGGCGGCGCCTCGCTGTGGGTGATGGCCGGCAAGTCGGCAGACGAATACAAGGGCATCGCAAAATTCTTCACCTTCCTGTCCGACACCGACCGCCAGGTCTACCTGCACGAGGTCTCCGGCTATCTGCCGATCACCAAGGCGGCCTATGAGAAGACCAAGGAGTCCGGCTTCTACGACAAGAACCCGATCCTGGAGGTGCCGCTGAAGGAACTGACCAACAAGCCGCCGACGGAGAACTCGCGGGGCTTGCGCTTCGGCAGCATGGTGCAAATGCGCGACGTGTGGTCGGAAGAAATCGAAGCGGCGCTCGCCGGCAAGAAGTCGGCCAAGGCCGCGCTTGACGCTGCGGTGTCGCGCGGCAACCAGATGCTGCGGCAGTTCGAACGCACGGCCGTGAAGTAACGGCCTGGATCGCGGCCGGGCGCGCCGGCCACGATCGCCACGCGGGGGCAGCATGGAGAACAGGGCGATCTTTTCCGGCAAGCTGCTGGCGTTTCTGCTGGTGGCCCCGCAGCTCGCGGTCTCCCTGATCTTTTTCTATTGGCCGGCGGCGCAGGCGCTATGGCAGTCGTTCCTGGTACAAGATGCCTTCGGTCTCTCGACCGAGTTCGTCTGGTTCGAGAACTATGCAGCGCTCTTGAAGACGCCTGAATATTACCAGGCCATCGGGGTGACCTTCGTCTTTTCGATCCTGGTGGTGACCTTCTCGCTCGCCATCGGGCTACTGCTTGCGGTGATGGCCAACCGCAACATCGCTGGCGTGCAGATCTACCGCACCTTCCTGATCATTCCCTACGCGGTGGCGCCGGCGGTCGCGAGCGTTCTTTTCATCTTCATGTTCCAGCCCGGGCTCGGCATGATCGCCCGCACTCTGCAGCGCGCCGGCATCGACTGGAATCCGGTGCTCAACGGCACCCACGCGATGATCCTGGTCGTCATCGTCGCGGTCTGGAATCAGATCAGCTACAATTTCCTGTTCTTCCTCGCCGGGCTGCAGTCGATTCCGAAAAGCGTGATCGAAGCCGCCGCAATCGACGGCGCCAGGCCGATGCGGCGGTTTTGGACCATCGTCTTCCCGCTGCTGTCGCCGACGACGTTCTTCCTGATCATCGTCAACATCACCTATGTCTTCTTCAACACGCTCGGCATCATCGACACCGCGACCGGCGGCGGGCCGAACGGGGCGACGCAGACGCTGGTCTACAAGGTGTTCCAGGACGGCAAGGTCGGCGCCGATCTCGGCGGCTCGGCGGCGCAATCGGTGATCCTGATGATCATCGTGGTCGTGCTGACAGCGTTTCAATTCCGCTACGTCGAGAAGAAGGTTCATTACTAGAGCATGATCCGGAAAAGTGGAAACCGGTTTTCCTCGCGACAAACGGCAAGCGTTTGCGCGGAGATCATGCGCAAACAAGGAGATGAGATCATGATCCGATTCCGTCTAACCGGATCATGATCGGAACGCCATGGTCGAGCATCGTCGTTTTGGAAATCTCCTTCCGCACCTGGTCTTGCTCGCCGGCGTCATTGTCGTCGCCTTCCCGGTTTACCTCGCCGTGATCGCCTCGACCCACGACAACGCCGTGATCGCCAACGGACAGATGCCGCTCTATCCCGGCACCGAGGGTCTCGAGACCTATTGGCACACGATCGCCTCGGGCACTGGCAAGACCACGCGTCAGCCGGTCGGCGGCATGATGCTGGCGAGCCTGATCATGGCGACCGGGATCGCGGTCGGCAAAATCGCGATCTCGATCATCTCGGCCTATGCCATCGTGTTCTTCGCCTTCCCGTTCCGGATGATGGCGTTCTGGACCATCTTCATCACGCTGATGCTTCCGGTCGAGGTGCGGATCTACCCGACCTACAAGATCACCTCCGACCTCTCCATGCTGGACTCCTATTCCGGCCTGATCCTGCCGCTGATCGCCTCGGCAACGGCGACGCTGCTGTTTCGCCAGTTCTTCATGACGGTGCCGAAAGAACTGGTCGAAGCCTCCAAAATGGACGGCGCGGGCCCGATCCGCTTCTTCTTCGATACGCTGCTGCCGCTGTCGGTGACCAACATCGCCGCGCTGTTCGTGATCCTCTTCATCTACGGCTGGAATCAATATCTCTGGCCGCTCCTGATCACGACGCGCGACGACATGCAGACCATCGTCATCGGCATCAAGAAGATCATCGACGTGCATGACGCGCTCACCGAATGGTCGGTGGCGATGGCGACCGCCGTGCTGGCGATGCTGCCGCCGGTTGCGGTCGTGGTGCTGATGCAGCGCCTGTTCGTCAAAGGCCTGATCGAGACGGAGAAGTAAGGCAGCCATGGCCAACGTCGCGCTTCGCAATGTCCGCAAGGCCTATCCCAACGGCTTCGAGGCCATCAAAGGCGTCGATATCGAGGTTGGCGACGGCCAGCTCTGTGTGCTGGTCGGCCCGTCCGGCTGCGGCAAATCCACGCTGCTGCGGATGGTCGCGGGCCTCGAGACGGTGACATCGGGCGAAATCGACATCGGCGGACGCGTGGTCAACAAGGTCGAGCCGGCCGATCGCGACATCGCGATGGTGTTCCAGAACTACGCGCTCTACCCGCATATGAGCGTCTATAACAACATGGCTTACGGCCTTCGTAACCGCGGCATGGCGAAGGGCGAGATCGACACCCGCGTGCAGGAAGCGGCGCGCATTCTCGAGCTCTCCGCCCTGCTCGATCGCAAGCCCGGACAATTGTCCGGCGGCCAGCGCCAGCGTGTGGCGATGGGCCGCGCCATCGTGCGGCAGCCGAAGGCGTTCCTGTTCGACGAGCCGCTGTCCAATCTCGATGCCAAACTCCGGATCGCGATGCGCGTCGAGATCCGGAAATTGCAGCGGCGGCTCGGCACCACATCGATCTATGTCACCCACGACCAGCTCGAGGCGATGACGCTGGCCGATATTCTCGTGGTGATGAATGGCGGCCAGGTCGAGCAGATCGGAAACCCGTTGGAGGTCTATCAGAGGCCGGCGACGACCTTCGTTGCCTCCTTCATCGGGGCGCCACCGATGAACCTGATCGGCTTGCGCGAGGCCGGCATCACGCTTGCGGGCGCAGGCAGCGAGGCCGGCATTCTCGGCATTCGCCCGGAGGACCTGCAGATGGTGGACGGCGCGGTGCCCGATGGTGGCGTCGCGTTCGAGCTGACGGTGGAGGCGATCGAGCGCGTAGGCGCGGAGACCTACGTCTACGGCCTGCGCGCCGAGCAGGCTGGCGGCGCGGCCGTCAGCACCAGGCCCGGAGAATTGCCGCCGGGCGAAATCCTGGTCCGGATCCCCGGCCAGAGCGGGCCTGCGATCGGCGAACGCATCCGCGCCGCCGCGGTGCGGGAGAAGCTGCATCTGTTCAGCACCGACGGGCGAAAGCGAATCGCGTTGGGTTAAGCCGCCTTAAGGAAGCCCTGGATTATGATTCGCTCGTTGCCAGGAGACGGTTCCAGCGCGCTTGAACAGGCTTCCATTCGTGCCCATATTGCCGCTCAAGGGGTGCCGCAAGGGCCCTGAAACATCAAAGTCGCTTTCCGCGAGGACTTTGTAAACTATGTCTCGTGTTCCATCGTTATCCAGTCCGTTCCTGCTGGGATTTGACGAGATCGAGCGCGTGCTCGACCGGGTCGTCAAAGGGGCCGACGGCTACCCTCCCTACAACATCGAGAGGTGCGACCGTACCAACGGCCAGCCCGAACGGCTGCGCATCACGCTGGCGGTGGCGGGATTTACCCGCGACCAACTCGATGTGACCATCGAGGAAAACCAGCTCGTGATCCGCGGTCGCCAGCAGGACGACAAGGCACGGCAATACATCCATCGCGGCATCGCCGCGCGCCACTTCCAGCGTACTTTCGTGCTGGCGGAGGGGATGCAGGTGCTGGGCGCGGACCTGAAAAACGGGCTGTTGTCGATCGATCTCGCCCGGCCTGAGCCGGAGCGGATCGTTAAGACAATCGCTATCAATGAACACGAATAATGGAACGAGTGGCGGACTCGACCGCTTGTGGCTCAGAAGGAGTCGAGACCATGACTGAAGGTAATGTTGCGTCAGAAACCCCTGTGTCCCCGGAGGCATTGGCCCATCTGGGTGAGGGTCATATCGCCTATGTGAAGCAGATCCGTTCCGAGGATGTGCCGGAGCTGTTTCCGCAGGCGCCGAAAATCGCGCCGGGCTTGAAGCTTTTCGCGCTCCACGCCGCCGACGGTACGCCGATCATGCTCACCGACTCGCGCGAAGCGGCGATTGCCAATGCCTGGAGCAACGAGCTGCAGGCCGTCAGCGTCCACTGACGTAAGGCACCAGAGAGGAATTCGAAGACGGCGGGCGCCTCTGATCGATCAGAGGCAGCCCGCCGTTTTTATTTTGTTTACCGGGCGTCGACCCTGAACCGTCATGCTGAGGCGCCGGAGCGAAGCGGAGGCCTCGAAGGATGAACGGCCCCGCTGATACAGCGGGGCCATCGCCCTTCGAGGTTCGCTGTCGCGAGCGCCTCCAGCGACAAACGGCAAAGCCGTTTGCGCGGGGATGACGGTTTGAGATTAAACGCGTGCGGAAACAAAGCCGCTGATCAAGCCGCGCTCGCCGGCGGCAGCGCCAGGACCGAATAGATCGCCTGTGCGTCGCGCGAGGCGCGGAGCTTCTTGGCGATGTCCTGGTCCCGCAGCAGCCGGGCGATCCGCGCCAGCGCCTTCAAGTGGTCGGCGCCGGCGCCCTCGGGCGCGAGCAGCAGGAAGACCAGGTCCACAGGCTGGCCGTCCATGGCTTCGAAGTCGATCGGGCGCTCCAGGCGGGCGAACAGGCCAAAGATCTTTTCCAGCTTCGGCAGCTTGCCGTGCGGAATGGCAACGCCGTAACCGACGGCGGTGGTGCCAAGCTTTTCGCGCTGCAAGAGGACCTCGAAAATGGCCCGCTCGTTCTGCCCAGTAAGCTCCGCCGCCTTCGCGGCGAGTTCCTGCAGCGCCTGCTTTTTGCTGTTGACCTTCAATGCCGGGAGAATCGCCTCGGGTGCGACCAGATCGGTAATCGTCATGGGGCGTTCCGAGGGTGAATTGAACCGTCAGGTTGCGAAATAGGCCTTTACTGGCCGTCGTCAAGAAGTTGGAGAGGAAGGCGGGGTTTACGCCCGAGCCCGGGTCCTTGGTTGGGGGGCTTCTACTCCAACGCAACGGCTGTGCCAACTCCCGGCATGCGTTCCGCGCGTCCTAATCCTAAAAACCGTGGACGACGGGGCGAGCGCCAAAATTGTCATGTTTGCCACCGGTTTATCAGGATTTGACGGTCGGCGGATCGATCCAGCCGACATTGCCGTCCGCGCGGCGGTAGATGATGTTCACACGGCCGCTCGAGCCATGCTGAAACACCAGGCAGGGCGCGCCCGTCAGGTCCAGTTCCATGACCGCCTCGCTGACCGACAGCCGCTTCAAGGACGTCGTTGCCTCCGCAATGATCACCGGGCTGTAGCCGGTGACCTCTTCCTCGCCTTCGTCCGGTGCCTCGATGACATAGCTCGGCGCTTCCAGATCGGCCATCGCCGCCGCGGCCGCATGGGCCTTGCGCGCAGAGCGATCCTTGAGCCGGCTCTTGTACCGGCGCAGCCGCTTTTCGATCATCAGGAGCGCCTGGTCGGCGCTGGCATAGGCGTCGGGCGCGTTGTAGTCGGCCTCTAGGGTGATTCCGGAATCAAGATGCAATGCGCAATCGGTGCGGAAGCCAAAACCGTCCTTGCTCAAGGTGATGTGGCCGGAAAAATTGCCGTCGAAATATTTCCGCAAAACCTCCTCGGTGCGCTCGCTGATGCGACCGCGCAGCGCCTCGCCGACGCTGATGCTTTTTCCCGAGATCCGGAGAGTCATTTAAAGCCTCCCTTGGGATGCCTTGCATGGTTGCCTTGCTCGGCATGATCGTCCGGGCAAAGCGGTCCGCGCTCGTTCCGGATCATGCTCTCGCAGGAATCGACACTATCCCGATTTGAGAGGGACGCAATCCGGGGAAGCAGGGAAGCGGCCGCGCGCTGTGTCGCAGCGGAACTTCACACCGGCAGCACCAACGCGCTCTGCTTTTCGCGGCGGCGTTGCACCGAGGAAGGAATGCGCATCGCTTCGCGATATTTCGCGACCGTGCGGCGCGCGATGTCGATTCCGGCCTCGCGCAGTTTTTCCACGATGGTGTCGTCGGACAGGATCGCGTTCGGATCCTCGCCATCGATCAGCCGCTTGATGTGATGCCGCACGGCTTCCGCGGAATGAGCTTCGCCGCCATCGGCGGAGGCGATCGAAGCGGTGAAGAAATATTTCAGTTCGAAGGTGCCGCGATTGGTCGCCATGTATTTGTTGGCGGTGACGCGCGAGACCGTCGATTCATGCATCTGGATCGCGTCCGCCACGGCTTTCAGATTGAGCGGCCGCAAATGCGCGACGCCGTGGGTGAAGAAGCCGTCCTGCTGCCGCACGATTTCGGTCGCGACCTTCAGGATAGTGCGGGCGCGCTGGTCGAGCGCGCGCACCAGCCAGGTCGCGTTCTGCAGGCAATCGGTGAAGTAGGATTTGTCGCCGTCTTTCTTGATGGTCTTCGACAGTTCCGCGTAATAGGTCTGGTTGACCAGCACGCGCGGCAGCGTGTCGCTGTTGAGCTCGACCTGCCAGCCGCCGTCCGGACCCGGCCGCACATAGACGTCGGGCACCATGGTCTGCAGCCGCGAGGTGCCGAACCTCAAGCCCGGCTTCGGATCGAGACGGCGAATCTCGCCGATCATGTCGGCGATGTCTTCGTCATCGACGCCGCACACCTTGCGCAAGGCAGCGATGTCGCGCTTGGCCAGCAGATCGAGATGCTCGACGAGGGCCTGCATCGCGGGATCGTAGCGGTCGAGCTCGCGGAGCTGGATTGCAAGACATTCGCTCAAATTGCGCGCGCAGACACCGGGCGGATCGAATTTCTGCAGCACCGCGAGCACCGCCTCGACCTCTTGCGGCGTGGCGCCCAGGCGCTCGGCCGCCTGGCCCAGATCCGGCGGCAGATAGCCGGCTTCGTCCACGAGATCGATCAGGTATTGTCCGATCATGCGCTCCGCCGGCGAGCTGAAGGCCACCGCGAGCTGCTCGGCAAGGTGATCGGCGAGCCGCACTTCGGCCGCAACAAAAGCCTCGAGATTGTACTCCTCGTCACTCGAGGCGCCGCCGCCCCATTCGGTATAGGCGGTCGGGGTGGCTTCCTGCGCGTGGCGCGCGGCCGCCTCGGCCGGCTCCTCGGAAAAGACGTTGTCGAGCCCGGTGTCGAGGGTCTGTTCGATCTCGGCGCGGCTGCCGAGATCGGGGCTCAGCCACTCTTCCTGGCCCGGTTCGAAGCCCTCGCCGCCGGCCGCTTCGGATTGGCCGGGCGTAAAATCCTCGCCGCCATCGGCGTCCGAATCGGAGAAATCGGCCCGCCCCTCGGCCTGCTCGCCAGCGATCGCAGGCTCGGGGCCGTCGTTGGCCCGCTCGAGCAGCGGATTGCGCTCCAGTTCCTCTTCGACGAAGGCGGACAGGTCGAGATTGGACAATTGCAGCAGCTTGATCGCCTGCATGAGCTGCGGCGTCATCACCAGCGACTGCGATTGACGGAACTCTAACCTTTGCGTCAGCGCCATCGAAGCAAAAACCGTTCCTTAAAAATTGGTCCGATTCTTGCTTATCTTACTCTGAGGCCGATGTACACGGCTTGACGAATTGAAATAAAGAACTACAGGCGGAACTCTTCGCCGAGATACAGGCGGCGAACGTCGGGATCGCTGACGATCTCCTCGGGACTGCCCTCCGTCAAAATCTCGCCGGCGTAAACGATGTAGGCGCGGTCGGTCAGGCCTAGCGTCTCGCGCACATTATGGTCGGTGATCAACACACCGATGCCGCGATTGGTGAGATGGCGAACCAGGTCCTGAATGTCGCCGACCGCGATCGGATCGATGCCTGCGAATGGCTCGTCGAGCAGCATGTAATTCGGGCGGGTGGCGAGCGCGCGCGCAATCTCGACGCGGCGCCGTTCGCCGCCTGAGAGCGCGATCGACGGCGTCTTGCGCAGCCGTGTGATGTTGAATTCGTCGAGCAGCGAATCGAGTTCCGCCTCGCGCTTCTTCTTCGAGGACTCCACCACTTCGAGCACCGCGCGAATGTTCTGCTCCACGGTCAGGCCGCGGAAGATCGAGGCTTCCTGCGGCAGGTAGCCGATGCCGAGCCGCGCGCGCTGATACATCGGGAGCTGCGTCACGTCATGACCGTCGAGCTCGATCGCACCGCGGTCCGCCTTGATCAGCCCGGTGATCATGTAGAACACGGTGGTTTTGCCGGCGCCGTTCGGCCCGAGCAGGCCCACCGCCTCGCCGCGGCGGACATAAATGCTCACGCCGCGCACGACTTGGCGGCTGCCGAAGCTCTTTTCCACGCTATGCACAGCCAGGTAGCCCTGCCGTCCCAACAGGCGGGGCGCGGCCGCCCCGTTGCCCCTCGCGCCGGTCTTGGCTGGCGGCTTGGCCGGTCTCTGCGGCGGGCGCGCCCGCGGCGCCTGTGGCGCTTCCGCGTGCTGGGTGCCTCTCAGATCCACGCCGGGGATCGGCGTTTCACGCGCGATCGGCGGCGCCTCGCGCACCGGGCTCGCCACCATGTCGCCGAAGGCGGTGATATCCTCGCGCGCGCGCGCAAACCCGCTCCGGCCGCTTTTTGCGGGGCGCCGACGGAACATGCCGAAAAAATCCACCATCCCCGCTTCGCTTTATGCCTCTTGAAGGTGTTCCGTGGCTCGCTGCCGGCGGTTCGATCGGTTCGCCCAGCATGCAGCAATGGGTGTTCCTTGCCCAGCGGAACGCCCGGTCTCAGGACGCGCAGCTATATTCCCCATCATTTGGGACCGAAAGCGGGCACCTTACGCGACCCGTCATCCTCAGGGTGACGGGACGCGTTGAGAGCTCGTTTCGAGCTACACGACCGTAAGCTAGATACAGGCTTGCGCTCCCACCTTCAACTGCACCGCCTCAAGCGGCCTCGGAAGTAATTGAAATCACTTCGGTTTATTCGAGCCTAGGGCGGGCAAGGGCGATCCGCTGCCCTGCCCTGGCGCGCCGCAGCCGCTGCCGCCCTGCCCCGACTGGTTGATGAACAGGCCCTGCACCTTGCCCGAATCGGACTCCACCCGCGAGACGCCGGTGGTCATGTCGACGAACAGCCGGTCGCCCCGCAGCACGTTCTTGCACTGGGTCAGCACCACCCCGCCGAGCATGGTGATCAGGTTGGTCTTGGTATCGAAAACCGCGGTCTCGCCGGTGACGACCTGGTCCTTCTGGGTCACGACCACGTTGCCGTGCGCCTCCAGCCGCTTGATCGACGAACTGCCGCTGGGCCCTGGGGTGGCCGACTGCATGGGCGCGCCTTTCGCCGGGGCCTTGCCCTTGGCGGGCGGCTGCTGCTTGTCGGAACTTGATTCGTAGAACACCACGAGCGTCTTTGAGGTCATGGTGGTGTCGCCCTGCACCACCTTCACATTGCCCGAGAAGGTTGCTTCCTTCTGCTTGTCGCGCATCTCCAGCGACGCCGCCTCGATCTGGATCGGCTGGTCGCGATTCTGCGAAAAGCCCTGCATCGCATTGGGCACGCCTTGCACGGCACTTTGCGCACTGGCGCCGAACGCGACCGCGAACGTCACGGCAAAGCCGCACAGCAAAAGCTGTCCGCTCGAATTGCCCAACCGCGAGAGCTTGCGCATGCGTATCACTTGGAATGCGTGGGTTTGCCGGAAGCGGACCGCGGCTTCGGCGATGGGGCAGGCGGCGCCGGTTCGACCGGAGCTGCGGTCGCGCTGGTCTGGTCGCCTGCTGGCTGCTCGGCGTCGAGGTGATCCAGATGCATCACGACATTGCCTTCGAAACGCACCACCGCGCCGCCGTCGATGATCTTCATGCGATCGGAGGACAGCGTTCCATTGGTCAGCTTCACATCGACATGTTCGTCGGAATCGACGGTGTTCTTCGCCATGTCGACGAAGGCATGGGTGAGGCGCGCCTCATAGCCTGTCGTGGTCTGCAAGAAGATATCCTTGCGCAGGTCGATCGTCTGCTGCTTGTTGTCGAACAGCCCGGTGAGGGCATCGAGCGTCACGGTCGAGCGGTCCTCCATCAGCACCTTGGCGCGCACCTTGTTCAGCTCGACATGATCGGGGTCGGTCAGGTCCTGGGTCGCGGTCTTCGCCCAGAGCTCGTACGGGCGCTGGTCGGGCGTGTAGCCCGACAGATGCGGCGATTCCATGGTGATCTTGGTGCCGGAGACCACGAGGTTTCCGACGTCCAGCGGCAATTTGGGCATCAGCATCCGGAACGGATTGAAGATCGAGATGCCGACGATCATGGCCAGCGCCAGCAGCACGGCCGCCGGTACCGCGACGCGCAGCGTCCGCACCATCCGGCTGTGGCGCGCGGCAATGGCAAAGCGCGCCTCGAGGCTGGCCTGGTAGGCTGGGTTCTGGACCGAATTCACCGCTGCTCCGCGTGCGAGGGTTGCCCCTCATTGTAACCCGCATTGCCCCATGACGCAGTCGGGAACTGGACGCGCGACTGTGACCGAAACGGGGCAGGGAGGTCACCTCTCCGAAAAGGCAGAGGTGACCCAGAGCCTTCGCCTCACGAATGGGCAAAAATATCCTCTAGCTCCCAACCCTGCAGGTCGAGCTTGGCCCGGGTCGGCAGGAACTGGAAACAGGCCTGGGCCAGTTCGGTGCGCCCCTCGCGCGCCAGCATGGTATCCAGGCGCTCGCGCAGGGCGTGCAGATGCAAGACGTCGGACGCCGCGTAGGCCAGTTGCGGCTCGGACAACTGCTCCGAGCCCCAATCGCTGGACTGCTGCTGCTTCGACAGATCGATGTTGAGCAGCTCGCGCACCAGATCCTTCAGGCCGTGGCGATCGGTATAGGTGCGGGTGAGGCGGGAGGCGATCTTGGTGCAGTACAGCGGCTGCGGCATCACGCCGAAAGCCTGGTACAGCACCGCGATATCGAAGCGGGCGAAGTGAAAGATCTTGGTGATGCCGGGATTGGCGAGCAGCGCCCTCAAGTGCGGCGCGTCGGTGTGCCCCTGCGGGATCTGCACCACGTCGGCACTGCCGTCGCCGTTCGACAATTGCACGACACACAGCCGGTCGCGATGCGGATTGAGCCCCATGGTCTCGGTATCGATCGCAACCGACGTGGTGTAGCGGGAGAGATCAGGCAGGTCGCCGCGATGCAGGCGTACGGTCATGAAAATCTGGCCTCTGGAAATAGAGCCTCTGGTCGATTCGAATGCGGCAAACAGCCTAACGCCCAAAGCCGCCAGGGGCGAGCGGGCGAGCGGGTCTTTTCGCTAGCAAAATCCGCCAAATTAGCAACCCACCGGCGCGACCATCGCCCCCGCCGGCACCAGGCGCGCCGTCACCGCCCAGTCCGCCGGTGGGTAGGCAGCTTGAAAGTTAATGGCTGTCAGCCCGGGCGAACTATGTTGGTGGCGCGGTTTGGTTTAGATTGATCGCAGTGGGCGCTTTTTTAGCCAATCTGAAACCGCTTTCCGTATGCGCTCCTTCGTCAATCGGGAGGATGGTCATGCGATCGTTTCAAAGCATTGCTCTGACCGCTGCATTGTCCGCGCTGATCGCTGCAGCCGCGACCTGCACGGGCGCCGAAGACGAACCGCTCGGCGTTCGGCTGGTCAATCAAATGAATGCGCTTTACGGCCAGCATCCGGGGGTTCGCGCGAACCACGCCAAGGGCGCCGTATTTGAAGGCACGTTCACGCCGGCTCAGGGCGCCGACGTCCTCAGCTCGGCTGTCTTTCTCAAGGGCGCTCCGACGCCGCTCGTTATTCGCTTTTCAAATGCCGGAGGCGTGCCGGATGCGCGCGACAACGACCCTTCGACCGGGGGTGTCCGCGGCATGGCCATCAAATTCCGTCTCCCTGACGGGAGCGAGCAAGACATGGTCTGCATCTCGGCAAACAGCTTTCCGGTGGCGACCGGAGAGGATTTTCTGGCTCTGCTGCAGGCGATCGGCGCGAGCGGTCCCGACGTACCCAAGCCGACGCCGCTCGAGAAATTCCTGTCGACCCACCCGGCCGCGGCCGCGTTTGTCGGCACGCCTCGACCCGTGGCGGTCAGTTACGGCACGCAGCCTTTCTTCGGCGTCAACGCTTTCAAGTTCACCAATGCGCAAGGAACAGCCAAGTTCGGCCGCTATCGCATCGTGCCCGAGAGCGGAGCTGCTTACGTGAGTGACGAGGAGGCGGCGAAGCGTCCTCCTGACGCCCTCGCTGACAATCTGCGGGCATCGGTCGAAAAGGGGCCCGTCAAATTCCGCCTTCTGGTGCAGGTTGCCGCCGCCGATGATCCAACAACGGATGCCACGAAAGTCTGGCCGGATGACCGGCCGACCGTGGAGCTCGGCGAAATCGCTGTCACCAAGGCCTTGGATACCAAGAAGGTCGAGAACGATTTGCTGTTCCTGCCAACCAACCTGGCGGCCGGCATCGAGGCGTCGGACGATCCGATCATCAATACGCGCACCGAGGCGTACGCGGAGTCGTTCAGCCGCCGGACCAAATAGACCGTCGACGATCGCGGAAAGCGCGCAGGGCGGATGAGCCGACCGCGTAATCCGCTGTCTGCCGTGCTCATGCGACGCAGATGCCCGATACCGCGACCTTCTGGAACAGATGCGGGGAGGCAACGGCCGAGGAGGGGTAAGCCGAGAGTTTCGCCCTGAACTCCGGATGCGTGAACGCGGCCCGAAAATCTGCGGTGGACGCCCAGATCGCATAGTTGAGATAGGTCGGGCTGTCGCCGATCGCGCGGTGAAGCTGGGTGGAGATGAAGCCCGGCTGGCGCTTCATGAACTCCGCATCGTCCTGCCAAACCTTGAGGAAGGTCTCTTCGTCCGCCCGGTCGAGCGTGAAGACGTTCACGAGGACGACGGGGCTCGCATCGATCGTGATCTGGCGGTCAATCGGGAAGGCGGGGTCGAGAGGGCGCAACGATGGCATGACACACTCCCCTGAATTTGGTTGTATAGCACCAACTTGGTACGATATGAGCATAATGACATTGACATCATGATGTCAATAGTGCCTGATGGTGACGTATGAAAAGGATCGAGCGGACGCCCGCGGGCGAGGCCCTGAGCGGCCTCGTCCTCGACATGTTCAGGGTCAACAGCCTGCTTCTGACCGCCGGCGACCGCCTGGTTGAGGCGCTCGGGCTGACCAGCGCGCGCTGGCAGATCCTTGGCGCCATCATCGCCGCCGAACGGCCGCAGCCGGTGGCGTGGCTGGCGCGCGACCTCGGCGCCAATCGTCAAAACGTGCAGCGGATCATCAATGACCTGCACGCGGAGGGGCTCGTTGCCTTCGAAACCAACCCGCACCACCGGCGGGCGCAACTCGTGGTCTTGACCGAGAAGGGCAGACAGACGTTCGAGGCCGCCATGCGGTTGCAGGCGCCCTGGATCAACAGCCTCGCGGACGGACTCGCGATCAAGGACATCCAGGCGACGCACCGCGTCATTCTGGCCTTGCGGCAGAGGCTGGAGGGGAATGGGCGGGAGTAGCGAACGCAGGATGGATTGGCCGAAGGCGTAATCCGCCGTCGGGACGGGCAGGCTATCGGCGGGTTACGGCTGATCCTTGGTCAGTTGGCCCTGCATCCGAACCACAGCGGCGGGCGCGCAAGGCTTGCCGCTTTCGCTCTCGAAGCCGGCTTTCTCCTGTTCGGCGGCAATCGCTCTCAAGGAGTGGCGGCCACCCCAGAGCGTCTTTCGGCGCAACCGATTCGCGCTTTCCTCGTGCAGCTCATTGCCTTTCCGAATTCCCTGAATTCCTTCGATCCGTTGCACAGATCCCACAATCCGGCGCGAACTCCGCGTTTCCGCGGAACTTCTGCGATGCGAGGCCGTGAAATCGTCCCGGACCACCCTATCTGTTGCCAGTTCCTCGCCCCCTTTCTCCCCCTTCGCAACGAACGAGAGCCATGACCGAACAAACCCTGGCAGCGCCAATCGACGATCAGCAGGAACGCCAACGCGGCTTTTCGCGCTACCAGTCACTCCTCATCGCGCTGCTCGCGTTCACACAGTTCACGATCATTCTCGACTTCATCATCATGTCGCCGCTCGGCGCCATCCTGATGCCCTCGCTCAACATCACGGCCGGGCAATTCGGCGTCGCGGTTTCGGCCTACGCGTTCAGTGCGGGAATTTCGGGTATTCTGGCCGCCGGCTTTGCCGATCGCTTCGATCGCAAGCGCCTGCTGCTGTTCTTCTATGTCGGCTTCACGCTCGGAACCCTGCTCTGCGCGGTGGCGCAGAACTACCATGTGCTGCTGCTCGGCAGGATCGTGACCGGATTGTTCGGCGGCGTGATCGGCTCCGTCGTGCTTGCCATCGTCACCGACCTGTTCCCGCTGCATCTGCGCGGCCGCGTGATGGGATTCGTCCAAACCGCGTTCGCCGCGAGCCAGGTGCTCGGCATCCCGGCCGGGCTGTTTCTCGCCAATCACTGGAACTGGCACGTCTGCTTCGCTGCGATCGTCGGCCTGTCGATCGCAGCGATCGCTCTCATCGCCTTGGCGATGGAGCCGGTCAATGCGCATCTGCGGCTCAAGCAGGACAAGAATCCCTTCCACCACCTGATCGCGACCGTCGGACAGCCACGCTATACGCTGGCCTTCGCAGTAACGACGCTGCTGGCGACCGGCGGGTTCATGCTCATGCCGTTCTCCAGCGCCTTCACCGTGCATAATCTCGGCATCGATATCGTGAACCTGCCGACGATCTATCTCGTCTCCGGACTGTTCAGCATCGTCACGGGCCCGCTGGTCGGCAAGGCGAGCGACGCTTTCGGCAAATATCCGACCTTTGTTTTCGGTAGCGTGGTGTCCGTCATCATGGTGCTGATCTACACCCATCTCGGCCACGTCTCGCTCACGACCGCGATCCTCGTCAACGTGCTGATGTTCGTCGGCATCTTTTCACGCATGATCCCGTCGCAGGCCTTGATGTCGGCGATCCCCGACGCGAGCCAGCGCGGCTCGTTCAACGCAGTCAGCGCGTCGCTGCAGCAGTTCTCCGGCGGGCTTGGCGCGACGCTCGCCGCCGCGATCATCGCGCAAGACCCTGACGGTTCGCTGATCCATTTCGACCGGCTCGGATACGTCGTCGTCACGACATCGATCCTCTCGCTGATCGCGATGTACTTTGTGCAGAAATCGGTGGCAAATCGGGCCGGCAGACGGATCGTCTGACCGCAAGCGTACTGGCTTGGCGCAATGGGGCGCCCCGTCACGACGGCGATGCATGGGTCACCGGCCTGCTACCTCCATCGATCGCAGGCAACACCATTTTGCGTCGAAATCCCGCAAAATGGTGCCCAGGAAAGGACTCGAACCTTCACGGCTGTGAGGCCACTGGCACCTGAAGCCAGCGCGTCTACCAATTCCGCCACCTGGGCATGGGGGCGGTTACTACGGGGCCGTCGCGCGCTTGTCAAATTGCAGATTGGCGTTCTGATTAAGCTGTACAGAAATCGCCTGATGGCGTATCGGCAAATCCGCTAAATAGCCGCCGTTCCCTCGAATTTGGCCCTTAGGACACGTTACCCATGCCCTCCAATCTGGACACCCTGGTTACGGTTTTCGGCGGATCGGGTTTTCTGGGCCGAGCCGTGGTTCGGGCGCTGGCCAAGCGCGACTACCGCATCCGTGTGGCGGTGCGGCGGCCGGAGCTGGCCGGGTACCTGCAACCTCTGGGGCGGGCCGGGCAGATCCACGCGGTGCAGGCCAATCTGCGCTACCCGGTTTCCGTCGAAGCGGCGATGCGCGATTCCCATCTGGCCATCAATCTGGTCGGCATCCTCGCCGAAAGCGGCGCGCAGACCTTCGATGCGGTCCAGACGGCCGGTGCCGAGACCGTGGCCAAGGCAGCGGCCGCCGCTGGAGCCGAGATGGTGCATGTCTCCGCAATCGGCGCCGACGACAAGTCGACCTCGGCCTATGCCCGCGCCAAGGCTGCCGGGGAAAAGGCGGTGCTGGCCACGCTGCCGTCCGCGACCATCATGCGCCCCTCGGTCATGTTCGGGCCTGAGGATCAATTCACCAACCGTTTTGCGGCCTTGGCCCGGATCTCGCCGCTGCTGCCCCTGATCGGCGGCGGGGTCACGAAGCTGCAGCCGGTCTATGTCGGCGATGTCGCCTCGGCGATCGCGGAGGCCGCCGACGGCAAGACCAGGCCGGGCGCCACATACGAGCTCGGCGGCCCCGAAGTTCTCTCCATGCGCGAGATCATGGAGCTGATCCTTGAGATCACCGATCGCAAGCGCGCGCTGGTCTCGCTGCCGTTCGGACTTGCGAAATTCCAGGCCGCGTTCCTGCAGTTCGCGCCCGGCGCGCTGAAGCTGACGCCGGACCAGGTGGAGCTGCTGCGCACCGACAATATCGTGTCGGAGGCCGCGAAAGCCGCCGGGCTGACGCTGGAAGGGCTCGGCATCACGCCCGATTCGCTGGAAGCGATCGCCCCGCAATATCTCTGGCGCTTCCGCCCCGCCGGGCAGTTCCAGCGCAAGAGCGCGTAACGGCGCCGTTACACCGCGACGTCCACTCGTCATGGCCGGGCTTGTCCCGGCCATCCACGTCTTGGTGCCGCGGGAAAGACAAACGATGCCTGGGACAAGCCCGGGCATGACGACCTTTTTGCTTGCCAGCCGGCATGCATCACAAAGCCAAAATCGATTCGCCCGTCAGGCAAACCTGTTCGATACCAGCTTGCCGCTTCTCGCACGAGGCTCTTCAAGCCGGCGAAAACGCCTGCGCGCAAAAGCCAATTTCGCCCGCGCTCTCAAGCTGATTTGGGTCGTCCAGATCCGCGCGCAAAAATATTCCGCTTTGTGATCACCCCAAATCAGTCGCATCCTTCGCGCGTCCCGCCTCGATTGAAGAGGGGCGTGTCGCGAACGTCACGGACGTGGAGGCGGGATGCGGTGGACGCGGATGTATCGAAGACGAACGATACGGATGCGGACGGCGAAGTCGTGTGGTCCTGGCGCCCCAAGGCTGGCGCCAAGTTTTGCGAAGATGCGTGACCGCATCTCGCTGGCGACGGTGACAACAAAGTCTGGCTCACCGGGGAGAGCGCGGAGTAAGCCGTAAAACCACTGTGCAGGGAATGCCGGGTTGTCTCGGCTGAACCTGTGGTCAACGCCCCGCGCACTTTTTTCGCGCGGGGGCCATGGGTGCAGCCAGCACCCGGCATTCCCTGCTCCCTCTATGTTTTAGGGAGGGTGGTCGTTGAAGCAAAACTCGGGCGAATTCCGTCGCGAGAAGGCGCACGCGCATCCTCCTGCTGTTTGAAAATCGAATCCGCCTTTGTTGCCGCGCGCTGACGCCTCAGGATGACGGGTCAAGAGCTTTCGAGCGAGGCAGGCTGTGAAAGCCTCACCGCCCCATCGCCAGCGCGACCAGCCCGAGCGTGCCGACAATCACGCGCCACCATGCGAACAGTGCAAAGCCGTGACGCGTGACATATTCCAGGAAAGTCTTCACCACCACGATCGCGGTGACGAACGACACGACGAAGCCGATCGCAATGATGCCGAGATGATCGGCGGTCATGTCGGCGCGGTTCTTGTAGAAGTCGTAGGCGAACGCGCCGATCATGGTCGGGATGGCGAGAAAGAACGAGAACTCCGCCGCCGCGCGCTTGTCGGCTCCGAGCAGCATCGCCGAGACGATGGTCGCGCCGGATCGGGACGTGCCGGGGATCATCGCCAGACACTGCGCGATGCCGATCCACAGATACATCGGCAGCGGAAATTTCGTCGCGTCATGTTCGCGCGGCTTGTGGTCGAGCTGGTCGACCCAGAGCAAGATGGCTCCGCCGACGATCAGCGAGAAACACACGACCCAGGGATTGAACAGGAACTCCTTGATGTACTTTCCGGCAAGCAGGCCGATCACGACCGCAGGAAAGAACGCGAGCAGCACGCCGATGACGAAGCGTCGAGCGGCGGGGTCACTGAACGTGCCGAGCGCGATCCGCGACAATTTCGTGAAG
This sequence comes from Bradyrhizobium sp. STM 3562, assembly GCF_045571435.1. Taxonomy (NCBI): domain Bacteria; kingdom Pseudomonadati; phylum Pseudomonadota; class Alphaproteobacteria; order Hyphomicrobiales; family Nitrobacteraceae; genus Bradyrhizobium; species Bradyrhizobium sp. STM 3562. The sequence continues at coordinate 129,982 of NZ_CP120694.1, forward strand.
TAGAGCGCGACGATCGCCAGGATCGCGCCGAGCTGGATCAGGATGTCGAAGCTCTTCCAGAAATTGTCTTCGCCGAGCTCGAAGAAACGACCCGCGAGCAGCAAATGGCCGGTCGAGGACACGGGCAGGAACTCGGTGACGCCCTCGACGACGCCGAGGATTACCGCACGCAGCGTATCTGAGATCATTCTCTGTCCTGTTGTGGGTCGGAGGTCTGATACGATCGGAATTCGGCCAAAATGACGCGTTCTTGTGGCGTATTCGTTTCCTTGCCGCAATCGCAAAATGCGCGCGGCCATTGCCTCGTACGTTTGCTTAGGTAGTTTCGCCGCTTCCAACCAAAGTTGGTGGTTTCTTAAGCACCCCCTAATATTCACAAGGCTGATGTTCACACTGTTCCATCACCCGTTCTGTCCGCATTCGCGCTTCATCCGGCTTGTGCTCGGCGAATACGGCCTCGATCTCAAGCTGGTGGAAGAGCGCGCCTGGGAGCGGCGCGAGGGTTTTTTGGCGATGAATCCGGCCGCTACCACGCCGGTATTATTCACCGAAGGCGAGCCTGCCATACCCGGTGCCGCCATCATCGCGGAATACATCGACGAGACCCGCGGGCGTGAGATGGGCGACCGCCGGCTGTTGCCGACCTCGATGAGCGAACGCGTCGAGGTGCGCCGCCTGATGGCCTGGTTCAACGAGAAATTCTTCGAGGAGGCCTCGAATCCGCTGGTCACCGAGCGCATCTATAAGCGCTTCATGAGCGAGGAAGATGGGGGCGGCCCGCCTGCGGCCGACGTGATCCGCGCGGCCAAGACCAATGTGCGCTATCATCTGGCCTATATCGGCTGGCTGGCGCAGCGGCGGAACTATCTGGCGGGCGAGCGGCTGACTTATGCGGATCTCGCCGCGGCGGCGCATCTTTCGGCGATCGATTATCTCGGCGACGTGCCATGGATCGAGAACGACGCAGCAAAGGCCTGGTATGCGCGGATCAAGTCGCGTCCGTCGTTCCGTCCGCTGCTGTCCGAATGGCTGGCGGGCGTGCCGGCGTCGCGGACCTATGTGGATCTCGATTTCTGAGCGAGAGCGACAAGAAACGGCTCACCGAACTGAAGGCCGCGCTGACGAGCGAAGCGCACGCGCTCGGATTCGACTGCGTCGGCGTTGCCGCGCCCGACACGATCGCGGATGCGGGACGGCACTTCTACGAGTTCCTCGCGACCGGGGCCCACGGCGATATGGATTGGCTCGCCGCTCAACCGGAGCGCCGCGCCGACCCGCGCGGGCTGTGGGGCGAGGTGCGCTCGGTGATCATGCTTGGGGTGAACTACGGGCCGGACCAGGATCCGCTCGACATCCTCAAGCAACGCTCGCGCGGTGCGATCTCGGTCTATGCGCGCGGCGACGACTATCACGACGTGATCAAGAAGCGCCTGAAGACGCTGGCGCGATGGCTGGTCGCCGCCAGCCCTTGCGAGGTGAAGGTGTTCGTCGATACCGCCGCCGTGATGGAAAAGCCGCTCGCGCAGGCGGCCGGGCTGGGATGGCAGGGCAAGCACACCAACCTGGTGTCGCGCGAATTCGGATCGTGGCTTTTTCTCGGCGAGATCTTCACCACGCTCGATCTGCCGCGCGACGAGCGCGAGATCGATCATTGCGGCTCCTGCCATGCTTGCCTCGATATCTGTCCGACGGCGGCGTTCCCCGCGCCCTACAGGCTCGATGCGCGCCGCTGCATCTCCTACCTCACCATCGAGAACAAGGGCGCGATCCCGCGCGAATTTCGCAAGAGCATCGGCAACCGCATCTATGGCTGCGACGACTGCCTGGCGGTGTGCCCTTGGAACAAGTTCGCGCAAGCGGGGCGTGAGACCAAACTTGCCGCCCGTGCCGAATTGCGCAGCCCTGAGCTCGCACGGCTTGCGCAGCTCGACGACGCGGCCTTTCGTGCGCTGTTTACGAAATCGCCGGTCAAGCGCATCGGCCGCGACCGGTTTGTCCGCAACGTGCTGATCGCAATCGGCAATTCGAATGATCCGGCGCTCGCGCCGGCAGCGGAGCGACTGCTTTGCGACGCCAGCCCGCTGGTTCGCGGCGCCGCCGTGTGGGCGCTATCGCAATTGCTGCCGCGGGAGCGGTTTGAGGTGCTGGCGGCGGAAGCAAGCCTTGCGGAGAGCGACGAAGCCGTGCGCGAGGAATGGCGATGCGTTTCCTAGCCGTCGCACCGGGGCATTGTCGCAACTCACGCCATCTCGGCAACAGCGGCGATGATGCGCGCGATGTCCTGCGGCCGCGACAGACGGTGATCGCCATCCTGGATCATGGTCAGCACCACGTCTTCTGCCGGCAGTCGATGCGCCAGCCGCAACGCGTGCTGCCAGGGCACGTCGGGATCCTGCGCCCCCTGCAGGATGCGAACCGGGCACCCGACGTCAATGCTCGCGCCAAGAAGCAGGTGGTTGCGACCGTCCTCGATCAGGTTCCTGGTGATGGGGTAGGGATCGCCATAGTCGGACGGCCGGTGCCAGACGCCCTTTTCCTGGATCTCGCGGCGGGCCTGCGGCGAAAAGCCCTTCCACATCAGCTCCTCGGTAAAATCCGGCGCGGGCGCGATCAGCACGAGGCCGGCGATGGACGCACTGCTTTGAGGCGAAGCATCAGCCCCAGGGGCATCGCCTTGGCGCTTGGCGATTTCGCGCGCCAGCAACAGCGCCATCCAACCGCCCATCGAGGAGCCGATCACCACCTGCGGCCCGCGGCAGAATTGCGCGAACACGGCCAGGCTCTCTTCCAGCCAGTGCCCGATGGTACCATTGAGGAAATCGCCGCCGGATTCGCCGTGTCCGGAATAATCAAACCGCACGCAGGCGCGGCCATGCTCGGCGGCCCAGGCGTCGAGCGCCAGCGCCTTGGTGCCCTTCATGTCGGATTTGAAGCCGCCGAGCCAGAACAACCCGGGCGAGCCACCTTGGCGGGCGCGCACTGCGATCCGGCGCGCCGGCTCCTTGCCAACCTCGATGAAGGCCGGCTGATCGGTTGCGGCGGAACTGGTCATGGAACGTTTACTCGGCTCTGCTGTTTGAGTGGGCACGCCCAACGCAAGGGCGACCAGGCTTTAGGGCTTTCCATGTGCTTGCGAAATACTCGCGCGCTCGCTATCTCGACCGGCGTGGCCAAAATGCCTCGTGCGTCGTGCTTTTTCGCACACCCTCACGCGAGTGCGCTTGCCCCTTGAAGCTTATTACTTCAAAATATCGACATCGTTCACAACCTTGGAGAAGGACCCATTCGCCGTCCCAATAGAGCCCCGCCCGCTGCCAGCAAAGACGGGCCGCGCGTCAATGATGATATTCGTAATGCGCAGATCCAGTTGATCGATCAGAACGGCACTAACCGCGGCACTGTCGAAACCGTGGTTGCTATCAAGATGGCCCTCGAAGCGGGCATGGATCTGGTAGAGATTTCGCCGAACACCAGCCCTCCCGTCTGTAAGATTATGGACTACGGGAAGTTTAAATATTCGGCGCAGAAAAAGGCCGCGGAAGCCCGCAAGAAACAGAAGACGGTCGAGATCAAGGAGATCAAGCTCCGGCCGATGATCGACGACCACGATTACGACGTGAAGATGCGCGCGATGCAGCGCTTCTTCGAGGAGGGCGACAAGGTCAAGATCACGTTGCGCTATCGCGGTCGCGAGATGGCGCACCAGGAGATCGGCACCAAGCTCCTGGACAAGATCAAGGGCGACGTCGCCAACATTGCCAAGGTCGAACAGGACGCCAAGTTCGAGGGACGCCAGGTCGTGATGGTGCTCGCACCGCGCTGATTTGGATCCAGCCCCGGCGAAGGCCGGGGCCTGCCTCCGGCACCATCGAGGCCCACACCTGACGGCAAGACGGAAACGGCCCCGGGGGTGGCGGGGCTGCTTCTTTTGACTCAATTGCTTTTCAGCCGCGCGTCGCCTGCCAGGTGCCACTGCAGGGGGCGCCGGAAATGATCCCGCGCCAGCCGCCGGCGCCGTAATTGCCCGCTAACCGGCCGCCGCCCGACGCGTGGGACGCACCGACGCTGACGCTGACCGCCACCGTGCCGGCGGGGCTGACCCGGCCATTGACCCTGCCACCGCCCGCGGAGGACACGCGGCCACCCCAGACGGTGAAGGGAACGCTGAGGCCGGAACTGCAGGTCCCGCGCGTGGTCGCGAAAACGACGTTCCAGATGCCGTCATAACGGCCCGGATAGGCATAGGGGCTTGGATAAGCATAGGCGCCGTGGGCTCGCGTTCGTGCATCCGCCGTACCGGGAGCGATTGCGGCGGCCATCGCCGCAACGGCCAGCATCAGGAGCGGGGTTCGAAAGCGGCGAAACGGAGTGAGATTCGCTGAATTTTGGACTGCAGTCGTCATCGTCCTGCTCCGATCTGCTTCGGGAGGCCAATATCGGGTCCTCGGCATATGGGTTGCGCGGTTCATCGTTGCCAATTGCGCCGCTCTCTGTCATAAGCGCAGCCTTCGATCGCCCGGCTGATTACGGGCTGCCGTGGCGATCAACGGTGCGGTTGCCTGCCTTTGTCAGGAAAACCTGAGCACTTCCAACGCTCTAACGAGCATTTTAGCCGGCCGACGCCCCTCGCGGGCGCGTTGGTGTTGCGGCCATGAAGGAGAGCCAAATGCCCAAGCTGAAGACCAAATCGGGCGCCAAGAAGCGCTTCAAGGTGACTGCCAACGGCAAAGTGATGCATGCCCAGCGCGGCAAGCGCCACGGCATGATCAAGCGGACGAACAAGCAGATTCGTCAGCTCCGGGGCACGCGCGCGCTGTTCAAGACCGACGGCGACAATATCAAAAAGTACTTTCTGCCGAACGGCTGATCGGACTTTTCGCGCAACGAGTTTTGGCCGCCTCCGCGCGGCATCCCCCATCACCAGTTCACATTGAAGGATATACGTCATGTCTCGCGTCAAACGCGGTGTGACCGCCCACGCCAAGCACAAGAAAGTCTACAAGGCCGCCAAGGGCTATTACGGCCGCCGCAAGAACACCATCCGCGTCGCCAAGCAGGCGGTCGAAAAGGCCGGCCAATATGCGTTCCGTGACCGCAAGCGCAAGAAGCGCACCTTCCGCGCGCTCTGGATTCAGCGCCTTAACGCCGCGGTCCGCCCGTTTGGCCTGACCTATAGCCGCTTTATCGACGGACTTTCCAAGTCCGGCATTGTCGTCGATCGCAAGGTGCTGTCGGATCTCGCTATTCGCGAACCGGCCGCGTTCCAGGCGATCGCCGAGAAGGCCAAGGCGGCGCTCGCCGCCTGAGGGCGAAAACGCGAGGCTAGCGGGCGCCGGCGCCCGCTGCTTTCAGCGTCTGATGCGAGTAGCGCTGGGCGAGCTCCGCCCGGCAGAACGCTGCGAACGAAAGATACATGGTGCCGGACTCGTTCTGGTATTTCCGGTCGCAGGCCCGCAGGCCGCGCTGATAGCCGAGCTTTTGGGGCGCCCTCAGGCGCGTCAAGAAATCCGCCTCGCACTTTTTCTGCACGACAGCCCCGAACCGGACGTCGCCGCTCGCGCCGTATTCGCAGGCCTCGAACACTTTCATTGCGCGGTCGCAACTTGGAGCTTCGTTCAGCGCGGCGATCACATCGTCCATCTGGGTGGACTTGGCGGGGCATTGGTCGGCAAATGCCGGGGCCGCGGAGACGAGATACACGACCAGGGCGGCCAGAGGGAGTTTGCTACGCATCGCGCGACACCTTCTGTGTTCGCTCCATTGGTGAAGCCCGCAACCGAAAGGGTTCAACAACGCCGAAAGCGTCGAGGTTTACAGGCTTTTCGCTTGACGTTCCGGCCCTTGCACGGCGACAACGAGCCGCCTTTTGAAGAAAGGGACTGACCGTGTCCGACCTCGCCAGCCTTGAACAAACCATCCTTGCCCAGATCGCCGCGGCAGGCGACGAGGCCGCCCTGGAAGCGGTACGCGTCTCGGCGCTCGGCAAGAAAGGCTCCATCTCGGCGTTGCTTTCGACGCTCGGCAAGATGTCTCCGGAGGAGCGCAAGACGCAAGGCGCCGCGATCAATCTCGCCAAGGACAAGGTGACATCCGCGCTAGCCGCGCGCCGCGAGGTCCTGAAATCCGCCGCGCTTGACGCACGGCTCGCCAGCGAGACCATCGACGTCACCCTGCCGGTACGCGAAGCGCCAGCCGAGGCGGGCCGCATTCATCCGCTCAGCCAGGTGATGGACGAGCTGACGACGATCTTTGCCGATATGGGCTTTTCCATCGCCGAAGGTCCCGACATCGAGACCGACGATTACAACTTCACCAAGCTGAACTTCCCGGTTGGCCACCCGGCGCGGGAGATGCACGACACCTTCTTCTTCAACCCGAAGGAAGACGGCTCGCGCCTGTTGCTCCGCACCCATACCTCGCCGGTGCAGGTGCGTACCATGCTGAGCCAAAAGCCGCCGATCCGTGTGATCTGCCCGGGCCGCACCTATCGCATCGATTCGGACGCGACCCACACGCCGCAATTCCACCAGGTCGAGGGGCTCGTCATCGACAAGGGGTCGCATCTCGGTCATCTCAAATGGATCCTGCACGAGTTCTGCAAGGCATTCTTCGAGGTCGATCACATCAATATGCGCTTCCGGCCGTCGTTCTTCCCCTTCACGGAGCCGTCGCTCGAGGTCGACATCCAATGCCGGCGCGACAAGGGCGAAATCCGCTTCGGGGAGGGCGAGGACTGGCTGGAGATTCTCGGCTGCGGCATGGTGCATCCGAACGTGCTGCGCGCCTGCAACATCGATCCCGACGAGTACCAGGGTTTTGCCTGGGGCATGGGTATCGACCGTATCGCCATGCTGAAATATGGCATGCATGATTTGCGGCAGTTATTCGACGGCGACGTGCGCTGGCTCACCCATTACGGCTTCCGGCCGCTCGAAGTCCCGACGCTGGCGGGAGGGCTGAGCGCATGAAATTCACGCTGTCCTGGCTGAAGGAGCATCTTGAGACCGACGAGCCGCTCGAAAGGCTCGCCGATAAGCTCACCATGATCGGACTCGAGGTCGAAAGTCTCGAGGACAAGGCCAAGCTGCTCAAGCCCTTTACTATTGCGCGAGTGATTTCGGCCGAGCAGCACCCGAATGCCGATCGCTTGCGCGTCTGCATGGTCGATACCGGCAACGACAGCGCCCCCGTGCAGGTCGTCTGCGGCGCGCCGAATGCGCGCGCTGGCCTGATCGGCGTGTTCTCACCGCCGGGCACCTTCATCCCCGGCAAGAACGTTACGCTCTCGGTCGGCACCATCCGCGGCGTTGAGAGCCGCGGCATGCTGTGCTCGGAGGCCGAACTTGAGCTGTCCGAAAATCACGACGGCATCATGGAGTTGCCGGCGGACGCGCCGGTCGGCAAGAGCTACGCCGAATGGGCGGGACTGGGCGATCCCGTGATCGAGATCAATCTCACCCCAAACCGGCCCGACTGCACCGGCGTGCATGGCATTGCGCGCGACCTGGCCGCCGCCGACATGGGCAAGCTCAAGGAGCCGGCGATCAAGCCGATCAAGGGCGAGTTTCCCTGTCCGGTGAAGGTCACGGTTGACGACGAAAACCTCTGCCCGGGTTTCGCGCTGCGGCTGGTGCGGGGGGTGAAGAACGGTCCCTCGCCCAAATGGCTGCAGCAGCGTCTGGCCGCGATTGGGCTGCGCCCGATTAACGCGCTGGTCGACATCACCAACTTCATGACGTTCGACCGTGCCCGCCCGCTGCACGTATTCGACGCCAGGAAGGTGAAGGGGAATCTCGTCGTGCGGCGCGGCCGCGAGGGCGAGAGCCTGCTGGCGCTCGATGGCCGGACGTATAAGCTCGACAGTAGCATGTGCGTCATCGCTGACGAGCATGGCGTGGAGTCGCTGGCTGGCATCATGGGCGGCGAAGCTTCCGGCTGTGACGAGAACACCACCGACGTGCTGATCGAATCGGCGCTGTGGAATCCGATCAACATCGCCCAGACCGGACGCAAGCTCGGCATCAATTCGGATGCACGCTACCGCTTCGAGCGCGGCGTCGATCCGGCGTTCATGGTGCCAGGGCTCGAGCTCGCAACCAAGATGGTGCTGGAGCTGTGCGGCGGCACGCCATCGGAAAACGTCGTGGTCGGCAAGGCTTTCGCCGATGACCGCGTCGTCGATTTCCCCTTGACCGAAGTCAAGCGGCTTGCCGGCCTTGAGGTGTCGCTCACCGAGACGCGGCGCATTTTGTCCCATCTCGGCTTCATGATGGCCGGCAACGGCGCCGTCGTGAAGGTCGCGATTCCGTCCTGGCGCTCCGATGTCGAAGGCAAAGCCGATATCGTCGAGGAGATCGTGCGCATTGTCGGCGTGGACAAGGTGCCGGAGACGCCGTTCGAACGCGGTGAGGCGCCGCGCAAACCGGTGCTGACGCCGATCCAGCTGCGAACTCGGCGCGCCAAGCGCGCCGCCGCCGCGCGCGGCATGGTGGAAGCGGTGACCTGGTCCTTCATCTCCAAGCCGGCGGCTGAACTGTTCGGCGGCGGCAAGAGCGAACTCGCGCTGGCGAACCCGATTGCAGCGGATCTTTCGGACATGCGGCCCTCGCTTCTGCCGGGGCTGATCGCGGCCGTGCAGGCGAACGTCGATCGCGGCTTTTCGGACGTCGCGCTATTCGAGGTCGGACAGGTCTTCCGTGGCGATCGGCCGGAGGATCAGTTCGTCGCCGCGGCGGGCGTTCGCCATGGCTTTGCGACCTCGCAAGGGATCGGCCGACATTGGTCGAGTTCGAAGACAGCGGACGCATTTGACGCCAAGGCCGACGCGCTGGCGGTGCTTGCAGAAGCGGGCGCGCCGATGCAGGCGTTGCAGATCGTGCCCGGCGGCCCTACCTGGCTGCATCCGGGACGTTCGGGCACGATCCAGATCGGTCCGCAGAATGTGCTGGGCTATTTCGGCGAACTGCATCCGCGGACCCTCGAGGTGCTGCGCGCGGACGGACCGCTGATGGCGTTCGAAATCATCCTCGACCGGATTCCGCTGGGCAAGCAGCGGCCGACGCGAGCGAAGCCGCCACTCGAACTGTCGGCATTCCAGCCGGTGTCGCGCGATTTCGCGTTCATCGTCGATCGCGATGTGAAAGCGGGCGATATCGTGCGGGCAGCACAAGGGGTCGAGAAGAAGCTCATCACCGACGTCAGCGTTTTCGACGTGTATGAAGGCAAGGGCATCGATGAAGGCAAGAAGTCGATCGCGATCGCTGTCGTCATGCAGCCGCGCGAAAAGACCATGACCGACGAGGAGATCGAGGCGGTTGCCACCAAGATCGTCGCCGAGGTCGCCAGGAAGACCGGCGGCACGTTGCGGGGATGATGCCGCTCGGCTTGGTTCCGGCCGAAGTCGGCATCCGGGCGGCCATCGGCATCTGTGCCATTGCCTTCGTTTCCGGAACGGCGCGGGGCTTTTCCGGTTTCGGCTCTGCGCTGATCTTCATGCCCCTGGCAAGCAGCATGGCCCCGCCGCAACTTGTCGCGGCACTGCTGCTGATCATCGATTTCATCGCCGCCGCGCCGCTGATTCCGAATGCGTGGAAGCATGCCGACCGCAAGGCCACCGCAACCATCGTCGCTGGCGCTTTGATCGGCGTACCGCTCGGAACCTACTTTCTCACGCGGCTCGATCCGGTCACCACGCGCTGGATCATCTCGGCGTTTGTAGCAGCGCTGCTGGTGCTGCTGCTCTCCGGTTGGCGCTACCGGGGCAAGGACCACCTCGCGCTGTCGGTCGGCATCGGCGGCTTGTCCGGCTTTTGCAGCGGACTGGCGCAGACCGGAGGTCCGCCGATCGTCGGCTATTGGCTCGGCCGCCCCATCAAGGCCGAGATTGCGCGCGCCAATATCGTGTTGTTTTTCGCGGCGTCCGATTTCTTCTCGCTCGCGAGCTACGTGCTCGCAGGCCTCATCAATCTGGACGCCATCAGGCTCTCACTTCTGGTCGGACCCGTCTATGCGATCGGCGTTGCATTCGGGGCGTTGCTGTTCGGCCGCGCGAGCCAGGCCGTATTCCGCGCGATTTGCTACGTCCTGATTGCCCTGGCTGTGATCGTCGGCCTGCCGATCCTCGACGGCGTGCTGCGCCACGGCTGACGCGGCTATATCAATCGAAAGGCGCAGCCGATCGCCTCGGTCCGCTGCGGCGATAGGTTTTTGCACCTCGCGGCGGTGGCGGGGCCGGCTCGGCCTCCTTCAGCGCGCCGATCTTGCGCAAGGCCGCGTCTGCGGCGCGTTCGCCGCTTTCCCAGGCGCCGTCGACTGTTCCCCACAGGGTCTCGTGAGTTGCCTCGCCGGCAAAAAACAGGCTGCCGACCGGCTCGCTCAGGATCTTGCGCGATGGCTGGCCGCCGGGCACCGCCGCCGACATCGCGCCGCGCACGTAAGGCATCGCGTTCCAAAGCGTCGTGCTGGTCAGCTTGATCGCCGATGTCGCATCGCTGCCGAACAGCTTCGTCAGCCACTCCGTCGCAAAGGCGACCATCGCCTTCTCGCCCAGCGCGGTGAGATCGCGGCCGAAGGAGCCCGCGACATCGACCACGCACAGCGACGAGCCGCCGACATTGGCCAGCAGCATCGCGGTTCGCGTTGCACTGCTTTGCTCGATGAGGATCTCGTCATGGCCTAGACCCATGGGATTGCCGGGCAGTTGCAGCGCGATGTGATCATAACTGCCGAGGCCGAGGTTCGCCGCAGCGTCGAGCTGGCGCTTGGGAAGATCGGGCATGAACTTGATGGCGCCGCCGGCAAGGACGTTGCTTGATGCGGTGATAATGGCGGCGCGCGCTACGATCTTGCCGGCGGGCGTCTCCACCGCAACGTCGCGATTGGACCAACCGACGCGGGTAGCGGGTGTCGAGAGCGATATGGGCAACTGGCCACCGAGCTTCGCCATCAACGTGCCGAGCCCCTGGCGACAGCCGAGCACGGCAGAGCGGTCTTGCGCGCGGGCCTTGTCGAACGCGGAAAGCTCCTTCAGATCCTTGCCCGTCGCGTTCGGGCCAAGCATGAATTCCACTGTTCCGGTCCAATCGCCGAGATCCTTGGGCAGGACCGAGGCGCAGGACACATCGAGCCGACCGCGTGCGGCATCGTCGATGGCCCGATTGGCGCGCACCAACGCGGCGAGAAATTCTTCCGTTTCGCCGGCGCGGGCAAATCGACGCCCAATGCGAATCTTTTGACCGAGCGAGGCAGGCGCGACATCCAGCCCCACATCACGGGCCAACTTGATGAGCGGATTGGTCTCGGGATTATGGATCCAGCGCGCGCCCCGATCGAAGGGGACGTCAAAGGTCGTTACATCGGTGGCGCAACGACCGCCGATCTGGCTCGTCGCTTCGACCACGATGACCTTGCGGTTGGCGGCCAAGACGCGTCGTGCCGCAGCAATGCCGGCCGCGCCCGCGCCGATCACGACAATATCGGCCTCTCTCGGCGCAGGTGCCGCGGCCCGCGGAGCCGCGGCGAGAACGGGCGTTGCCGCAAGGGCCGCGGATGCCGAGAGAAAGCCGCGGCGCGTTATCGTCATGGCATGGTTTCCGAAACTTTGAGATCGCGAGAACGTGAGGCGAACTTGCCGCATCTCCCCCTGCGCGGCAACCCGTCATGGTGAATCAATCATGATTGATCCGCCTCGCCTCGTGAACGAAATTGCAACGGCCGTTTGTCATGATATGAGAAGGGAAAAAGGCGGCCGGCAAGGCCGCTCGGGGGGATCCTTATGGGCGTCATGCTCGATACCATCGGCAAGCTGATCGCCGGTTACCTGCAAACCGAGCTGCCCGGCTATGAACCGTTTACGCCGAGCGACCCGGAATATCTGCGCGGCGTGATCGCTCCCGGCGACGTGCTACTGGTCGAAGGCAATAACCGCGTTTCCGGCATCATCAAATACCTGACGCAGTCCACCTGGTCGCATGCCGCGCTCTATGTCGGCCCGGTCGACGGCGCCGCGGAGCCCAATGGCGAACCGCACGTGCTGATCGAGGCCAATGTCGGCGAGGGCGTCGTATCGGCGCCGCTGTCGAAGTATTATTCCTACCACACACGAATTTGCCGGCCGGTCGGCCTGTCCTATGAGGACCGCAACACCGTGTGCCGCTATGCCATCAACCGGATCGGCTTCGGCTACGACACCAAAAATATCCTCGACCTGATGCGCTATTTGATTCCGCTGCCGGTGCCGCAGCGCTGGCGGCGGCGCTTGATCGCCTTCGGCTCGGGCGATCCCACCAAGATGATTTGCTCGGCGCTGATCGCGCAGGCTTTCGACGCCGTGCGCTATCCAATCCTGCCCAAGATCACCCGCGCAGGCTCGCGGCAGGCTCGACGCGAGATCCTGCATATTCGCGATTCCTCGCTCTACATGCCGCGCGACTTCGACATCTCGCCCTATTTCGAAGTCGTCAAACCCACTATCGTGCACGGCTTCGACTACACGGCCCTGCATTGGGCGGACAAGCAGAAGCCGCTCCCGGAGGTAGCGGGCGAGTTCAGTGTGTTTCAGGAAGCGGTCGACTCGCCGTCGCTTGTTCCTGAAGAGACTGACGCGCAGGCGCCGCTTGCGCCTGAGGAAGTGACGCCGGTGGACGAGGCGCGCATCACCGTGGACGAGCACGCCCTGCGCAGCGCAGATGCCGAGTTGGGGCGCCCGGAGCGGCGCGGCGCGGACGGCGCGATCGCAGCTTAGCGTCTCCGACACTCGATCCGTTCTCCCTGTGCAAACGGCTTCGCCGTTTGTCGCTGGAGGCGCGAGCCAACGCCTCCGCGCGAAGCGCGACCCGATGACAGGCGCCACGAGCTTCGAAGGATGACGGGGATAGTCCGAATGCAGGGCCCGGCCTGATCGCGCCTACCTGTCCGACCGCCCAATCACCGCCATCAGCTCCGCGATCTTCTGACGTTGGTCTGCCTTGTCGCCGCTGGCGATCGCGTGCTCGACGCAATGCGCGACATGATCGCGCAAGACCTCTTCCTCGACCCGGCGCAAGGCGGCGCGGACCGCCGCGATCTGGGTGACGATGTCGATGCAATAGCGGTCCTCTTCAACCATTTTTGAGAGGCCGCGAACCTGGCCTTCGATCCGGCTCAGGCGTTTCTGCACGGATGCCTTGATGTCGTTTCGCATGTCGCCTATATACCCCTACCGGGTATGGGTTGCAAGGGACCGGAGCATTGAGATGGCGAAGACGGCGGATACGCATTCGGATCACAACGCTCATTCAGGCTGCTGCGCTGCCAAACCCTCCGCTCCGACTGCGCAATCCGCTTGCTGCGGCGCTCACGCGGATCACGCCGCCCATGCCGACGGGCACCATCATGAGGCTCAGAGCGTCCGCGATCCCGTCTGCGGCATGAGCGTCGATCCGGCAACGTCCAAGCACCGCTTCGACCATCGCGGCGAAACCTTTCATTTCTGCTCGGCCGGCTGTCGCACCAAGTTCGCGGCCGATCCGGCAAAATATCTCGACAAGGCGAAGCCGGAACCCGAAATGCCCGCCGGCACGATCTACACCTGCCCGATGCATCCGGAGGTGCGGCAGGTTGGACCCGGCACTTGTCCGATCTGCGGCATGGCGCTCGAGCCCGAGGTCGCAAGCCTGGAGACCGGACCCAATCCCGAGCTCATCGACATGACGCGGCGCTTCTGGATCGGACTCGCGTTGTCGGCGCCCGTGGTGGTCCTTGAAATGGGCGGCCATCTCGTCGGCGGCCACAGCCTCATTGACCAGACCCTCTCGAACTGGATCCAATTCGTTCTCGCAACGCCCGTGGTGCTGTGGGCGGGCTGGCCGTTCTTCGTTCGCGGTTGGCAATCCATCGTCACGCGCAACCTCAACATGTTCACGTTGATCGCGATGGGCACCGGTGTGGCTTATCTCTACAGCCTTGCCGGCACGCTTGCGCCGCAGATCTTCCCCGCCACGTTCCGTGGACATGACGGCGCGGTCGCGGTCTATTTCGAGGCAGCCTCCGTCATCACCGTCCTCGTTCTGCTCGGGCAGGTGCTGGAATTGCGCGCGCGCGAAGCCACATCGGGCGCAATCAAGGCGCTGCTGCAGCTCGCGCCAAAGACCGCCCGGCGCATCGGCGAGGACGGCGCCGACCATGAGGTCGCGATCGATACGCTTGAGGTCGGCGACAGATTGCGGGTCCGTCCCGGCGAAAAAGTGCCGGTCGACGGCGTCATTCTCGAAGGCCGCTCCGCGCTCGACGAATCCCTGGTAACAGGCGAATCGATGCCGGTCACCAAGGACGTCGGTGCCAAGGTGATTGCCGGCACGCTCAATCAGTCCGGCAGCTTCGTCATGCGCGCCGAAAAGGTCGGCCGCGACACGCTGCTTTCGCAGATCGTCAAGATGGTCGCGGACGCGCAGCGCTCGCGCGCACCGATCCAGCGGCTCGCAGACCAGGTCGCGAGTTGGTTCGTGCCGACGGTGATCGTCGTAGCGATTCTCGCCTTTGCCGCCTGGAGCTGGTTCGGGCCCGAACCGAAGATGGCGTTCGGCTTGGTGGCCGCTGTGAGCGTGCTGATCATCGCCTGTCCCTGTGCACTGGGATTGGCCACGCCGATGTCGATCATGGTGGGCGTGGGACGTGGCGCGCAGGCGGGCGTGCTGATCAAGAACGCCGAGGCGCTGGAGCGCATGGAGAAGGTCGACACGCTGGTGGTCGACAAGACCGGCACGCTGACCGAAGGAAAGCCGAAGGTGGTTGCCATCGTTCCGGCTGCCGGATTTGAGGAAAGCGAACTCCTGCTGCTTGCCGCAAGCGTCGAGCGCGCCAGCGAGCATCCGCTGGCCGATGCGATTCTGCGCGCCGCCAAGGAGCGCGCGCTCGAGCTGAAGCCGGTCGAGCAGTTCGATTCGCCGACCGGCAAGGGCGCGACCGGCAAGGTCGACGGCCAATCCATCGTGCTCGGCAATACAAACTATCTCGGCTCGCTCGGCATCGAGGTGGCCGTGCTCGCCGGCGAGGCGGAGCGTTTGCGTCAGGACGGCGCGACCGTGCTCAACATGAGCGTCGATGGCAAGCTCGCCGGATTGTTCGCGATCGCTGATCCGGTCAAAGCCTCGACGCCGGAGGCGTTGAAGGCGCTTGGCGCCGAAGGCATCCGCGTGATCATGCTGACCGGCGACAACCGCACCACCGCGCAGGCGGTCGCGCGCAAGCTCGGATTGTCCGAAGTCGAGGCTGAGGTGCTGCCCGACCAGAAGAGTGCGGTGGTGACCAGATTGCGCGATGCCGGCCGCATCGTTGCGATGGCCGGCGACGGCGTCAACGACGCGCCGGCGCTTGCGGCCGCGGAAGTGGGCATCGCGATGGGGACCGGAACCGATGTGGCGATGGAAAGCGCCGGCGTCACGCTGCTGAAGGGCGATCTTGGCGGCATCGTGCGCGCGCGCAAATTGTCGCAGGCCACCATGAGCAATATCCGCCAGAACCTGTTCTTCGCGTTCATCTACAACGCCGCCGGCATCCCGATCGCCGCGGGCATCCTCTATCCCGCATTCGGCATCCTGCTGTCGCCGATCATCGCGGCGGCGGCGATGGCGCTCTCCTCCGTGAGCGTGGTCGGGAATGCGTTGCGGCTGCGGGCTGTGAAGCTGTAGCAGTTCCGGCTGGCGTGGATGCACGTGAGGCTTTCGCGAGCCATCTGAAAAATATAAGCTGCCGGACGTTACATTCGTGCTTCCAGAACGTTCGGCATGGACTCCCGGCAGCTTCGCTACTTCATCGCCGTTTACGAGCAGCGCAACCTGTCGCGCGCGGCGGACCAGGCGAGCGTCGCGCAGTCCGCGCTGAGCCATCACATCTCCAATCTCGAGGCCGAGTTCGCAACGCCGCTGTTCGAGCGCAAGCCGCGTGGCATGGAGCCGACCGCGGCCGGCGAGCGCCTCTACGAGCATGCGCGCATCATCCTGCGCGCGATGGCGGCCGCCGAGCGCGAGATCCGGGAGGGCAGCCGGGCGGTCGCCGGCGACATTTCGATCGGCATGGCCAATTCCGGCGTGAAGGCGATCGGCGTGCCTTTGATGCGCACGGTGCTGAGCAAATATCCCGACCTCAAATTGTCCCTCACCGAGAGTCTGTCCGGCGCAACGCTGATGCATCTGATGGCCTCGGAGGTCGATCTCGCGCTGGTTTACAATCCACCATCGGAAGAGGATCTGATCGCCGAGCCCGTGCTGGAAGAGCAGATGTTCTGCGTCGGGACCTCCAAGCTCCTCGGCAGTCGCAAGGTCCCGATCAGCTTCGAGGAGGTGACGACGCTGCCGCTGATGACGCTGGTGCACGGCCTTTCCTCCCGCGCCTTGCTCGACGACGCGGTATTGTTGAAGCGACTCGAAGCCAACACCATCCTGCACCTCAATTCGATCACTGGAATGACGGGGGCGCTCCTGGCCGGGCTCGGCTGCGCAGTCGCCACCAAACTCTTTGCGCAGGAACATCTGGAGGCGGGACGCCTCGTCGCGCGCGAAGTGATCGAGCCGAAGCTGACGCGCACGCTCTATCTCTGCCGCCTGCGCAACCGTCCCATGACCTACGCCATGGAAGAAATGCGGCGGCTGATATTGACCCTGATCGCCGATCAGGTCGGGCAGGGCGCCTGGAAGGCGGAGTTATTGATCTAGAGTTCCGTTTCATCGACATCGGCCATTTTCCGATTCAACTTTCGAAGAGCCAAGCTTCTGATGCTTCGGGGGCCTCATGGTTCGAGACGCGCTGCGCGCTCCTCACCACGAGGGTCTTGCTTCGTGCTGCGCCGGACGCCTCATCCTGAGGAGCCGGCAACGGCTCCGCGCAAAGCGCGGCCCGATGACAAACTCCGCGGCATCTCGAAGGATGGGCCGCGAGTTATGCTGCCGCGCGTTCGCATTCTCGCGACGCCTTTCGCCCGAGTCATGCATCACCATCGCCCTCCCTGGAGAACAGAGGGCGCAGGGAAGGCCGGGTGGCCGCTGCACCCGGGGCCCCGCGCAAAGGAAATTGCGCGAGCGCGCGTTGACCACAGGTACAGGCGGTGATCACACCGGCCTTCCCTGCGCGCATGGTTTACGGCTTCCTTCGTGCTCTTCCCGGTGAACCAGGCTTGATTGCCACCGTCGTCAGCGCGCTGCGATAAGCATCGCCGCCAACTTGGCGCCTGCATGGGCGCGCCAGAACCACACGACTTCGCCGTCCGCGATCACGCCGCTCGTCTGTCGGCATTTTCGCGGCCACCCGCAGCCCGCCTCACGTTCGTGACGATCGCGATCCGTCCCTCTGCATCGAGGCGGGATGCGCCAACGATACGCCTGATTCTGGTTTCGGAAAAACAGAAATATTTTCGATTGCGAGGATTGACAGGAATTCGCGCCGGCTGCTTGTCGGGCAAATCAATGCCAGGAATGTCCTTGCGCCACGCGCTGACAAGGGCCGGGCTTTCCGGCCGCCCACGTTTGAGCCGGTGGATGGGCCACGGTGCGGCTTCGCCCGACACACAGCAAGGCCGTTTGCGCGAGGGATGACGGGGCAAGGATCTCACGCCATCGATTTTCTCGAACGCTCTGATCGATATGTTCGTCTGGATTTCCGGATGATAAGCGCCAACATGGCGGCTGGACCATTCTCGTCAAGAAAGATGGCCGATCGGCAAGAACATCGCGGCATCATCCGCGCTTTCCGGGGAGGACAGTATGAGCGCCGTCGGGATCGACACGACCCTTGACTTGGCGGATGCGGCGAGCGGCCCGAGCGAGATTTCACGTCGGCTCGAGCGCTTGCCTGCATCACCCCATCTCTGGCGGCTGGTGATCCTACTGTCGCTCGGGGGCTGCTTTGAGATCTATGACCTGTTCCTGACCGGCTACATCGCGCCGGGTCTCGGCCGCAGCGGGCTCCTGAGCACTACCACCGACAGCTTCTTCGGTTTTTCCGGTATCGGTGCCTTTATCGCCGCGACATTCGCAGGCCTGTTTGTCGGCACGTTCTTCCTGGGTTTCCTGGCGGACCGGTTTGGACGCCGCTTGATCTTCACCTGGGCACTGCTGGCCTATTCGGCCGCGTCCGTCCTCATGGCCTGCCAGACCACGTCCGGCGGGTTGCTGCTATGGCGCTTCATCGCCGGCATCGGCATTGGCGTCGAGATCATCACCATCGACGCCTATATCACCGAGCTCGTGCCGAGCGGCATGCGTGGCCGCGCCTTTGCAGTCAATCAGGCGGTGATGTTCGCCGCCGTGCCCGTGGTCGCTTTTCTTGCCTGGTGGCTGGTGCCGCTATCGCCTTACGGGATCGATGGCTGGCGCTGGGTGGTGCTGATCGGCGCCACCGCCAGCATGGTGATCTGGATCCTGCGGCTGTACCTGCCGGAAAGCCCGCTCTGGCTGGCGCGCCACGGCCGCACCAGCGAGGCTATTGCGATTCTCAGGACGCTCGAAGGCGCAACCGGGACCCACGCGGCCTCCGAACGTGTGGTGATCGGACGCGCGACCGGCATCGTTCCAAAGGCCGCCTTTGCCGACCTCTTCAGGGCGCCCTATCTGTCACTCGTCGTCCTGTTCATGATCTTCAATCTCTGCCAGGCCTTCGGCTTCTACGGATTCGCCAATTGGGTCCCGACGCTGCTGGTGGAGAAAGGCATTACCGTCACCAAGAGCCTGCAATATTCCTTCATCGTTGCTTTCGCCTACCCGATCGCGCCCCTGCTCGCCGCGAGCTTTGCCGATCGCTTTGAGCGCAAATGGATCATTGCGGGCTCCGCCCTCGCCATCATCCTTTTCGGGCTGATGTTTTCCCAACTCATCGCGCCGGCGCTGCTGATCCTGTGTGGCGTCCTGCTCACGGCGGCCAACACGACGATGTCCTACGCGTATCACGCCTACCAGACCGAGGTGTTCCCGACCGCCGTGCGGGCGAGGGCGGCAGGCATCGTCTACTCCATGAGCCGGGTCAGCGCGATGTTTTCGGGCTTCATCGTCGCCTTCATGCTGCGGGAGAGCGGCGTCACCGGTGTGTTCGGACTGATCACCGCCGCGATGGCGGTCGTGATCGTGGCGCTCGTCGCTTTTGGACCGAACGTCCGGGGCCGGCCGCTGGACGCTTAGAACGGCGGCCGAGCTCAACGAATTTGAGCGGACGCATCCAGCCTCTGGCGTGATTGCGAGCGCAAGCGGAGCAATGACGGATCTTGTTACAGGCACTCGCCCGGCCCGCGACGTCACCGGCGAATGCTCCGGAACGAGCCTTGCGCTGTCCGCAAAGCATGTCTACCTCTCGCACGACCCTTCGGGAGAGGTAATACCGATATGCTCGACGCTGCCGTCAAGGCGCTTGCGCAAATGCTGTCGCCGCCGATGCGCTCCATCCTGTGGCGATCGATCGGGCTTGCTTTGGTGCTGATCAGCGTGCTGGCGATCGGGTTGCAGCGGCTCCTGAGCTGGCTTGCGACGTCAGGCGAGAGCTGGGCGGAGGCGGCGCTCGGCCCCGGCGCCCACACGCCGCTCTACGTGCTCGCCTGGATCGTTTCCGTCGCCGCCGGGCTCGGCATCGTGTTCGGGGCGATCCTGTTGATGCCGGCGATCACCTCGCTGGTCGCAAGCCTGTTTGTCGATGAGATCGCCGATCATGTCGAACGCGAATATTATCCGGCCGAGCGCCCCGGCATCGCTTTGCCGTTCGGCGTCGCGATGCAGGAAGGCATCAAGGCCGCGCTCTTGAGCATCATCGTCTATCTGATCGCGCTGCCTTTCGTGTTCGTGGCCGGCGCCGGATTCATCGCCTTCTTCATCGCGACCGCCTGGCTGCTCGGGCGCGAATATTTCGAGCTTGCCGCCATGCGCTTCCGTCCCCCGGAAGAGGCCAAGGCGATGCGACGGGATAACGCGGCGGTCATCTTTACCGCCGGCCTCTTCATCGCCGCCTTCGTGTCGATCCCGATCGTCAATCTGGCGACGCCCTTGTTCGGCATGGCTTTCATGGTTCACATGCACAAGCGCCTGTCGGGGTCGCGGCCTGAACTGATCGAACCGACGCGGCGGCCGCAGGCCTCATTGCGCTGAGCTGGCAGTCGCTGCTGAGCGCGCAGAGCCGGACGAACCTCATTGCGAGGAGCGAAGCGACGCAGCAATCCAGACTGTATCCGCGGAGAAAGTCTGGATTGCTTCGCTTGCGCTCGCAATGACGGGCCTTGGTTGAAGGCGCTCGCCTCACCAGCTTGAGCGGCGAGATACGCTACGCCTTAACGGACACACCGCAGCGGCGCATCACTGTCTTTGCGAAGCCAAACGGCTCCGGCGTAAATGGACCCGGCGGTGGAGGGGTGATGAAGGCCACCACGATCAAGGCGGCGATCGCAAGCCAGAAGCACAGCCAGAAGCCGTCGATATAGGCGAGCACGTTGGCCTCGCGCTGAACCTCTGCGGCGAGCATCTCCACCGCGCGGGCCGAGGCTGTACCCGTGCCATGGCTGGCAAAGTAATCCGAGAAGCTCTTCAGCATCCGCGTCACCTCGATGCTGCCATTCTCGACATGCAGTCCGATATAATTGGAATGGATCTGCTCGCGCACGCGCAGCCAGGTGCCCATCAGCGCCACGCCGATCTCGGCGCCGCCCAGCCGCATGATCTGGATATAGGCCGCGAACGCGGTGGCGCGCGTCGGATCGGAGTTGGACAGCGCCATGATGATGATGGGCAACAGCGTTAATGCCTGCCCGATCGATTGCAGCAGCACGATCGCGACAAAATTCTCGCGCGCCCAATCATTCGTGAGCTGCGTCCCAAGCAGATTTGCCGCCGCGAACACCGAAAAGCCCAGCACGACCACGGTGCGCGGGTCGAAGTGGCGTAGCGCATAGATCGACAGCGGCACCAGCACGACCATCGGCAGCGCCCCATAGGTGAGCAGCAACACGCCGGTTTGTTCCGGCCGCAGGGCGGCGACGACAGAGAGAAAGTTCGGCACCAGAGATGAGTTCGACAGGCTGGTGAGGGTGTAAAGCAGGATGACGACCAGCGAGAGCCCGACATTGCGCGAAAACAGCACGTTGACATGGGCCCAGGGCTGCCGAACCAACGTCTCGTTAATGAGAAAGGCGACGAACAGCACGCCGCCGCCGATCAACAGGGCCATCACCGTACCCGCCTCCAGCCAGTCGAGGCGATTGCCCTGATCGAGCCCGGCGTAGATCATCGACACGGACGTTCCGAGCAGCAGCATGCCGCCCCAATCGGCATCCTTGAGCAGCGCCCTGTTCACCGGCTCGTGCGGCGTGCCGAGATAGACCATCAGCGCCATCAGCGGCGCAATCAACGCGCCCTGCCAGTAAATCCACTGCCAGCCGAGATGCTCGACATAGAAGCCGACCGCAGACGGGCTGGTGTCGAGGGCGAAGCCGACCCGGATCGCGTAGATGGAAATTGCCGGCAGCCACCATCGGATCGGAAGATTGCGGAAGATGATCATCAGCGTCGCGGGCACGAAGGTGCCGAGCAGCATGCCATGAGCGATGCTGAGCGCGATCAGGATCGGGTAGTGGTGGACGAGGGGGATCACCAGCGAGATCACCGCGTAGACCAGGCTCGGAACGCCCAGCACGCGACGCAGGCCGAACACCGTCGCTAGCCACGCCACGGCAGGCGCGATGAAGATCTGCGAGCCGATCGCTGCGGTGGAAAGCCAGGCGCCTTCGTCGAAGCCGAGCGAGAACGCGCCGCGCAGATCCGGCAATCCGATCGAGGTCAGCCGGCTGTCGAAATTCGCCAGGAATGCGCCGAGCAGAACGGCGCCGACGGCAAACAATGGCCGGCGGCCGACCTCACCGCGAGAGACGGGGCCGCGATTGACCTCATCATTTTGCGCCATTTGCGCCGGCATCATCGGTGTGAATCCGGGTCTCGACCGACATCCCCGGCAGCAGATGTTCGAGCAGCGGCTGGTTCGGGTCGAAAGCGATGCGGACCGGAATCCGCTGCACCACCTTGGTGAAATTGCCGGTCGCGTTATCGGGCGGCAGCAGCGCGAATTGCGAGCCGCTGGCCGGCGCGATCCGCTCGACACGGCCGCGCAGCTTCTGCTTGGAGAAGGTATCGACGGTGATATCGACGGGTTGGCCGGATCTCACATTGGTGAGCTGCGTTTCCTTGTAGTTGGCGATCACGTAGACATTGGGCAGCGGCACGATGTTGATCAAATTGCTCCCGATGTTGACGTAATCGCCCGGCTGCACCTGCCGCTCGCTGACGACGCCATCGAACGGCGCCGTGATCCTGGTGTAGCCGAGCTTGAGCTTGGCCGCGACCAGCGCCGCCTTGGCGGCTTCGAGATCGGCGGCACGTTGCTTCTTGGTTCCCTGCAGGACCTCAAGCTGATGACGTTGCGCGGCGACGACCGCGCGGCTCGCACGGACATCGGCCTGCGCTTTTGCGTAGGCCGCGGTGGCCTGCTCCAGGCGCTGCCGGGTTCCCGCATCGGTCTGCGCCAATGATTGCTGACGCTGCTGTTCCTGCTGCGCCTCGACCTCCAGCGCGCTGGCCGAGACCTGCTGGGCTTCGGCCTGTGCGATGGTCGCATATTGCAGTTCGATCTGGTTAGCGAGGTTGTCGAGCGCCGCCTGTGCGGCGGCGACGTTCGCATCGGCCTGCGCCACCTGCGCCTGGTAGTCGGCGGGATCGATCTGGACGAGAAGGTCGCCGGTCTTGACGCGCTGGAAATCGCTGACCGCGACGGTGAGGACTTCGCCCGCGACCCGGCTGCTGAGCCTCGTCAGATCGGCGCGAACATAGGCGTCATTGGTGGTCTGGATGGCTCTGCTGCCGACCCAGGAGTCCCAGCGCAACGTGGCCAACGCGACAAAGGCGAGCGCAACAATCACGGCAAACAGCGGGATCGCGAGCCGGGCCAAGGTGCTGCGTACCGGCGGTGACGCAGCCATGAATGGTTCGGATGACGGCGCGGGCGGCGTCGGCTGATCCGGTAGCGCCACCCGCATGGTCTGGTCCTGCTGGCTCAAATCCGCTCTCCCATCGATCGATCCGCCGCCGAGCAGATCAGCCTGACCTCAGGTCTCGATGATGACCCTACGGCAAAGCGTCCGCTACGGCGAGGGGGCGCGGATCGTCAATCGTGCTCAGGTATAACCGAGGACAGGCGGGCCGAGCGTCAGTTTGGGCGTTCCCGCGCGAGCATCGCCAGCAACAGACCCAGCACGGCCACGCCGGCGAGCATTGCCCAGGCCTCATTGACGCAGAGCGCGAGCGAGGCTTTTTCCACCATGGGGCGAACGAAGGCGATTTCCTCCGCAGTGGGCGGTCCCGCTGGCCGGTTCGCCAGCAGTGATGGATCGAGCCCGATCGCCTGCGCGGCGGTGAGATCGCCCGCGACAAGTCGCGCGCGAAAATCCTCGGCGTAGATCGCGACCCGGCCATAGAGGATCGTATCGATCAAGGCGATGCCGATGGCGCCGCCGAGGTTCCGCATCAGATTGAACAGGGCGCTGGCATCGGCGATCTCCTTCTCCACCAGCGCACCGAGCGCGATGCGGGTCGGGGGCAGCAGACAGAACATGATCGCAACCCCGCGCAACACCTGCGGCCAGAACATCTCGGCAAAGTCGGCCGTTCGGGGTTGAAAGCTGCTCAGGCCGAGGCCCAGCGCGAACAGCGCAAAGCCGGCCGCCGTCAGCGCCCGCGCGCCAAGCCGGCTCTCCAGGATGGCCGCAAACGGCGCGGCGAGAAGCTGGGCCGTCCCGGTCACCAGCATGATGGTGCCGATCTCGAACGCACCATGTCTGCGCACAAAAGAGAGAAACACCGGCATAAGATAAACCGAGCCGTACAATCCGACCCCGAGGCAAAAGCTCAGCGCGCAACCGACGGCAAATGAACGCTGCTGCAAGGCCGCCAGCCGCACGATCGGATGCGCGCTGCGCAGCGTCCGCCGGACGAAGGTGCCGATGCAAAAGCTGCTCGCGAGCAGCAGCCCCGCACAGGCTGGCGACAACCACCCCCGATGAGGAGCTTGCTTGAGCCCGATCTCGAGACTTGCGAGCGCGACGACCAATAACAGAAGCGCGAAGGCGTCCAGCTTGACCAGTTCGGCAAGATCGGTCGGCTGGCGGGGCACGAGCCGCGGCGTCAGCACAGCGACGATCAATCCCGGAATGACATTGATCAGAAACAGCCACGGCCAGGACCAGGTCTCGGTGATGAAGCCCCCGACCACGGGTCCGATCGTCGGCGCCAGCACCGCGACCGCGCCGCCGATTGTGGTGGCGATCGCGTGAAGCCGCGGCGGAAACAACAGGAACACGGCCGCAAACACCGCCGGAATCAGGACGCCGCCGGAAAAGCCTTGCACGACACGGAAGACGAGCAGCGTGGAAAGACTGCCGCTGAAGGCGCAGCCGATCGAGGCGGCCGTGAACAGGCTGACGCCTGCGGCAAACAGCCAGCGCAAGCTCAAGACGCGCGTGAACAGGCCGGTGAGGGGAATGGCGATCACTTCGGCAATCAGATAAGCGGTCTGGATCCAGCTCATCGCTTCAGGTGAAATATGCAAAGCGCCCTGAATGCTCGGCAGCGAGGTCGCGACCACCTGGATGTTGAGGATCGCCATGAACATCCCAAGGCACATCAGCAGGAAGCCACCCCAGATCGCGATGGGCGGCGCCTCCTGACAAATCTTCGGCGGCTGCGTCATGGCACGGCGCGCGCGAATGGCCTGCTGAACGTCGCAAGCGCGCGGGCCTCGGTGCGAATGCGGATGAAGAGCGCAATGCCGTTCAGCACCGAGAAGAGCAGGGCCACTGAGGGCAGGTGCAGGGCCAGCGGCAGCAAGGCAATCTCGCCGGCGACAACGGCGTAATTGGGATGCGAGACATAACGATACGGCCCGGACGCGATCAGCGGTTCGCCCGGCACCACGATGATGCGCGTGGTCCAGCGTGAACCGAGGCTTGAGAGAATCCAGAGGCGAAGGCCCTGCAGCACAACGAACGCCGCAAGCAGCAGCCAATCGACCTGCTGGTTGCGGCCGAGCATCCACAGCGCGATCAGCCAGGCCACGTGCACGGCGACGATGAACGGATAATGGCGGGCGCCGACCTCGATCGCACCGCGCGCCAACAGCCGCTTGGTATTGCGGCGAGACAGCATGAGCTCGCCGAGCCGCTGCAGCGTGACCAAGGCAAGAATGATCGCAGCAGCGCTCACGCGGCGTGCCGCAGCGCGACGCAGCTTGCGGTGAAACCGGGGCCGAGCGCGGTCAGCAACGATCGTCGCGGCAGGCCCTTCGCGACCGCGCGCTCGAGCACGAACAGCACCGTCGGTGCGGACATGTTGCCGTAGTCGGCGATGATCTCACGCTCGTGGTCAAGCATGCCCTGATCGAGCGATAGCGCCCGCTCCAGGGCGGTTATGACCTTGCTGCCGCCGGGATGGCAGACAAAGCGATCGATATCGCTGGCAGCCAGCTCCATTCGCGCGAGGATTTCGGCAACAGCGGGACCCAAATGTCCGGCGACGAAGTCGGGAATGGTGCGCTGGAAGATGACGCCAAACCCTTCCGGATCGACACTCCAGCCCATGATGTCGAGCGTCTCGGGCCACAGTTTCTCGCCCGCGGCCTCGATCCGCGTCGCACCGCCATCGCCGGCGCGAAGGACAAGCGCGGCCGCGCCATCGCCGAATAGGCTCGCCGCAACGATATTGGCCTTGGTCAGTTCATCATGGCGGACCGCCAGTGTGCAGAGCTCGAGGACGACGAGCAGCACGTTGGTCCCCGGCCGCGCCTGCGCCAGTCGGCCGGCGATCGACAAGCCCGAGACGCCGCCGGCGCAGCCAAGCCCAAACACCGGCACGCGTGAGACGTCGGCGCGAAATCCCATTTTGCCGGCAAGCCGCGCCTCCAGCGTCGGCGTGGCGATGCCGGTCGAGCAGACGGTCACGACAGTGTCGACGTCGCGGGCCGCAAGATCGGCACGCGCGAGCGCCGCTTGCGCCACGTTGACGAACAGAGCCTCCGCGCCTTCGAGAAAGGCGCGGGTCCGCTCCGGCCAGCCGCGCGGCTCGAGATACCATTCGATCGGCTTCACGCCGTAACGATTGCGGATGCCGGTATTGGCGAACAGGCTCGCCAGTGTCTCGAATTGCTCGTAGCGCGCGGAAAGGATGCTGCGCGCCGCTTCAAGAACCTGCCGCTGGTGAAACTGGTGCGGCGGTACCGAGGTCGCGAGCGACACAAGCGCGGCCGTGTGGTCCATGTGATTGTCCCTGCCTCTGCGATGAACCCCGGGGGATTCAACCGCACGCCGGTGCGGTTATTTCGGCGGCGGACCGGCAGCGGCCGACACATGTCTTCAATATAAATTGAATAGCGCGAGCGCGTGGGCGCGCGGCTAGACCGTCTTTTCCGGCCAGCGGCAGAGATCGTTGATCAGGCACACTTCGCAGCGCGGCTTGCGGGCAAGGCAGGTGTAGCGGCCGTGCAGAATGAGCCAATGATGCGCGTGTAGCATGAACTCGGGAGGGATCACCTTCTCCAGCCCAAGCTCGACGTCGAGCGGCGTCTTGCCGGGCGCGAGCCCGGTGCGATTGGCGACGCGGAAGACGTGGGTATCGACCGCCAGCGTATGCTCGCCATAGGCCATGTTGAGCACCACATTGGCGGTCTTGCGTCCCGCGCCGGGCAAGGATTCGATCTCGGCGCGGGTGCGCGGCACCTCGCCGCCGAACTCCTCGATCAGCTTTCGCGAGAGCGCGATCACGTTCTTCGCCTTGGTGCGGTACAGCCCGATGGTCTTGATGTAATCGCGCAGGCGCTCCTCGCCGAGTGCGAGCATTTTCTGCGGGGTATCGGCGACCTCAAACAGTTCGCGCGTCGCCTTGTTGACGCCGGCATCGGTGGCTTGCGCGGAGAGCACGACCGCAACAAGCAGCGTATAGGGATTGAGATGCTCCAGTTCGCCCTTCGGCTCCGGGTTGGCTTTGCGAAACCGCTCGAACGCCTCGCGGATCTCGGCAGGCGTCCAAGGCCTTGATGCTTTGAGTGATTTGGCTTCAGACGACTTTGCCTTAAGCGCCTTTTTGGCGACGCGCGTGTGGCCCGGCCTGGCCTTCTTGACCTTTTTGGCTTTGGCCTTCTTTGCCGATTCTTTCGGCAGCGATTGAACGCGCGTGGGTTTGGCGCGTTGAGCGCGGGTGATTTTCGCCATGATCGGGATATACTGACAGGCCATGACCGCAGGCAATGATTTTGATCCCGATACGGCCGACCCGGAGTTGTTCAGGGCGCTGTTGACGCCGCATCGGTCGCTCAACCGCACCGGCTTTGTGCTGGTGATGGTGCTTGTGAGCGCGATCAGTTTCGCGGCCGGCATGGTCTTTCTGCTGATGGGCGCCTGGCCGGTATTCGGCTTTTTCGGGCTCGACGTGCTCGCGATCTATTGGGCATTCAAGATCAATTTCCGCCGCGCCCAGGCCTGCGAGCAGATTTCGATCACCCCGTCCGAACTGCGGTTGCGCCGCGTGAGCCACCGCGGCCATGTGTCCGAATGGGTATTCAATCCGCTGTGGGTGCGGCTCGACCGGGAAACCCACGAGGAATTCGGCATCGAGCACCTCTATCTCTCCTCGAAAGGCCACCGGGTGGCGATCGGGAGCTTTCTGGGTCCCGACGAAAAGGCCAGCTTTTCCAAGGCCCTGATCGCGGCATTGAACGCAGCCCGGCGGGGACCCAGCTACAATCCGGTAGCCTGAGGCGAATCGGAAATCGGGTGGTTTCGAAGACCTGACTGCCCTACATCGTGGGTCATGATGTCATTTGCCATACATGACCATCGCCTGGCCAAGCCAGGCCCACAGAGCGCGGCGCTCCGCGACTATGATTCCGTGCGCAGGGCGATCGCCTTCATCTCTGAACATTGGCGCAGCCAGCCGACCATCGAGGCGATGGCGGATGCAGCCGGCGTGACGCCTGATGAGCTGCATCATCTGTTTCGCCGCTGGGCCGGGCTGACGCCCAAGGCCTTCATGCAGGCGCTAACGCTCGATCACGCCAAGAACCTGTTGCGCGATTCCGCCAGCATCCTCGATGCCGCGCTCGACTCCGGCCTCTCGGGACCGGGCCGGCTGCACGATCTGTTCGTCACCCATGAAGCGATGTCGCCAGGCGAATGGAAGAATGGCGGCGCGGGACTGATGCTGCGCTACGGCTTTCATCCCTCGCCCTTCGGCACCGCAATCGTGATGACCACGGCGCGCGGGCTTGCGGGGCTGGCCTTCGCCGATCCCGGCGAGGAGCAGGCGGCGCTTGCCGACATGCAGAGCCGCTGGCCGAAGGCGACCTATGTCGAGGATTATCTGTCCACCGCGCCGGTGGCGCAGCGCATCTTCGACCCCAAATTGTGGCGAGCGGACCAGCCGCTGCGCGTGGTGCTGATCGGCACCGATTTCGAGGTGCGGGTCTGGGAGACGCTGCTCAAGATCCCGATGGGCCGCGCGGTGTCCTATTCCGATATCGCCTGCAAGATCAAAGCACCCACCGCCTCGCGCGCGGTCGGCGCGGCTGTCGGCAAGAACCCGGTGTCCTTCGTGGTGCCGTGCCATCGGGCGCTCGGCAAGGACGGCAAGCTCACCGGCTATCACTGGGGCGTCACCCGCAAGCAGGCGATGCTCGGCTGGGAGGCGGGGAAAGTAGGGATGCAATAAACTGTTGCGGTCATTCCGGGGCGCGCGCCAGCGCGAACCCGGAATCTTGAGGTTCCCCGTTCGCGTCTTCGACGCGCTGGGGAACGATATGCGAGACAATCACCGCTGCAGCCGCTTCCAGAACACCGCGGTGTCGCAGAGGCGTCCATCTGGAAATAGCGCGTAATTCGGAATGACGCCGCTTTCGGTCCAGCCCGCGCGCTTGTAGAGCCGGTAGCCGCTTTCGCCGGGCACGGTGTCGAGCACGAGCAGCCAGCGTCCCCGCCGCCTTGCCTCCTGTTCGACCTCCGCCATCAAGGCCGCGCCGATGCCGCGGCCGCGCGCGGAGCGATGCACCAGCATTTTCTTTACGTCGGCGCGGTGCGGCTGGTTCGGCGGCGTATCCAGCCCGAGCTGCACCGTGCCGACAATGCGGCCGTCGAGTCTTGCCGCGAGCAGCACCGTATCGCCCGCACCAACGGACGCCGCGACCTTGCGGAAAAATCCAAGCCCGTGCTCTTGCGAGAACGGCGCCATGAAGCTGACGCTGGCACCGCCCGTGACGCAATCGACGAGCACGGTGGCGAGCTGATCGATCGCGCTCTCCGCGATCGGCGCATCGAGAATGGAAATCGCGAGCTCGCCGCTCACGCCGCCAGATCAAGCTTTGACGCCACCGTCGCGTCCGCGTTCAGGCGATAGATGATGGGCACGCCGGTCGCGAGCTCGCGCTTCAAGATGCCTTCCGGCGTCAATCGTTCCAGCACCATGATCAGCGCACGCAGCGAGTTGCCGTGCGCGGACACCAGAGTGCGTTCACCGCGCAGCACGCAGGGCAGGATCTCCTGCACATAATAGGGCAGGGCGCGCGCCAGCGTATCCTTCAGGCTTTCGCCGCCGGGCGGCGACACATCGTAGGACCGCCGCCAGATGTGGACCTGCTCCTCGCCCCAACGCTTGCGAGCGTCGTCCTTGTTGAGACCGGCGAGATCGCCGTAATCGCGCTCGTTCAGCGCGAGATTTGTCTTGGTCGCAAGCCCGGTCTGTCCGAGCTCGCCAAGAAGGATATCCAGCGTGTGCTGCGCGCGCTTCAACACCGAGGTGAAGGCGATGTCGAATTGCAGGCCCTTCGCCTTCAGCTTGTGGCCGGCATCCTTCGCTTCCTCGATGCCCTGCGGCGTCAGGTCCGGATCCTTCCACCCCGTGAACAGATTCTTCAAGTTCCATTCGCTCTGGCCGTGGCGCACCAGCACAAGAAGTCGCTCGCTCATTGTTCTGATTTCCGAAGTTGTTCGAGATCTAGATGTCGCCCAAGCCCAGCACGTCGGCCATGCTGTAGAGCCCGGGCTTCTTGCCATGCGCCCAAAGCGCCGCCTTCAGCGCACCATGAGCAAAGAGAACCCGGTCCTCGGCGTGGTGCGAGAGGATCAGACGCTCAAATGGACCGGCAAAGATCACGCTGTGATCGCCGGCGGCGGTGCCGCCGCGCAGGGACGCAAAGCCGATGTCGCCGCAGCGCCTTGAGCCTGTGACACCGTCGCGGCCGCGCGCCGAATGATCTTCCAGCTTGATGCCGCGGCCGGCGGCTGCGGCTTCGCCCAGCATCAGCGCGGTACCCGAGGGCGCGTCGATCTTGCCCCTGTGGTGCATTTCCAGGATCTCGATGTCGAAGCTTTCGTCCAGCGACTGCGCCACGCGCTTGACCAGCGCGGCGAGCAGGTTGACGCCAAGGCTCATGTTGCCAGACTTCACCACGACGGCGCGCGAAGTGACGCTGTTGATCACGGCTTCGTCCGACGACGACAGCCCGGTCGTGCCGATGACATGCACCAGGCCTCGCTCGGCGGCGATCGCGACATTGGCAATGGTGGCCCGTGGCACGGTGAAATCGAGAATGCCGTCGGCATTGGCCGACAGCGTCCAGAGATCGGCCGACAGTTCGACGCCGTTGGCGGGCAGGCCAGCGAGGACGCCGGCATCCTTGCCCAGAAGTTCCGAGCCGGGCGCCTCCAGCGCACCGGTCAGCACCGCGCCCGGTGTTTCCGAAATCACCCGCGTCAGCGCGCGGCCCATGCGGCCGCCGGCGCCTGCAACAATCAATCGCATGTCGGCCATGGTTCTTCCTCTTCGCCGCCTCTTGTAGCCGGGCCGGACCGTTCCAGCAACCGACCGGCGCGCACGCCGCTCGCGCCAAGCCGACCGGACTGAGGTCAGCCAGCCCGTGCCAGGGACAACGAAACAAGGCGCCGCCGGTGCCCGGCGACTCTCACCAGCGCTTTATGGCTGCGGGCCGTCGTAGCCCTCGATGATAATGAGATCGGCGGTCGAATGCGGCTGCCGCACCTTGATGTTGTCCTGATATTCCGGCGAGCGATAGCACGCGAGGGCCGTCTCGTAGTCCGGAAATTCGATCACCACGTTGCGCGAGCGGCTTTGACCCTCGACGCCTGTAAATTTGCCGCCGCGCACCAACAAACGCCCGCCGAATTTCTTGAAGATGGCCGGGTTGGCTGCTGCGTAGGCCTTGTAGCCCTCTTCGTTGTGAACGTCGACGCGTCCAATCCAATAGCCCTTCGCCATGTTCGTTGTTCCTCCTTCTTTCGTCCTCTGAGGCGTGATCGGATTAAGCTCGATCGGTTGCCCGGCGGCTCCGACCGATTCATCCTCATCGCAGTTTAACGAGCCGATGCCTGCGCGATCTCGACCACGATGGCCTCGGCCGCCGCTTTGGGATCGGCCGCTTCGAGAACGGGACGTCCCACCACGAGATAGTCGGCGCCCGCGGCGATCGCACGCGCCGGCGTCATGATGCGCTTCTGATCGCCGCTGGCCGCACCCGCCGGCCTGATGCCCGGCGTGACCAGGCTCAGCCGATCGCCGACCACCTTGCGCAAGGACGCCGCCTCCTCGGGCGAGCAGACCAGCCCGTCGATGCCGATCTCCTGCGCCTGCCGGGCGCGTGTGGCCACGAGATCGGCGACGCCGAGCCGGTAGCCGGCCGCATTGAGATCGTTGTCGTCGTAAGAGGTGAGCACGGTGACTGCGAGGATCTTCAAACCGGAGTCGGCGCGGCCCTCGAGTGCCGCTTTCATGGTTTGCGGATAGGCGTGCACGGTGAGAAAGGTCGCGCCGAGCTTGGCGATGCTTTCGACGCCGCGCGCAACCGTGTTGCCGATGTCGTGCAGCTTGAGATCGATGAAGACCTTCTTGCCCTCGTCCGCGAGCTTGCGCACCAGCGGCAGGCCGCCGGCAAAGGCAAGCTGATAGCCTATCTTGTAGAAGGTGACCGCATCGCCGAGCCGCGCCACCATCGCTTCCGCCGGCTCAAGGCCGGGCAGGTCGAGCGCCACGATCAACCGGTCGCGCGGAGCAATCTGGGACGGCATTCTCACCTCACATCATGCGCTGGGAAACATCGATCAACTGCCTCACCAGCGCTTTCAGCGCCTCGATATCGGCCGGATTCCTCAATCTGTCCATATCGTCATAGGCCTGATCCGCGAACGAAAGCGCGAGCTGGCTTGGAATCACGGTGGCCTGCAAGGCCGACAGAATCAGCCGCAAGGCTGCCAGCACCCGCGTTCCGCCGAGGCGGCCCTCCGAAGCGGCAGCGACCGCGAACGGACGCATCCGAAACACCTGACCGCGCGCCTCATGCGGATCCTGCACCCGGCTCACCCAGTCGATCGTGTTCTTCAATAGCGGCGGCACCGAGGAATTATATTCGGGGGTGACGAGCAGAATGCCGTGATGGGCGGCCATCATGCGCTTGAGATTGACCGCATTCTTCGGCACGCCGGATTTCGCCTGCAGGTCGCCGTCATAGATCGGCAGCGGAAAATCGGCCAGCGACAGCCGCGTGACGTCGACCCCGGCTTGTGCGAACTCGTAGGCCGCCTGCGCCGCGAGCTTCGCATTATGCGAGCCGGTGCGCAGCGAAGCGGGGATCACCAGGATTTTCAGTGCGGCCATGACCGATAATGCATTCGCCGTCATTGGCCCCGACGAATGCGCCGGGCGGATTTAACGCTTGCGATACACCCACACGCGCGCCGGCGGAAGATTCATCCAGATCCGCTCGGAGGCTTCCGTCGACACCCCGGGCAGCGATTTCGGGATCGGCGGCACCACCGAATAGGTATACTGGACGAAGGGCGCGCCCGGCGCCAGCGCCGTGAACGCGTCGCGGATGAGGCGGAGCCGCGTCAGCATCGGTTTGGTCACCAGCGGCAGGCTGGAGACGATCGCCGTCGCGGGCTGGCTCAGTACGTTCCAGAGCGTATCGCGCAGCCGGTAAGCATCGCCCTGCACCACTTTGGCCT
Organism: Bradyrhizobium sp. STM 3562; assembly: GCF_045571435.1. Classification (NCBI taxonomy): domain Bacteria; kingdom Pseudomonadati; phylum Pseudomonadota; class Alphaproteobacteria; order Hyphomicrobiales; family Nitrobacteraceae; genus Bradyrhizobium; species Bradyrhizobium sp. STM 3562. The sequence goes on from NZ_CP120694.1 coordinate 163,025, forward strand.
GCGGATAGCGGTCGCCCAAAAGCGCGCAGAAGCCCGGATTATATTCGACCAGCACCAGTCGCTTCGGATCGATGCCATGGTCGATCAGCGCGCTGGTGATCGCGCCGGTACCCGGTCCAAGCTCGATCACCGGGCCGTTGGAATTGCGATCGACATATTGCGCCATGGTGCGGGCAAGCGGCCGACCCGAGGGCATCACTGCGCCGACATGGAGTGGCTTCTCAATCCACGAACGCAGAAAACGAACCTCGTCGTCGAGACGAGGCTTTTTCAACGTACGCACGGATGATTGCGAGGGCATATCCACTAACCAGACGGGACCGCGGCATCGCGGCGGATGTCAGAAAACAGTCACAAAGACGTATAGGTAGCCGACGAGGTGGTCAAGACGAACCGCCGCCGGGCCGGCCCTCCGCGCCCGACGTGATTTGACGATAACAGCATGCGTTCGCTGATGTTTTTGCGGCGAGCCGCGTGTGAAAACGAAACGGCCCGACGCATGGCAGCTAGCTGGTTGCCCGATTGCCGAAGAAATCCTTGACTTTGGCGAAGAAGCCTGCGGCTTCCGGCTGCGTCGCACCGGACGACAGCTTTTCGAACTCGGCCAGCAACTCCTGCTGCTTCTTGGTGAGGTTCTGCGGCGTCTCGACCATGACCTGGACGTACATGTCGCCCATCTGGCGCGAGCGCAGCACCGGCATGCCCTTTGACGCAATGCGGAAACGCCGGCCGGATTGAGTCCCCGCAGGGATCTTCACCTTGGTCTTGCCCTTGTCGATGGTCGGCACCTCGAACTCGCCGCCCAATGCCGCCGTCACCATCGAGATCGGCACGCGACAATGCAGATCGGCGCCATCGCGCTGGAAGAACGGGTGCGAGGCCAGGGAGAGGAAAATGTAAAGGTCGCCGGGCGGGCCGCCGCGAACACCGGCCTCGCCTTCGCCCGCAAGCCTGATCCGCGTACCGTCTTCGACGCCCTGCGGGATGTTGACCGAGAGCGTTCGCTCGCGCGCCACCCGGCCCGAGCCCGAACAGGACGGGCAGGCGTCTTCGATCATCTGGCCGCGGCCCTGACAGCCTGGACAGGTCCGCTCCAGGGTGAAGAAGCCCTGGGCCTGGCGCACCCGACCCGCCCCGCCGCACATGCCGCAAGTCTTCGGCTTGGTGCCGGCCTTGGCACCGGTGCCCGAACAGGCCTCGCAGGTGACGGAGACCGGAATCTCGATCTGCGCGGTCTTGCCCTGAAAAGCTTCCTCGAGCGTGATTTCCATGTTGTAGCGCAGATCCGCGCCGCGCTCGCGGCCGCCGCTCCTGCGCTGCCCGGCCATGCCGAACAGGTCCTCGAAAATATCGGAGAAGGACGACGCAAAGCCGGCGCCGAAGCCCGCACCGGCGCCGTTGAACCCGCCGCCGTTCTCAAAAGCGGCGTGACCGTAGCGGTCGTAGGCCGCGCGTTTCTCGCTGTCCTTGAGGACCTCGTAGGCCTCGTTGATTTCCTTGAAGCGGATCTCGCTGCTGGCATCGCCCGGATTGCGGTCGGGATGCCATTTCATGGCAAGCTTGCGAAACGCCGCCTTCAACTTGGAATCGTCGGCGTCACGTTCGACCCCGAGGGTTTCATAGTAGCAGCGCTTGGTAGACATTGCTGAACTCTGCTGAGCCAATCGCGGTTATCGTAGCGCGCGAAATCGCCGCGCAACGGCACCCATACCCTTGCCCCTCACGGGGAAGGTGACGGGTTCAACATAATTGATTGACGTTGACCGATCGTAACAGGCGGGGCTTGCGCACCCGCCAAACCTTTCGAAGGCGAGTCGCCCGGGGGCGGCCTCCCCCTCATCGGGGGAGGCGCTTGCGGAGTGGAGGATTCCACGCGCCCGCATGACGACCCTCGCGGGCTCTAAGCGGACTTCTTCTTGTCGTCGTCGACCTCGGTAAACTCCGCGTCGACGACGTCGTCCTTCGCCGCGGCCTTGGCGGCATCGCCTTCGGCCTGCTGCTTGTACATGGCCTCGCCAAGCTTCATCGAGACCTGAGCCAGCGTGTTGGACTTGGCCTTGATCGCCTCGGCGTCGTCGCCCTTCAGCGCTTCCTTCAGGTCGCTGACCGCGTCCTCGATGGCGCGCCGCTCGCTTTCCGCGATCTTCGAGCCGTGCTCGGCCAGCGCCTTCTCGGTGGAATGCACCAGCGCATCGGCATGGTTCTTGGCGTCGACCGCCTCGCGGCGCTTCTTGTCCGCGGCCGCATTGACCTCGGCCTCCTTGACCATCTTCTCGATGTCGGCTTCCGACAGGCCGCCGGACGCCTGGATGCGGATCTGCTGCTCCTTGCCGGTCGCCTTGTCCTTGGCCGAGACGTTGACGATGCCGTTGGCGTCGATGTCGAACGTCACCTCGATCTGCGGCATGCCGCGCGGGGCCGGCGGAATGCCCATCAGGTCGAACTGACCGAGCATCTTGTTGTCGGCCGCCATCTCGCGCTCGCCCTGGAAGACGCGGATGGTCACCGCGTTCTGATTATCCTCGGCGGTCGAGAACACCTGGCTCTTCTTGGTCGGGATCGTGGTGTTGCGGTCGATGATCCGGGTGAACACGCCGCCCAGCGTCTCGATGCCGAGCGACAGCGGGGTCACGTCGAGCAACAGCACGTCCTTGACGTCGCCCTGCAGCACGCCCGCCTGGATCGCGGCACCCACGGCGACGACCTCGTCGGGGTTGACGCCCTTGTGCGGCTCCTTGCCAAAGAGCTGCTTAACGACTTCCTGAACCTTCGGCATGCGGGTCATGCCGCCGACCAGCACCACCTCGCCGATCTCGCCGGCGGTCACACCGGCATCCTTCAGCGCCTTGCGGCAGGGCTCGATGGTCTTCTGGATGAGATCGTCGACCAGCGCCTCGAACTTGGCGCGGGTCAGCTTCATCGTCAGATGCTTCGGACCGGATTGATCCGCGGTGATGAAGGGCAGGTTGATTTCAGTCTGCGTGGTCGAGGACAGCTCGATCTTCGCCTTCTCGGCAGCCTCTTTCAGGCGCTGCAGCGCGAGCTTGTCGTTGCGCAGGTTGATGCCCTGCTCCTTCTGGAACTCGTCGGCCAGGTAGTTGACCAGCCGCATGTCGAAATCTTCGCCGCCCAGGAAGGTGTCGCCGTTGGTCGACTTCACCTCGAAAACGCCGTCGCCGATCTCCAGAATCGAAATATCGAAGGTGCCGCCGCCGAGGTCATACACGGCGATGGTGCCCGATTTCGATTTGTCGAGGCCGTAGGCGAGCGCAGCCGCGGTCGGCTCGTTGATGATGCGCAGCACCTCGAGCCCTGCGATCTTGCCGGCGTCCTTGGTCGCCTGGCGCTGGGCGTCGTTGAAATACGCGGGAACGGTGATGACGGCCTGATCGACTTTCTGGCCGAGATGGGCCTCCGCGGTCTCCTTCATCTTCTGCAGGATGAAGGCGGAGATCTGCGAGGGCGAATAGGTCTTGCCGTCGGCTTCGACCCAGGCATCGCCGTTGGATGCCTTGACGATCTTGTAGGGGACGAGCTTTTTGTCCTTCTCGACCATCGGGTCGTCATAGCGGCGGCCGATCAGCCGCTTGACTGCGAAGAACGTGCGCTCGGGATTGGTCACCGCCTGGCGCTTGGCCGGCTGACCGACGAGGCGCTCGCCGTCATCGGTAAAGGCGACGATCGACGGAGTCGTCCGCATGCCCTCTGCGTTCTCGATGACCCTGGCGTTTTTGCCATCCATTACGGCAACACAGGAATTGGTGGTGCCGAGATCGATCCCAATGACCTTTCCCATGGTCTCTTATCCTTCCGTTTGCGGCAGGTTGGCTGAGCCCTGACGGCGCCCTAATCCGAACCCCCTCTAGATCAAATACTCGCGATATTGCGACGGTGAGCCTCATATAGGAGGGGCCCATAGGCCCGCAAGGACCGGACCGCAACCTTGGCCCATGAAAAGCCCTTCCATTTGAAAGATAATATCGGCCGGCGTCCCCGACCTTGTTAACAATACGATTGGCACGGGAAGGCGCGACCGCGACCGGGCCGGCGACATCGCGCACCCTGTTGCCGCCGTGTCAAAACCGCTAAAAGCCGCCAAATTGGATGGAGAGGGCCCCTGACGCCACGAGGGGCCGCGCAGGCCGACCATCGAACGGCCTCAATGCAACCCAAAAAGGTCCTTCATGAAGCCTCTTCGACTCCTGACCGCTCTCGCCTTGCTCATGGCGGCGATGCGGCCCGCCTTCGCTGCCGATGCCATCTTCCCGAAGGGCCTGCGGGTCGGATTGACGCCGCTGGTCGGTCTTGCTCCTTCAAAGACCTTTTCCGGATTTGAATCGGAAGACCACAGCGTCAAGGTGCTGGTGGCAGAGTTGCCGGCAGCCGCCTATGGCGAGGTCAAGAACGCGTTCACCGCCAACCCGGCGGGCACAGGCAGCGTCAAGCCCGAAAGCATCGAGACGACGGCCGGGACGGCTTACTACACGGCCGAAACCGCCAAGGACGGTGCCGCGACCGTGCGGCGCTATTCGATGATCCTGCCGGGCGGCACCTTCTCCGGTTATGTCGCCGTGCAGGTCCCGGAGAATGCCGCCAAGATTTATTCCGACGATGCCGTTCGCCAGATGTTCGCTTCGGCGACCATCCGCAAGGAGGTGCCCGTCGAAGAGCAACTTGGCTTGCTGCCGTTCAAGCTCAGCGATCTCGCCAGTTTCAAGAACGTCAGAACGCTGGCGCCGGGCGCCGCCATCATCCTTGCCGACGGCGACGAAGCCACCGGCTTTGAGCCCGCGCCGTTCATGATCATCGGCGTCATCGGCGCGACTCCGCAGGAGCCGGATGACCGCGCCCGCTTCGCACGGCAGGCGGCGACCCAAATCCCCGGCGTTCGCGAGGCGAAGATCACGGTGGCCGAACCAATCCGGATCGACGGCATGCCGGCCTATGAAACGCGGATCGATGCGATCAGCGGCAAGGACAATACCCCTGTTACCGTCGTGCAATGGCTGCGCTTTGGCGGGGCGACCTCGCTGCGCATCGTCGGCAGCGCGCCGCGCGATCAATGGTCGGCCGCCTTTCCGCGCTTCCGCGCCGTGCGCGACGGCATCCAGCCCAAGAGCTAGCGCGTTTCACGTTTTGATGGAATCGTATCCGGCGTTTTCGAAATAGTTGCTGCATTCGTTGGGCTGGATGGTTGTGACGAGGCTGCCGATATGGCGGCAAATCTCGTCGATCGTGCGCTTTTGGGCGGTGCGCATCCAGTGCTTGATCTTGGCGAAGGCCTGTTCGATCGGATTGAGGTCCGGCGAGTATGGCGGCAGATACCAGAGCCTTGCGCCGGCGGCTTTGATCAGGCGGCGCAGGGCCGCCGACTTGTGGCTGCCGAGCACCGGCTTACGGTGGCCGCCTATCTTGCCAGGCGCTACCGAGCCGGTCTGGCGATGACGCTGCGACCACTTCACCACGGACGACACCGCAACGCCAAACCTCGCTGCGACCGAACGACAGCTCTCACCCTTCGCAACCGCCGCAACAACACGCTTACGCAGGTCATTGGAAATTGGTCGAACCATCGGATGCTGGCCTCCAGTCCCAGCCAGCATCTTGAATCACATTCGCCCCAAAACCGGAATCCCTCCCGATTCAATTAAGCTGTGAACCGCTCTAGGAGCTAGGCTGGGCAGATCGAAGCGAGCACCCATCCATCACCGTCATCCCAAGAGGCTCGCCGTGCGAAGCAGGGCGAGCCTCGAAGGATGATGGCCCCGCTGCTGCGAGAGCCGGCCATCGCCCTTCGAGACGCTTGCTCCGCAGGCTCCTTTCGGGGTGACGGTGACAGATGAGCGTTCGCTTCAGCGTGAGACAGTCGTCACGCCCCAATAATGACTTGAACCGCCGATCAGGCCGCGCTGCTCGGCTCGTTGCCGTTGGCGGCCGTTGCCGCCGGCTGCTTGGCACCGCCCTTGGACACGCCGACCAGCGCCGGCCGCAGCACGCGCTCGCCGATCGTGTAGCCGGACTGCACCACCTGCACCACAGTACCTGCGGGAACCGAGGGATCGGGAACCTCGTACATGGCCTGGTGGAAGTTCGGATCGAACTTGCTGCCTGACGGATCCAGCCGCTTCACGCCGTATTTTTCCAGCGTGTTGTGCAGCGACCGTTCGGTCAGCTCCACGCCTTCGATCAACGCCTTGAGCCCGGGGTCGGCATTGGCGCGTGCTTCGGCCGGGACCGCGTCAAGCGCGCGCTGCAGATTGTCGGCGATATCGAGAACATCGCGTGCGAAACCCGTGATGCCGTACATCCGCGCATCAGCCACTTCCCGGGCCGTCCGCTTGCGCAGGTTCTCCATTTCGGCCAGCGTGCGCAACATCTTGTCGCGCGCGTCCGCAGCCTCTTTCGCCAGGGCCTCGGCCGAGGCCGGTTCAGGATCGTCGGGCATGACGTAGGGCTTCGAGACCACCGGCTCGTTGGGCTGCGCCGGGTTTGCCGGATCGTTCTTAAACTCGGAATCGGACATAGACGGCCTTTTCGAGAAATCGCTCGGTTGACTTGAGGGCTTTGGGGTCCGCGCGGGATATCGTGCTTTGGGGGACGAAAATCAAGCGCTCGTGATTCCCTCGCGTCAGCCGCCCAGGATGCGGCTGACGATCCGCGCCGCATAGTCCACGGTCGGAATCACGCGCGCGTAGTTGAGCCGGGTCGGCCCGATCACGCCGAGCACGCCTACGATATGGCCCGCAGCGTCGCGATAGGGCGCGACGATGGTGGAGGAGCCCGACAGCGAGAACAATTTGTTCTCCGATCCGATAAAGATGCGCACGCCCTCGGCGCTCTCCGCGCGCCCGAGCAGATCGATCACGCCGCGCTTGGTCTCGAGATCGTCGAACAGGAGGCGGACCCGCTCGAGGTCTTCCAGCGCATGCAGATCGTCGAGCAGGTTGGCATGCCCGCGCACGATCAACTGGCGATCTTCGCTCTCGCCGCCGGACCAGCTCGCAAGGCCCGCGGCAATCACTTTTTGCGTGAGCTGATCGAGCTCGGCGCGGGCGTGCGCCAGCGCGGTCTCGAGCTCGAGCCGCGCTTCGGCGAGCGTGCGGCCGCGGATCCGCGCATTGAGAAAGTTGGAGGCTTCGGTCAGCGCCGAAGAGGGCACGCCCGGCGGCAGCGTCAGCACGCGGTTCTCGACCTGGCCATCCTCACCGACCAGGATGACCAATGCGCGTTCCGGCTCGAGCCGCACGAACTCGATGTGTTTCAGCCGCGCATTGGATTTCGGCGTCAACACCACGGCAGCCGCCCGCGTCAGCCCTGACAGCCGCGTCAGGGCCTCGCCAAGCGCGGCCTCCACGGATTGTGCGCGCCCGACCGCCACGAGCTGGCTCTGGATCGATTGCCGCTCATCCTGGGTGAGATCGCCGATCTGCATCAGGGCGTCGACGAAGAACCGCAAGCCGAGCTCCGTCGGCAGGCGCCCGGCCGAGGTATGCGGCGCGTAGATCAGGCCGAGCTGTTCCAAGTCCGCCATGACGTTGCGCACCGAGGCCGGCGACAGCGGCACGGCGATGAGCCGCGAGACATTGCGCGAGCCGACGGGTTCCCCGGTCGCGAGATAGCTTTCGACAATTTGACGAAAAATCTCCCGCGACCGCTCGTTGAGCTGCGCGAGCCCCGCAGGCGGCATCATCAGGTGGATGGGATCGTGTTGGGCCAATCGTCACTCCATCAAGCGGCCTGGAGCAGGGCCGCGCTCCGGTCTCCGCATGAGCGGGATCTGTCCGGTTTCCGGATCATGCTCATAATTTGTTCGTCCGTGGCCCCTCTGACAAGCGGGAGATCGGGCGAGTTAAGGGCTTGCCGCCCTGCCGTCCCCCTCCTACAAGCTCCCGCGAGTCACATTCTTTGCCGGATTTTGGAGGATTCCCATGCGGCCGAGCCGCCGTGCCCCGGACGAACTACGCGCCGTGACCCTGGAACGCGGCGTCGTCAAATATGCCGAGGGTTCATGCCTCGTGAAATTCGGCGACACCCACGTGCTGGTGACGGCAACCCTGGAAGACCGTCTGCCGCCCTGGCTGAAGGGCCAGGGCCGTGGCTGGGTCACCGCCGAATATGGCATGCTGCCGCGGGCGACGTTGGAGCGGACCCGCCGCGAGGCATCCGCCGGGAAACAGAACGGCCGCACCGTCGAGATCCAGCGCCTGATCGGCCGCTCGCTGCGTGCCACGGTGGATCTGGAAGCCTTGGGCGAACGCCAGATCACGATCGATTGCGACGTGCTGCAGGCCGACGGCGGCACCCGCACCGCCTCGATCACCGGCGCCTGGGTTGCCCTCGCCGATTGCATCAACTGGATGAAGGCGCGCAACATGGTGAAATCAGGCGTGCTGCGCGACAATGTCGCGGCCATTTCCTGCGGCATCTATAACGGCACGCCGGTGCTCGATCTCGACTACGCCGAAGACTCCGAAGCCGAGACCGACGCCAATTTCGTCATGACCGGGGACGGCCGCATCATCGAGGTGCAGGGCACCGCGGAAAAGACGCCGTTTTCGGAAAGCGAGTTTCTGGCGCTGATGGCGCTCGCGCGCAAAGGCGTGGCGCGGCTGGTCGATCTGCAGAAGATGGCGGTGGCTTAAAGAACTCATGCATCGGCAGATCACAGGCAAGCTCGTCATCGCGACCCACAATCCCGGCAAGCTCGCCGAGATGCGCGAGCTGTTGGCGCCACATGGGGTCGAGGCGGTGTCAGCGGGCGAGCTTGGGCTGTCCGAGCCGGACGAGACCGGCGATACTTTCTCGGCCAACGCCCGGATCAAGGCAGTCGCCGCGGCAAAAGCAGCGCAATTGCCCGCTTTCGCCGACGACTCCGGACTTGCGGTGGATGCGCTCGGCGGCGCGCCCGGCATCTTCTCGGCGCGCTGGGCCGGGCCGAATAAGGATTTCAACACGGCGATGGCGCAGATCGAACGGCTGTTGCAGGAGCGCGGCGCCACGACGCCCGACACGCGGCGGGCGCATTTCGTTTCCGCGCTTTGCGTTGCCTGGCCCGACGGCCATATTGAGGAAGTCGAGGCGCGCGCCGACGGCACCTTGGTCTGGCCGCCGCGCGGCACGGCCGGCTTCGGCTATGATCCGATGTTCATGCCCGATGGTTTCGATCGCACCTTCGGCGAGATGACCAGCGTCGAAAAGCACGGGCTGCCGCCGTTGGGACTGGGCCTGTCGCACCGCGCCCGTGCCTTCGTCAAGCTTGCGGAGATCTGCCTTGATGCGCGCTAGGGTAGGGCAGGGCACGCAGACGCCGACCGCCTTCGGCGTGTATGTGCATTGGCCGTTCTGCCTTTCCAAATGTCCCTATTGCGACTTCAACAGCCATGTGCGGCACGCGGCGATCGATGAAGCGCGCTTTGCGCGCGCCTTTGCGCGCGAATTGGAAACCACGTCTGAACGCATTCCCGGCCGCACCGTCACCTCGATCTTTCTCGGCGGCGGCACGCCCTCGCTGATGCAGCCGCAGACGGTGGGCGCAATCCTGGACGCGATCGGCAAATCCTGGCGCCTCGCGCGCGACGTCGAGGTGACGCTAGAAGCCAATCCCACCAGCGTGGAAGCGACGCGCTTTGCCGGTTATCGAAGTGCCGGCGTCAATCGTGTCTCGCTCGGTGTGCAGGCCCTCGACGACGCCTCATTGAAGGCGCTTGGACGCCTGCACAGTGCGCGGGAGGCGCTGGATGCCGTCGCCATCGCACGCAAGTCGTTCGAGCGTTACTCCTTCGACCTGATCTATGCGCGTCCCGAACAGACGCCCGCAATGTGGGCCGAGGAATTGCAGCTTGCGATCGCGGAGGCCGCGGAACATCTGTCTCTCTATCAACTGACGATCGAGGAGGGCACGCCCTTCTTTGGCCTGCACGCCGCCGGCAAGCTGAAAACGCCGGGCGAAGCGACGGCACGCGCGCTTTATGATGTGACGCAAGAGGTCTGCGCGCGGCACGACCTGCCGGCCTATGAAATCTCCAATCACGCGCGCAAAGGCGCGGAATGCCGCCACAACCTGGTTTACTGGCGTGGCCAGGAATATGCCGGCATCGGTCCCGGCGCGCATGGCAGGCTCGATATCAACGGCACGAGACACGCGACCGCGACGGAAAAGCGACCCGAGGCCTGGCTGATGCGCGTCGAAGCAAACGGCCATGGCGTCGTGATCGACGATTGCTTGAACAGCGAAGAACGCGCCGACGAGTTCCTGCTGATGGGACTGCGGCTTGCGGAAGGCATCGATCCCAAGCGCTACGCCGCGCTCGCCGGCCGGCCGCTCGATCCACGTCGCATCGCGCTGCTGCGCGAAGAGGGCGCGATCGCGGTTGGAACCGATGGGCGGCTGCGCGTGACGCAGGCCGGCTTTCCGGTGCTTGACGCGGTGGTGGCGGATCTCGCGGCGTAAGCTCTTTCTACGCGCCAAAGCTCTTCGGCGATCCCGCGACCGGCACGCTGCTGCCGGAGCCCACCCGCATCACGGCCAGGCCGCGTTCGTTGGTACCGTCGGAGCGGAAGCGGAATAGCCCGTCAATGCCGGCAAAGCCGGAGGGATTGGTCAACACCTCCGACGAGAAGCGCGGCCCGCCTTGCGTCCTGGCCAGCGCCGCGACGAGTGCCACCGAATCATAGGCTAGCGTCGCGGTCCGCACCGGCTCGGAGCCGAATCGGGTGCGGTACCGCCCCGAGAAGGCGCGGAAACCGGACGGATCGGGCGCCGCGAACAGGCCTCCTTGCAGCGACGCGCTGGCGTAAACGCGCGGATTGTCCCACAACCCGGTGCCGAGCAACTGAATGTTGCGCAAATTCGCGCCCGCCGCGCTCAGCGCATCGGCCGTCGCGACCACCGAGTCACCGTCATCCGCAAGCAAGAGCGCGTCGGCTTGGCCGAGCGCTTGCACCACCGTGCGTGCGGGCGTTGCGCGGTCGGCGCCATATCTTTCGAACACGGCCACGCGGGCCCCGCGTTTACCGACTGCCTGCTTGAACGCGGCCTCGACCACGTTGCCGTAGGCGTTATCCGGCAGAAGCGCGGCAAAGGAGCGCTTTCCGATCGAGGAGGCATATTCGACGATGCGATTGACGTCTGACTCCGGCAGAAAACTCAGGAGATAAACGCCGCGGCCGGCGATGCTGGAGTCCGTGGAGAACGCGATCACCGGGATGTTGCGCGCGCGCGTGACCTGTGCCGTCGCGGGAACCGATGCCGCAAAGAGCGGCCCCAGAACGATCTCGGCGCCCTCGTCCAGCGCCTGTTGCGCGCCTTGGGCGGCCCCTTGCCCGGTTCCGGCATCATCCTTGATCAGAAGCTGGATGTTGGGATTCTGGAACTCGGCGAGCGCCATTTCGGCGGCGTTCTTCATCGATTGCGCCGCCACCCCGGCATTGCCTGCCGCTGAGAGCGGCAGAATCAGGCCGACCTTGACCTGACCGTTACCGGCCGTCATCGGCTGCTGGGGCGGCCCGCTAGGGGCAGCTTGGGGCTGGGAACCGAAGGAATTGGAGAACTGATTCAGGCTTTGCTGCGCGCCGGTGCAGGCGCTGAGCACGGGAGCGCCGAGAACGAGGCCTAGCGCCGCCCGCCGGGTGACCCGCGGGACGTGCGGACCCGAAAACAAAGGCCAGGGATTAAGCGGGTCCACCATTAGATCTCTTAGCTTGGCCGGCCCCGAGGGGCGGCCAGACCTCCTTCCAAAAGGATCAGGAGGACGGAGTAAGGCATATTGTCAGCGAATGGTTTACCAAAACAAAAAGATTATGGCACTGCCGAGCCGCCGCAACTTGCCGTTGGCAGCCTCTTATCACCGCTTTACATCGTGCATGGGCAGCACTCACGAGTGTGGCGCCAGGACCATCTCCCCTTTAAGCTCGGCCTTATGCGCGCAAAAACGGCTCCGATAAATACGCAAGCTGGCGGGGAACATCGCGAGTTTTCCATCGCTGGCCATGTTTTGTCGGCGCCGAAGCCGCCCGCTGGTCTTTATCTCGTAGCAACCCCGATCGGCAATCTCGGCGACATCACCCTGCGCGCCCTGGAAACCCTGGCCGGCGTGGACCTGATCGCCTGCGAGGATACCCGCATCACCCACAGGCTGCTCGAACGTTACTCTATTTCGGCCGAGCTCACGCCCTATCATGAGCACAACGCGGCAAGCGCCCGGCCGAAACTCCTGGAACGACTTCGCGAGGGCGAAGCGGTCGCGCTGGTTTCGGATGCCGGCACGCCCCTGATCTCCGATCCGGGTTTCAAGCTGGTCCGGGAGGTCTGCGCGGCCGGCTATGCCGTTACGGCGATACCGGGGCCCTCCTCGATCCTGACGGCGCTCTCGCTGGCGACGTTGCCCACCGACCGGTTTTTCTTCGCCGGCTTTTTGCCGCCGAAGCAGGCCGCGCGCCGCGCGCGGCTGACGGAACTCGCGCGCATCGACGCCACGCTTGTGGTGTTCGAATCAGGTCATCGCGTGCAGGAGACGATTGCCGATCTCGCCGGGACCATGGGTGCACGCGAAGCGGCGATCTGCCGCGAACTGACCAAGTTGCATGAAGAGGTGACGCGCGCGCCGCTCACGGAGGTGGCAGCGGGAGCGGACCAGCTCGAGACGCGCGGCGAGTTCGTGCTGGTGATCGGGCCGCCGGACGCGGCTGCGCAGGCCATGAGCGCCGAATCGATGGACGATCTCCTCCGCGACGCGCTCGCCCATTCCAGCTTGAAAGATGCGGTGGCGCAGGCGGTGGAAGCATCGGGCCGGCCGCGCCGCGAGATCTATGCCCGCGCGCTCGAGCTCGCCAAAGCCGTGAAGACGGGCCATGGCCAAACGTGACGGCCCACCAGCGGCGGACATAGCCGCCAGAGCGGCCTCGCCCGCGCGCGTAGCGGCGTTTCGCACCGGACTGTCGGCGGAAAGCCGTGCCGCGGCCTATCTGATGGCCAAGGGCTATCGCATCCTCGCCAAGCGCTTTCGCACGCCCCACGGCGAGATCGACATCGTCGCAAAGCGACGCAATCTGCTCGCCTTTGTCGAGGTCAAGGCTCGCGCCACGCTCGACGACGCGGCGTTCGCGGTGACGCCGCGCCAGCAGGCCCGTATCATCGATGCCGCGCAAGCCTGGCTGATGGCGCATCCCGAGCATGCGGAATTGGAGCTGCGCTTTGATGCCATGCTGATTGCGCCGCGGCATTTGCCGCGCCATGTGCTAGCAGCATTCGACGCCAGCCCCTAAAAAGACATCCTCCTCTCGAGCTCACGGACCCCGCCAATGAAATTGAACGTCGCCGTCCAGATGGATCCTATCGCGCGCATCAATATCCGCGGCGATTCGACCTTTGCGTTGCTGCTGGAGGCGCAAAAGCGCGGCCATGCGCTCTCGTATTACACCCCCGACAAGCTCTCGCTCTTGGGCGATGAGCTGGTCGCCCCGGTCCAGGTCCTGGCCGTGCGCGATGAGCCCGGCAATCACTTCACTCTCGGCGAGCCCCGGCGCGAGCCGCTCAACGCATTCGACGTCGTCCTGCTCAGGCAGGACCCGCCCTTCGACCTCGCCTACATCACGTCGACGCATTTCCTCGAGCGGCTGCAGCCCCGGACACTGGTGGTCAACGATCCCGTGGCCGTGCGGAACGCGCCGGAAAAACTGTTCGTGATGGATTTCCCGCAATTAATGCCGCCGACGTTGATCTCGCGCGATCTCGACGAGATCAATGCGTTCCGCGACACCCATGGCCCGGTCGTCATGAAACCGTTGCATGGCTTTGGCGGCGCCGCGGTGTTCCGCATCATGCCGCAGGACATGAATTTCGGCTCGCTCTACGACATGTTCTCCGTGACGTTCAGGGAGCCCTGGGTGATCCAGCGTTTCCTGCCTGAGGTGAAGAAAGGCGACAAGCGCATCATCCTGGTGGATGGAGAATTCGCCGGCGCTGTCAACCGCGTGCCGGCCACGGACGATCTGCGCTCCAACATGGTGCGCGGTGGCGCGGCGACGGCCACCGATCTCACTGACCGTGAACGCGAAATCTGCACCACTATAGGACCGGCGCTGCGCGAACGCGGTCTTCTGTTCGTGGGCATCGACGTGATCGACGGCTATCTCACCGAGATCAACGTCACCTCGCCAACCGGCATTCGTGCCGTGGCGAAGCTCGGCGGCCCGGACATCGCCGCCAAGATCTGGGACGTCATCGAGGCCAAGCGCGCAAACACAAAAGCCTGATCGCGCCGCTTTCGAGACGCCCTCCAAAGGCCCCAAAGCGGTTTCAGCCTCCACAATCTGGACGGGTAGGTCCGTCCGGACACGACGTCATCGCTCAAGAACGTCATAAAATGTGGAGGAAGACGCATGACATATCCTGTTTCACGGCGATCCTTGCTCGCACTCACCGCGGGTCTTAGCGCAACGACCCTGTTCTCCGGCAATGCATTGGCGCGCGAGCCCAAGCTTGGCACCCAGTCGCCCTGTTTCCATCGCTTCATGCTCGGCGATGCGGAGGTGACGGTGGTGTCGGATGGGCCACTACCGCTCGGCAATCCCAAAGGCACCTTCACCGGCGCGTCCGACGACGAAATCAAGAAGATGCTGACGGACAACTTGCTCAGCCCCGACAACATCGTGCTCGAGCAGAACTCGCCGATCGTGAACACGGGCGACAAGCTCGTGCTGTTCGACACCGGGATGGGAACGGCCAAAACCTTTGGTCCGACCACGGGGCGGCAGCAGAAGAGCATGGCGGAGGCCGGCCTCAAGCCGGAGGACATCGACGCCGTCGTGTTCACCCACGCCCATATCGATCACATCGGCGGTGTGGTCGATGGGAGCGGCAAGGTGCTGTTCCCGAACGCCCAGTACTACATCGCGCAAAGCGATTACGATTACTGGACCGACGAAGGCCGGATGAGCGGGCCGCTCAAGGAGTTCATCGTGCATGCGCGCAAGAACCTGCTGCCCGTGCGCGACCGCCTGGTGTTCTATAGGGACGGCCAGGAATTCCTGCCGGGCATCCAGGCACTCGCCGCGCCGGGACACACTGTCGGCCACCACATCTTCATGATCTCGTCAGGCGACAAGTCGTTCGCGTTCCTCGGCGATCTCACGCACCACCAGATCCTGCTGATGGAAAGGCCGCGCATGGAGTTTTCCTATGACACGGACCCGAAGCAGGCGGCGGAAAGCCGGGTGAGGATGCTGGACATGCTGGCGGCCAACAAGATCATGGTCATGTCCTATCATTACCCATGGCCGGGCCTCGGCCATGTCGTGAAAAGCGGCGAAGGCTTCCACTACATCCCGCAACCGATGCAGATGCTGCTTTGAACAGGCCGCGACGGGGGCGGCACTGGCCGCCTCCCGTCCGCTCGCCTCGCTTGCGCAGAGGCGCGGCTTCTTCCCTGGCCCGCACGGCTTCAGTGTTCCCGTAATGTTCTTGCCAGGTGAGCGGTTTTCCGCTACCTTGAATCGCGAAGAAAGTGGCGGCGGGGCGGGGGCGGCATGGTCCAACGCGTTTCAACGGTTGCCTTTGAAGGCATCGAGGCCCGGGCGGTCGACGTGCAGGTGCAGGTCGCGCCTGGCCTTCCGGCTTTCACGATCGTTGGTCTGCCCGACAAGGCGGTCTCGGAGGCGCGCGAGCGGGTGCGCTCGGCCCTGATCGCTTCGGGCCTCGCGCTGCCGGCGCGGCGAATCACCGTCAATCTCGCGCCCGCCGATCTCCCGAAGGAAGGCAGCCATTACGACCTGCCGATCGCGCTCGGGCTGATGGCGGCGATCGGGGCGATCCCGCCGGATGCCTTGAACGGCTTCACCGTGCTCGGCGAGCTCGGGCTAGACGGCTCGATCGCCGCGGTCGCGGGCGTGCTGCCGGCTGCCATCGGTGCGAACGCACGCGAGGAAGGGCTGATTTGCCCCTCGGCTTGCGGCGCGGAGGCGGCCTGGGCCAGTCCGGACATCCAGATCATCGCCGCCAATTCCCTGATTCAGATCGCCAACCACTTCAAGGGCACCCAGGTCCTGTCGCGGCCGCAGCCCAAAATCCATGAAGAGACGGTCTCCTCGCTCGACCTCCGGGACATCAAGGGCCAAGAAAGCGCCAAGCGTGCGCTCGAGATCGCGGCGGCCGGAGGCCACCATCTGCTGATGATCGGCGCGCCCGGCGCCGGCAAATCGATGCTGGCGGCGCGGCTTCCCTCGATCCTGCCGCCGCTGACGCCCTCTGAACTGTTGGAAGTATCGATGATCGCCTCCGTCGCCGGCGAAATCCAGGGCGGGGCGCTGACCTCGCGGCGGCCGTTCCGCAGCCCCCATCATTCCGCCAGCATGGCGGCGCTGACCGGCGGTGGCGTGCGCGCAAGGCCCGGCGAGATCTCGCTCGCCCATCAGGGCGTGCTGTTCCTGGATGAGCTGCCGGAGTTCGACCCGCGCGTCTTGGATTCGCTGCGCCAGCCGCTGGAGAACGGCGAGGTCTCGGTCTCGCGCGCCAATCACCGCGTGACCTATCCTGCGCGTTTCATGCTCGTTGCCGCGATGAACCCGTGCCGCTGCGGCCGCGCCTTCGAGCCCGGCTATTCCTGCAAGCGCGCGCAGATCGACCGCTGCACTGCCGATTATCAGATGCGCATTTCGGGGCCGTTGATGGACCGCATCGACCTGCGCATCGAGGTGCCGGCGGTGACCGCGGCCGACCTGATTCTGCCGCCGCCGGCGGAAGGCTCGGCCGAAGTCGCCGCCCGCGTTTCCGCCGCGCGCGACATCCAGCGCGCCCGCTATGCGTCGGCCGGTCTGCCGCAGATCCGCACCAATGCGGAGGCGCCGGCCTCGCTGCTGGAAGAGGTCGCGCAGGCGGACGCGCAAGGACAGAAGCTGCTGCGCGATGCCGCCGAAACCATGCGCCTGTCGGCGCGCGGCTATCATCGCGTGCTCCGGGTTGCGCGAACGCTCGCCGATCTCGACGGCGCGGATAAGATCGGCCGACTGCATCTCGCCGAAGCGCTGTCCTATCGGGCATTGGCCGAGGACGTCAGGCACGCCGCGTGAGCGACGTTTACGGGCCACGTCGCGCATCAACCAGCCGGTAACGAGTTTTCTTTACGCTCCGCCAACCATAAGCCGCGCGCCCTTTGCGGCCTTGGTCGAGTGAGTGCCCCGATGTTGCGTTTCAAGTTGCGTTTCACGGTCCTGGTCGCAGTGGTTCCTTTGATCGCGGGTGCAATACTGGCCGGTGTGCAAGCATTCGAGCGTCCGCGTCCCTGCATTGCCGTCGGCGCGACGACGCTCGAGATCGGATCCGCGCCCTGGCACGCCGACCTCCATGTCAGCTTCACCGACGATCCCTCGCTTGCAACCGTGCGGGTCGCAGTGACCGACAGCGCGGCCAACGCCGACTTCGCCGTAATCGACGATGTCGATGACGGGCAGGAGAACACCTGCAAAGCAACCGCGGCGACGCAATTTGTCGCGCTGTCCGCGCAGCCCTCGACCTCCGCTCCCGTGATCTACCTTTCACATGACGGCCCGGCCGACTATCGCATCTTCGTCAGATCCAGACACTTCACCCTTCGCGAGGCCGCCGCGCTGATCGTCGGCGCGCACGGGGAACGTCCGCGCCTTGCCGCCGCGTTCTGAAGTCGTCCTTAACCCTTCATCAACCCTGTTCGCATCGGGCTGCGCCACGTGGGCGCGCTTCAAAGAGTTTGCAAGCGTCGGCCCGGCATCGTCCGCATGCGGGGCAGCGTGCGCGCGCTCAGCACGAGCTGAAGGTGGTCGGCGATGGAAAGACCTTTCCGGATCAAATTGCGCATGCGCCGTTTCGCGCGGCGGCATCGTTGGCTCGTCTCTTCCGTTCGCTCCTTCATGATCTTTTCCGCCGTCTTCGGCGGCGCTTATGGATTCATCGACGGCAGCCGATCGAAATATTATGACGCGCACGCCTTTGCGATCGGCGCGAGCTTTCTGTTTGCGGTCGCCTGCGTCGCACTCGCGACGCTGAGCATCCGGCTGCGCTGGCTGCGCAAGAAGCTGCGCAAGATCGCCCTGCACAATGAAAGACTGGCCGACCGCAACTGGGAATTGCAGGAAGCCGAGGAGCGCGCCCGCAATCTGTTCGAACAGCAGGGCGATTTGATCGTGATGCGCGATGCGGACGGGTGCATCACCTTCGCCAATGACGCCTTCCGCGAACTTGCGAGCCGACCGCGCGAGGAGCTGATCGGCAGCCGTTTTGCGCTGCCGGTTCTCGAGCAGGGCGAGGCCGCGCTGGAGCCGAATGGCACGCGAACTCATGACCAGAAGATCGCAACGCCCTTGGGTCCGAAATGGATCGCCTGGCGCGAAGGCCTCGTTCGCGCCGATGCCGGCCGGCCGGCGGAGCTGCAATGCGTCGGCCGCGACGTCACCGACCGCTCCGAGACCGAACGCGCGCTCGCCGACGCCCGCGATCAGGCGGACGCGGCCAACCGCGCCAAGTCGCGTTTTCTCGCCATGGCCAGTCACGAGATCCGCACGCCGCTCAATGGCATCATCGGCATGAGCGGCCTGTTGCTCGACACGCCGCTGACGGCGGAGCAGATGACCTATGCGAAAGCGGTGAAGACGTCGGGCGAGGCGCTGCTGTCACTGATCGAGGAGCTGCTCGACTTCTCCAAGATCGAGGCCGGCAAGATCGATCTCGAACAACGCCCCTTCGCCCTGACCGCCCTGGTCGAAGAAATCACTGAACTGTTGGCGCCGCGCGCGCAGGCAAAGCAGCTCGAGATCGCAGCTTACGTCGACGAACGCTTGCCGACGCAAGTGGTTGGCGACGCGGCGCGCTTGCGGCAGGTGCTACTCAACCTCGCCGGCAACGCCATCAAGTTCACCGCAAACGGCGGCGTGACCTTGCTCGCCGAGCCCGGGACCAGGTCGGACGAAATCAGCTTCATCGTGCGCGACACCGGCATCGGCATTGCGCCGGAGGCGCTGGAGCGGATCTTCCGCGAGTTCGAGCAGGCCGATGACCAGATCGCCAGACATTTCGGCGGCACAGGCCTCGGATTGAGCATTTCCGAGCGCATCGTCAAACGCATGGGCGGCCGCATCACGCTTCAGAGCCAGCCGGGGGCCGGCTCGACCTTCGAAGTCTCGCTCCCGCTCCCGGCAGCGGAGGCCGCGGCGCAGCCGGCCTTCGCCGCGCCCGAGCTGGCAGGGCGGTCCATCATGCTGGTCACTGCGCAAGGCATCGAGGCCTCGCTGGTATCGCGGCGGCTGCAGCGTTGGGGCGGGCGGACTTGCCTGGTTTCAGATCCGGACGTGGCGCAGGCATTGTTGCCCGAGCGCTCCTGGCACGCGGTGTTGATCGATCACGCGCTCGGCACCGACGCCGTCGAAGCACTGGGCGAGGCCGCGCGGCGTCACGCCATGCTCCGGCTGCTGATGGTCACCCCGGCAAGCCGGCACGAAGGCATGTCCAGCGCCTTCACCGGTTATCTCGTCAAACCGCTGCGGGCTGCGTCCCTTGCCGCGCGCCTGGCGATGCCGCCCGAAATCGCTGCGCCCGCGCTCGGCGCCGACGGTCTGGCTGAAGTCACCGACGAGGTCGCATCGACCCAGGAGAACGCGACCAAAGGTCTGTCGATTCTGGTTGCCGAAGACAACGAGATCAACGCACTTCTGATGCGATCGCTGCTCGTGAAGCTTGGACATCAGGCTGTGATCGCCACCGATGGCGAAGCGGCCCTGGAATCCTGGCTGGCTGCGAAATCAGCCGGCACGCCTTATGACCTGGTGCTAATGGACATCCAGATGCCGAAGCTCGACGGCATTGCCGCCGCCAAACGCATCCGTACCCATGAAGCCGGGCAGGCGGGGCCGCGCACGGCGATCCTGGCGCTCACTGCCAATACGCTGGTGGAAGATCGTTATGCCTGTTTCGAATCGGGCATGGACGGTTTCTTGATCAAGCCGCTCGATCGCGAAAAGCTGGAGGAAGCCTTGAGCGGGTTGATAGCGGGACGGCATGTGGTGGCGTAGGGCTGTCCTCTCCCGTCATTGCGAGCGAAGCGAAGCAATCCAGACTCTCTCCGCGGATGCAGTCTGGATTGCTTCGTCGCGGAGCCGGTCATCGGGCGCGCGTTCGCGCGACCCGTTGGCTCCTCGCAATGACGAATTACAGCCGCCGCAGCGCCACCGTCTCCACGACATGGTCGGCGCCCTTCTTCAGGATCAACGTCGCCCGCGGCCGCGTCGGCAAAATGTTGTCCTCGAGGTTGGCAAGGTTGGTGCGCTCCCAGATCGCGATCGCGGTGGCGGTAGCTTCCTCGTCCGAGAGCAGCGCGTAGCGGTGGAAATAGGACCTGGGATCGTGGAATGCGGTGTCGCGCAGCGCCAGAAAGCGCTTGACGTACCATTCGCGCAGCACCGGCTCGTCGGCATCGATATAGACCGAGAAATCGAAGAAGTCGGACACGACCGGCACGGCCTTGCCGTCGCGCGGCAGCGGCCCGGTCTGCAGGACGTTGACGCCCTCGACGATGAGAATGTCGGGCCGATCGAGCTCGATCCATTCGTTCGGCACGATGTCGTAGGTCAGGTGCGAATAAACCGGCGCGCGGACGTGGCTCCGCCCCGACTTGATGTCGCTCAGGAACGACAGCAGCCGCGGCAGGTCATAGCTCTCCGGAAAGCCCTTCTTCTGCATCAGGCCTTCCTGCTCCAGCACCGCGTTGGGATAGAGAAAGCCGTCGGTCGTCACCAGATCGACCTTCGGCCGCGGCGACCAGCGCGTCAGCATGGCCTGCAGCACGCGTGCCGTGGTGGATTTGCCGACCGCTACCGATCCTGCGACGCCGATGATGTAGGGGACCTTGCGGTCGCGGATGCCTAGGAACTGGCGTTGCGCGTAATAGAGCCGCTGCATGGCATCGATATAGATCGAGAGCAGGCGCGACAGCGGCAGATAGATCTCCTCGACCTCCTTGAGGTCGAGGCGGTCATGCATCGAACGCAAACGGGAGAATTCGCCGGGCTCCAGCGTCATCGGCGTGTCGTTGCGCAAGGCCGCCCACTGCTCCCGCGTGAAGATGCGGTAGGGGTTATATTTCTGGTCGGGGGCGCGGATATCCATGAGGCCGCCTCATCGTGCTCAGTCGCGCTTGCGCGACGCTTTCTCTTCCAATCCGGACATTGACGTTCGCTGCGCGAGCGCGGCCTCGACGTCCTCGAGTTTGACGCCGCGGGATTTCAACAGAACCAGCAGGTGATAGATAAGATCGGCGCTTTCGGCGATGAGGTGCGCGCGATCGTTTTCGATCGCTGCGATCACGGTCTCGACCGCCTCCTCGCCGAGCTTCTTGGCGCAGTGCTCGGCGCCCTTGTCGAGCAGCTTCTTCGTATAGGACGCCTCTCCCCCCGATGCCGCGCGGGCATCGATGGTGGCGGCCAGGTCATGGATGGTAAAACGCGACATCACCGTAACTCAAAGGCGCGCCTCACCCGGCAAGCGCCGTTCTCCGCGCGCTGATGTAGCACTTTTGTGACGCGGAGTCGTCAGGGATCGAGCCGCATCGGCAGCCCGGCGCGGACCATGTGGTCTTTCGCCGCTAGGATGGTAAATTCCCCGAAATGGAAGATCGAGGCCGCCAGCACAGCGGTGGCGTGTCCTTCGCGGATACCTTCCACCAGGTGATCCAGGTTGCCCACCCCGCCGGAGGCGATCACAGGCACGGGAACGCTGTCGGCGATCGCCCGCGTCAGCGGGATGTCGAAACCCTGCCTGGTGCCGTCGCGGTCCATGGAGGTTAGGAGGATTTCGCCGGCGCCCAGCGAAACCACCTCCTGGGCGTATTCGATGGCGTCGATCCCGGTCGAATTGCGCCCGCCATGGGTAAAGATCTCCCAGCGGTCCGAGCCGCCCGGACGCTTGACGCGCTTGGCGTCGATCGCCACCACGATGCACTGCTCGCCGAACTTCTCCGCGCCTTCCTTCACGAATTCGCGCCTGGCCACCGCGGCCGAGTTGATCGAGACCTTGTCCGCCCCCGAGCGCAGCAGCGTCTTGATATCCTCGATGGTGCGCACCCCGCCGCCGACCGTCAGCGGCATGAAGCAGGCCTCGGCAGTGCGCCGGACCACGTCCAGCATGATGCCGCGGTTCTCGTGGGTCGCCGTGATGTCGAGGAAGCAAAGCTCGTCGGCGCCGGCGGCATCATAGGCGATGGCCGCTTCCACGGGATCGCCGGCATCGCGCAGATCGACAAAGTTGACACCCTTGACCACACGTCCGTCCTTGACGTCGAGGCAGGGAATGACGCGCACCTTGAACATCGAAGACCCCTCAAGCCCTGCCGCGCGCATCGCGGATCAGCGCCAGCGCGGCGGCGGGATCAAGGCGCCCATCGTAGAGGGCGCGGCCCGCGATCGCTCCGGCCAGTTTCTTCGCGCGCGGCGACAGCAGCGCCTTCACATCCTCGATCGAGGCGAGACCACCCGAGGCGATGACCGGGATCGAGATGCGCTCGGCGAGCGCAATGGTCGCATCGAGATTGAGACCTTTCAGCAGCCCGTCGCGGGAGATATCGGTGAAGATGATGGCGGCGACGCCGGCGTCCTCGAAGCGCTGCGCGATCTCCAATGCGGTGATGTGTGAAGTCTCCGCCCAGCCTTCGACGGCCACCTTGCCGTCGCGCGCATCGAGCCCGACCGCGACCCGGCCGGGATGCTTTTTCGCAGCGCTCTTGACCAGTTCGGGATCGCGCACCGCCGCGGTCCCGATGATCACCCGCGAAATCCCCTTCTCAAGCCAGGCCTCGACGGTCGCGAGATCGCGGATGCCGCCACCGAGCTGCACGGGAAGCGTAATCGCCTTCAGCATCGCCTCGACCGCATGGGCGTTCATCGGCTTGCCGGCAAACGCACCATCGAGATCGACCACGTGCAGATATTCGAACCCCTGCGCGGCAAAGCTGCGCGCCTGCGCCGCGGGATCGAGGTTGAACACCGTGGCGCGGGCCATGTCGCCTTGCTCAAGCCGCACGCACTGGCCGTTCTTCAGGTCTATCGCGGGGAAGAGAATCACGGCTTCCACTTCAGGAAATTGGAGATCAGGGCGAGGCCAAAGCGCTGGCTTTTCTCCGGGTGAAACTGGGTGCCGATCGCGGTGTCCTTGGCCACGATCGCCGTGACGGGCCCGCCGTAATCGGCGCGCGCCAGCACATCGGCCTCGTTGGCGGCGTTGAGGTGATAGGAGTGCACGAAATAGGCGTGGCGGCCCTTCGGCCCCAGCGGCAGGCGCTCCAGCACCGGATGCTCATGCGCCAGGTCGAGCGTGTTCCAGCCCATGTGGGGAATCTTCAAGGCTTCGTCGCGCGGCGAAATCTTTTCGACGTCACCTTCGATCCAGTTGAACCCGTCGGTAACCACATGTTCCTTGCCGCGCGTCGCCATCAACTGCATGCCGACGCAGATCCCGAAGAACGGCCGCGCTTTCTGGCGCACCGCTTCGGTCAGCGCCTCGAGCATGCCGTCCAGCGCATCCAGGCCGCGGCGGCAATCGGCGAATGCACCGACGCCGGGCAGCACGATGCGATCGGCCCGGTACACAGTGTCGGGATCTCGGGTGACCACGATCCGATCGGGGTTTTCGGCGCTTCTGGCGGCGCGCTCAAACGCCTTGGCGGCTGAGTGCAGATTGCCTGAGCCGTAATCGATGATGGCGACAACACTCATCGTTGTCCTCCCGGCTCTGGGAACAATCCGATAATGCCGCTTCCCGGCAGCGAGGGCGGCTTTGAGAATGATTGACCGGGAACGTCGCGCGTCGGCGGCGGCGCGCCGCGATCGACCGCCTGCTGGTCGTTGACGATGCCGCGCTGCTTGGCGGCCCAGCGGTCGAAAAAGCGCCGTTCGGCCGCTTCTTCATCATCGGCCACGACGACGTCGAGCTGCCGCCAATGATGCCGCAACAAGGTCCAGCGCCGCAAACTCCCCGCTTCGAAACCCATCAAGATGGCAAGGATGAGATCGGCCAAGAAGATCGCCGCGGATCCCGCGCCCAATCGTCGCAGGGCGAGGTCGAGCGCGACGACCACGATCACCCAGCCGACAAGCGCCAGCCACAGCCGATGCCAAATCAGCCAGATCGGCGCGAGCAGCGCCGCCCAGAAATGGAAGCCGTCGCGCACGAACACAAACTGATCGGTGGCGCGGAGATCGGCTCCGTTCGCCGTGGGAGCATGAACTGTATAGACCGGCATCGCATCTCTCCGACCAGCCGACCAAAAGCGGTCAGCCGCCGAGCTGACCCTTGGTGGACGGCACTTCGCCCGCGGCGCGCGGGTCGATCGCAACGGCCGTCCGTAGCGCCCTCGCCAGACCCTTGAAGCAGGATTCGGCGATATGATGGCTGTTCTCGCCATATAGGGTCTCGACATGCAAAGTCACGCCCGCATTCATGGCAAAGGCGTTGAACCACTCGCGCACCAGTTCGGTGTCGAAGGCGCCGATCTTGTCGCGCGGAAACGCCACCTTGAACACCAGGAACGGCCGCCCCGAAATGTCGATCGCCACGCGCGACAGCGTCTCGTCCATCGGCATGTGCACCGAGGCATAGCGGGTGATCCCGGCCATGCCGCCGAGCGCCTGCTTCACGGCCTGGCCGAGCGCAATGCCGACGTCCTCGGTCGTGTGGTGGTGGTCGACATGGAGATCGCCCACCGCCTTCACGCTGACATCGATGCGGGAATGCCGCGCCAAGAGATCCAGCATATGGTCGAAGAAACCGATGCCGGTCGAGACGCTGGACGCGCCGGTGCCGTCGAGGTTGACGCTCACCTCGATGTCGGTTTCCTTGGTCTTACGCTTGATGGTGGCGCTGCGCATGAAAAGGGGATTTCCTCGGTTCAAAAGCGCGGCCCTTTTAACAGGCGGATGGCCCCTTCGCCACTCTCGGGATGCGCCAACCAGGGCTGAACTTCCGCCTATGGTGACCGGCCCCTGATTGTAAGGGAGCCCGCCAACGCCTAAATCAGGGCCGAATGAGGTATCCCATGCAATCATCACCCAATGAGCCGCTGGTCTGGCACGGCACGACGATCGTAACCGTCCGCAAGAGCGGTAAGGTCGTGATCGGCGGCGACGGCCAGGTCTCGATCGGCCAGACCGTCATCAAATCCAACGCCAAGAAGGTCCGCAGGCTCGGCAAGGGCGACGTGATCGGCGGCTTTGCCGGCGCGACCGCCGACGCCTTCACCCTGTTCGAGCGGCTGGAGAACAAGCTCGAGCAATATCCGGGGCAGCTCACCCGCGCCGCGGTCGAGCTGGCCAAGGATTGGCGCACCGACCGTTACCTGCGGCGGCTGGAGGCGATGATGATCGTTGCCGACAGGGACGTCTCCCTGGTGCTGACCGGCACCGGCGACGTGCTGGAGCCCGAGGCCGGCGTGATGGCGATCGGTTCGGGCGGCAACTATGCCCTGGCTGCGGCGAGGGCATTGATCGATTCGGAAAAGGATGCCGAGGCCATCGTGCGCCGGTCGCTGGATATCGCCGCGGACATCTGCGTCTTTACCAATCGCAGCGTGACCATCGAGACGCTGCAAAGCGGCTAGTCGCGCCGATGGTACGCTCCCGGACTGCAAGATCCCGGATGGGCCCTGCATTACCTATGGTTCACGATTGAAGCGGCTTGTTCCGGTCGCATTCCCATCCTAGCTAGAGCCCCATGACAGACTTCTCTCCTCGTGAAATCGTCTCCGAACTGGATCGTTTCATCGTCGGCCAGGCCGATGCCAAGCGCGCGGTTTCGATCGCGCTCCGCAACCGCTGGCGCAGGCAGCAGCTCGATAACGGCCTGCGCGAAGAGGTCCTGCCGAAGAACATCCTGATGATCGGGCCGACCGGCGTCGGCAAGACCGAGATCGCACGCCGTCTGGCGAAGCTCGCGAGCGCACCCTTCATCAAGGTCGAGGCCACCAAGTTCACCGAGGTCGGCTATGTCGGCCGCGACGTCGAGCAGATCGTCCGAGACCTCGTCGAAGTCGCGATTGCTCAGGTGCGCGAGCGCAAGCGCAAGGACGTTCACGCCCGGGCCCAGCTCGCCGCCGAAGAGCGGGTTCTCGATGCGCTGGTCGGCGCCAATTCGAGTGCGGCGACGCGCGATTCCTTCCGCCGCAAGCTGCGGGCCGGCGAGCTCAACGACAAGGAAATCGAGATCGAGACGCAATCCTCGGGCGGGTTTCCGATGTTCGAGATTCCGGGCATGCCTGGCGCACAGATGGGCGCGATCTCCATCGGCGATATCTTCGGCAAGCTCGGCGGCCGCACCAAGACGCGACGGCTGACGGTCGCCGGCTCGCACGATATTCTCGTCAACGAGGAATCCGACAAGCTGCTGGACAACGATCAGCTCGTGCAGGAGGCGATCACCGCCGTCGAGAACAACGGCATCGTCTTCCTCGACGAGATCGATAAGATCTGCGTGCGCGACAACCGCGTCGGCGGCGACGTCTCGCGCGAAGGCGTGCAGCGCGATCTGTTGCCCCTGATCGAAGGTACCACGGTATCGACCAAGCATGGCGCGGTGAAAACCGACCACATCTTGTTCATTGCCTCCGGTGCGTTCCACATCGCGAAGCCCTCGGATCTGTTGCCGGAGCTGCAGGGCCGCCTGCCGATCCGGGTCGAGCTGCAGGCGCTGACGCGCGACGACATGCGTCGCATCCTGACCGAGCCGGAAGCGTCGTTGATCAAACAATATGTGGCGCTGATGAAGACCGAGGGCGTGACGCTCGACATCACCGATGGCGCGATCGATGCGCTCGCCGACGTCGCGGTCGCCGTCAATTCCACCGTGGAAAATATCGGCGCGCGCCGGCTGCAGACGGTGATGGAGCGCGTACTGGACGAGATTTCCTTCACCGCGCCGGACCGCAATGGCGAGACCGTGCAAGTCGACGCCGACTACGTGAAGAAGCATGTCGGCGATCTCGCCAAGAACGCCGATCTCAGCCGGTTCATTCTGTGATCTGCTGACGTATCGATGGTCGCGGCGACGGGACTATCCTCTTCTGTTTGAGCATGACCTTTTCGGAAAACCGCTGCACGCTTTTCCGGATCATGCTCTATCCTCGTGCGCGCCTGACGCGCACGTAGAGCGCGCCTTCGCCGCCATGACCAATATGCGCCTGCTCGAATCCCACCACGAGCGCGCGAAATTCCGGCAGGCTCAGCCAATGCGGCACCTGGCGGCGTAGCACGCCACGCTCGGATTCGCCGGCGGCCACAGTGCCCTTGCCCGTGATCACCAGCACGAAGGTCAATCCCTCATGATGCGCGCGTTGGAGAAATCCCAGCAGCGCGCGATGAGCGCGGCTTTGCGTCATCCCGTGCAGGTCGAGCCGAGCATCGATTTCACTCATGCCTCGCGACAGCCTCGACCGTTCGCGGCGGCCGAGCGGGACCAGCGGCGGCGCCGGCGGCCTCTTGCTCGGTTTTGAGACGGCAACAGAGGGCGGCGCTTTAGCGAGCGCCTTCGGACGAACGGTGGCGGGCGCCGGCGCAAGCTCGGCAGGTTGCGGCTTCGCCGGGCGGGATTTCTTCCGCAACGGCTTGACCTGCTTTGCCACGTGTTCCCATAGCGCGCGCTCCTCTTCGCTCAACGCGCGCCTGCGGCGGGGTGCGGATAGATCCGCAATGGAGAAAGAGCCCGGACGTTTCATCGGCGATGAGAGCGCCTGAACTGAGGCGGCCGCTCTGCAGGCGGGGCCTCTTGCGGCCGCGGCGCGGGCAGCGGAACGACTTGCGGCGCGGCGCCGGTCGCCTGCGCGACGGTGGAAGGGGCCATAGGAGCCATGGCCTTTTGATCCTGCGTCTGTTCCTTGATCTGACTTTTGATCTGATCTTGAACTTGTTCTTTGACCTGCTCCTTCGCCGGTCCGTTCGGCTCATTCTTCGCCGTATCGTTTTGCGGAAACAGTTTCGCGATCTGGTCGGACGGCCGTGGATCGGGCAACGGCATCTTGCGGCCGCGCGCAACCGGATCGAGGCCCTTCGGCACCAGCATCACGAAATGCATATTGTGCCGCAGGCGGCCGGAGACCTTGCCGGCTTCGGCGCCGGCGCCGAAGTAGAGGTCGGCGCGAGCGGGACCCACGATCGCAGAGCCGGTGTCCTGCGCAATCATCAGCCGATGAAACGGCGTTTTGGCTTGCGCGGATTCGATCGGCAGCTCGCCCTCGATGAAGAACGGCGTGCCGTACACATGCAATGCGCTGTCGACCGCAATCGACCGGCCCGGCGTCAGCGGCACGCCTTGCGCGCCGACGGGCTCGTCCTTGTCGGAAAGTTGCACTTCGCGGAAGAAAACGTAGGACCGATTCTGCCGCCGCACGTCGTTGGCCGCCTCAGGGTTCTGTTCCATCCATTCCCTGATCTTCTGCATCGACATCTGTTCCCTGGGAATGATGCCGCGGTCGATCAGGACGCGGCCGACCGCGGTGTAGGGATAACCGTTGTGGGCGTCATAGTTGATTCGGATGGTCGAGCCGTTCTCAAGGTGAATCCGCGCCGACCCCTGTATCTGCGCGAACAGGAGATCGGTCTGGTTCTTGAGCCAGCAGATCTCCAGGCCACGGCCGGCGATAGCCCCGTCCTCGATCTGGGCGCGATCGTAATAGGGCACGAGCTTGCGGCGGCCGATCTTGCGATAGACAGAACCCTTGTTGGGCAGGTTGGGAGCGTCCTGCGCATAACCGCGCACGAACAGGTTGGACGGGCGGCGATAGACCGGCACGTTGTAAATATCGCTCTGCGTCCGCGACCCCTCGAGCACCGGCTCGTAATAACCGGTAACGAAACCATTGTCCTCGCCGAGCCGCGAGATTTGCAGCGGGATGAAATGCCGCTCGAAGAACAGCCGTGCGGTGGCAGGATCGGAAATCTGCGTCTCGCGGGCAAGCCGGCAGGGATCCCGAAGCGAACTCCCCAAAGCCTTGTCATCCGCAAGGATCGCATGCGGAGCCGCAATCGGCTTGCAACTCGTACGGAAGGCCTTGTAGGCCGCGAGGTGATCGTCTTCGTTCCAACCAGCTATCTCGGCCCAGCTCAGCGGAACATATTGGCTGCCGGCGATCTCCAGCGGAAAATCCAGCCGCGGATAGGGCAGGTGGCGAACGGTGGGCGCAGGAGCGTGACGCGCCCGCCAGCTACGGGCTGCCCACGCGGCAAGCGGTATCAGCGATAAGGCCGCCGCGGTGATGCAGAATGCCGCGGCGTATCGCTTTAGCCTGTTCGGGTCAGTGAGCGCTTCCCGTGCCAACCAGCTTCCAGTTTGGATCGCGTGAGGTGGTGTCTCGGGCGAAGGTCCAGATATCGGTGATATCGGCGACCTTGTCCGGATTGCCGTCGACAATCGTGCCGGCCTTGTCACGCGTGACCGAGATCATCTGCGAAACAAAGCGGACCGTGAGTTGCGCGACCCGGTCGCGCAGCTCGGCGCCGACCAGCTCTGCCTTGTCGATCGAAACGAAGCGAGTCTCGGTTTTTTGTTCGTGCTTCTCACGGTCCTTGATGACCGTCTCGAAGCTGTCATAGACCTCGGACGACAAGAGATCGCGCAGCGCGCGGCGATCGCCGTTGGCAAAGGCGAGCACGATCATCTCGTAGGCGCTGCGGGCGCCGGACAGGAAATGCTTGGGATCGAACGAGGAGTCCTGCGCGGCAATGGCATCCAGCCCCTGCGCGAGCGTCGTGCCCGGTTCGGTCAGCCCCTTCCAGCGATCGGTCGGCGGCGTGACCTCCACGGTCGGAATCGGCGGCGGTTGATCGATGACCTTCCCCGGCATCGGAACCACGCCGCTGTCGGGTGTCCCCGGCAGGGGATTGCGCGCGGCGCGGTCGAACGGCGGCCGTTCGCTGCCGGTGCGCTGCCCCAGCACGTTGCGCAGCCGCAGGAAAATGAACACGGCCAACGCCAGGAAGATGATGGTATAAATATCCACGTCGCTTTCCTCGGTCCCATGCCGGCGAGGGGCCGGCCATGGAAGCGTTCCCTTTGATGGAACGGCTTAACACTACATCATTGTTTCAAGTCAGACGATGTAGGCACGAAATCTTGCCCGGCCAATGCGCGTTCGGTGAGGCGAATTGTAGCGCGTTTTGCGGCCGAGGGGAAACCCGATCCTTGGCCAGAAATCGCGCATCTTCAATCATTTAGGACGCCCGTTTGTGCGGCCGGCCGGCCGTTCCGACGCAGCCCACGACTTAGGGCTAATGAGCCGGCCTTTGTAGGGCGGCATCCTTGTGGAGAGAGGCACGGCTATGTTAGCCACTCGCTCCAACAGAAGGCTTTTTGCGCCAGGAGAGACTTTCATGACCAACGGCAACGGTGCCCCTTCCGCGGCGGGCGCTCCGCCCCAGCTCAACGTGCTGGCGCAATACACCAAGGACCTCTCCTTCGAAAATCCGAACGCGCCGTCGTCGCTGACGCCGCAGCCAACCCCGCCGCAGATCAACATCCAGATCAACGTCGGCGCCAACAACCTCGCCGAGAACGAATATGAGGTGACGCTTTCGGTCGAGGGCAAGGCGGAGAGCGCCGGCAAGGTGATGTTCTCCTTCGAGCTGATCTATGCCGGCGTGTTCCGGATCGTGAATGTGCCGCCGGAAAACCTGCATCCGCTGATCATGATCGAATGTCCGCGGCTGTTGTTCCCGTTCGCGCGCGAAATCATCGCCACGTCCGTGCGCGATGGCGGTTTCCCGCCGCTGATGCTGGATCCCGTGGATTTTGTCGGCTTGTACCGGCAGAACATGGAACGCCAGGCCGCGGCCGCCCAGGCGGCTCAGGTCAAGCCGAGCTAAAGGCGCGGTCCATTCAGGATCACCTGTCCCCGCGGGAGAGGTGGAGTTTGATTGCAGCCAGGGCGCAATCCAATCCCATCCAGGCGACGCTGGTTTAACTCGCGGCCGCAGCCGGCGCCGTCTCCGCCATGGCGGGCAGGAAATCGTTCCAGATCGCCTTGTCGCCCAAGGTCGCGATGAAGGCGCGGTGTGCTTCGCGATCGGCATCGCTGACACGCGGCGCGAGCGGCACCAGGCGTTGCCGCCGCTGCGTCTCGGCGGTCCCGCTGACGCGGATCTCGCGAGTATCGGTGGCCAGGATCAACGACGACTGCCGTGCCCCGATCAGATCGACGTAAACTTCTGCCAGAAGCTCGGCGTCCAGCAGTGCACCGTGCTTGGTGCGGTGGGAGTTGTCGATCGCATAGCGCGAGCAGAGGTCGTCCAACCGGTTCGACACGCCCGGATGTTTGCGCCGCGCTAGAAGCAGCGTGTCCACCAGGCGTTCGCGCTGGATCGCCGGCAATTTCAGCCGGTCGAGCTCGGCATTGATGAAGCCGATGTCGAAGGAAGCGTTGTGGATGACCAGCGGCGCATCACCGATGAACGCCAGGAACTCCTCCACCACCTCGGCAAACAGCGGCTTGTCTGCCAGGAACTCGTTGGTAAGGCCATGCACCGCCACCGCTTCGGCGGAGACGACACGCTCCGGATTGATGTGCCGGTGGAAGGTCTGACCGGTCGGCATGCGGTTGAAAATCTCGACGCAGCCAATTTCAACCAGGCGGTCGCCGCGCAGGGGGTCAAGGCCGGTGGTTTCGGTATCGAGGACGATTTCACGCATGGATCGGACCGAAGGCTAGCGCGCGAATCAGGAGCGCCGTCGCGGCATTTTAACAACCTCGGCCAGAATGTCCCGAATCTGGCCGCGGACCGGATCAAGTCCATGCGAGGTATCCACGACGAAGTCCGCACGCCTGCGCTTCTCGGCGTCGGGCATCTGCCGCGCCAAAATGGAGCCCAGCTTCTCCTCGGTCATATTCTCCCGCGCCAGAATCCGTTGACGCTGGATCTCCGGCGAGGTCGTCACCACCACCACGGCATCGACGCGCTTCTCGCCGCCCGTCTCAAACAGCAGCGGCACATCCACAACGGCGACTGGCGCGCCGGCGCGTTCGGCGTCTTCAAGGAATTTCTGGTGATGGCTGCGCAGCATCGGATGCACGATCTCTTCCAGCCGCTTCATCGCCGCAGGATCATGCACCACCTTGGCGGAAAGCCGCGCGCGGTCGACCTTGCCATCGACCGTCGTGCCCGGAAAAGCTGCCTCGATCGCCGGCGCCGCCTCGCCCTCATAGACTTTGTGTACGGTGGCATCGGCGTCGTACACGGGCACACCGGCCTCCGCGAATAATTTTGCGGTGGTGGATTTCCCCATTCCGATCGAGCCGGTCAACCCCAGGATCAGCATCGTATGCTCTTTCGCCTGATATCAGGGGCTCTCATAGCGCCAGCAAATGCTGGCTGCGCAGAAAACTGAGCAGCGGCAGAAGCGGCAAGCCGAGAATGGTGAAGTGATCGCCCTCGATGCGTTCGAAGAGATGCACACCAAGACCCTCGAGCTGATAGGCGCCGACACTTGCGGTCACTCCGTCACCAGCCTCATCGAGATAGGTGGCAATCTCAGCTTCACTCAGCGGCCGCATCGTCATGCGCGCCACGGCGACGGTCTCGAACAATATCTTGCCCGCACGTGCGAGGGCCACGGCCGAATGCAATTCGTGCACGCGGCCGGCCAGCGCGCGCAATTGCTCGGCGGCCTGAACGCGCCCGGCAGGCTTAGTGAAGAGCGTCTCCCCGACTGCCAGCGTTTGATCGGCGCCGATCACATATCTGTCCACTTCGAACATCGAGACCGCCAGCGCCTTCTCGCGCGCCAGAAACGCGGCGATCTCGCCCGGCGTGGCAAGCGCCGCGCTCTGCTGAACCGCACGTTCGTCGATATTGGCGGGAATTGCCTCAAACTCGATTCCCGTGTTGCCGAGCAGCGCCTGACGGGCGTGGCTTTGCGAAGCAAGGATGAGGGGGGTTGTTCCACGCCAAATCGTCATCGCCGGCCTCATTCCGCAAGCCGCTGCCGCTGCCGATCCGAGTACAGCTTGAGCACAGCGGCCGCCGTTTCCTCGATCGATCGGCGCGTCACGTCGAGCTGCGGCCAGTTGAACCTTGCGCTCAGCTTGCGGGCATAGGCAACCTCGTCGGTCACGGCCTGCCGATCGATATAGTCCTCGCTGCTCGGACCTGCGCCCATGCTGAGCAAGCGGTTTTGCCGCACCTGGATCAGGCGCTCGGGCGTCGCATGCAAACTCACCACGAGCGGCTTTATCAGCGTTTCGAGCTGGTGCGGGATCGGGATGCCCGGAACCAGCGGAACATTGGCGGTGCGGATGCCGCGATTGGCGAGATAGATCGAGGTCGGCGTTTTGGAGGTGCGGGATACGCCGACGAGAACAACGTCGGCCTCCTCCAACCCTTCGACATGCTGGCCGTCGTCATGCATCATCGTGTAGTTGAGGGCGTCGATGCGCTTGAAATACTCGGCATTCAGCACGTGCTGGGCACCGACCCGGCCGGCGGTCGCGGCACCGAGATAGGCCTCGAACAACTGCATCACCGGACCGATGATCGACAGGCTCGGAACATTGATTTCCTTGCACTTGGACTCCAGCCGGCTGACCAGATCCTTCTCCAGAAGCGTGAAGAGGACGATGCCGGGCGATTCCTCGATCTCGTCCAGCACCCGATCGAGCTGCTTCTGGCTGCGCACCAGCGGATAGACGTGTTCCACCGGCGTCACATTGGCGTATTGCGCGGCAACCGCGCGCGCCACCGTGATCAGGGTTTCACCGGTCGAGTCGGACACCAGATGAAGATGGAAGTAGTTGCCTGTGGTGGGCACTGCGCTCTCTTAACTTCTGTGGATCCCTGTGGAGGTTATCCGAGTCAAGTGCTCCGCCTTCGCAAGCAGCGGACAACCCGAATTGTTCTTCACATCGCCTTGCTAAAGGACAAGTCGCCTTGATCGGCGCAATGATAGTGGGGTTATGTGGACTTGTCTCTGCATAAGGTGCCGACAAGGAGCAGCAAACACCTGATGCCAGTGCAATTATCCCGCCTTGCGTCGGTCAGCCCGAGAATGTTGAGGGATGTGAACAAGCCTCCGGCAATTGCCGAATGGCGTTGCGTGAGTCCAATCCACCGTCACCTAAGACTCAAACCTTAAGATTCTAAAATTTTTTGGTTTAGGGGCGCCGTGCTTGCGGATATGTCTCGCTCCCAGACGGGCAGGTGCCTCCGACGAGGTCGCGGGCCAGGTGATGCAGCGGTGAAAAGCGAGGTGTTCGATGTATGAGTGGATCAAGGCGCTCCACGTCATTGCCGTCATCTCATGGATGGCGGGCATGCTCTATCTGCCGCGGTTGTTCGTCTATCATTGCGAGGCGGAGAAGGGATCCAAGCAGTCCGAAACCTTCAAGGTGATGGAACGGCGGTTGATGCGGGCGATCATCAACCCGGCGATGATCGTCACTTGGCTTGCCGGCCTCTATCTGGTCTGGACCGGACATTGGTATCTATCGGGGTGGTTTCACGCAAAGCTGCTGCTGGTCTTGATCATGTCAGCCGTGCACGGCTTCTTTTCGCGCTGGCGCCGGGATTTCGAGGCTGACCGGAATACCCGCAGCCAAAAATTCTATCGTATTATCAATGAAGTGCCGACCGTGCTGATGATCTTCATCGTCATCCTGGTTATCGTGAAGCCGTTTTGATGGGCAGCTCCGCGCATCATTCGATCATCTCGCCTGCTTGCGGAACGCCGGCCGATTTTCTATATTGTGTTTATCCCACCCAACGCAGGCGGATGCGGTCGCGTCCCGGTCTAGGCCGGCCGCCGCATCAGGTTTGAAGCCTAACCGGCGCTTTCCTCAGCTACAGACCTGCGGACCTTTGCTCTTGGCGTCCGCTTTTCTCGAAGCCCCTTGCACTCCCCTCCGTAAAAAATGCTCCACAGGACTACCCCAATGCGGGAAATCAAACTCCAGGACCTCAAATCGAAATCGCCGGCCGAGCTAGTCTCGTTCGCGGAAGAAAACGGGGTCGAAAATGCCAGCACCATGCGCAAGCAGGAGCTGATGTTCGCCATTCTCAAGCAACTCGCGATCCAGGAAATCGACATCATCGGCGAGGGCGTCGTCGAGGTTTTGTCCGACGGATTCGGGTTCCTCCGCTCGCCCGACGCCAATTATTTGCCGGGACCGGACGACATCTATGTTTCGCCGTCCCAGATTCGTCGTTTCGGACTTCGCACAGGCGACACCATCGAAGGCCATATCCGCAGCCCCAAGGAAGGCGAGCGCTATTTCGCGCTGCTCAAGGTCAACACCCTCAACTTCGAAGATCCGGAAAAATCCAAGCATAAGGTCAACTTCGACAATCTGACACCGCTGTTCCCCAACCAGCGGTTCCGGATGGAGATCGACGACCCCACCAGGAAGGATCTGTCCGCGCGGGTGATCGATATCGTCGCGCCGATCGGCAAGGGCCAGCGTGCCCTGATCGTGGCGCCGCCGCGTACCGGTAAGACGGTGCTGATGCAGAATATCGCGCACTCGATCACGCACAATCACCCCGAGTGCTACCTGATCGTGCTTCTGATCGACGAGCGTCCGGAGGAAGTCACCGACATGCAGCGTTCGGTGAAGGGCGAGGTTGTGTCCTCGACCTTCGACGAGCCGGCAGCCCGCCACGTTCAGGTTGCAGAAATGGTGATCGAGAAGGCCAAGCGGCTGGTCGAACATGGCCGCGACGTCGTGATCCTGCTGGATTCGATCACCCGCCTGGGCCGCGCTTACAACACGGTGGTGCCGTCATCCGGCAAGGTGCTGACCGGCGGTGTCGACGCCAACGCGCTGCAGCGGCCAAAACGTTTCTTCGGCGCGGCGCGCAACATTGAGGAGGGTGGTTCGCTCACCATCATCGCGACCGCCCTGGTGGATACCGGCAGCCGTATGGACGAAGTGATCTTCGAAGAGTTCAAGGGCACCGGTAACTCGGAACTGATCCTCGACCGCAAGGTCTCGGACAAGCGGACCTTCCCGGCGATCGACATTTCGCGCTCCGGCACCCGCAAGGAGGAGCTGATCACCGATTCTCAGGTGCTGAAGAAGATGTACGTGCTGCGTCGGATCCTCAATCCGATGGGCACGATGGATGCGATCGACTTCCTGCTCGACAAGCTGCGCAACACCAAGAACAACGCCGAGTTCTTTGAGTCGATGAACACCTGAGAAGTTGCGACTAGGTTTGAGAGAGGGCGCTCGGGCAAACGGGCGCCCTTTTCATTTTCGATTGGGGCGTTCTAATCGAGGTGCATCACGATCATGCTGCGGTGCAGCAAACAATCGAATTGCCCGATCGTGAAGTAAGCGTCCGAGACTATTCGCATTTTTCGGACGTGTGTTTGCACCTGATTGCTGGAGTTGCAGCACATGCTGCGGCAGTGTTGCGTTTTGAAACCGCAGCATCGCCGGTCGATAGCGAATCGTTGCGGTCATGCTGATGCAATGACGTTGCCTTTGGATGGATCGCGGCTCAAACAGGGAGAGCGATGCATCCGCACGATCAGACCATCTTTGCTTTATCCTCCGGCAGACCGCCGAGCGCGATCGCGGTCGTCCGCGTGTCTGGCGGACAGGCCGGACCCGCTCTTGCAAGGCTTGCGGGCAAAATTCCGCGACCGCGGGTCGCGACGAGAGTGTTGTTGCGAGATGCGGGGTCGCAGCCGCTAGACGATGCCGTGGTGCTTTGGTTTCCGGCGCCGGCGAGCGCGACCGGCGAAGATGTCGCCGAATTTCACGTTCATGGGGGACGGGCGGTGCTCACCGCTTTGTTCGATGCGCTCTCGGCGATCGAGCATGTGCGTCCCGCCGAACCTGGCGAATTCACCCGCCGCGCCTTCGAAAATGGCAAGCTTGACCTGACGGAAGCGGAAGGTCTCGACGACCTCATCCATGCCGACACGGATCGTCAGCGCCGTCAGGCTCTGCGTCAGTTGCGCGGGTTGCTCGGAGACAAAGCGCGCGATTGGCGCGCGCGCATCATCGAAGCCTCGGCGCTGATCGAGGCCGGGATCGACTTTTCCGACGAAGGCGATATTCCGGCCGAGTTGATCGCGCCAGCGCTTGCGAAAGTGCAGTCGCTGCTCGTGGAGATCGAGAAGGTGCTCGCAGCCCAAGGTAAGGGCGAGCGGCTGCGGGAAGGGCTGGTGGTCGCGATTGCCGGTCCTCCGAATGTGGGCAAGTCGACCCTGATGAATCTGCTCGCCCGGCGCGAGGTCGCGATCGTCTCTCCCCATGCCGGCACCACGCGGGACGTCATCGAGGTTCAGCTCGATCTCGATGGCTACCCGGTCACGGTGATTGACACCGCCGGCATCCGCGAGACCGAAGATCCCGTGGAGCAGGAAGGGGTGAGACGAGCGCAGGCGCGGGCCGCGGAAGCGGACTTGGTGCTGTGGCTCACCGACAGTCAGGACGCGGTGCCTCCGCGAGAAAACTCGGCCCCGCTCTGGCCGGTGCGCAACAAGATCGATCTCGGTCAAGGTCGGGACATCAAAGGCCGAGAGGGCGCCGACGTCTCGGAATCTGCAGGGGAGCCCAGCTTCAGAATCTCCGCGGTCACGGGCGAGGGGGTTTCCGAGCTGATGGCAGGGCTGATCACCTTCGCCGAGCGCTTCTTTGGCGGCGGGGAATCCGCTCTGATCACCCGGGAGCGACAGCGCGCTTTGCTTCAGGAGACCGCATCATCGATGCAGCGGTGTCTGGCCGTGATTGGCGAAGGTGAGGAGCTTGCGGCGGAGGAACTGAGGCGGGCTTCTTACTGCTTGGGGAAGCTGCTCGGCCGCGTCGATGTCGAGGATATACTGGACGTGATCTTCCGCGAGTTCTGCATCGGCAAGTGAAATTTCGGCAGAGTGGTTAACGGGAGGTTTCTCTCGGACTTGTTTCACGTGAAACAGCGGAGGGATACAGATACAGAAGCGGGCCATCGATCGTTTCACGTGAAACATCTCGCGTAGCGGTCCTCCGCCTGGCCCGCAGGCGAAATATCTTCCGGCTTTTGTCGTCCCGCGCTAGAAGTCCGGCCATGATTGCGAGTTCAGACTCATTCGACGTCATTGTTATCGGCGGCGGCCATGCCGGCTGTGAAGCCGCGGCCGCGGCCGCGCGCATGGGTGCAGCGACCGCCCTTGTGACCCACCGGTTCGCAACCATCGGCGCCATGTCCTGCAATCCCGCGATCGGTGGGCTCGGCAAGGGACATCTGGTCCGCGAGGTTGACGCGTTGGATGGCCTGATGGGGCGGGTCGCCGATGGCGCAGGGATTCAGTTCCGCGTTCTGAACCGTCGCAAAGGTCCGGCCGTCCGCGGACCCCGAGCGCAGGCTGATCGCAAGCTCTATGCCGCAGCGATGCAGGCCGCGATCCGGGAGACGCCCAATCTAAGCGTGATCGAGGGGGAGGCGGATGAGCTGATCCTTTCGGGGGATCGTGTGACCGGCATTCGGCTTGCCGATGGGCGCGTCCTGACGGCCGGAGCGGTGGTTATCACGACCGGCACATTTTTGCGGGGGCTGATCCATCTCGGCGAGAAGAACTGGCCGGCGGGGCGTGTCGGCGAAGCGCCGGCGATGGGGCTTTCGAAATCCTTCGAGCGGGCGGGCTTCGCCCTGGGCCGTCTGAAAACCGGTACGCCGCCCCGGCTCGACGGCACGACAATTGACTGGGCTGCGGTCGAGATGCAGCCGGGCGATGATCCGCCCGAGCCATTTTCGACGCTGACCGACCGTATCGTCACGCCGCAGATCCAGTGCGGCATCACCCGGACGACGCCAGCGACCCATGAGGTGATCCGGGCCAACGTGCACCGCTCCCCGATGTATTCGGGTCAGATCAAAAGCACCGGCCCACGCTATTGCCCCTCGGTCGAAGACAAGATCGTACGCTTTGGCGATCGCGATGGGCATCAGATTTTTCTGGAGCCGGAAGGCCTGGACGATACGACGGTCTATCCCAACGGCATTTCGACGTCGCTGCCGGAAGAAGTTCAGCTCGCGATCATCGCGAGCATTCCGGGCCTGGAGCGGACGCGCATGATCCGCCCGGGCTACGCGATCGAATACGACCATATCGATCCGCGGGAGCTCGATCCGACGCTTCAGACCAAGCGGCTTTCGGGACTGTTCCTGGCCGGACAGATCAACGGCACCACCGGCTACGAAGAAGCTGCTGCTCAGGGGATCGTCGCCGGGCTGAATGCTGCGTTGGCGGCGAGCGGGGCGATGCCAATCGTGTTCGACCGCGCCGACGGCTATCTCGGGGTGATGATCGACGATCTCGTCACCCGGGGGATCACCGAGCCATACCGGATGTTCACCTCGCGCGCCGAGTATCGGCTGACGCTGCGGGCCGACAATGCCGATCAGCGCCTGACCGAGAAAGGCATTGCGCTCGGCTGCGTCGGCGAGGCGCGCACTGCCCGCCACCGGGCCAAGATGGCCGCACTCGAAGCGGCAAAGTCGCTGGCGAAATCCTTGACGCTGACCCCCAACGAAGCGGCCAGGCACGGAATCTCCCTGAACAGGGATGGGCACCGGCGCTCGGCG
The DNA here is from genome assembly GCF_045571435.1 of Bradyrhizobium sp. STM 3562. Taxonomy (NCBI): domain Bacteria; kingdom Pseudomonadati; phylum Pseudomonadota; class Alphaproteobacteria; order Hyphomicrobiales; family Nitrobacteraceae; genus Bradyrhizobium; species Bradyrhizobium sp. STM 3562. The sequence goes on from NZ_CP120694.1 coordinate 202,583, forward strand.
TTCGAACTGCTCGCTTATCCCGAGATCGGCCTGGCAGAGGTCCAGCGCATCTGGCCGGAACTCGCGGCCATCGAGCCCGGGATCGCAATCCACCTTGAGATCGACGCCAAGTATGATGTCTATCTCAAGCGCCAGACGGCTGACGTCGACGCCTTCCGCCGCGATGAAAGCCTGGTGTTGGCGGATGTGGACTACAATGAGGTGCCAGGGTTATCGAACGAGGTGCGCGCGAAGCTGATCGCGGCACGGCCTTGGACGGTCGGCCAGGCGGGCCGGATCGATGGCATGACCCCCGCTGCACTTGGGATTCTCGCAGCCTATCTGCGCCGTGAAGCACGGCGGAAGGCGGCGCGCGCAAGTGGCTAGGCGTTTCACGTGAAACAGCACCGGAAGCAGGCCAGGGGAGCAGGCGAGAACACCTCGACTCCGGCCAAGGTCAGTTCCGAGGATCTCGCCGACGATAAGGTGGCGGCGCTGGCGCTGGCGCCCGTTTCACGTGAAACAGAGCTGCGCTTGGATCGCTACACGGCCCTCCTGCGGGAGTGGCAAGCGAAGACCAAGCTGGTCGGGCCCTCGACGCTTCCGCATCTCTGGACTCGGCACATCGCTGATTCGCTGCAGCTCCTGGCGCTCGCGCCATCCGCGAAAATCTGGGTCGATCTCGGCAGCGGCGGCGGATTTCCCGGCGTCGTTTTGGCCTGCGCTCTCGCTGACACGCCCGGCGCGGAGGTTCACCTCGTCGAACGCAACGCCAAAAAGGCCGCGTTTCTGCGTGAGGCCTTGCGAATCACGTCAGCACCAGGCGTGGTACATTTGGCCGAAATCAGAGATATTGTGGATAGATTCGCGGGCCCTGCCGATTGTGTCACCGCGCGGGCGCTCGCTCCGTTAAATCAACTCATCTACTTTGCAGAACCGCTGGTGCGAAAAGGTGCAAAAGCGCTGTTTCTGAAGGGTCAAGATGTTGAGGCAGAGTTGACCGAAGCTACCAAATATTGGAAGTTTCAGCCGAAACTTCACTCCAGCCGTACCAGCGGGCAGGGCTGGATCGTCGAAATCGATCAGATCGACCGGCGCGCTTGAGCCCGCAACAGCACATGGCAATCGGCGATGACCGTAATTGATGAGGTTTATCAAGAGGATACGACGGCGAGCCCGCCGGGTCACCCGCGCATCCTCGCGCTCGCCAATCAGAAGGGCGGGGTCGGCAAGACAACCACCGCGATCAACTTGGGGACGGCACTCGCTGCGATCGGCGAGCGGGTCTTGATTGTCGATCTTGATCCGCAGGGTAATGCCTCGACCGGGCTCGGCATCGACCGGCGCAACCGTAGCTGCTCGACTTACGATGTGCTGATCGGGGAGGCGGGCCTCCGCGAGGCAGTGGTGCCGACAGCGGTGCCGCGTCTGCATATCGCGCCCTCGACCATGGATCTCTCCGGTCTCGAGCTTGAGCTCGGCACCACGCCCGGCCGCGCCTTCCGCCTGCGCGATGCCATCGCGGCGCTGAACAACAACGTCTCGCCGGACAATGATTACACCTATGTGTTGATCGATTGCCCGCCTTCGCTCAACCTGCTCACGGTCAACGCGATGGCCGCGTCGGATGCGATCCTGGTGCCGCTGCAATGCGAGTTCTTCGCGCTCGAAGGTCTGTCGCAGTTATTACAGACGGTGGAACAGGTGCGGACCACGCTCAATCCGAACCTGTCGATCCACGGCATCGTGCTGACCATGTTCGACTCGCGCAACAACCTGTCGAACCAGGTGGTCGCCGACGTCCGGCAGTTCATGGGCAGCAAGGTCTACAAGACCATGATTCCGCGCAACGTGCGCATCTCGGAAGCGCCGTCCTACGGCAAGCCAGTCCTGGTCTACGACCTCAAATGTGTCGGCAGCGAAGCCTACCTCAAGCTTGCGACGGAAGTGATCCAGCGCGAGCGCGAGCTGCGGACGAGTTGATCCCATGGCGTCATTCCGGAGGAACCGCATAGCGGATCGATCCGGAAACCAGATGTTGTGAAACGACTCGTGATTCGAGATTCCGGGTTCGCATCCAAGTCGGCTGTTGCCGGACTTGGACACCAATAGATCCGAACTCCAGTAGACCCGAGTTCGGGCCGCGCGTCCCGGAATGACAACAGAGGAACAGGAGCGCTTAAGTTGAATCCAAGGGAGCTGGCGATGGCCGACGAAGCGCGTTCGCGACTGGGCCGCGGTCTTGCAAGTCTGATCGGTGATGTCGGCGGCGAGGCCAAGCATGCCGAACGGCCGCGCGGCCAGCGCAAGGTGCCGATCGAATTTCTAAAGCCCAATCCGCGCAACCCGCGGCGTACTTTTTCGGACGCCGAACTCGCCGAGCTCACCAACTCAGTCAGGCAGCATGGCGTCATTCAGCCGATCGTGGCGCGGCCGGTGCGCGGCACGCAGGATCGCTTTGAGATCATCGCCGGCGAGCGACGCTGGCGCGCGGCGCAGGCGGCCGGCCTGCATGAGGTGCCGATCGTTCCGGTTGATGTCAGCGACAGCGATGCGCTGGAGATCGCGATTATCGAGAACGTGCAGCGCGAAGATCTCAACCCGATGGAAGAGGCGCAGGGCTATCACGCGCTCGCGGGCGAGTTCAAACGCAGCCAGGAAGAGATCGCCAAGATCGTCGGTAAGAGCCGCAGTCACGTCGCCAACATGATGCGGCTGACGAAGCTGCCGGCCGAGGTGCAGGCCTATATCGCGACGGGGGAGCTGTCCGCCGGCCACGCCCGCGCGCTGATCAACGTGCCCGACCCGCTCGCCGCCGCCAAGCGCATTGTCGAAGAGGGTCTCAATGTGCGCCAGGTTGAGGCGCTCGCCCATGAAGAGGGCGTGCCGGAGCGCAAACCGCAGAAGCCGCGCAGCGCCAAGGTCAAGGACCCCGATACGGTTGCGCTGGAGAAGCGTGTCAGTGATGCCCTCGGACTTGCCGTCTCCGTCAATCATCGCGATCCCGGCGGCACCGTGCAGATCAACTACCGCAACCTCGAACAGCTTGACGAAGTGATGAAGCGGCTGGCGCGGTCTGGCTGAAGGTTACACTTCGCTGTCCCGTCATTCCGGGGCGAGCCGAAGCCTCGAACCCGGAATCCCGCGCCACAATCTCTGGATTCCGGATTCGCGCGTTCGGCGCGCCCGGAATGAGGGTGCAAGACGTCACCCTCGCCGCTTGGCGTTCACCGCAATCGACAGCAAGGTGCGTTGCGCGATGACCGCGGCCAGCGACGGTTGCTTGCGCATGTCCAGAGCAGCCGTTGCAAGCTGATCGATGATCGCAAGGAGCCGCGTGGGATTGAAATTGCGCAGCGCAGTTTCGACCGCGCCTTTGCGTGAAAAATGCAGCCGCGGATAGCCGCCTTCGAGCAGGGATGAGAGTGGCGTACCCTCGCCAAGCGCGAGGGCCGATTTGTGCAGCCAGGCCGCCTGACGCTGCGCGGCCGCGATGATCACGCCGGGATAGGTGCCGGCCACCATCGCCTTGGCGAATTCGGTTTCGACCAGTTCGGGCTTGCCGGCGAAGGCGCCATCGACGATGGGATCAAGTTTAAGCTCCGACGCATCGGCAACGACGGCCATCACATGGTCGAGCGTCACCTCGCCCTCGCCATGGGCAAACAGTGTCAGCTTGCGCAGCTCGTTGCGCGAGGCCTGGCGGTCGCCGCCGAGCAAGGACGTCAGCGTCGCGCGCGCTTCCGGCGCGATGCGCAGATTGGCGAGCCGCAGTTCATCGTCGATCAGCTTCGCCAGATCGCGCTCGGTGTCGGGATAACAGCCGATCGCGACCGCGGTCTTGGCCCGCTCACACGCCTTGCGCAGCGGCGATTCGGGGCGCAGATCGCCGGCCTCGATGACGATCCGGCAATCTTTCAAGGGCGTGTCGGCCAGCGTATCGACGCCACTGGCGAAGCTGCGCGAGCCGGCGCGCACGCGGATGGCGCGGCGGCCGCCGAACAAAGGCACCGTCAGGGCTTCGTCGACCAGGCGGGATGGTTCGGCGGCCAGCTCATCGCCATCCAGCTTCACCAGCGAAAAGGGGTCATTCGGGTCATCGACGGCGGATGCCAGCAGCGCATCCGCGCGCTCGCGTACCAAGCCTGTGTCCGGTCCATAAAGCAGAATGATCGGCCGCCCCGGATCGGGCCGGGCGAGGAACGTATCGATGTCTTTTCCGCGCAGCGCGACCATTGGTTCAGTCATTCCGGGGCGCGCGTGAGCGCGAACCCGGAATCTCGCTCAACAAGCTCTGGATTCCGGGTTCGCTCACTAAAGCGAGCGCCCCGGGAATGAGGAGTTCACGTGCCAGCTACGAAGAACGAGGCGAGCCGTGTCTGAATATTGTCCGCAATTTCCTGCGCGGCGCGGTCTTCGGCGTCACGGAAGGCACGCGAGCGCGCGAAGCGCTGATAGGAGCCCGGCATGTCGTAGGAGACGCGGGCAAAGGTGCTGCCGTTCAGCACCGATTTGTTGCTTGCAATCTCGATCAGCGTGTACTGCGCGTCGATGCCAAAATTCTCACTGGTCGGCAGCGCCGTGTTCGGATCGACCAGCACCGAGGAGCGGCTGGTGGTGAACTTCAGGACCAGCCGATGCGTCGGCGGCATGCCAGTGGCGTTGCCGTAGAGCTTGAACGCCAACGCGTTGCGGATTTCGACCCCGATTCGAGCCTCGCGCGAGCCGTTGGGCTTGTCGACCGGCGGCACTTCGACGCCCAGCAACTTTTCGCGCAAATCGGGCGTGCCGTTGGTGTGCTCGGCATACATGGGCTGAAAGCAGCCGGCTGTCAGCGCCGCCAAAGCGACCACGGCCAGCAGCCGAGCGGCAACGCACGTTTTAGCCAACCACATTCACGATCCTCATGGGAACGATAATGACCTTGCGGACGGCTTTGCCGCCCAGCGCGGCTTTTACCGCATCGAGCGCCAAAACGGCAGCCTCAATTTCCGGATTTTGGGCGGTCTTGGCCACCGTCACCTCGCCGCGTTTCTTACCGTTCACTTGGACCACCAATGTGACCGCGTCTTCAACCAGCAAATCGCGTTCGATTTGCGGCCAATTGGCTTCCGATATCAATCCTGACTGCCCCAGCACCTGCCAGCACTCCTCAGCCAGATGCGGCATCATCGGCGCGAAGAGCTGCACGAGAATCAGCGCGGCCTCGCGGACAGCCCAGCGGAGGTCGGCCGTTGGCTGACCCTGCCTGGCCAGCACGTCGGCCAGCGCATTGGCGAATTCGCGGATATGGGCGAGGCAAACGTTGAAATGCAGCCGCTCGATGCCGCCGGACACCTTGTCCAGGGCACTGTGGGCGGCCTTGCGCAAAGCTGTGGCCTCAGGGCCGAAGCTTTGCGGCCGGTCCGCCGGCGCATTCCTGGCGATCTCGGCTGATTCGTTCACCAGGCGCCACAGCCGCTGCACGAAGCGCGCCGCCCCCTGCACCCGTTCGTCGCTCCAGATCACGTCGCGATCGGGCGGCGAATCCGACAGCATGAACCAGCGCGCGACGTCGGCGCCATAAGTCGCGATGATGTCGTCGGGGTCGACGGTGTTCTTCTTCGACTTCGACATCTTCTCGATCGAGCCGATCGTCACCTCTTCGCCGGTGTCGATCAAAAAGCCCCGGCGGCCGTTCGCGCCGGTCTCCACTCTGACCTCGGCGGGCATGACATAAGTGCCGTCCGGCTTCTGGTAGGTCTCGTGCACCACCATGCCCTGCGTGAACATGCCGGCGAACGGCTCGTCCATGCCGATATGGCCGGTCGCCTTCATCGCGCGGATGAAGAAGCGGCTGTAGAGCAGATGCAGAATCGCGTGCTCGACGCCGCCGATATATTGATCGACCGGCATCAGCCGATCGACCACAGGCCGCGTGGTCGGACTGTTCTCGTTCCAGGGATCGGTGAAGCGCGCAAAGTACCAGGACGAATCGACGAACGTGTCCATGGTGTCGGTTTCGCGCTGCGCCTCGCCGCCGCATTTCGGGCAGGTGACATGCTTCCACGTCGGGTGATGGTCGAGCGCATTGCCCGGCCTATCGAACGTCGCATCTTCGGGCAGCGTCACCGGCAGGTCCTTCTCCGGCACCGGCACGACGTCGCATTTGGGACAATGGATCACCGGGATCGGGCAGCCCCAATAGCGTTGCCGCGAGATACCCCAATCGCGCAGGCGGAAATTCACCTGGCGTTCGCCGACCGGTGCGTTGCCGCGCAGCTCCCTTTCCAGGCGCTTGGCGACTTCTTCCTTTGCCTGCTCGATGGTCATGCCGTCGAGAAAGCGTGAATTGATCATGCGGCCATCGCCGTCATAGGCCGTGTCCGTGATCACGAATGTCTTGGGATCCTGACCTTCGGGGCAGACCACCGGCGTGTTGCCGAGCCCGTATTTGTTGACGAAGTCGAGGTCACGCTGATCGTGCGCGGGGCAGCCGAAGATTGCGCCGGTGCCATATTCCATCAGCACGAAATTGGCGACGTAGACCGGCAGCCTCCAGCTCGGATCGAACGGATGGATGGCGCGGATGCCGGTGTCAAAACCCTGCTTCTCCGCGGTGTCGATGATCTCCTGCGCCGTGCCGATGCGTTTGATCTCGGCGATGAACTCCGCCAGCTTCGGACTCTTACCGGCCGCGGCCTGGGCGAGCGGATGATCGGCCGAAATCGCCATGAACTTCGCGCCGAACAGTGTGTCGGGCCGCGTCGTGAAAATCTTCAGCTCGGTCTCGCCGGCGGGCGTCGTGGCAGGGTCAAGCGCGAAGCGGACAAGCAGGCCTTCCGAACGGCCGATCCAGTTGCGCTGCATCAGCCGCACCTTGTCCGGCCAGCGGTCGAGCGTGTCGATCGCGTCGAGCAGCTCCTGGGCGTATTTGGTGATCTTGAACACCCACTGGTTCATCTCGCGCTGTTCGACGATCGCGCCCGAGCGCCAGCCGCGGCCGTCGATCACCTGCTCGTTGGCGAGCACGGTCATGTCGACCGGATCCCAGTTCACCTTGCGCTTCTCGCGCTCGGCGAGGCCTGCGCGCAGGAAATCCAGGAACAGCTTCTGCTGATGCTTGTAGTAGGAGGGATCGCAGGTCGCGAATTCGCGTGACCAGTCCAGCGACAGACCGATCGAACGGAGCTGCTTCTTCATCGCAGCGATGTTGTCGTAGGTCCACTGCTTGGGCGCGATCTTGCGCTCGATCGCGGCGTTCTCCGCCGGCAGGCCGAAGGCGTCCCAGCCCATCGGGTGGATCACGTTGAAGCCCTTGGCGCGCATATAGCGGGCTAGCACGTCGCCGAGCGTGTAGTTACGGACATGGCCGATATGGATGCGCCCGGACGGGTAGGGGAACATCTCGAGCACGTAATATTTCGGCCGCGGATCGTCGTTCTTGGAGGCGAAGATCGCCTGTTCGTCCCACTGGCGCTGCCAGCGCGGCTCGGCTTCGCGGGCGTTGTAACGTTCGGAACTCATCAAATCGCAGGCTTTTTCGTGGATTCGGGGCCGTCGTAAAGACGGCGGACTAGGCCACAAAAACGGCCGGGGGGTCAACGCCCAACGCGTTCAAAAGCTGCCGGGCAGGGCCGCCTCAGCTTGCGATGGCGATACCGTTGCCGCCGCTGGGACGCCCAAAACCGTGCTCGACCACGGTGTTGCGGCCGCGGTGTTTGGCGGCATAAAGCGCGGCATCGGCCGCCTCGATGAGCTCACCTGGGTCCTGGCTGTCGCTCGGGGTGGTGCAGGCCACGCCGACGCTGACCGTGACGCACTGGTGCAGGGACGTCCGGTGCGGCAGCGCCAAGTCCTGCACCGACGCGCGCACCAGTTCGCCGACTTCGCGCGCGCGGTCCGCGGTTGCATTCGGGAGCAGCAGGCAGAACTCCTCGCCGCCATATCGCCCTGCAAATCCCATGGTTTCCGCGGCGATCGCGGCAAGAGTTTCGCCGAGCTTGGTCAGGCAGGCATCGCCTTCGCGATGACCATAGGTGTCGTTGTAAAGCTTGAAATGATCGACATCGATCATCAAGAGCGACAGCTCGCACCCATATTGCTGGGCCTTCATCCATTCAAAATCCAGCCGGCTCTGGAAGCCGCGCCGGTTGGCGAGCCCCGACAACATGTCGATCGAGGCGATCACAGTGAGGCGGTCGTTAGTGGCGAGCAGCTCGCGCTCGCGCTGGCTCAGTTTTGCCGCCATCGCGTTGAAGGCACGGGCGAGCGGGACGAATTCGGACGGGAGATGATCGCGCGTCGCGCGCGCCGACCAGTCGCCGTGGCCGAAGCGTTTTGCTGTCCCCGCCAGGATCTGGATCGGCTGCACGATCAGCTTTTCCGCGGCGATCAGTGCGCCCAAGAGCACGAACAGGCTGACGAAGCCGAGCTGGAGGTAAGCGGTCCTGATGTCGCGATCGATCGCCGCGGTGGCCTCGTCCTCGTCATTGCTGACGATCAGGCGCGCGCCGGTTCCGGCGATCCGCGCAAAGCTGATCGCGCGTTTCGAGCCGTCCGCGGCGGTGAAGGAAAGCGAGCCTTCGTCCTCGTCCGACGTCAGGGCCGGCTCCGCGATCGCGGACAGCAGCGGCACCTCGTCCAGCGACTTACCCACCAACTGCGCCGGATTCGAAGGCGCTGCGAGCACGGTTCCATTGCTGTCCACCAGCACGGCCGACACCCCAGGCCGCCGGCCGAGATTGCTCATCACCTTCGACATCCAGTCGAGATTGACTGAAGCGAGCACCACGGCATCGTTCTCGCTATTGAGCGCCGCGACCGGATAGGCCGCCATCACCATGGGGACGTGACTTTCTCTGCCAAGGAGGAAATCGCTGAAGACGAAGTCGCGAGTCTCCCGGGCCTTCTTGTAATAGGCCCGATCGCTCATGTCGGCGCCGACGGCGGTGTTGCTGGTCGAGCACTGCACGCGTCCGTCACCGCCGACGATCAAGATATTGCGGATCCAGGGCAGGTTGGTTGGCAGGCTCGCGCGCAGCATGTCGCAACTCTTGCCGATGCCGCCGACGGAGGCGCGGATATAGGCGGCGGACTTCAGCACGGTCTCGACCGAGGAGATGACTTCGCGTTCGGTGTCGGCGCTGTGCTTGGCGAGACTGGAAAATTCGGCCGCGGCGGCCGCGATCTGCTTGGACCGCGCATCTTCCAGCGAGCGGGCGCGTTCCAGCATCAGGGGCGCAACCAGGATCACCGCAAGCAGTGCGAGCCGCGCGCGGATGCCTAAGAGCTGCTTGAGTTTCGCTCGTTTACGGTTGAAACTGACGCGAGACATCTTCTTTCCCCTACCCCCAAGCGAGGGTACCGGGAATGGTTCAAGAAGCCTTTCCCGAACTCGGTAAAATTAGAGCTACCCCCGTAGAACTACGAGCTTCTCGATCCATGGCGCCTGATCATTCGTCCGCTGTAACTCCGCATTCACCAAGCGCACTTGCCCAAGTGGAAGCGGAGATCGCGCGTGCCTGTGCGGAGGCCGGGCGCGATCGCGCCTCCGTCACCCTAATTGCAGTCTCGAAAACGTTCGGCGCGGAGCACATTGTGCCGACAATCGAGGCCGGACAGCGCGTTTTCGGCGAGAATCGCGTGCAGGAGGCCAAGGCCAAGTGGCCAGCGTTAACGGTATCTTACCCGGACATCGTGCTGCATCTGATCGGACCGCTGCAATCCAACAAGGCCAAGGAAGCGGTGGCGCTGTTCCATGCGATCCATTCGGTCGACCGTCCGAGTGTTTGCCAGGCGTTAGCCAAGGAAATCGAATCTCAGAAAAAACATCCCGAACTCTTTGTGCAGATTAACACCGGCGAGGAGCCGCAGAAGGCCGGCATCGCGCCGGCGCAGGCCGATGCCTTCATTGCGAGCTGTCGCAAGGACTACGGTCTGACCATTTCGGGCCTGATGTGCATTCCGCCGGTCAACGAGGCGCCGGCACCGCACTTTGCGCTGACCGCGAAGATTGCCGCACGCAATGGTTTGCAGAAGCTTTCGATGGGCATGAGCGCGGATTTCGCCGTCGCGATCAAATTCGGCGCCACGCATGTGCGCGTCGGCTCGGCGATCTTCGGACACCGTTAGGTGTTTGCGTTGTTGCAATGACGATCAAGAGACGTCGCCTTACCCGATGATGATTTTGGTTCGTGGCGACAAGCGCCGCAAGAGCTGCAGCATGGCCGCCCTGGTCATCGAGATGCAGCCCGCCGTTGGGCCAAAATTGTCGCGCGCCAGATGCAGGAACACCGCACTGCCGCGGCCGGCGATGCGCGGCCGCGTGTTGTGGTCGATTTCGACGATGAAATCGTAGAGATGATCTTCGCGCGTCAGCCGGTCGCCGTCGTGCCCCGGCGCGAGGCGCAGCGGCCGATTGTAGTGCCGGTCGGTGGGGTCTTCGCACCAGGCATCATCGCCGCGGATCGGTCGCACCGGTAAAAAGCTCCGCGGCCGTGGGCTACGGTCGGCGCGCCACCAGACGCGCCTAGGCCGGAACGTGCCCTTTGGAGTCCCGCCGTCGCCCTCGCGCTTGTTGGCCACAATGCCGCCACGGCCGAGCGCGACCGGGATGGTGAGCCCGCCCCCGGTCAGCCAGCCGCGGCGGGGATCGCCCGCAGCCGTGCGAATCGACACAAAGGAAAGCGGCCGATCACGCCATAATTTATCATAAGTGATTGAAATAGCCTGCTTTTTCATGGAAATTTTCGAAGCTGCATAGTGCCCCTGCATTACAGGACATTCATCTGAATGGCGCGCCATTGTGGAGTAAGGTGTAAACCGACTTGTGAATCGGTCACGGCCGCCTACTTCAACACGTATCCACTGGAGGTGGCCTACCGTAACCGGGCCGGTCGAAAGCTGTTTGCTCCCGCCGCGGCCCCATAGAGGATGTACCCATGGCCAATGCCCGCAAGATCCTGATCGTGGATGACGATACCGATCTGCGCGATACGTTGGTGGAGCAATTGTCGCTGCACGACGAGTTCGAAGCCTCTGCCGTCGATACTGGTGCCAAGGGCGCCAGCGCCGCGAAGGCGAATTCACCCGATCTGGTCTTGATGGATGTCGGCCTGCCCGATACCGACGGGCGCGAAGTGGTGCGCTCCTTGCGCAAGGGAGGCTTCAAGGCTCCCATCATCATGCTGACGGGGCATGACACCGACTCGGACACGATTCTCGGGCTCGAATCCGGCGCCAACGATTATGTGGCCAAGCCATTTCGATTCGCCGTGCTGCTGGCCCGCATCCGCGCGCAGCTCCGCCAGCACGAGGCCAGTGAAGACGCGGTGTTTTCGGTCGGCCCCTATAGCTTTCGGCCCGGTTCGAAGATGTTGACCAGCGCCAATGCCAGAAAGGTACGGCTGACGGAGAAAGAGACCGCGATTTTGCGCTTCCTTTACCGCGCGGGGCAGTTGCCGGTTTCGCGCGAGACGCTGTTGCAAGAAGTGTGGGGCTACAATTCAGGCGTCACCACCCACACGCTGGAAACCCACATCTACCGGCTCCGCCAGAAGATCGAGAAGGATGCTGCCAATCCGGAGATCCTGGTAACGGAGGCCGGTGGCTACAAGTTGGTGCCGTGATACGTTCGGGACACCGAATCGCCGAAACGTGTCCCCGATCAGCGGTCCTGAATGTCGATCGAAGATGATGTGGCCCTGCTCGAGCGGGTCCCGACGCTGCGCCTGTTGGGAAGCGCGGCGCTGCGCATGCTGGCGATCGGCTCCGAGCAACGCGACGTGGCGCGCGGCGATACGCTTTTCAAGCAGGGCGACGAAGCCGATTGCGGCTATGTCGTCCAGCGCGGCGCGTTGCGTGTCCAGGACAACAGCGGCGCGGAGATGACCGCAGGCCCCGGTTCCCTGATTGGCGAGCTCGCGCTGGTGGTGGCGATGCGCCGCCCCTCGACCGCTACTGCGCTGGAACATTCCACCGTCATTCGCATCGCGCGCAGCCTGTTTCAGCGCGTGCTGGAGAGCGATCCGGCGGCTGCCCTCCGCCTGCGCGACGAATTCGCCAACCGCTCCGCCCAGATCGCGAGCGATATTCTGATGGCCGGCGCGAAGCTCAATACGTAGCGCCGTCGCGCCGCGCGGGTTTTTCTCTGATTCGATTGTCAAACAGCCAGGCTTCCGGTCATTCGGGGGCCTCATGGTTCGAGACGCGCTGCGCGCTCCTCACCATGAGGGTCTTGCTTCGTGCCGCGCCTTGACGCCTCATCTTAAGGAGCCGCCAACGGCTCCGCGCAAAGCGCGACCCGATGACAAACCCCGCGGCATCTCGAAGGATGGGCCGCGAGCTATGCTGCCGCGCGTTCGCATTCTCGCGACGCCTTTCGCCCGAGTCATGCATCGCCATCACCCTCAGAGAACAGAGGGCGCAGGGAAGGACGGGTGGCCGCTGCACCCGGGGCCCCCGCGCAAAAGGAAATTGCGCGAGCGCGCGTTGACCACAGGTACAGGCGGTGATCACACCGGCCTTCCCTGCGCGCATGGTTTACGGCTTACTTCGTGCTCTTCCCGGTGAACCAGGCTTGATTGCCACCGTCGTCAGCGCGATGCGATAAGCATCGCCGCCAACTTGGCGCCTGCATGGGCGCGCCAGAACCACACGACTTCGCCGTCCGCGATCACGCCGCTCGTCTGTCGGCATTTTCGCGGCCACCCGCAGCCCGCCTCACGTTCGTGACGATCGCGATCCGTCCCTCTGCATCGAGGCGGGATGCGCGAATCATACGGCTGATTCGTGCTTCGGAAAAACAGAAATATTTCTGCGCGGCCGGATTGACAGGAATTTTGGAAGCGTGCCCGCCGGGCAAATCAGTCGTCTTCGTCGGGGTTGACGTGCGCCAAAAGCGGCATCGCCTTTCGGATCACGCGCTAACCCGGCAGCTTCACCTTGAAGATCGCAAAGGGACCGGATCGCGGCCGGTTGTTCTTGAACGCGACCTCCCAGAGATGGGAGTCGGCGATGTAGAGATAGCCGCCGCTGATCGCGAAGCCGTCGGCCCAGGAAAGCTTGGAGGGATCGCTGACAAAGGTGCTTGTGCGCAGCTTGTGGCCCGGCGCGAGCGTCATCGCCGCCACGGTCGCGTGCTCGAGATCGCCGCCATAAAGCGTGCCCTGCGAATCCATGATCAGGCCGCCGCTCAGCACCGAGCTGCCGAGATATTCGACCTTTCTGGCCAGCTCCGCCTCCGAGAGCTTCTCGTCGCGCAACGCGGCCGTCGGCACGCGCCAATAATTATGGTCGGTGAGCGGGCGGTAGTACAGCCATTCCGCATCCGGCGACAGCGCGATGCCGTCGGCCTGGATCGCGGCGACCGAGCCGTCCGGCCGCAGCGCCGCCTCCTTGCCGATCATCAGGTGCTGCTTCGGATCGGCGAAGGTCGAGCGATCGCCAACGAGGACCTGTCGTGCCTTGCCGGTCCTCAGGTCGAGCACCACCAGGCTGCCTTTGTTGGCGGCATTGGTGAGATAGGCGTAGTCGTGCGCGAGGTCGATGCGGAGGTCGTTCAACGAATCCTTCGGCGACACCACGCCCTTGAAATCATATTGCCGGATCACGCGGTTCGTCGACAGGTCGAACTCGACCAGTTTGGGCGGCAGTCGTTCTTGATCCAGCTTCGGCAGGGAGGAATCGAGCGCCCATAGATGATCGGCCTTATCAACCCAAAGCGCCTGAACCGAGATCCATTGCGAGGCGCCGTCTCCCTGCTCGTTGAAGTTATTCCATGCCGCGTCGGGATAGGGTGTCACCGCGCCCGTCTTTGGATCGACCTCGACCATGCTGAATCGAGAGCGGAGCTGGGAAGCCGGGGCCGTCGCAAACACCCGGCCATTGGCTGAGACGCCGATCCCGACCAGGCGAAAATCGTCACCGAACGTCTTCACGGTTTGTAGCGGCGGTCCAATTGTGCCGCTGCTCTCGTGATGGGAGCTCTCCGCCGCGGCAGGCGCTGTCGCCAGCATCGTTGCGACCAAGAGAATTTCGAGCGGCGCGCGGCGCAATCCTGCTGTCATCGTCATGGCCAACGGTTGCGGTGAGACCAGCGCCTGGATAATCGGCGTGGCGCGCGGCCGGTTCCCTCACAATGGGATGATCGAGAGCTACGGACCAAGCGTGTGATTTGGTCCGTCATTCCGGGGCGAAGCCATGGCATCGAACACGGAATCTCGCGCCACACCGCTGGGTTTTCGGGTTCGCTCGCGTTCGCGAGCGCCGCGGAATGACGTTCCTACGTCAGCGTCACCGGCACATGGTCCGACGATCGAGATCGCCGCCTCTGTACTCAACCATCGCGCTTCAGCGAGACCTGATCTCTTGAAATTTAGAAATCGCCCGCTCGAACTTGCCGGTGAAGAGCCACATCGCATCTAAGATTTCGCGGAAGGTTGCGGATGATCGTGCCCTCTCGGCGTGTCCAAGGGCGAAGATGCCGTTGTTTCGCAGATATCGCATGATCCTTCCGTCGGAAATCCTGTAGTCGAGCAACTGGCCTGAGTTGAGTGCGGTTCGTGCCGGAGTGGGAATGATCTGGATGAGCTCGAAGAACTTCATCTGATCGATCGGGTTTGGCAGTGTCTTTGCGATATCAGGTATTTGCAGAAAGAGTTCTGCGTGTGCGTTCATCAGGCCATCCCGCACGGCGGTCCAGTGGTTGAACCGACGATCCAGGCCGCCGGCACGTCGCTCTTCCTTTTCATCGCGCGCGATGAGCTGCGGATCAAAGGCCGCTATCGAGGCCTTGATGCTTTCCCACCTTCTCCGGCCATTGCGATCTTCGGATGGCGCCGTCTGGAAACTGCCCTTGTAGGTATTGGAGCGCGCATTTCCTGCATTTTGAATCCCGCTCGTCTCGGCAAAGAACAATCCCAGGCTGATACGGCCTGCGGCTTCGGCACTGGCGGTGTCGAGGCCTTTGGCGCGCGCGATCGCGACGCCCAGGTCGATCACATCCTTGAACGGCGTCGCCGAGCTTTGCGCGTTGGCGGGCGGGGCCTCCATGATGTCGAAGAGTCTTCTGTACTCGTCGACCAGCGGTTCATTGTCCGCATCAAAATATTGCGGGAGGATTCCGAATTTGTTGGGCCGGCCGATTCTTGATGGAAGCGCATCCGTGAGGTCCTTGTACGTGCTCATCATGTTGATGCGTGCGAGGTAAAGGGCCTGTCCCGGCAGGTTCGGAAGCACCTGGTGCGAATCGATCTGGCGGCGCCGCTCGGCAAGGATTGATTTGAACTCGCTCAAGGCGTGCTCGTAGGCGCTCAGCGCATCCGCTTGCCTGCTTGAAAGCGCGCTCGGTTGGGCCGTGGCGGAGGACACGACGCGCAAAGCGCTCGGCGCAGCGAGCAAGAGTGCGAGGACAAGCGCAATCCTGATTGCGATGGTATGTCTCTCTCTGCCCATGGCGGCACCTTCGCAGTGCGTGGAGCGGATTAGGGAAGCGCAATCCGCCGATAGCCGGCCCCTCTACCCGTTGCGCAGCAACTGTTGCCCTTCGTTATGGGCCCCGGCTTTCGCCGGGGCGACGGCAAGCTCAAACCTCCAGCGTCACCGTTACCGGTACGTGGTCGGATGGACGGTCCCAGCTACGGGCGTCGCGCAGGATCTGGAAATCGCTCACCGTGTTCTTCAGCGCACGCGAGACCCAGATGTGGTCGAGCCTGCGGCCGCGGTCGCCGACGGTCCAGTCGGCGGCACGATAACTCCACCAGGTATAGACCTTTTCCGACAGTGGGATGCGCTCGCGCGCGACGTCGAACCATTGCCCGCGCTCTTGCGCGGCCAGCAGCTTCTCGCATTCGATCGGCGTGTGCGAGACCACCTTCAAGAGCTGCTTGTGCGACCACACGTCGTTCTCGTGCGGCGCGACATTGAGGTCGCCGACCAAGATGTGGCGGTCCTCGCCGCGCGGATGCAGCGGCTCGCACGCCTTCATCTCGTCGAGGAATTTGAGCTTGTGATCGAACTTCGGGTTCGCGTCCGGATCGGGGATGTCGCCGCCGGCGGGCACATAGAAATTATGCAGCACCAGGGGCTTGGCAAACTGCGCCTTGTCGCCGAACGCAACCGAGATGTGGCGCGAATCGATCTTGTCGCAGAACGTCCTGACATCGGTGGTCTCGAACGGCAGTTTCGAAATGATGGCGACGCCGTGATAGCCCTTCTGCCCGTTCAGCGCGATGTGCTCATAGCCCAGGCGCTTGAAGCGCTTGAGCGGGAAGGCATCATCGATGCACTTGGTTTCCTGCAGGCAAAGCACATCGGGCCGCGCCGATTTGATGAATTTCGCGACCAGATCGATGCGCAGCCGCACCGAGTTGATGTTCCAGGTTGTCAAGGAAAGACGCATGGGAGCTTGCGTCATAGCATAGATCAAACTGCTGTCGATTCCCGTCATGGCCGGCCTCGTCCCGGCCATCCACGTCTTTTTTGCTGCACCACGTGGATGCCCGGGGCATGACGGCCTTCCCGGCGGAGGACGCGTGCCTACCCCGGCGAGCCCGGATAGCGCGTGAAATCGATCTTGAACAGGCCCGGGTCGATCTTCTTGGTGGTATCGAGGTTGTAGACCGCGACCGTGGTGTCGTATCCCTGCGGATCGGTCACCGTCCACTGTTTGAGCTGGCCGTCCTTGGCGCCGACCATCAGCATCAGGCGGCTGGTGCCGACGAGGGCCTGTTTCTCCTCGATGGTGACGCTGATGAAGACGTCATCGGCGCTGACGTTCACGACATTGGTGTCCTTCATCAGATCGATACGGTCCGACAAAAGAAAGCGCAGCGGCGTCTGCGAGAGCGGATAGATGTCCTGGGTCGCGAGATTGCGGTCGCGCACCGCAAGCGAGGAGCCGTCGGCGATGATCTCGATCGGGGTCGGCGGATCATATTCGAAGCGGACCTTGCCCGGTTTCTGGATATAGAAGTCGCCCTTGGTCTTGGTGCCATCGGGACCCACCTGCACGAAATTGCCGACCAACGACTGCAGCGAGGAGAGATAGGCGCTGACCTTGGCGGCCTGCGCCTTCTGATTGGCATCGAAGGTCTGAAAGATGCTGGTCGGCACATTGCGACGTGGATCCGGAATGATCGGCTCCGGCGGCGTCGGCTGCGCCGCGGCCGTCGTCACTGGACCGCGCTGCGCTTCGCTCAACTGAATCTTTCCGCGGTCCTTCGGGGACGGTTTCGGAATCGGAACGGTCTGTGCCGACAGCGGCACCGCAAGCGCGATCAGTGCGGCCGCGACCAATAGCGTCGCCGCGACGCAGGCGCCGCGAGAGACGAATGATTCGGCCGATCGAAGTGCTGGATCTTTAAGCAACGCGTCGTCCTGTCTGGATTCGGGCCACTTTACCGTGGTTCGGCAGGCGGAGATATGGCTTTTCCGTGAAATATGGAGTTCGTGTCCAAATTCCGTGCGCGCGGCAATTAAAAGCCGCCTTCTTCTTCGGGGACCAGAATTTCGCGTTTGCCGGCGTGATTGGCCTGTCCCACGATGCCTTCGAGTTCCATCCGCTCCATGAGCGAGGCAGCGCGGTTATAGCCGATTTGCAGACGGCGCTGAATGTAGCTGGTGGAAGCCTTGCGGTCGCGTTTGACGATCGCCACGGCCTGCGCGAACAGATCGCCGCCGCCATCGCCACCCATGCCGGTCGCATCGAACACGGCGCCGTCTTCCTCGCTCGGCTCTTCCGCGGTGACGGCTTCGAGATATTCCGGCGCGCCCTGTGTCTTCAGGTAGCGCACCACTTTTTCGACCTCTTCGTCCGAACAGAACGGGCCGTGGACACGGCTGATGCGTCCACCGCCAGCCATGTAGAGCATGTCGCCCTGTCCGAGCAGTTGTTCGGCGCCCATCTCGCCCAGAATGGTGCGGCTGTCGATCTTGGATGTGACCTGGAACGAGATGCGGGTCGGGAAATTCGCCTTGATGGTGCCGGTGATGACGTCGACCGACGGCCTTTGCGTGGCGAGAATCACGTGCAAGCCCGCCGCGCGTGCCATCTGCGCCAGCCGTTGCACCGCGCCTTCGATATCCTTGCCGGCCACCATCATCAGGTCGGCCATTTCGTCGACGATGATGACGATATAGGGCAGGGGATCGAGATCGAGCTTTTCTTCCTCGTAGATCGCCTTGCCGGTCTCCTTGTCGAAACCGGTATGCACCGTGCGCGTCAGCTCCTCGCCTTTGGTGCGGGCTTCCGCAAGGCGTGCATTGTAGCCGTCGATGTTGCGCACCCCGAGCTTGGCCATCTTCTTGTAGCGTTCTTCCATCTCGCGGACCGCCCATTTCAGCGCGACGACGGCTTTCTTCGGATCAGTCACGACGGGAGTCAGAAGATGCGGAATGCCGTCATAGACCGACAGTTCGAGCATCTTGGGGTCGACCATGATCAGCCGGCACTGATCGGGGCGCAGCCTATAGAGCAGGCTGAGGATCATGGTGTTGATCGCGACCGATTTGCCGGAGCCGGTGGTGCCGGCGATCAACAGATGCGGCATGCGCGCGAGATCGACGATGATGGATTCGCCGCCGATATTCTTGCCGAGGCAGAGCGGCAGTTTTGCAACCGATTCGTTGAACTCCTTGGCGACGAGCAGTTCGCGCAAGTAGACTTTTTCGCGATGCGCGTTCGGCAGCTCGATGCCGATGGCGTTGCGGCCGGGAACGACGGCGACGCGCGCGGAGAGCGCGCTCATCGAGCGCGCGATATCGTCGGCGAGCCCAATGACGCGCGAGGATTTGATGCCGGGTGCGGGCTCGAGCTCGTAGAGCGTGACCACCGGGCCGGGATTGGCCTTGACGATCTCGCCGCGGACGCCGAAGTCCTGCAGCACGCCTTCCAATGCACGCGAATTTGTTTCCAACTCGCTCTTGCTGAGCGGCTGGCGATCGGCCGCCCTGGGCGCAGCGAGCATCGACACCGACGGAAGATCGAATTTCTCGGAGGTTTTCCGCGCCGGCGTGCGGGGCGCGGCCTTCTTGCGCGGGGCGCGCGCGGCGGGCTCCTCTTCCTCTTCTTCCGCTTCCTCATCCACGTCGTCGTCGAAATCCTCTTCGGCCTCGGGCGCCAAAGCGGGCGCGCTGCGGCCGCCGAGATTGGGCTCCTGGCGTTCAAAGGACAGGCGCGGCTGCGACGTGCTCGAGACCAGCGAGCGATAGGCCCTGCCGAGCAGCCAGATCAGGCGCGCCTTCGCGCTCATCAGCGCGTGGAAGATCCATCCCAGGGAGACCGAGCCGCGATCGTCTTCCTCCGCTTCCTCGAAAGGCGCATCTTCATCGACGATGGTCGCGTCATCCTCCTCGACCTCGCGCGCGCCGAAGCCGCCGGCGAGGAGGAAACTTGCGGTCATGGCGAGGAAGAGAATGATCCCGAGCACGAAGCGATAGACGAAGCCCGGTGGCCCGAACACCACGGCCGGCGCGCGCACCAGCGCATCGCCGACGACGCCACCGAGTCCGGTCGGCAGCGGCCAGGCGCCATTGTGCGGCCAGCAGCTCGCAAAGCCGGCGGCGAGCGCGGTCGCGAGCACCCAGCAGCCGAAACGCAGCGCCTCGCGGTCGAACGGCCGGTGGTTCATCATCCGCCAGCCGCGCACCGCGAGCGGCAGGATCGCCATGATCGATCCGAGCCCCAGGATCTGCATCAACAGGTCGGCGCCGATCGCGCCGGGATAGCCCATCAAATTATGAATGGCGCGCGAGGTCGCGTGGCTCAGCGACGGGTCCTGAACCGACCAGGTCATCAGCGCGGCGGCCGCCACGCCGGACAGGGCGATCAGCCCGAGGCCGGCGAGCTCGCGCAAGCGCCGCGCCAACGCCTCGCGAATCGAGTTCGGCAAGTGACCGACCAGCGGAATGACACGTTCGATCGCCGGCATCCTCATGCGCCCCTAGCGCTTACTCCAAGGTCTCGACCAGCCGATGCAGCGCTTCGGCCGTCGACTCGCTGTCCGACACCAGCGCCAGGCGGATGTAGCCCGCGCCGGGATTGAAACCGTCCGCCTGCTGGCGCGCCAGATAGCTGCCGGGAATGACGCGCACGCCGGCGTCCCGATAAAGTCTGACGGTTACGGCTTCGTCGCCGCCACGATCGGACACGTCGAGCCAGACGCAGAAGCCGCCGTCCGGCCGCTTGTAGCCATAGCGGCTGCCGAGGATCTGGTCGGCCAGATCGAATTTGATTCGATAGAGCCTGCGATTTTCCTCGACATGAGCCTCATCGCTATAGGCGGCCACCGCGACATGCTGCAGCGGCACCGGCACTTGCGGAGCCGCGACATTGCGCAGCTCGTGGAACAGGCTGATGAATTGCTTGTCGCCGGCGGCAAAGCCGACGCGCATGCCCGGCAGATTCGAACGCTTCGACAGCGATTGGAATACGACCACGCGGGCGAAGTCCGGCCCTGCGCATTCCAGCGCACTGCCCGGCGCCTCGCGGGTGTAGATTTCCGAATAGCATTCGTCGCTCAGGATCACGAAGCGATGCCGCTCGGCGAGCTGCCTCAGTCGCCTGAAGTAGTCAGGCGAGGCGACCGACCCCTGCGGGTTGGCGGGGGAGGCGATGTAGATCGCGACCGTCCGTGCGAGCAGCGGCTCATCCAGCGAATCGAGTTCGGGCAGGAAACCGTTGGCAGGCGTGGTCGGCAGATAGACCAGTTCGCAACCGGCCGCGCGCGCACCCGCCCCATAGACCGGATAGAACGGGTTCGGCATCAGGATCGCAGGTCTGCCGCGGCGTTCGCCGACATAGCGCGCCGCGGTGATGGCGGCGAAGAACAGGCCCTCGCGGCTGCCGTTGAGCACCAGAATTTCGCTCTCGGGATCGACGGGGCGCGGCAGCTTGAAACGGGTGGAGAGCCAGGCGGCGGCGGCTTTGCGGAACGGCTCGATGCCCTTGGCCAGCGGATAGCGGCCGAATTCGGCAATGTGCTGGGCGAGCACGTCGCCGACAAAGCCGGGCAGGGGGTGCTGCGGCTCGCCCAGGGACAGCGTAATCAAGGGCTTGCCGGGCTTGTACGGCGCCAGAAGTTCCGCCGTGCGGGCAAAGGGCGAGCGTTCGCTGTCCTGTTGGCCGGCGCCTTGCGGCGTGCGGGATGGAGCGGTCAGAGGCATACGTAAAGCGCCAGTACTCGAGACAAGACCGCCGATCACGTTGACGGGACCGGCCGGAAGCGGATCAGATCACCATAGATAGGGCGAGGTTAAGACGCGATTAACCATCGAAGCCAGCGGTGATTTTGGCACCTCCGGACTCCTAAAAACCACTTTCGGGGCGGCTGTGCCAGCCAGGATTCGGCGGACGGCCTTCCCAAGTTCCGTTAGCGCCGCGGCAGGCGCAAGAGAACAAAAAGAAAGGGGCTCCAACTTGCGCTGGAGCCCCTCAACGGTCGGGGCATTGCCGGGTATGTGCCCAAACCGAAGTTGTGGGCGCGGCCTGTTACGCTGAGCCGCGCCCCGGGAGGATCACATGTTGTAGGCGCGTTCGCCGTGGTCGGTGATGTCAAGGCCCTCGCGCTCCTGCTCGACCGAGGGACGCAGGCCGACGATGAGATCGACGACCTTGTAGAGGATCGCCGAACCGATGCCGGACCACACCAGCGTGGCCAGCACGGCCTTGCTCTGCGCGATCATCTGGGTGGCGAGGTCGTACGTGCCGGCGTTGTTGCCGGTGATGTTGGTGTAGTCGGTGATGCCGACGCCACCGAGCGCAGGATTGACCAGGATGCCGGTGCCCAGCGCGCCGACGATGCCGCCGATGCAGTGCACGCCGAACACGTCGAGCGCGTCGTCATAGCCGAGCGAGTTCTTCACCGTGGAGACGAAGAACAGGCAGATCGGCGAGACCACGAGGCCCAGCACCAGCGCGCCGACCGGGCCGGCGAAGCCGGAGGCCGGGGTGACGGCGACGAGACCTGCCACCGCGCCGGAGCAGATGCCGAGCAGCGACGGCTTGCCCTTGACGATCCATTCGCAGAGCAGCCAGGACAGCGCCGCACCGGCGGTCGCGACCATGGTGTTGACGAAGGCGAGCGCGGTGGTGCCGTTGGCCTCGAGGTTCGAGCCGGCGTTGAAGCCGAACCAGCCGACCCACAGCAGCGAGGCGCCGATCATGGTCATGGTCAGCGAGTGCGGAGCCATCAGGTCCTTGCCGTAGCCCACGCGCTTGCCGATGATGAGCGCGCCGACGAGGCCCGCGATGCCGGCGTTGATGTGCACCACGGTGCCACCGGCGAAGTCCAGCGCGCCGGCGCCGGCGAGCCAGCCGACATTGCCGGTGACTTCGTCGAGCTTGGCCTGGGCTGCGGTCTTGGCTGCGGCGTCGGTCGCGGCGGCCAGGGCCTTGGCGGCGGCCGCAACGTCATCCGGAGCGGCCACGTACCAGACCCAGTGCGCGATCGGGTAATAGATGAAGGTCGACCACAGGAGGATGAACAGCATCACCGCCGAGAACTTGATGCGCTCGGCGAAGGCGCCGACGATCAGGGCCGGCGTGATCATCGCAAACGTCATCTGGAACACGAAGTAAGCGAGTTCCGGAATGACAACGCCGTTGGAGAAGGTCGCCGAGGTCGAGCTGGCATCGACACCGTGCATGAAGGCCTTGGTGAAGCCGCCGATATAGGGCGTCATGCTGCCGCCGTCGCCGAAGGCGAGCGAATAGCCGTAGATCGTCCAGGTCACGCCGATCATGGAGACGATCGCAAACACCTGCGTCAGCACGGACGCCATGTTCTTGGTGCGGACCAGGCCGCCGTAGAACAGCGCGAGGCCGGGGATCGACATCATCAGGACGAGGGCGCTGGATGTGAGCATCCAGGCCACGTCGCCCTTGTTGGGAACGGGTGCGGCGGCCGCGGCAGGTGCCGCGTCTTCGGCGAACGCCGCATCGACGAAGCCCGCGACGCAGAGCGCAGCGAGTGCGAGGGCTGCCCATCCCGCGCGGGTGGGACGCTTAAACGTCATTTTCAATTACTCCTGAGTGATAAGGGTGAGCGCGAAATCAGAGGGCCGCCGCATCCGCCTCGCCGGTGCGGATACGAACCGCATGGTCGAGGTTGATGACGAAGATCTTGCCGTCGCCGATCTGGCCGGTTTTCGCGGCCGATGTGATGGCATCGATGGTCTTGTCGACCTGGTCCGATGCCACAGCCACCTCGATCTTGATTTTGGGCAGGAAACTCACGGCATATTCGGCGCCGCGATAGATTTCGGTATGACCTTTCTGGCGGCCATATCCCTTGACTTCAGTGACCGTGAGACCATGAACGCCAATGGCGGTCAGGGCGTCGCGGACTTCCTCGAGCTTGAATGGCTTAATAATCGCCATAACAATTTTCATGGGTCCTATCCCCGCTTGGGCCCGGTGTGGACGAGGCCGGGCGTTGTCGACTGAGGTTCACCACGCGGAGAAAAATTCACAACGCGGGGGCACAGCCGCGACCGGAGGAATCAAATGCCGTGCCAGATCGACGGCATGCCCTAACGGATTATGAACGCGGGTCTTTTCGCGTTTTACGAGAATGGGCGCGACCTGTGCTATTTGGTCGCGCCCAAGGATTAATCAGTGTTGCTCAAATCGTGCGCACGCCAACGTCCCGACACAATCGTGCTCATGCGCCGGGCAGCAGGACGCCTATGGAACGGTAATGGGGTGCTGGATTTACCAGTTGTTTACTGCAGCGCCTCGCCATGTTGCGAAATATCGAGGCCTTCCAGCTCGTGTTCCCGCGATACCCGCAGCGGCACGAACACGCTCACCAGTTTGAGGATCACGTAGGTGACGCCGGAACACCAGGTCAAGGTGACCGCGACCCCGTAGAACTGAACCAGCAATTGCTCTGCGTGGTCCTCGATCACACCGGACACGCCGCCGATCGAGGCGGTCGCAAAGACGCCGGCGAGCAAGGTGCCGGTCAGGCCGCCGACGCCGTGCACGCCGAAGACGTCGAGCGAATCGTCGTACTTGAAACGTTGCTTGAGCCAGGTGCAGGCCCAGTAGCACACCGCACCCGCGATCACGCCGATGATGACGCCATGCCAGGGCGCCACAAAGCCGGACGCCGGTGTGATCGTTCCGAGACCTGCGACCGCGCCCGAAATCATGCCGAGCACCGACGGCTTGCGGCGGGCCGACCACTCGATCGCGCCCCAGGTCAAGGCGCCGGCGCAGGCGGCCAGATGGGTGGCGATGATCGCCATCACCGCGCGCGAGTCCGCCGCTAGCGCCGAGCCGCCGTTGAAACCGAACCAGCCGACCCACAGCAGGCCGGTGCCCATCACCGCGAGCGACAGGTCAAACGGCGACAGGTTCTCGTAGCCATAGCCCTGGCGCTGGCCCAGCACCCTGGCGGCGACCAGTCCGCTGACGCCCGCGGATAGATGCACCACCAGGCCGCCGGCAAAATCCACAACGCCCATGCTGGCGAGAAAGCCGCCGCCCCAGATCCAATGCGCAAGCGGGACATAGACCAGCACGAACCAGGCGATCGAAAACAACAGATAGGCGGAAAACCGCATGCGGTCGGCCACCGAGCCCGCCACCAGCGCCACCGTGATGATCGCAAACGTCATCTGGTACAGCATGAACAGAGCTTCGGGGATCGTCTTGGCGGCAGGATGCACGCTGTCCATGCTCATGCCGGCGAGGAAGATGCGATCCAGCGCGCCGACCCATGGGCCGTCGCCGGTGAACACCAGCGAATAGCCGAACGTCGCCCACAGGATCGAAATGATCATCACCGCGGCGAGGCTCTGCGCCATGGTCGCCAGCACGTTCTTCTTGCGTACCATGCCGGAATAGAACAGCGCGAGGCCGGGAATGGTCATCATCAGCACCAGCGCGGTGGCGACGATCATCCATGCCGTATCGGCGCCATCGACGCTTGACGTCGCCGCAAAGGCCGGCGTCGACGCGCAGGTGATCGTTGCAAGTCCGATGAGCGCAGCGCAGCGCGCTCCGCGAAGCAGGAGTGCCCCCATTGTCATGTTCCCGGCATGATGGCGCGGCCGCCGTCGGTGCCGGTCGCGCGGCTGAAGAGAGTCAAGGTCAGAGCGCGTCGCTGTCGGTTTCACCGGTGCGGATGCGCAGCGCGTGATCGATGGGCGTGACGAAAATCTTGCCGTCGCCGATCTGACCGGTGCGCGCATGCGTCGTGATCACCTCGATCGCCCTCTCCGCGACGTCGGAAGCAACGGCGATTTCGATGCGCAGCTTCGGCAGGAAATTCACGACATATTCGGCGCCACGATAAATCTCGGTATGGCCCTTCTGCCGGCCATAGCCCTTCACTTCCGTCACCGTCATGCCGTGCACGCCGATCGCCGTCAGCGCCTGGCGCACTTCGTCAAGCTTGAACGGTTTGATGACGGCGACGATGAGTTTCATTGGTCGGGCCCCCGGGGTTCGGCGGCTTGGTCGGTCAACGGCCGACCCGCCGCGCTCTGGCATCTTTATGGGCAAATGGCACAAAAAAGCTGCAAGGTTAAGGGGCGTTCGGGACCTGTTCGAAAATTAACCCTGTGCAGGCCGAGCCAACTCCATCTGAAGAGTACCAGAGAGCGTGAATGTTCGCTGAGACAACCAAACCGGGAAAGAGGGAGCCAGGGGAGGCGCGCGGTTCCCGCCCGCATGGAGCTGCGGTTCAACGACGCTCGCGCACCGAGCCTTCCTGGGCGACGGAGGCGACCAGCGTACCGTCAGGCTTGAAGATCAGCCCGCGCGTGAGACCCCGCCCGCTTTGGGCGCTGGGCGAATCCTGGGCGTAAAGCAGCCATTCGTCGGCGCGGAACGGACGGTGGAACCACATCGCGTGATCGAGGCTTGCCGGCATCATCCGCTTGTCGAACAGCGTGCGGCCGTAGCGCGCCATCACCGCGTCGAGCAGCGAAAAATCCGAGGCATAGGCGAGCGCGCACATATGCAGCGCCGGATCGTCCGGCAGCTTTGCCGCGGTCCTGATCCAGATGTGAATGCGGCCGTCCTCGATTTTCTGGCCGAAATAGCGGCCGATCTCGACCGGGCGCAATTCGATCGGACGATCGGATTCGTAATAGCGGCGGATGAATTCCGGCATTTCGGGAAACATCGGCTGCTTGGACAGTTCCTCGGCGGTGAGCTTCTCCGGTCCGGGCACGTCGGGCATCTTGTCATGGTGGTCGAAAGACCCCTCCTCCTCGGCGTGAAACGATACCATGATGGAGAAGATGGCGTTGCCGTGCTGAATGGCGGTGACGCGCCGCGTCGAATAGCTCTTGCCGTCGCGCAGCCGTTCGACCTGATAGATGATCGGCACCTGCGGATCGCCGGGCAGGATGAAATAGCAATGCAGCGAATGCGGCAGCCGGCCCTCCACCGTGCGGCACGC
Source organism: Bradyrhizobium sp. STM 3562 (assembly GCF_045571435.1). Taxonomy (NCBI): domain Bacteria; kingdom Pseudomonadati; phylum Pseudomonadota; class Alphaproteobacteria; order Hyphomicrobiales; family Nitrobacteraceae; genus Bradyrhizobium; species Bradyrhizobium sp. STM 3562. The sequence goes on from NZ_CP120694.1 coordinate 228,958, forward strand.
CGCGACCATCGCCTGTCCGATCACCTGGCCGCCGAATACCCGTTGCCAGCTCGTCTTCGGGCTGTTGCCGCGGAACAGGTTCACCTCGATCGGTTCGATGTCGAGAATGGCAAGCAGGTCGATCAGGCTCTTGGACATTTGCGTGCTTTCGGGTTCTTGGGGACGTCATTCCGGGCTGGATGCTGTCGCATCTTCCCGGAATGACGGTACCGGAGATATTCGGGCCCTTGTTTCGCCCATCTGTTTCGCCCAGCTATAATCCGGTAGCAAGGGCGGGAGGCGGTGAGTTCATGTCGGCACAGGCGAGTATTGTCATCGGCGGCGGCGCATTTGCGGGATTGGCGCTGGCGCTCGGCTTACGTCAGGGCCTGGGCGCCGATATCCCCGTCATTGTGGCAGACCCCGCGCTGGCGTCCCGGCCGAGCCGGGATCCCCGCGCCACGGCCATCGTTGCCGCCTGCCGGAGGCTGTTCGCCACCATCGGGGTCTGGGAGGACGTCGCCGCCGAGGCGCAGCCGATCCTCGACATGGTGATCACGGACTCCAAGCTGCACGATGCGACGCGGCCGGTGTTCCTGACCTTTGCCGGTCATGTCGAGCCGGGCGAGCCGTTCGCCCACATGATCGAGAACCGCTATTTGATCGACGCGCTGGTCAAGCGTGCCGAGGAAAACGGCGTCGAGCTCAGGGCGACCGCCGTCACCGACTACGACGCGCGCAGTGACGGCATCGATGTGCAACTGGCCGACGGCAGCACCGTCGCGGCGAGCCTTTTGGTCGGCGCCGACGGCGCCCGCTCGAAATTGCGCGAGCGTGCCGGCATTCCCACCCATGGTTGGGATTACGATCAATCCGGCATCGTCGTGACCGTCGGCCATGAACGCGATCATGGCGGGCGGGCTGAAGAACACTTCCTGCCAGCCGGTCCGTTTGCGATCCTGCCGCTCAAAGGCAAGCGCTCCTCCCTGGTCTGGACCGAGAAACGCACCGAGGCTGCCCGTATCGTTGCCCTCGATGACGCCGCGTTTATGCAGGAGCTCGAGCGGCGGTTCGGCCTGCATCTCGGCGAAATCAAGCCGCTGGACAAGCCGCGTGCCTTCCCCCTGTCCTATTTCGTCGCGCGTTCCTTCATCGCCGAACGCCTGGCGCTGATCGGCGACGCCGCTCACGTGATTCACCCGATCGCGGGGCAAGGGCTCAACATGGGCCTGAAGGACGTCGCGGCCTTGGCCGAAGTCGTGGTCGATGCGGCCCGGCTCGGCATCGATATCGGCCAGGCCGACGTGCTCGAACGCTATCAGCGCTGGCGGCGTTTCGACACCATGGCGATGGGCGTCGCCACCAACTCGCTCAACTTCCTGTTCTCGAACAAATCGACCCTGCTGCGCACAGTGCGCGACATCGGGCTCGGCTTCGTCGATCGCGCGCCGCCCTTGAAAAACCTGTTCATCCGTCAGGCGGCGGGGCTCACCGGCGAAGTGCCGCGGCTGCTGAGGGGCGAGGCGTTGTAGCTCAGCGCCAACTGTCATTCCGGGGCGATGCGGCAGCATCGAACCCGGAATCTCGCGCCACAAGCTCTAGACTGGATTCCGGGTTCGCTCGCGTTTCGCGAGCGCCCCGGAATGACATCCCAGATTAACGCACGCCGGCGTCCGAGATGAACGCGGCGACCTCCTCGATCATCGCGGCATCGAGCGGCCGCTCCGGCTGATTGTAGGCGGCGAGATCGTCGGCGTCGTTGCCGACGTCGACCAGCACGTGATTCATCTCCGGCACCCACAAGGTCTTCGCTGTCGAGGCGGCCGTGCTCAACGCCAAGAAGTCGAGCCGGGCCACCTGGCGGTCGCGGCCGCCTCCGACGATCAGCATCGGTGCCTGCACCTTCTTCAGCGGCGCGATGGGATCTTCCGTGAAGGCCGAGGCAATGCCTGGCTGCAAAGCGGGTGGGATGGAAAGGCCCGGCGGCGAGGGATCGACGATCTGGCCGGCCATGATCGCGTCGATCGCTTTTGCGATCGGCCCATACGTCTCAGGCGGAAGCTTCTTCTCGAGCTGCGCCTTGAGCAGATCACCCTGCTTTCGCGCGGCGGTCGCGAGCAATACCAGGCGGTCGATGGGCTGCTTTTGCGCTGCCAGGATGGCGACCAGACCGCCTTCACTGTGTCCAACCAGCACAATGCGCGAGAACTTGCCGCTGCTGCGGAGATAGTTCACGAGCGCCGCCGCATCCTCCACATAATCCTTGAAGCGAAAATCCTCCGGCTTGCCGAACTCGGGCTTCCATGCCCCGGCTCCGCGCTTGTCATAGCGGAGCGTCGCGATATTGCGTGCGACCAGTTGCTCGGACAGTTTCTTCAGCGTCGCCGGCTTCATCTGCGGCCCGTTGCCGTCATGATCGGTGGACCCGGAGCCCGCGATCAACAGCGCGACCGGTGGCCGCTCGACGCCTGCAGGCGTCGTCAACACGGCGTCGATGGCGCCTACGGTGATCTTGCTCTCTTCGGCCGACGCCGCCGCGGTGAGCGCGGAAAGCAGAAGGCCGATCGCGGCCAGAACGGCGCGCATGGATCGCCTACTCGATCTTCCGCGCCTCTTCCGGCAGCATGATCGGAATGCCGTCGCGTATGGGATAGGCGAGCTTGGCCGAACGGGAGATCAGCTCCTGCTTCGCCGCGTCGTATTCCAGGGGCCCCTTGGTCACCGGGCACACCAGGATTTCAAGCAGTTTGGGATCGACGGTGTTTTCGGGACGTTCCGGCGGGGTCATTGGCGTGCTCCAGCTAGCGATTCGCTTTTAGCATAGCCGTGCCTTGCATGTCGTTGGCCTGTGCCAAGGCCATCCCTGTCGAGCCCATCCCTATCAGCTCATGCAGCACGGCGTCTTGCTTGGCTCTCGGCAGCGGCTTGTCGGACAGCGCATAGCCGACGAAAGCCCAATAGAGAATTTGCGCCCGCGCCTGCGCAGTCTCGGCCGGCAATCCCGCTCCGCGTAGCAGACTTTCCACGTAGTCCAGCCGCCGCCGATCAATCGCCTGCACGGCGGCGCGAGCTCGGGAATCGAAGGTCGCCCAGCTCCGCACCGCCTTTTCCAGCATCAGCCGACCCGAGAAGCTTCGCCGCAGCAAACGTGACAGCGGACTTTCGTCCGCCTCGCCTGCCTCGAGGTCGGCGATGACCCGCTCGGCGGCCACTTCCCGCCAATGATCCAGCACCGCGGCGTGATAGGCGTTCAAATCGGCGAAGTGCCAGTAAAAGCTGCCGCGTGATACGCCCAACGCCTTCGCCAGCGGCTCGGCTTTCAGCGCCGGGAAACCGTTTGCCGCGAGCGCCTTGAGGCCCGCCTCGAGCCAGTCGGTGGCGGAAAGTTGATCAGCCATGATGTCCCGGACCATACACTGCTGTATTGACAGGCGCCAGGGCGAGGCGCATACACCATACACTACTGTACGGAAGCGGAGACGTCGATGCGTGATCTCCTGCTGCAATCTTCGGGGCTGCTCGCGATCGCGGCGGCCCTCATCCATGGCGTGCTCGGTGAGACCAAGGTGTTCGCCCGCGCCACCATCGAGCCAAAGCGGGCGCGCACCCTGATCCGCGCGGTATGGCAAGCCGGCACCGTCGCCTGGGTCGGCGGCGGTGTGCTGCTGATTGCTGCGTCATGGATGGAATCGGACCAGGCGCGGCACTGGATCGTCGCGACTTCCGCGGTCGTGTACGCCTTTGCCGCGCTGGGCAATGCCTGGGCGTTGAGAGGCAGGCATGTCGGCTGGATCGCCATGAGCGCCGTGGTGGCGCTCGCGCTTGCGGGTTACTGAGGCCGCCGGGCAGACGCCGCGTGTGGTGTCAGGGTGCGGCGATTTGAGAGAAAGACTTAGAATCGTTCCAGTTTAGAACGAGTCTTTTTGGCCGCAGGTGCCGCAAGCCTTTAGCTGATGCCGTCGAAACGGGGCAAGCGACGGAATCATTGGCATGCGCAGAGCGATCGAAGTTGAACGGCATGCCATCCTGGCAATCCACGTTGCCCTTGCGCTGCTCTGTCTCGGCGGCATCGCGCGCGCCGACGACGCGAACGACTGGCTCGAGATCGAGACCAAATACATCTTCGGCTTCACCACGGGCTCGGGCATCGGCATCGAGGGCGAGAGGGAATTCACCGTCGACAGTATCGGCCGGTTCGGCAAGCGCGACGGTCATTACACGGCCACCGAGACCAAATATGAATACGAATTCACGCCCTCCCAGTTCGTGCAGATCGAATTCGGGGCGCTCGGCTCGACCCACAACATCGGCGGCGTGACCGATCTCGACAACCGCAATGCTGCCTCCTTCGCCGGCGGCTTCGCCGAGTTCCGCTATCTCGCGCTCGAGCGCACCTCCGACAACCCGCTCTCGGTGACGCTCGCTTTCGAGCCGAATGTGCGCCTGATCGACGAGACCAGCGGCGAGCACGTGCACAATTACGAGTTCGAGACCACCGTCAATGCCGATCTCGAACTCCTGCGCAACCGCCTCTATGCGGGGTTCGATCTCCTGTACGAGCCGGAGGTGACATGGACGGCCGCGGGCGATACCGTTCGCGAAGCAACCCTCGGCGGCTCGGCAGCGCTCTCGTTTCGTATCGTTCCCAATGTGCTGGTGGGCGGCGAGGTCTGGTATCTGCGCCATTATGATAGCCCGACCCTGTCGGCCTTCACCGGGGATGCCGTGATGCTGGGGCCGACGCTCTACGTGCAGTTCACGCCGAAAATGTTCATGGTCGCGGCCTGGAACAGCCAGGTCTGGGGCCGCGAGGCCGGCAATTCGCTGGCGCTCAACCTGTCCGAATTTCAGCGCCATCGGGCGCGCCTGAAATTCGCCTGGGAATTCTGATCTTACTCGCATTGAAGGGTCGATAATGTCGCACGCCAAGCCGATACCGATACGCCTGAGCCTTGCCGGCGCCTGCGCGCTGGCGCTGCTGTCCGCGGCACCGACACGTGCGGAGCAGGCGGTGGAGGTTCAGCTCACCTATGCCAACGGCGCCTTCCAGCCGAGCGAGGTTCGCGCGCCGGCGGACCGACCCGTGGTGTTCCGCCTCAAGAATCTCGACGGAAAGGCAATGGAGTTCGAAAGCAAATCACTGCGGGTGGAGAAAGTGGTCGCCGCGAAAAGCGAAGGCATCATCAATGTGCGGGCGCTCAAGCCGGGGCGCTATGAGTTCTATGACGACTTCAACGAAAAAGCGCGCGGCGCGCTGAATGTGCAATAGGAAGCCAAGGTGCTGGCTGCGCTGATCATCGTGTTCCGTGAGGTGTTCGAGGCCGGCCTCATCGTCGGCATCGTGCTTGCGGTCACAGCTTCGGTGCCGCATCGCGGCCGCTGGATTGGCGGCGGCGTGCTGGCGGGCGTCGTGGCCGCGTGCCTGGTCGCGGCCTTCGCCGGTGTGTTGTCGCAGCTCTTCGAAGGCATGGGGCAAGAGGTCTTCAACGCGGCGATCCTCGGGATCGCCGTGGTGATGCTGACCTGGCACAATGTCTGGATGGCGCGGCACGGCAGGGAGATCGCGGGCGAAATGCGCGCGATCGGAAGAGCGGTCGCCGAAGGCAGCAAGTCGCTGTTGGCGCTCTCCGTCGTGGTTGGCGTCGCCGTGCTGCGCGAGGGCAGCGAGGTCGCGCTGTTTCTGTATGGCGTGGCGGCGTCCGACGGCAGCTCCGCCTTGACGCTCACGCTTGGCGGCTGCCTCGGCCTGGTGCTCGGCGCAGGCGTTTGCCTGCTCACCTATTTGGGCCTGGTGCGCATCCCGCCGCGGGCATTGTTCGGGACCACGACGGTGCTGATCACCCTGCTCGCAGCCGGCATGGCGGCGCAGGCGATTGCCTTCCTGGAGCGCGCGAACTGGCTCACCTCGCTGAACACGGTCGTGTGGGACTCGGGCTGGCTGCTGTCGGACCAGAGCATTCCCGGACGCGCCTTACACACGCTGATCGGCTACACCGACCAGCCGACCGAAATGCAGGTCTGGGTGTATCTGGCCGTGATCGCGGTCACGGGTCTGCTGATGCTGATGACGGCACCACAGCGCGCCCGCCCCGCCGTTGCGGCGAGGTGATCGCCTCACGCTTACGCTCGCGCCTCAGGATGACGGGGCAACATGGGCGGTCCCTAATCCGCAGGCTGCAACTACTGCAGCGGCGGGTCGCCGCTGGTGCGCTTCTTGGCCAGATCGATCTGGGTGACCGCGATCAGGATCTCGGCGCGGGTCTTCAAGTCGGGCGCTTCCAGCATCGCCTGCTTTTCGGCGGCTCCATACGGCGACATCATCGCCAGCGCATTGACCAGCGCCTCGTTGGGCGCACTCTCGATGCCCTCCCAATCGACGCTGAGATCGTTCGCCTTCAGGAAATCCGCCAGCACGGCAAGCAGCGCATCGCGGTCGACCGCCTCCTCGCCCTTTCGGGCGGTGAAATCGTCGAGATACGGGAAGTAGTCCACCTTGCATTGCCGGTACGGCGTCAGCACTTGCATTTCTTCGACGATCTTGAACCGCGAGATGCCGGTCAATTCGAGGATGTAGCGGCCATCGCCGGTTTCGGCGAGCTGGGTGATGCGCCCGACGCAGCCGATGCGAAACAGCGCCGGCTGCTCTTCATTGGCCGAGTGAGTAACATCGGGCTGGATCATGCCGATGAGCCGATGGCTATCGCGGAAGGCATCGTCCACCATCGCGAGGTAGCGTTGTTCAAAGATGTTCAGCGGCATCTGGCCGCGCGGCAACAATAGCGCGCCAGCCAGCGGAAACACTGGAATCACCTCAGGCAGATCGCCGGGTCCGCGATATTCGGCGTTGATCGGCATCAAGTCCCCGTTTTCCGAAGTTCGCACAACCCTGGCAGCGCCCCTGATACGAACTTCGGGAACGAAGGGGCGCTAGCTGAATGAATCCATCGCGGCCCCGGCGGTTGAGGGTTTACGAAAACAGGATCGTCGACAGACGCTTGCGTCCCTCAATCGTGGCCTCGTCGGCACCGCCCCAGGCCTCGAAGAATTGCACGAGCTGCTTGCGGGCGGCATCGTCATTCCATTTGCGGTCGCGCTTGACGATCTCCAGCAACTGGTCGGTGGCTTCGGCGCGCTTGCCCGCCGCGTTGAGCGCGGTGGCGAGATCGAAGCGCGCCTGATGATCCAACGGATTTGCGGCGACTTTCTGTTCCAGTTCGTGGACCGGGCCAAGTGAGGAGGCCTGCTCGGCAAGATCGATCGCGGCCTGCACCGCCTTCACCGCGGCGTCGTTGCGCTTGGAATCCGGCACCATGGCCAGCGTCTGCTTGGCCTTTTCGACCGCGCCGGTCGCCACATAGCACTTCGCCAGGCCGGCGAGCGCCGGGATGTTGGTCGAATCATGCGCCAGCACCTCGGCGTAGACTTGCGCGGAGGCGGCGACATCGCCCTCCGCGAAAGCCGCGTCCGCCTCTTTCAAGATCTCCGCAAGATCGGGCTCGCCTGCCGCAGGCACGCCGCGCGTCAGCTTCTCGATGAAGGCGTTGACCTGGCTTTCCGGGAGCGCGCCCATGAAACCGTCGGCCGGCTGTCCGCCGACAAAGGCGATCACGGCCGGGATCGACTGGATTCCCATCTGGCCGGGAATGGCCGGATGCTCGTCGATGTTCATCTTGACCAGCTTGACCCTGCCCTTGGCGGCGCGAACCGCCTTTTCAAGGATCGGCGTGAGCTGGCGACAGGGACCGCACCACGGGGCCCAGAAATCGATCAGCACCGGCTGACGCCTGGATTCCTCGATGACGTCCTTCACGAATGTCTGGGTCGTGGTCTCCTTGATCAGATCGGGCGCGGCCGCCGCGCCGCCCTGCTCTACTATGGTCACGGGATCCTCGTCCGCTGTCTGAAAGGGCCCTTCTAGCACGGCCCGCGTGGTGGTCTTAGAAGTTCTGTTCAGCTAGATGGCGGTCTGGCGACAAATTTCAATCGGCTCGGAACCTTGCCGCTCAAATCGGAGGTCGGTCGGGCCGACGGCGTCCCTGCCCGAAAGCGGGCGAATCGGGGTCCATCCGGATGCGACTCCGCTGTTCTGCCGATCTGACCTGCGAACTTGACGCCCTCGATCGGGATTTCGGGCCGATTTGGCGCCAGCTAACCCACTTTTGCGGGTTCCAGGCCTTTCGCGGGCATTGCATTCGCCGGCGGCATTTGGCATAGGTCTGCCGTTGCCGGCGCCCACGGGCGGCCGCCAATGCACAGAGGATGCGGGTGTAGCTCAGTGGTAGAGCACGACCTTGCCAAGGTCGGGGTCGTGGGTTCGAGCCCCATCGCCCGCTCCAATTTTCTTCAAGTCCGCAGATCCTTCAGGGTGCGATCGTGACCGATGTCGGCGCCCAGGCTCAGCCCGTCATCGAATATCCCGTCGAGTTTTCGCCACCTGACATCGCGCGCTGGCGCGACGGCACGACGGGCGTTCCCTTCGTTCACAGTTTCGCAGGCGCGCAACCGGGTCCTCATCTTCTGATCACGGCCCTGGTTCATGGCAATGAACCGGCCGGCGCCGTGGCTCTCGATCGCTTGCTGTCGCAAGCTGTCAGTCCCTCGCGCGGGCGCCTCACCCTCGCTTTTGCGAATGTCGATGCCTACGCGCGTTTCGATCCTTCCGCGCCCCGGGCCAGCCGCTGGGTCGAAGAAGACATGAACCGGATCTGGTCGCCGGATATTCTGGATGCGCCGCCGCGCAGCGCCGACGTCGCGCGGGCCGTGGCGTTGCGGCCGTTTGTCGAGCAGGCGGATTATCTGCTCGACCTGCACACCACCCAGCATCCGAACGAACCCCTGGTGCTTGCCGGCCCGCATCAGCGCAGCCGCGAGCTCGCACGCAAGGTTGGACTTGCCGATCTCGTCGTGGTGGACCGCGGCCACGCGCAGGGGCCACGCATGCGCGATTGCGGCGGCTTCGGTGATCCTCACTCGGCCAAGACCGCGCTCTTGATCGAATGCGGTCAGCATTGGGCGGCATCAAGCGGCGAGGTTGCCTACGCAGCCTGCATCCGCATGCTGCAACGCCTGGACATGATGCCCCAAGCATTGGCGCCCCAAGCCTTGACGCCCCAAGTGTTGGCGCCCCAAACTTTCGAGGCACCGACCGTCTCCTTGCCCGATGGGCCAAGCCGCTTCATCGAGATCACGATGCCGGTGACGATCAAGCACGCGTTCGTCTTCGCGCTTCCCTTGCGCGGCGGTGAAATCATTCCGCGTGCCGGCACCGTGATCGGCTATGACGGCGGCGAACCCGTCGTCACCCCGCATGACGATTGTTTTGTGCTGATGCCGTCGCAGCGCCTGTGGGCCGGTCTGACGGCGGTCCGTTTGGGGCGCCTGATTCCTGCCTCCTGAGCCGCAGCGTCGCCTAACAATGCAGCATGGGCTTCGAGCACGGCGAATGCGCCGGAGCCGCAGCAACCAAAGTCTCTGCGCGAGCCCGCAGTGCGAAATATCTTCTCAACTCTCGCCGCCTCGATCGCACAATCTCGTGTGCGCTTCTCAGCCGTCTTAGATGTGCTAAGGTTTTTGCGTCTGATCACACGGCAGACGCCAAGTTCGTTTCTCGGAACGTTCTCAAAAAACACGACAGACGCGGCCGCCAGGCCGCATAGGGGAGTGACGTGATGAAGCCGGCTTTCCACCGCACCGCTCTTGTGCTCGCAGCAATCGGCCTGATTGCTGGCGGGAGTTTCGCCAGAGCGCAACAACAACAGCAGCAGAGCCAGGGGCTGAAGCACTACGAATCCGGCAATAAGGAATTCTGGACGCATCCGCCGGACGACTGGTTTCTGGGCGACGAGACCGAAGCGCAGAAGGGCTTGGCGCCGCCGTCAGGTCCGCCGACCGGCGCGTCGGAGGCGGAGCTTGCGGCGCTGATCAAGAAGATCAAGCTGCCGCCCGGATTCAAGATCGAGGTCTGGGCGCCCGGCGTGCTGGCGGCGCGGCAAATGGCCTGGGGCGACAAGGGCACGCTGTTCGTCGGCTCCTTCGGGCTCGGCAACGTCTATGCGATCACCGACAATGGCGGAAAGCGCGAGGTCAAGACCGTCCTCAAAGGCCTGAACATGCCGACCGGCGTCGCCTTCAAGGATGGCGCGCTCTATGTGATCGCGGTCGACAAGCTGATCAAATATGAGAATGCCGAGGCCAATCTCGATCATCTCGGCGAGGGCAAGGTGGTGTATGACGACATGCCCTCCTACGCCGCGCATGGCTGGAAATATATCGCGGTCGACAAGGACGGCTGGTTCTACATTCCGTTCGGCCCTCCCTTCAACATCGGCATTCCCCCGACCAGCGTCTCACAGATCCGCCGCGTCGATCCGGCGAGCGGCAATGCGGAAATCTGGGCGCTCGGCGTGCGCAACAGCGTCGGCGGCGACGTCGATCCGCGCACCGGCAAATACTGGTTCACGGAAAACGCGCGCGACTGGATCAGCGACGACCTGCCCTCCGACAAGCTGAACATGATCTCCAGGATCGGCGAGCATTTCGGCTATCCCTATTGCCACCAGGGCGATCTGCCGGATCCGAAATTCGCGATGGGTCACAAGTGCTCGGAGTTCGCGCCGCCCGTGCTCAAGCTGGGCGCGCATGTGGCTCCGCTCGGCATGAAGTTCTACACCGGCAGCCAATTCCCGGCCGAATACAAGAACTCGATCCTGATCGCCGAGCACGGCTCCTGGAACCGGCATAAATACCAGGGCGCGCGGATCGTTCGCGTCACCGCCGATCCCGACGGCAAGAATGCCAAGCAGGAGGTGTTCGCCTCCGGCTGGCTCGAAGGCGACCAGGGCTATCTCGGCCGGCCTGACGATATCATCCTGGCCAAGGACGGCTCGATCCTCGTCTCCGATGACTGGGCCGGTGCGATCTACCGCATCAGCTACAGCAAATAGGAAAGCCTGACGAACGAGAGGCTGCGGTTGCCCCAAACGGCGCCCCGCAGCCTCTCTCTTTGTGATCTCTTGTGATGCCGAAGCCGCGTCGCACGCGTTAAGAAACATTGCGCTTTGCGGATCGCCCGCGCGTTCCGAAAAGCACACAAGGAGAAAACACGATGCGAAACGCCTTGCTGGGCTTGCTCGCTGTCACGATGATCGGCGCCTCGTCAGCCGAGGCCGCCGACATCGCGGCCGGCAAGGAGAAGGCTGAGATCTGCGCCGGCTGCCACGGCGCGAACGGCATTTCGGAGACTGAAAACATCCCCTCGCTCGCGGGCCAGCCCGATCAGTTCATTCAGTGGCAGCTCGTGTTTTTTCGTTCCGGCGCACGCAAGAACGAGCAGATGCAGCCGATCGTCGAGCAGCTCAACAATGAGGATATCCGCAATCTCGGCGCCTATTTTGCCTCGCTGACGCCGCCGAAGGCACAGGCCGACGACAATCCGGATCTGTCGAAGAAGGGCGCGCAGGCCGCGGTCGGCCGGCGCTGTGCCTCCTGCCACGCCGACAATTTCGCAGGCACCAAGGCGGTGGCGCGGATTGCCGGTCAGCGCGAGGAATATCTCGTCAAGGCGCTGCAGGACTTCAAGTCCGGCAAGCGATCCGGCGGCGGGGTCGCGGCCATGGCCGACGTCGCCTATCCGCTAAGCCAAGAGGAGATCGAGGCGCTGGCGCATTACCTCGCGCATTTCTCGGGCAGCTAAAGCAGTCGCCGATCCGGTGCAGGACCGGACGAGCGCCCACGCCCGTCATTGCGAGGAGCGACAGCGACGAAGCAATCCAGCGGTATCCGCGGAGAAAGTCTGGATTCGCTTGTGCTCGCAATGACAATGGAGATTGGGTGCGCCTTCCTTCGATACGCTCAACTCGGGGACTGCTCTGGCGCATCATCGCCGAGCTCACTTGCGCAGCACCGAAAGCCCCTCGGTGAACACCTTGATGGTCAGTTCGTAGCTCTGGTCGTGGCCGAGCGGCTCGAGAAACGATGAGGCCATCTCATGCAGGACGAAGCCGCGCACCAGGCTTCGCAGGATGCGCAGCGCGTGCATGGCCTGCTCGCCGCGCACGCCGAGCTGGCCGAAGACGCCGAGCACGACGGCGCCCAGTTCCATGTAGGCCGCGCGCCATTCCGGCGTGTCGATCTCGGGCGTGCGGAAGGTCGCCGCCGATAGGCCCGGCCGCTCCAGCGCGTAGCGGCGCATCGCCAGCATCATGGCGCGCAGGGCGTCAGCGCCCGTTTTGCCGGCAATCTCCCGCTCCACCGCTTCGCGCAGTTCGCGATAGCCCCTGACTGCAAGGATCCGGCGCATTTCCGGAATGGTCGACACCTTCTCCGACAGATGCCGCTCCATCTCGGCAGTGAGATCGGCGGCAATTCGCTTGTCCCAACTTGTCTGGGGAACGTCCAAGATGTCCGAGGGCTGCACGGCGGTTCCGTAAGGCGCGAGTCATTCACGGCAATAGCGGAACGTCTCCACTATTGCCAACCACGAAATGCAAGTGGAGGTCACATCTTCGCGCAAGCCGCGCGCTTGGCCGGGGAACTCGCCCCGCGCCTTACACCAAGCTTAAGCCCGCTCGCGCTCGTAGGCTTTCAGATGGGTGTAGGCGGTGTGCAGCCGCGGGACCGGAACCTTCGCGGCCTCGCCGCGCGCGATCAGGTCGCCGATCACGTGATCGGCTTCCACCGGCAGGCCGGCCTTGATGTCGCGGAACATCGATGCGGTCAGCGGCGAGCCCTCCGTCGTCAGCATGGCGAGCGAGCGTTCCAGAAACGGCGCGCGGGGCGGATAACCCTCCGCCGCGGCAACGGCCTTGCACTCATCGAAAATGCCAAGCACGAAATCCTTGCCGCGGGGTGCGGCCAGGATATTGCCGAGCGAGGCACGCATCAGGCTGGTGGTGGCGGCAAGCGAGGCCAGGAACACCCATTTCTCCCACATGTCCTGCAGGATATTTTCGCTGGCCGTGCCGCTGAAATTGCCGCTCTTGACCACCTCGGCGATTGCGCGCACTCGCTCGCTCGAGCCGCCGTCGCGCTCGCCGAAGATCAGCGACTGCATCGGAGCAAGCTGCACGACCTCGCGCTTGTCGTTCAGCGTCGCCGCGATGGCGCAGAGGCCGCCGAGCACCCGCTCGCGGCCGAATCGTCTGTCCAGAATATCCAGATGCAGCATGCCGTTCAGGAGCGGGATGATCGAGGTCTGAGGCCCGACAGCCGGCGCGAACGAGATTATGGCGTCCTCGAGGTCGTAGGCCTTGCAGCTCAACAGCACCACGTCGAAGGTCTCGTTGAGCCGGTCCGCCTGCACCGTCGGCGGATTCTTCAGCGTCACGTCCCCATTGGGGCTCTTGATCACGAGGCCAGCGGACGCCAGCTCCGCGGCGCGACGCGGACGCACCAGGAAGGTGATGTCCTGGCCGGCCTGCAGCATCCTGCCGCCAAAATATCCGCCAATGGCTCCGGCACCGACCACGAGAACACGCATTGTGTTGCATCCCTAGTTGTTTCGAAAGCAAATAGCGCAACAGCGGGCCATTGGCCATCATCTCTTTCGGGGGCTATCTGGCCGGTTCGCGTTGCCGCGTCCAGCCATTTCATGATGATCATCATATTGTGATTGGAGCAGGGTCGGTCAGATCAGGCGCCCGATCGCCCGTCTGCGCCAGACCAGTAGGTAATAGCCCATCTGCAGCACGAACATGGCGCAGAAGGTGATGGGATAAGCGATCCAGATTCCCTCGATGCCCATCAAGCGGCTGAGGACGATCGCAGCGGGCACCTCGATCGCGCTGATCGCGAGGATGGAGATCAGCAGCGGCATCCACACCGTGCCGCTGGCGCGCATTGCCCCCGAAAACACCGTCGACATTCCAAACGCCACCGTGCTCCACAGCACGATGTGCAGCAGCCCCTGCGCGAGCTCCAGCACCGCCGGGTCGGTGATGAAGAAGCTCATGAGTAGGCGCGAGAACAGATAGGCGATCGCGGCCAGTCCACCGGTCAAGGCAATGTTCATTTCCAGGCCCGTGCGGACGATCGCGCCCATCTGGTCGGCATGACCGCGGCCGATGGCCTGTGCGCCGAAGATCGAGACCGAGATCGCGATCGATAGCGCGGGAAATTGCACATAGCTCATGACCTGGTTGACCGCGCCATAGGCGGCCGTGGCGTTGGAGCCAAAGCTGTTGACGAGGCCGAGCAGCACCAGTTCCGCCAGCGACATCACGATCATGCCGATGGCGGTGGGAATGCCCAGTCGCAATACAATCCGGAGCAAGGCCGGATCGAGCCGCATGGATCGCCAGAACACGCCGTCGAATGCCAGCGGGTGCTTGCGCCGGAGCAGATGGACGTGGAGCCACAACAGGGTCAGAAAGCTCGAAATGGCGGAGGCCCAAGCGGCGCTGGCGATGCCGAGCCGGGGCAGGCCGAGCCAGCCGCGGAGCAGGGCCGGTGTCGCGGCAAGGCCGATCACGGTCGAGACCGACAAGGCAAGCAGCGGCGTCATGGTGTCGCCGACGCCGCGCATCATCGCGGTGATCAGAATGAAGGTGAAGGTCAGCGGCATCGTGATCATCATGATGCGCGCGTAAGTGTTGGCCGCACCGAGGATGTCGGGCGGCGTGGCGAGCGCGGCCAGGAGCTGTCGGCTGAACAGTCCGCCGAGAACGGCGATCACGCCGGCCAGCAGCAGCGCGACCGCCAATGTGGTGCCTGCGACAGCCTTGACCTTTCTCGGCTCGGCCGCACCCCAGGCCTGGCCGATCAAGACGCCGGCGCCCGAGCTCAGCCCTACCACGAAGGCGACCAGGAGGAACATCACCGGGAAGAAGACGGATACGGCCGCGAGCGCGTCGACGCCGATCATCTGGCCGAGGTAGACGTTGTTGATCGTGCCGAACAAGGCTTGCATGATGTTGCTCAGCATCATCGGCGCGAGGAAGATCAGAAACGGTTTTCGAAGCGAGTTGACGGTCGTCGGCACGGCTTTTTCCTGTTGAGCAGGCTCGGGCGCGGTGTCGCGCCGCATTGGCTTCGCGAGTTGATTGTCTTCTTCGCTTAGGGTGCGAGCTGGTCGGCGCGATCGGCGTAGGCGAGCTTGATGACGTGGTCGCGAATATCGGGCGGCCAGGTGGCGATGAGCGCGACGAAGCTCCGGCGGCCGTCGGCAAACAGCGCGCGCGCGGCTTCCTCGAAATCAGGCAGGTTGCCAGCCATCGCTGACATGAAGTGATAGGCGGCGTCGCGCGCCGCACGCTGGCGATCCGCATCGCCGCCCGCGCGGCGGGCCTGTTCGACCAGTTTGCGCAGAGCGACCGAGGCGCCCCCCGGCTGCGCATTGAGCCATTCCCAATGTCGCGGCAACAGCGTCACCTCGCGGGCGACCACGCCCAGTCTCGGCCGGCCGCGGCCGCGCGGCTCGCCGGCCGCGACGGTCTCCGGCGCGGAACCGGCGGGTGAGCCCTTCGTAAGCCGCGCCAGCACCTCATCGACACTGCCGCGCAGATCGAGGTCGATGGGACGGCCGGTTTCGTCGCTGAAGATTGCGATCGGCTCGGACGCCTGCGGCTCGGCGCGTTTGACCGCGAGCGCGACATCGGCCAGCGCGCCGGATGTCAGCCGTCGCTGGCCCTCAAAGGCGGTAAAGTGGCCGGACACGGGGAAAACCTCAGCTTGGATAACTGACGCGCTTTTTACCCGGGTATAATAACCATGTCAATATCGCCCGGGTAAAAACCGCACCCGTCGTTTCACCGCATCGTCAATGCCGCGCCGGTTTGTTAGGCCAGCGCGCAAGCAAGGCCTTTGGGGGTATTCATGCTGACCGTTCATCATCTCAACAATTCGCGCTCGCAGCGGGTGCTGTGGCTTCTCGAGGAACTGGGCGTCGCTTACGAGATCGTGCGCTATCAGCGGCAACCAGATATGCGCGCCCCGAAGGAGCTGCGTGCCGTTCATCCGCTCGGCAAATCGCCCGTCATCACCGATGGCGGCAACACCATCGCCGAGTCGGGCGCGATCATCGAATACGTCGTCGACACCTACGGCAACGGACGGCTGATTCCGCCGCCTAAGACGCCGGAGCGGCTGCGCTACGCCTATTGGCTGCATTACGCCGAGGGTTCGGCCATGCCGCCACTGCTCCTGAAATTGTTGTTCACGCTGATGCCCAGGCGCGCGCCGGCATTGCTGCGCCCCCTGGTGCGCAAAGTGTCGAGCCAGGCGTTGACCACGCTGGTCAATCCGCAGCTCAAGCAGCACATGGACTTTTGGGAAGAAGAGCTGTCCAAGAGCGAATGGTTCGCGGGCAATGAGTTTACCGCGGCCGACATCCAGATGAGCTTTCCGGTGGAAGCGGCCGCCGCCCGCGGCGGGCTCGAGCAGGGCCATCCCAAGGCGATGGCATTTCTGGAGCGCATTCACGCCCGCCCCGCCTATCAGCGCGCGCTGGAGAAAGGTGGGCCGTATCAGGTGGGGCGGTAACGCACCGTCATTCCGGGGCGCACGTTAGCGCGAACCCGGAATCTCGCGCCACAACGTCTGGATTCCGCACTTCGCTCGCTATCGCGAGCGTCCCGGAATGACACGCGCATAACCTTCAGATTTGCAAATCACGCATCGGCGTGCAGCACCCGGCCGCGGGTCTCCGGCAGCGCGAACGCGGCAAGGAAGAACACGCCGTAAGCTGCGACCGCAAAGATCGCAATGGCATTGGCGAGCGTCGTCGTGGTCGAGAGCGCGCCGACCAGATAGGGAAACAGCGCGCCGATGCCGCGGCCGAAATTGTAGCAAAAGCCCTGGCCGGAGCCGCGCAGCCGCGTCGGGTAGAGCTCGGTGAGGAAGGCGCCCATGCCGGAGAAATAACCCGAGGCGAAGAAGCCGAGCGGGAAGCCCAGGATCCACAGCACCTCGTTGGTGAGCGGCAACTGCGTGTAAAGCAGCACCACGGCAATGGCACCCAGCGAAAAGATCAGGAACAGATTGCGCCGGCCGATCCGGTCGGCGAGCCAGGCGCCGACCAGATAACCGACGAAGGAGCCGATGATCAGCGCGGAGAGATAGCCGGTGGATGAGACGATCGACAGCTTGCGCTCGGTGGTGAGAAAGCGCGGCACCCAGAAGGTGATGGCGTAATAGCCGCCCTGCATTCCCGTTGCCATCAGCGAGGCGAGGATGGTGGTTTTCAGAACAGGACCCGAGAAGATCTCCCAGAGTGGCGGATGGGTGCCCGCTTGCGTCTGCCTGGCGCGGGTGGCGGCCGCGATATCCGGCTCGGTGACGTAGCGGCGCAGATAAAACACCAGAAGCGCGGGCAAGGCGCCGACCGCGAACATCCAGCGCCACGCGATCTCCGCCGGCATCAGCGAAAACAGGATGGCCTGCGCCAGCACCGCCAATCCCCAGCCGACCGCCCAGCCGGATTGTACCGAGCCGACCGCGCGCCCGCGATATTGCGGGCGGATCGCTTCGCCCATCAGCACCGCGCCCGCCGCCCACTCGCCGCCAAAGCCCAGGCCGAGCACCGCACGCGCGATCAGGAGCTGGTCGAAATTCTGCACGATGGCGCAGACCAGCGAGAAAAACGAGAACCACAGGATCGTGAATTGCAGGGTCCTGACGCGGCCGATGCGATCGGCGAGATAGCCGCCCAACCAGCCGCCGATCGCGGAGGAGAGCAGGGTCACGGTGCCGGCAAGGCCCGCGGAGCCGGCATCGACCTTCCACAGCGTGATGATCGTGCCGATCACCAGCGGATAGATCATGAAGTCCATGCCGTCGAGCGCCCAGCCCGCCGCGCAGGCCCAGAAGGTCCGGCGCTCCGCCACATTCATGTCGCGATAGAACGCAAGCAGGCTGGTATCTTCGATCGCGGCGGTTTCGACGTTTGGCGACGGGTCGGCCGTTGTCATTGGGGGCTTCCTCTTCCCACGTATTTGGCCGGCCTTATACTCCGCTGCCGCAGGCGCGCAATCGGCGTGCGCCTCCAGCGCATGATCCGGACCCGCAGGGCCGCGATAGTGCAAAATGGAAACCGGTTTTGCCTCGCGACAAAGGCGAAGCGTTTGCGCTGATATCGCGGCCTGCGCTTATTGCCCCGCAGCTTCCGCACCGCGGGTGCGCAGATCCGGCGCGCCCAACAGGCCGGTCGGCGTGACGAGTATGGAATTGGCGGAGGAGTAGCCTGCCGACTCCGCCATCGTATGTCCCTTGGCGGCGAGCGCGGCCAGCACCTGCGCGGAAAATCCCGGCTCGATCGAAACCTGGTCCGGCAGCCATTGATGGTGCAGCCGCGGCGCCGCGACCGCAGCCGCCACGTCCATGTTGTAGTCGAGCACGTTGACGATCACCTGCAGCACCGTGGAGATGATGCGGCTGCCCCCCGGCGAGCCCGTCACCAGCAAAACCTTGCCGTCCTTGAGCACGATCGTCGGTGACATCGAGGACAGCGGCCGCTTGCCCGGTCCGGGCAAGTTCGGTTCGAAGCCGACGAGGCCGAAAGCGTTCGGCGCTCCGGGCGCGGCGGTGAAGTCATCAAGCTCGTTGTTGAGCAGCACGCCCGTGCCTTCGGCGACGAGACCGACGCCATAGCTGAAGTTCAGCGTGTAGGTATTGGAGACGGCATTGCCGAACTGGTCGACCACGGAGAAGTGCGTGGTGTTGCTGCCTTCGTGTGGCGCTTTCGCGGTGGCGATTTCGGCCGATGGCGTGGCTCGCTCAAGGTCGATCTTGGCGCGCTGGCTGGCGGCATAGTCCTTCGCCAGCAAGGTCGCGAGCGGCGCCTTGACGAAGGCGGGATCGCCCAGATAGCGGGCGCGGTCGGCATAGGCGCGCTTCATCGCCTCGATGATCAGATGTAGCGACGGCGCCGACCCCTGCTTCATCTCGCCGAGCGGATAGCCCTCGAGGATGTTGAGCGATTCCAGCAGCACGGTGCCGCCGGAGGAAGGCAGCGGCATCGAGACGATGTCGTAGCCGCGATAGCTGCCGCGCACCGGCGCGCGGATCACGACCTGATACGACTTCAGGTCATCCGCCGTCATCAGGCCGCCGGCGTCGGTCACCGCCTTGGCAAGCCTCTCCGCGACGGGCCCCCGATAAAATCCGCGCGGCCCCTGCGCCGCGATCGCGGTCAGCGTGTCCGCGAGGTCGGACTGGATCAGCCTGTCGCCCTCGCGTAACGAGCTCCCGTCGGGCCGCGAAAACACCTTTGTCGACGAAGGCCAGCGTGCAAGCCGCCGATACCATTGCGGCAGCGTGTCGGCGAGGTCATCGGTGACGATGATACCGTCTCGCGCCAACGCGATCGCAGGCTGCAGCAGATCTGCCAGCGAAAATTTGCCGGAGCCGTATTTGTCCAGCGCCAGACTGAGACCCGCGACCGTGCCGGGGACGCCGATGCCGAGCGCGGAATCGCGCGATTTGGCCGGATCGGGTTTGCCGTCCGGCCCCAAGAACATCTCCGATGTGGCCGCATTCGGCGCGCTCTCGCGATAGTCGATCGCGACGTCCTCGTTGCTCGCGGCAAGATGAATCACCATGAAGCCGCCGCCGCCGATATTCCCCGCGCGTGGATAGGTCACGGCAAGCGCAAAACCAGTCGCGACCGCCGCGTCGATGGCATTGCCTCCGCGCTTCAAGATGTCAGCGCCGATCCGTGCGGCGATCTTCTCCTGCGCCACCACCATGCCGTGCTCGGCGGCGACCGCATGGATGCTCTCGGCGGCAGGTATCGTATAGGCGTTGCGGCGCTGCGCCGGCGCGGAGGCGGTCGTCACGCAGAGCGTCAGCAGCGCGAAGCAGGCGAGCAGCTTGCGCCTTGTCGTCATGAAAGCGAGCATCAGATGTCCGGCGCGCGATGGGACCAATGGAGTTCGCGGCGATGCTACAGGGATTGCGGCGGAGTTGGCAAAGCGCGAAGGCGTGAGGTGATGTGCTTGATCAGCCCGCGCGTGATCAGCGTCATCATCACCGCCACTGCAAGCCAAAGCCGGCATGGCGGTGCTGGTGGTGTTTTCGTGACGGGATTGGCGCTGTTCGCGCGGTTAGAGCATGATCCGGAAAAGGGTGAAGCGGTTTTCCGAAAAGATCATGCTCAAACAAGAATCTAAAGCTGGATGGCGATTCGACCTAATCCCATCGCGCTTTTGGGGGTTCTTCGTCGTCCCGGCTCGCGCTGCGCTTGGCCGGGACGACAATGGAGCTAATGCCGGAAATGCCTGACCCCGGTGAACACCATGGCGATGCCGTGATCGTCGGCGGCCTTGATCACCTCCTCGTCGCGGATCGAGCCGCCCGGCTGGATCACGGCCGTCGCGCCGGCCTCGATGCAGGCCAGCATGCCGTCGGCGAAGGGGAAGAATGCGTCGGAGGCGACCACTGAACCCTTGGTCAGGGGCTCGGCGAGCTTCAACTCCTTCGCCGCGTCCTGCGCCTTGCGTGCCGCGATGCGCGCAGAATCCACCCGGCTCATCTGCCCCGCGCCGATGCCGACGGTCGCAAGGTCCTTGGCGTAGACGATGGTGTTGGATTTCACATGCTTGGTGACGCGAAACGCGAATTTCAGATCGCGCAGTTCGGCTTCCGTCGGCGCGCGCTTGGTCACCGTCTTCAGCGGCATATCGTCCACGACTGCATGATCGCGGCCCTGCACTAGCAGTCCGCCGGCGACGGTCTTGGCGGTAAGACCCGGCGCGCGCGGATCAGGCAGTCCGCCCGCCAGCAACAGCCGCAGATTCTTCCGGCCGGCGATGATCGCGATGGCTTCGTCCGTTGCAGCCGGCGCGATGATGACCTCCGTGAAGATGCCGATCGCCGCGCGCGCGGTTTCCGCGTCCAGCGTGCGGTTGAGCGCAATGATGCCGCCATAGGCCGAGGTCGAATCGCAGGCCAGCGCCTTGCGATAGGCCGTCACCAGATCCGGGCCTTCGGCGACGCCGCAGGGGTTGGCGTGCTTGACGATCACGCAGGCCGCGGTGCGCTTGGGGTCGAACTCGGCGACGCATTCATAGGCCGCGTCCGTGTCGTTGATGTTGTTATACGACAATTCCTTGCCCTGGAGCTGCCGCGCGGTGGCAATGCCTGCCCGCTTTTCGGCGAGCGCATAGAAGGCCGCGGTCTGGTGCGGATTTTCGCCATAGCGCAGCGGCTGGATCAGGCGTCCGCCAAGCGCGCGATAATCGGGAGCTTCGATCTTCAATTCGTTCGCGAACCAGTTGGAGATCGCCGCATCGTACGCGGCCGTGCGCGCGTAGGCCTTGGCGGCGAGACGCCGGCGCAGCGCCAGCGTGGTCGCGCCATCATTGGCCGCGAGCTCGTCGAGCACCGACTGATAGTCCTGCCCCTCGACGACCACGGCGACATGCTCGTGGTTCTTGGCCGCGGCGCGGATCATCGCGGGCCCGCCGATATCGATATTCTCGATGCAATCGCCGAAGTCGGCGCCCTTCTCGACCGTGGCTTCGAACGGATAGAGATTGACGACCAAGAGATCGATCGGCGCAATGCCGTGCGTCTTCATGGCCTGCGCGTGCTCGGCGTTGTCGCGGATCGCCAGCAGGCCGCCATGGACCTTCGGATGCAACGTCTTCACCCGCCCGTCCATCATCTCCGGAAAGCCGGTGAGATCGGCGACGTCCTTCACCTTCAGCCCGGCCGCGGCGAGCGCCTTGGCGGTACCGCCGGTCGAGACGAGTTCGACGCCGCGGGCCGCAAGGCTGCGGGCAAATTCGATCAATCCGGCTTTGTCGGAAACGGACAATAAAGCGCGGGCGACGCGGCGAGTCTGATTGGTCATGAGCAAGATCCTCTGTTCAGGGAGTGCTTATGCCCAGGCGCGCGGCAGAGAGTCTCGCGCTTCCCGATGGTGCTCCATCCAAAATCGCCAGTCGCGCGAGCGCGGGCTGGTTAGCAGCTTCCGGCGCCGTTCACAACGGCTAGATGCCGCCGATCCTGCCTCTTGCGCCGAAGTGGCAAGCTCCGCTGCGGGCGTTCGTCCTGACCATCCCGGCCCGGATATGTGGGACGCGGTTCCCGGCGCGGCTCTACAGCGGCAATTCCGGTTCGCGCCGCGCATTGCGGCGGGCGTTGGTCGTGGTGGCCGAGGCGGTCGAACGCACAAAGCTCCAGCGGATCGAGCCGGCATGCCGTGAATCCTGCCGGATCACGATCTGGGCGGTGCGGCGGGGGCCGTCATTGCCGGCAAGGAACACGCTGTCTTCCAGTTCGACCTTGTCGTCCAACGCCTCGAAGGTCCAGACGTCGCGGTTCGGCAGCACCAGCATGACCCCGCGCCCGTCCGACAGCCGGCTCGCCTTCACGGAAGGATGCAGGTGGAAGCGCAAGGCATAGTCGGTATCGTGGCCCTTGATGCGCGCGCCGGATGCCGGCCCCACCGTATCCTCGCCGTCGACCCGGGAGCCGTCATGCGAGAGCAGGAGCACGCGGCGGTGCACGACGCCGAAGCGCGGGACGTAGCCGTCATGGGAGGTGGTCAGCAGCGCGCCATTGGCGACCTCCTCCCGATAAGCCTCGACATGGGTCGGGCCGCTGACAACAGGTGCGCCCTGCAGGAACCGCTTCATCGCCGACAGCTCGACGAACTGGCAGGAGGATGTGTCGTGATAGGTGAGCGTCGAATGCGCCGCCGTGCTGCGCGCAAATGCCCGCCAATTGTCACGTCCCGTCGAGGGCATGCCGCAATTGGCGACGATCCTGCTTTGGCCTGACGACAGTTCGAAGGAGAGGCAGCCCGCATGAGCCTCGTGGCTGACGCTTGCAGGCGGTGGCGCACCGGTATCCATGATGACGGTCGTGGTGCCTGCGTCCAGGCGTTGAAAACCGGTATGCGGCATGCTCGCCATCGGCGTGCCATGGGTGTCGTCATAGGCGAGCAGCGTGGCGAGCAGATCGGACGGCGTGCCGCTCATGCCGTTGAACAGCGCGATCGAGCCGTCGCCATGGCGGAAGAAGCGCAGCATCGGCATCATGCGGTCGATGGCGTTCAAAAGCGCGGGCGGGGGCGCGATGTTGCGCGCGGCGAAGGTCTGCCGCAGCGGCAACAGATCGATCAGAAGCTCGATCAGCGCGCCGGGGTTACGCGAGATATGCCCGCCGTCGGGCAGGATCTGGCGATGCAGTTCGTCCGAGAGTTTTTTGCTCGCGCTGCGGATGTGTTTCGCCTGGTTGGCGAGGCACAGCGAGGCATAGCACAACGCGATCACGACCTGCAGCCGCGGCACGCCGTCGGACATGTCGATCATCGCGTAGCGCAACTGGCGGATTTCGCGCGTCAGCCCGCGCAGATAGCGCCGGTAAAACTTGCCGTCAGTGTCGCTGAGCACCAGCGGGGCCTGGGACAGCAGCGAAATCACGCGGCGCGCCAGCACGTCGGCGCGGCGGGCGATCGGGCGCTTCTGCGCCGCGTTGGATATCCAGTCGTCGATCAGCGCCCGGGCGTTGGCGCGGGTCAGTGCCGTATCGGCGGCGCGCAAGTGACGCAGCCAGCCGAACCCAAGCAGCGACACTTCCCAATCTTCCGACGGCGGCTCGAGATCGAAGATGGAACGGCCGTGGCAGGTCACGATTTTGCCGGCGAACACAAACCGGCCGGCATAGATTTCGGCGGCGCGAGTGGCGTCGGCCGTGCGCAGGTCGTGCGGCGCGATGATCAGGCGGTCGGCGCGGGTCGGCCACAGCCGCGACACGGCGGCCGATCCGCCGCTGGCGCGCGCCATCAGGTTCCGCGCGAAACGGCCCATGATCAGGGTCGAAATGCGTCTGCGTTGAGCGACCGACACGCCTAGCCTTGAATTGGGAGAAGCAAGTATTTCTGGCGAATCCTTTTAGTCCGGAAACGCAGCTTTACCATCCTCTTGAACGCAGGAGAATCAGGGCGCGGAAGCCAAATTCCGGTGCAAAATCAGTCCTAAACCCGCGGACTGGCGCTAACATCCACGTGTTGCGGCCAGACGTCAGCGCACCAAGCGCGCGGCGTAGAATCCGTCAAGTCCGGCAAAGCGCGGATCTTGATGCGGCAAATGGCTGGGCAAGGTGCGCAAGTCGCCGTCGCCATTGACGAGCTCCGCAAGGCCGCCGATCTCGCGCGCCTCGATCGGCACCCGGCGCAGCATGGAATCGGCCTCGAGCAAGGCGGCGATCGCAGCCTCGCCCTCTTCCGGCTCGAGGGAGCAGGTGCAATAGACCAGCATTCCGCCCGGCTTGAGGAGGCTCACGCCCTTGTCCAGCAGCCGCCTTTGCAGCGGGACGAGCTGCGCGATGTCGCTTTCCTGGCGCAGCCACGCGACATCAGGGTGGCGGCGAATCGTTCCCGTCGCGGTGCAGGGCGCATCCAGCAAAACGCCGTCGAACAAGCCGTGGTCTCCGCCTTGCCACTCGCAGGCGTCGGCGACCACGGTCTCAGTCCGCAGCGACAGCCGGGCAAGATTGTCGCGCAGGCGCGCCATCCGCGCCGGCGAGCGGTCGATCGCAACGACATTGGCGCCGGCTTGTGCGAGCTGCGCGGTCTTGCCGCCCGGCGCGGCACAGAGATCGAGAATGGTCTTGCCGGCGATGTCGCCGAACAGCCGTGCTGGCAAAGCGGCGGCGGCGTCCTGCACCCACCATTGTCCCTCGGCAAATCCCGGCAGCATCGTCACCGAGCCTTGCAACAGCGTGCGCACGGAGCCTGTCGGCAGTAACTCGCCATGCAGCCGGCTCGCCCATTGGGCGGCATCGGTCTTGACGGTCAGGTCGAGCGAGGGGTCATGGCCGAGCGCGGCGGCCATCTCGCGGGCGGTCGCTTCGCCATAATGGGCGATCCAACGCTTGGCGAGCCAGGGCGGCAGGTCGAGCATCTGGGTCGCGACTTCCGCGATCAGCGCTTCGCCCTCGCGCGCGCAGCGGCGCAGCACGGCGTTGACCAGCCCGGCATATTTCGCAGCGCGCCGGTCCGATTGCACCAGCCGCACCGAGAGATCGACAGCGGCATGGTCGGGGACGTCCATCCAGAGGATCTGCGCAGCGCCGATCATCAGCGCGCTCCGGGCGCGTGGCGCATCGTTCGGCATGCCGCGATCGAGCAGCCGCGACAGCACATGGGTCAGCGTGCCGAGCCGCCGCAGGATGGTGGCCACCAGGCGCCGCATCAGGGCGCGGTCGCGGTCGGGCAGTGTCTTCAGGCCGGGATGGGCGCCGGCGCCGTCGACCTGGTCATCCAGCGTGCGATGCTTGTGCAGCACGCCATCCAGAATGTCCGCCGCGATCCGTCGCGCCGCGAGGCCGGGCACTTCGGTGGGGGGCGCAAATCGTTGGGGAGGCATGCTGGAACGTGACTTGGAGAAAGAAGGGCAGTTCCGCAAAAGGTCGGGGCATGCCATTGAACAAGCAAGAGGTCTGGCATCGGAATATGCCATTTGTAAGAATCGGTCTCTGGCTTTTTCGCAAGGCACCTACGATGTTTTGGAAACGGAGGCGCGCCTGTCAGGAGCAAGCCTATGAGTAATGATGTGCCATCCAAGCCGCTGGTTGCGGCCGCCGAACGCAAGCCGCTTCCGCCGGCCGCCCAACGCGCGCTCGCGGAAGCCGAGGCGCGCCGCCGCGCGGCCGCGGCGAACGCCAAGGCTCTCCCGGAGGAATTTCAGGGCCCGAAGGGGCCGGAACCGACGCGCTACGGCGATTGGGAGAAAAAGGGCATCGCCTCGGATTTCTGAGACGCTGAACCCTTCAGTGGGTCACCACCACTCGAGTACCGACGGAGACGCGGCTGTAGAGGTCGGTGATGTCCGCGTTGAGCATGCGAATGCATCCATAGGACACGAATCGGCCGACCGAGCCCGGCACATTGGTGCCGTGAATGGCATACTCGCCGCCGGCGAGCGTCATCGCCGCAACGCCCATCGGATTGCGCGGCGAGCCGCCCGGGATCACGTCGGGAATGTTGGGCTTGTCGTGCTTGACCTCCGCGGGCGGCGACCAGGCCGGGTAGCGGTATTTGCCGTCGATCTCCGTGCTGCCCGCCCACTGCTTGCCGGCCTTGCCGACGCCGACGGGGTAACGCATGGCGTGGTCGGCATCGAGAATGAGATAAAGGTGCCGCTCGCCGGTGCGGATCACGATCGTTCCCGGCGAATATTCGTTGTGAATGCCGATGATCTCCGGCCGCGCCTGCGCCGTCGATGTCATCAGCAGTCCCGCCCCGATGGTGGCGGCCAACGCCACCGCAATCCTCGTCGACATCAACCCTCTCCGCTCTTGCATCGCTCGCCACAAGCGGCGGCGTCGGACGCACGCGAACGCCGCAACCTGCCCGGTGACCGGTACTTTAACCGCGCGCGTTAACCAGACGGTTGCCACGCGGGGGCGTCGATCGCGTTCGGCGGAGGGAGGAAAGAAAATGTTGGGAACAAAGTAAATGATTTGGAAACAACATCCGCCTGGAAAGCGCGGCAGAAGCGTCACAATCTCTGACAATCGCGTAGGCGGCGCCCGTGTGCCGCTGCCCGCCAATTAATCTCGTCATTCCGGGTTCGCTCGCGCGCGCGAGCGCCCCGGAATGACAGCAAGTGGCATCAGGCGGTCGCCTTCCGGTTCTGCCGGTTCTTGACGAGATCGTCCACCACGGCCGGATCGGCCAGCGTCGAGGTATCGCCCAGACTCGACGGATCGTCCTCGGCGATCTTGCGCAGGATTCGGCGCATGATCTTGCCCGAGCGCGTCTTCGGCAGGCCCGGTGCGAACTGGATCTGGTCAGGAGATGCAATGGGGCCGATCTCCCTGCGCACCCAGTTGACCAATTCCTTGCGCAATTCCTCGCTCGGCTCGGTCCCCGCCATCAGGGTCACATAGGCGTAGATGCCCTGGCCCTTGATGTCATGAGGATAGCCGACCACGGCGGCCTCCGAGACCTTGGCATGCGCCACCAGCGCGCTTTCGACTTCCGCGGTGCCCATGCGGTGGCCGGAGACGTTGATGACGTCGTCGACGCGGCCCGTGATCCAGTAGTAGCCGTCGGCATCGCGCCGGCAGCCGTCGCCGGTGAAATATTTGCCCTTGTAGGTCGAGAAATAGGTCTGCTCGAAGCGGGCGTGATCGCCATAGACCGTGCGCATCTGTCCCGGCCAGGAGCGGGTGATACAGAGATTGCCGGTCGCCTCGCCCTGCAGCACGTTGCCATCGGCATCGACGATTTCCGGCGCCACGCCGAAGAACGGGTGTGTTGCCGAGCCCGGCTTCAGCTTGGTGGCGCCCGGCAGCGGCGTGATCAAAATGCCGCCGGTCTCGGTCTGCCACCAGGTGTCGACGATCGGGCAGCGGCCCTCGCCGACGACCCGGTGATACCATTCCCACGCCTCCGGATTGATCGGCTCGCCGACGGACCCGAGCAGGCGCAACGAGGCTCGCGAGGTCTTCTTCACCGGCTCGTCGCCCGCCTGCATCAAGGCGCGGATCGCGGTCGGCGCGGTGTAGAACGTGTTCACCTTGTGCTTGTCGATGACATTCCAGAACCGCGAATTATCCGGGTAGTTCGGCACGCCTTCGAACATCAGCGTGGTCGCGCCATTGGCGAGCGGCCCGTAGAGGATGTAGCTGTGGCCGGTGACCCAGCCGACGTCGGCGGTGCACCAATAGACGTCGCCGGCGTGATAATCGAAGACGTATTGATGCGTCATCGCGGTGAACACGAGATAGCCGCCGGTGGTGTGCAGCACGCCCTTGGGCTGGCCGGTCGAGCCGGACGTGTACAGAATGAAGAGCGGATCTTCCGCGTGCATGTGCTCGCAGGGACATTCGGTGGTCACGACTGCGGCCGCCTCGTGGTACCAGAGGTCGCGCGAGAGCTTCATGTCGACCTTGGCGCCGGTGCGCTTGACCACGATGACCCAGTCGACGCCCTCGGTCTTGGCGAGCGCGGCATCGACATTGGCCTTCAGCGGCACCTTCTTGCCGCCGCGCAGGCCCTCATCGGCCGTGATGATCACCTTGGATTGGGCGTCGTTGACGCGCTGGGCGAGGCTGTCGGGCGAGAAGCCCGCAAACACCACGGAATGGATGGCGCCGATCCGCGCGCAAGCCAGCATGGCGTAAGCCGCCTCCGGAATCATCGGCAAATAGATGGTGACGCGGTCGCCCTTCTTGACGTTGCGGGTGCGCAAGATGTTGGCCATCTTGCAGACCTCGTCATGCAGTTCCTTGTAGGTGATGTGCCGCGACTCCGAGGGGTTGTCGCCCTCCCAGATGATCGCGGTCTGGTCGCCGCGGGTGTGCAGGTGGCGGTCGATGCAGTTATAGGCGGCGTTGAGGACGCCGTCCTCGAACCATTTGATGGAAATGTTCCCCGGTGCGAATGACCAGTTCTCGATTCTGGTGGGGGTCTTCATCCAATCGAGGCGCTTGGCTTGCTCGGCCCAGAAGGCGTTCGGATCGGAGATCGAGCGGGCGTACATTTCCTTGTATTTGGCCTCGTCGATCCAGGCGCGCTTCGCCCACTCGGCCGGTACGTCGTAAATCTTTTCGGACATTTCACACCCTCCACGGATACGGCCAGTGAACGCCTTCGCACTGACAGCCGTCCTTCGTTGTTAACAGTGATTATCGTCGGGCTCACCTGCGCCGACAAGCGTGACAGCTAAGACCTTCGGCGAGTCTTTAACCATGCGAGAGATCAAAGCCGCTTCGCGCCTGCACATGGCGCGGGTTCGATTTCGCGCAATTGCGCAGATTTGGTTTGGCCCGCCATGAACGCTAGCGGTCGAATACCTCCCATGACCGGTATTTGAGAACCGTCGCTCTCGCGTTTGGGACTCGCCTTGTGGAAAACTACCCCCTAAATGGCCCTTCCAGGGCTTGAAGCAGCCCTGCCGGAACAAACCCATAATAGCCGGCGTTGGCGGATCAACAGGAGCGAGGCAACTAAACCCATGATGGATCAGCAGAATTTCGCTGCGGCGCGGCCGGATTCCGCCGATCCTGAAGTGGCACTGGCCAAAGCCTTGGGTCAATGGCCAAAGCCGGCCACCGCGACGCCAAAGCTCAACGGCACGAGTTCGGTCGAGGCTCTGGCCAAGGAACTGGGTTTGAAGCTCGGCGACCAGAACGAATTGACCATCCGCCGCATCAAGCGCGGCAAGGGCTATTCGTTCGTGCGCGCCAACGGCTCCCATATCCGCGATGCCCGCACCATCCGTCGTCTGCATGCGATGGCGGTGCCGCCGGCCTATCGCGAGGTGCGCTACTCGCCCGATCCTAATTCGCATCTGCAGGCCGTGGGCCGCGATGCCGCAGGCCGATTGCAGTACCGCTACCATGCCGATTGGGAAAAGGTCCGCGAGCAGCGCAAGGCGCACCGCCTGGCCAAGCTGGTCGGCGCGCTGCCCAAGATCCGACGCAAGGTGTCGGCGATCCTGTGCGGCGAGGAGCCGAACCGCGAGTTCGCGCTCGCCGCCGTCATCGAACTGATCGCGCGCACCGCCATCCGCCCGGGCAGCGAATCCTATGCGCGGTTGAACGGCACCCGCGGCGCCAGCACCCTTCTGAAGTCCAATGTGACGCTGGAAGAGGATTCGGTCGTTTTGACCTTCAAGGCCAAAGGCGGCAAGGCCGTGCGCAAGGAATGCGATGCGGCAAAGCTCGTGCGTGCCATCGGCATTTTGCGCCGCCTGCCGGGCCGGCGCATGTTCCAGTATCGCGACGGCTCCGGCATCGTGCGCGCGGTCAACACCACCCAGGTGAACGCATTCCTGCGCGACATCGCCGGCATCCCGATCACGCTGAAGGATTTTCGCACCCTGATGGCCTCCGCGGTGGCGCTGGAATCGCTGTCGCGGATCACGCCGGCCAAGAGCGCCCGCGGCCGCAAGCGCCAGGTGCTGGAAGCGGTGCGCGCCGCCGCCGACCAGCTCTCCAACACGCCGGCGATCTGCCGCAAGAGCTACGTGCACGACACCATCGTCACCGCCTTCGAGGATGGCATTCTGGAGCGCTTCGCGGCGACCATGAAAGGCTGCCGCTCCCAGACCAGGCGCGAGCAGCTCCTGGCGCAGGTGGTGATAGCTGCGGCGCAGTAGCGAGATCGGCGTTCGGCAAGACCGCTAAGACTTCGGATCCGATTTCGAACATCCGACGCCGACATTGCGGTGCATGTTCAAGGTCGAGCAGCCTTCGCGCAAGGCCGCCCATCTTGCAGACGAGCTTCCATTCCTCTGCCGTCGCTGCTTCCCCGATGAAGAGCTCGAATGGTCACCCCGACCCGGCGCCATGATCGATGCCGGGATCGCCGCCGGCGGCGGCAATTGACAGCCGGCCGAGGTAATGGGCCCAACCTCTCGCGTGGGCGGCGCACTGGGCTTCGTTTGGAAGACCGCTATGGGTCATGCGCAGCAGCGTCCCGCCGTCGCGGTCGACAAGATCGATCTCGATCAGGCTCGACCCGGGCGGCACCTCGTCGCGGCCCTCCCAGCCGAAGCTATAGGCGAGGCGGTGCACCGGCACGACCTCGCGGAACGCGCCGCGCGCATTGTTGCGCTGGCCGACGCCTTTTACGAGATAGAGGCCGCCGGGATGAGCTTCGGTCGTTGCCTCCGCGCCCATCCAGCTCATGATTTTTTCCGGGTCGGTCAGGAAGGCGAAAACTGTGGCAGGCGGGGCGGCGATCTGGACCTCGCGTCGGATCACAAACGATTCGTTCATCGGCATCTCCTGTAGCGATGAAGCGGCGCGGACGCCCTGATATAGGGATAGCGCGTGACAAGGATAGGGCATCAACCGCATGATTGCGCCATGCACCTGTCGTCGACGCTGTCCTGGCTTGTCGATGCGGCCGGCGATGTCCCGGGGGCCGACCGGCTGCTCGCGGAACTCGGCGCGCATCTGGTCGGGGATGGTCTGCCGCTCGCCGGTGGCGCGCTGACGCTGGCCGTTCCGCACCCGCTGATTGCGCGGCGCACCTGGCTGTGGCGCGCTGGGAATGGAGAGGTTATCGAGGCGTTCGGCTTCGTGCCGGCAGGGCCACTGTCAGCGCTGCACGCAGGTCCATCCGACGATGCCGGCCGGCATTGGCTCGCTAGCCTCGCGGCCGGCAGCGTGCATGAGGATCGCATCGGTCCATCGGACGGACCTTTGCTCGGTTGGATCGGTCCGCGCCCGTTCACGCCCGTGGAGACCGACCAACTGCGACAGGCTGCCCGTTTCGCCGCGGCGCCGCTTGCGGCTCTCGCAGCGCGCGACACGCTGAGGGCCGCCCTCGACGCCTATCTCGGTCGGCGCAGTGCGGCGCGGGTGCTGGTTGCGCCTTTGCGGCGCGACGTCGGCGAGACCATTCAGGCCGCACTGCTGTTTGCCGACCTGCGCGGGTTCACCGCGCTCTCGGAGAGCCATCCCCCGTCCGAGGTGATCGCAGCGCTCAACGCCTGGTTCGATCGCATCGCCGGCGCGGTTCACGCGTTCGGCGGCGAAGTGCTGAAATTCATCGGCGACGGCGTGCTCGCAATCTTCCCTGTCGTCGGCGGCTCGCCGCGAGCTGCCTGCAATGCGGCGCTACGCGCGTCGTCCGCGGCGCGAACGGGCATGGCCCATCTCGACAAGGAGCGGAACAAGCAGGGACTGGCGCCCCTGCCGTTCGGCGTCGCTTTGCACGTGGGCGAGATTTTTTGGGGCAATATCGGCGCGGCCGATCGGCTGGACTTCACGGCGATCGGGGCGGCGGTCAATCTGGTCAGTCGCCTGGAAGGCTTGTGCCGGCCGCTTCGGAAAACGATCCTTGTGTCAGGCGCGCTCGCCGCACAATCCGAAATGCCGCTGATTGCGCTGGGAACGCATGGCCTGCGCGGCATCGCAGCTCCGTGTGCCGTCTTCACCGTCCCTGAGGATTAGAGCCAGGTCGGCCCGCATGTGTGGCGGGCAAAGCCGTTAACCGCCGGACTTGATGCCGCCGAGAAATCGCGCATGGCGGCGCGGGCCGCTCACTGGGGCCGCTCCTGCGCGCTCTGTTGCGCGCGCAGGCGGTCGCGGGCAGCGAGCGCGCGGGTGTTGGAGGGATCGAGGCTCACCGCGCTGTCGAGCGCGGCCAATGCCTCCTGCGGGCGGCCGGTCGCCTCCAGGATCGCTGCACGTCCGATCAGGCCGCGCGGATCGCGCGGCGCGCGTTTGCTGAACTCATCAAAATCGCGCAGCGCTGTGTCATAGTGCTGCTGGAGCTGCTCGACGTCGGCGCGCGCGAGGTAGGGATCGGGATTGTTCGGTTCGACCCGCTGGGCTTCGTCAAGGTCGGCAATCGCCTTGTCGTAGTTCTTGAGCCTGGCATAGCTGAACCCGCGCAGATAATGCGCGCGGGCGGCGAGCCCTGGTGCCAATAGATCGATTGCCCGGTTCAAGTCTTCAATCGCCGAATCGAACCGGCTCCGCATCATATAGATGAAGGCCCGGTTGACGAGAGCAAAGGCATAGTTCGGCTGGATCTTCAAAGCCGCATCAAAATCCTGCAATGCGCGATCCGGCTGCTTCAGCCGCTGAAGGAAGCCACGCTGATTGTAGGCTGCGGAGAGCTGAGGGCTGGCGACCTTCCCGCTCTCAATCAGGCGTGTGCAGGCTTCGACCAACGGATTGAGATCGGCGCCGTTGGAGAAGCAGGTGGTCACATCGTCATGAACCTCCTTCGGCCAATTGGCGAGGATCGGCGACCGCCGCACCGGCAATGGCGTGGTTGTCGGAACAGGCTTTGCCCAGCCGCCTGGCGCGGATGCCGGTCCCGTGGTGGGCTTCTCGACAAAGATCCAGCCGCAGATCAGAAGCGCCAGCGAAGCCGGCCAGACGTACCATACGATGCGGTACCACCGGTCGAAACTCCAATAGGCGCCGTGCAATGCGGCGATGTTTGCCAAGGAGCGCATGACCTAGCTGTCCCGGACGGCGGATTCTATATCCACCAGCTCGACTTCGGCGACATTGGCATTCGGGTCTTGCGAGGTGCGCAGCGCGTGGTTCTCGCGCACCTTTTCCAGCACAGTTCGCATCGACCTGGCATTGCCCCACTGCGGATCGTTCCGCTGCGCTTCAATCCATGGCGTCAGCTTGGCCTCGAAACCAAGCGGCAACAGATATTGTTGCTCGGCCGCCATCGCGCGGAAGATTTCACAGAGCTCTGACGCCTGGTAGGGAGGGAAGTCGATGGTCTTGGTGAACCGGCTGGCAAGGCCGGGATTGCTAGCGATGAAGCGATGCATCTCCACCGGATACCCCGCCACGATCACCACCAGGCGGTCGCGATGATCTTCCATATATTTGAGAATGGTCTCGATCGCCTCGCGCCCGAAGTCGCCGGGCCGATCGGACGAAGCGAGGCTGTAGGCTTCGTCGATGAACAATATGCCGTCAAGCGCCGAGCGGCAGACGTCCAGCGTCTTCAGTGCGGTCTGCCCGACATAGCCGGCGACGAGCTGGCTTCTGTCGGCCTCGATCAGGTGGCCTTTGCGCAGCACGCCCAACGAACGATAGATGTCGCCGATCGCGCGCGCCACCACCGTTTTGCCGACGCCCGGCGGGCCGGTGAAGACCATGTGCCGGCTGGTCGCGAACACAGGCAGTCCCTGCTCGCGTCGCCGGCGCTCCACTTCCAGGCTCGCTAGCAGCTTGTTGATCTCGGCTTTGACATTGCTGAGCCCGATCATGGCTTCGAGGTCGTTCAGCGCATCATCCGCGGTGCGCGATACCAACCTGGTCGTGCCGGTCGCCGGATCGGTCGAGAGCCGCCGCCCGTAGGTGTAGCCGCTACCGACCGGCACGAGTCCTGCGCCGATAGGATCGTCGCCAATGCGCGCCGCCACGTAGCTGACGCCCGCCGCAGTCAGCAAAGTCGCGACCGCGCCAAAAAATTTCAATGGTGTCATCGCTGTGAACAGACTGCTGATCCAACCCACAAATCCGAGCTGCGGATTGAACAGCAGCATGCTGATCACGCCCGATGCGACGCCGATGAAAATGAACGTCAGGATGAAACGCGGTGTGAGAAAGGTCTGCACGAAGTGCTCACTCTTTGCATAATGGGCGCGGTCGCCAAATCACCTTGACCGTGGCCGTCCCGTTGACCGGTTCCATTCTTGCGGTGGGCGACAGCGACACCAGGAGACCTTTTGCTTCGCCGTCCGCCGACAGCAAATCGACACCGCCGGTTTCCGGCAGCGGGTTTGGGATGGCAATCTGTTCCGGCGTCTCGCTGACGTGAAACTGCGGCGACTGATATTTGCTGGTGCGGAAGCTCACCGTACCGCCCGCCGGATTGCCGGGCGTGGCGACGGTGATGAAGCCCATTGGAAGCCGGCATCCTCTGGAATCGGATTTTGCGACCTGCTGCGCTTGCGGATTGAGGGTCGCGATTGCTTGCGGAACATCCTCCGGCGAAACCGTTGCAACACGAGGCACGCTAGGCTCGTCTCTTGCGTTGATAAGCCAGCCGCCTGCGGCTCCCAATATGACAGCTCCGGTAAGGACGGCGAGCATTGGCAGCGGCCTGGTGCCGGAATGGCCCGCACGCTTCTCGAAGAGACCGGGATGTTCGGAGCCATCCTCTTTGAATTGCATGGTCTATGGCACGAAACTGACGGGCTATAATTGCGCCGATCCAGTGGTGACGTTACTCGATCCATCAATAGCGATCAACGGTTGCAAGTCCATGACGAGACGCGCAAGTTCTCGCCACGCCCGGGTAAGCCGAACGAACGGCTTCCGCTACAGCCCGCCCATCTTGCACACCAGCTTCCACTCGTCCGCCGTCACCGGTTGCACCGAGAGCCGCGAATATTTCACCAGCGCCATGTCCGCGAGCTTCCTCTCCGCCTTGATCGCACCGATGCTCACCGGTTTCGGCAACGGCTTTTCGGCCTTGATATCGACGCAGACGAATTTGCCGGTCTTGTCGGTGGGATCGGGATAGGCTTCCTTGATGACCTCGGCGATGCCGACGATCTCCTTGCCCTCGTTGGAATGATAGAAGAACGCTTTGTCGCCCTTCTTCATGTTCGTAAGGTTCTGCCGCGCGGTGAAATTGCGCACGCCCGTCCAGGCTTCGCCTTTGGCGCCCTTGGCGACCTGCTGGTCCCAGGACCAGGTCGATGGTTCGGATTTCACCAGCCAGTAGCTCATCGCAAACACCATCCGTTCGTCATGGCCGGGCATCGTCCCGGCCATCCACGTTTTCTTGCATTCAATTAGCAAGACGTGGATGCCCGCGACAAGCGCGGGCATGACGGCGTGCAATTATTCCTCCGCCTTGAAGGGGCGCGTCAGCAGGCCCTCGATCGCGGCGTCGATGGTGATCTGTCCGCTCAGGATCGCCGCCACCGCCTTTGATACCGGCATATCGATGTTTTGCGAGGCCGCCAACTCGACCAGCACCGGCGCGGTGAACTCGCCTTCGGCGAGCTTGCCGGCAGGCGGCTGTTCGCCGCGGCCGAGCGCAAGGCCGCGGGCAAAGTTGCGCGACTGCGGGCTCGAGCAGGTCAGGATCAGATCGCCTAGCCCGGAGAGGCCGACCAGCGTCTCGCGCCGCGCGCCGAGCGCGCGCCCCAAGCGGGCGAGCTCGGAAAAACCGCGCGTGGTCAGCGCGGCTTGCGCGGATGCGCCAAGCTGCCGGCCGACCACGATGCCGGCGGCGATGGCCAGCACGTTCTTGGCGGCGCCGCCGATCTCGACCCCACGCACGTCGGTGGTGTGATAGGGCCGGAAGGTCGGCGAGCCCAGCGCCTGCACCAGCGCACGGGCGAGTGTTTCGTCCTTCGCTGCCAATGTCACCGCGGTCGGAAGACCGCGCGCGACATCATCGGCAAAACTCGGGCCTGAGAGGATCGCGGGCACCGCGTGCGGCGCCACGGCCGCGATCACCTCGGTCATGAATTGATGGGTGCCGTGCTCGATGCCCTTGGCGCAGGCGATCACCGGTGTTGTTGCGCGGAGAAGAGGTGCCAGCTCGGTCACGGCGCTGCGCAGATGCTGCGCGGGCGTCGCGACCAGGATGATGTCGGCGCGGGTGGTAGCGGCGAGATCGTTGGTGACGGCGATCTCAGCCGGCAGCGAGGCGCCGGGCAGGCGCGGATTTTCGCGCGCGGCTGCGATCTCCGCGGCATGTGCCGCGTCGCGGGCGTAGAGCGTCACGTTGCGCCCCGCCCGCGCGGCGATAGTGGCGAGCGCTGTGCCCCATGCGCCGGCGCCGATGATTGCGACGGAGGTGAACGAGGCCATGCGCGAGCCTCCTATGCTCCCTCTCCCCGCTCTTGCGGGGAGAGGGTTGGGGTGAGGGGCTGTCTCTGCATATTCGTTGGCTGAGGGACTTGCGGATGGTCCCCCTCACCCGGATTGCATCTTCGATGCAATCCGACCTCTCCCCGCGCGCGGGGCGAGGTGAAGTGACGCGCGCGGCGCGATCGTCTCATCTCAAAATCCCGCGCGTGTATTCGCATATCCCGCCGGCGCCTTGGCGTTGGCGTCCAGCAGCCAGCGGGCGCGGGGCGGGGCGTCCATGCTATCGGTGAGGCCGAGCGCGAGGCGTTCGGCGCCAGCCCAGGCGATCATCGCGCCGTTATCGGTGCACAGCGCGGGCGGCGGAATGATCAGTGTGGTCTGGGCTTTTGCCGCCACGTCCTGCAAGCCGCCGCGGATCGCCTGGTTGGCGGCAACGCCGCCGGCCGCGACCAGCGCGCGCGGCGCGCCGAAACGTTGCTGAAACAATTTCAGGCCGACGCTCAGGCGGTCGGCGGTCGATTCCAGCACGGCCGCCTGAAAGCTCGCGCAGAGATCATTGATGTCCTGCGGCGTGACCTCCACAAGCCGGCTCGCCTCGTTGCGCACGGCGGTCTTCAGGCCCGAGAGCGAGAAGTTCGCGTCAGCGCGGCCAAGCATCGGCCTTGGAAAAGCGAAGCGTGCGGGATCGCCGTTCTTCGCCGCGCGCTCGACCTCGGGGCCGCCCGGATAGGGAAGGCCCAGCATCTTTGCGACCTTGTCGAACGCCTCGCCAATGGCGTCGTCGACCGTGGTGCCGAGCCGCACATAGTTGCCGACGCCCACCACCGCGACGATTTGCGTATGGCCGCCGGAGGCGAGGAACAGGCAGTAAGGGAAGGCGAGGCCGCTGGTAAGCCGCGGGGTCAGCGCATGCGCTTCAAGATGGTTCACCGCGATCAGCGGGGTGTTATGCACCATCGCGATCGCTTTGGCGGTGGTCAGGCCGACGATGACGCCGCCGATCAGGCCGG
Source organism: Bradyrhizobium sp. STM 3562 (assembly GCF_045571435.1). NCBI lineage: Bacteria > Pseudomonadati > Pseudomonadota > Alphaproteobacteria > Hyphomicrobiales > Nitrobacteraceae > Bradyrhizobium > Bradyrhizobium sp. STM 3562. The sequence goes on from NZ_CP120694.1 coordinate 266,163, forward strand.
GACCGGCGGCAGCGGCCACTGCCGACAATTGATCGAAGCGCGTGCCCGCCTCCTGCATGGCGCGCGCGATGATGCCGTCGAGCAGATCGACATGGGCGCGGGCGGCAATCTCCGGCACCACGCCGCCGAAGCGCGCGTGCTCCTCGATTTGCGAGCGCACGATGTTGGACAGAATCCTGCCGCCGCCGTCGCTCTGGCGCGCGATGACAGCAGCGGCGGTCTCGTCACAGGTGGTCTCGATCCCCAAGACCAGCATCGGCTTGTCGTGACTCAATCCAAGAACCTCTGATCGATTTGAGCATGATACTTCCGAAAAACCGGTACCCGCTTTTTCGGATCATGCTCTGCGCTCGCGTTTTCGTAACAATCGGGTAGCATTCCCCGGTCATAAGGTGCAATCGTCCACTTGCGGTCGGTTTGGAGTGAAGCGCGCTCCCAACTGTCACCGTCACCCTGAGGAGGCCGCTCCGCGGCCGTCTCGGAGGGCGACGGCCCGGGTGGCCGCAGCGGGGCGTGCATCCTTCGAGGCTCGCTTGCGCGAGCGCCTCAGGATGACGGTCGAGGGTGCCGATTCTGGCAAGGGTTTAGGGATGGCCGTTCTGCTCACGCGTCCGCGTCCTGATAACGAAGCGAGCGCGGCACGGTTGCGCGCGCGCGGCGTTGACGTGCTGCTGGCGCCGATGCTGCGGTTCGAGCCGGTTGCCTTTGTGGATGATCCGGGCGTGCATTACGATGCCGTGATCGCCACGTCATCCAATGCGCTGCGCGCGATCGCGGCGCAGCTTGCGCAATCGCGCCTGACCGAGCTGCCGCTGTTTGCGGTCGGCGACCATACCGGATCAACTGCGCGCGAGCTGGGCTTTACCAAGGTGATCTCGGCCGCCGGCGATGTGGCGGCTTTGCGCGAGCGCCTGCTTCAAAGCAGGCCGGCGAAGGAGCTGCAGGAAAAAAGCAGGCTGCTTTACCTCGCCGGCGTCGACATTTCGCGCGATCTCGCGGGAGAGCTGCGCGAGCATGGCCTTGATGTGGTCACGCGGACGACCTACCGGATGGCCGCGCTCTCCACCTTGCCGCACGAGGTCTGCGAAGCTTTCGCAGCCAATGCGGTGCAGGCGGTCCTGCATTATTCCCAGCGCACCGCGGCCGCCTTTCTGGAGGCGGCGCGGACCGAGGGGATCGAGATTTCGGCACTTTCCGTGCCACAATGCTGCATTTCCGGCAATGTTGCGACCGTGCTGCGCGAGGCCGGCGCCCGGCAGGTATCGGTGGCGGCTTCGCCGAACGAAAATGCCTTGTTCGAGGCCTTAGACCGTGCTTTGCGCTCCCGATTGGCGTAAAGAGCGGGCCGAATCTGGTAAACCTGCTCATCAAATCCGGGAACGTAGCGATGGCCGATGACAGTCAACAGGATGCTCCATCGCAGGCCGACACCGGCCGCGCAAGGCGTGCTCCGCCAACCATCGATCTCGAGGCCACAGAAGTCACCACGGCACCCAATCCGGAAGCCGATACGGCCTCGACGGACCCCGAAGGCGGCAAGGAGCCGAAGGTCGAGTCCGCGGCGGAACAGTCCTCCGCCCCGGAGCAGGGCGAGCCGGCCGCTTCGGCGACGTCGAACGCGCGTCCGATCTCACCTTGGGTGATCGCGCCGTTCTCCGGCGCAGTCGCCGCGGCGCTGGTGATCGCGGTCGGCTGGATGCTCGGCTGGCCGGCCGTGCAGGCCCCGCCGCAAATCAGCGCCTCCGATGTCGATGCGCTCTCGGCACGCCTCGCAAGTCTCGAGGCCAAGGCCGGCAAGCCAAGCACCGATCCCGCGCTTGCCGCGCGCACCGACGCGCTTGACAAGTCGATTGCATCCTTGCGCGGCGATCTCGCCAATCTGCGCACGCAATCGGACAAGCTTGCCGCTGCCGTCAATGACTTGAAATCGGCGCCGCGCGATGCCGCCGGCAATGTCGATCTCTCGCCCCTCAACAACCGCATCGCGGAGCTCGAGCGCGCGCTTCGCGCGGAGGGCGCCGCGATCGCGCAGCAAAACGACAAGATCGCCGACAGCAAAGCCGCCGACGATCTGCCGCTGCGCCGCCTCGTGGCGGCATCGCTGCTCGACGTCACGGTCCGCCATGGCGATCCCTATTCATCCGCGCTGGCAACCGCGAAAACCCTGGCGCCGAACCCGGATGAACTCAAGCCGCTGCAGGCCTTTGCCGCCACCGGCGTGCCGAATCCGCCGATGCTGAGCCGCGAGCTGCTGGCGCTGGTGCCAAAACTGCAGCCGGCCTCGCACGAGGCCGCCGCGTCCGGCGCAGGCGTCATCGAGCGGCTGCAGGCGGGCGCAGCCAAATTGGTCAAGATCGAACGTACCGATGCGAGCGGCAACGACCGCGGTGCGGTGGTGGCGCGTGTGACAGCGGCGGCATTGCGCAATGACTTCGCCGAGGCGCGGCGGGAATTGAATACGCTGTCGCCGGCCGATCGCGCGCCCGCGCAAGCCTGGCTCGACAAGGTCGATGCGCGCGATGCCGCGCTTGCCGCCTCGCGTCAATTCGCCGATTCGACGATGGCGGCGCTCGCCAAATCGGGACAATAGAGTTTTCATGATCCGCATCGTCCTGTTTCTGCTCGCTATCGCGCTTGCTGCCGCCGGCGCGGCCTGGGTCGCCGACCAGGCCGGCGAGGTCGTGCTGTCCTGGGGCACTTATAAGATCACGGCGACGCTACCGGTGTTTGCGCTTCTGCTCGGCATCGTCGCCGTTGCCGCGGTGATTGCCTGGAGCGTGTTTCTCGGGGTGTGGCGGACGCCGGGCCGGATCCGGCGTCGTCGCCGCGAGCGGCGCCATGCCCGCGGGCGGCACGCCGTCACCCATGGCCTGCTCGCGATCGGCCATGGCGATGCGGCGGCGGCGCGTAACCATGCCGCCGTGGCGCGCCGGCTGATCGGCAATGATCCGCTGGCGCTGCTCTTGCACGCGCAAGCGGCGCAACTCGAGGGCGATCGTGAGGGCGCCAATCTTGCTTTCCGCGCCATGGCCGAGCGCGAGGATACGCGGCTGCTTGGCTTGCGCGGCCTGTTCATCGAGGCGCAGCGCGCCGACGATCTGCACCAGGCGGTGATGCTCGCGGAGGAGGCGCTCAAGCTTGCGCCGTCATCGACGTGGGCCTCGCACGCCGTGCTCGGCTTCCGCTGCGCGAGGGGTGACTGGAGCGGCGCGCTGAAAATCCTCGACAACAATCTGGCTTCCGGCCTGATCGACAAGCCGACCTATCGCCGCCAGCGCGGCGTGCTGCTCACGGCGCGCGCGCTGGAGCTCGAGAACACCGATCGCGATCGTGCGCGCGAAAGCGTGATGGAAGCGGTGAAGCTGGCGCCGACGCTGGTGCCGGCCGCCGCGCTGGCCGCGAAATTCGAGAGTGAGGCGCACCAGGTGCGGCGCGCGATGCGCACGGTGGAAACGGCCTGGCTCGCGCAGCCGCATCCCGATCTCGCCGACGCCTATGCGCATGTGCGGCTGGGGGATTCGGCGCGGCAGCGGCTGGTGCGGGTCGAGACGCTCGCCGCCAAGACACCAGGCCATGTCGAGGGCGCGCTGGCGATCGCGCGTGCGGCGATCGACGCGTCCGAATTTACCAAAGCGCGCGCCGCGCTGGCGCCGTTTACGGCCGATCCGACGCAGCGCGTGGCGCTCCTGATGGCGGAGATCGAGCGCACCGAGCATGGCGACAGCGGCAAGGCGCGCGCCTGGACCTTGCGCGCGGTGCGCGCGCGGCACGATCCGGCCTGGACCGCGGACGGCTATGTCAGCGATCGCTGGCGGCCGGTGTCGCCGGTGACAGGGCGGCTCGACGCGTTCCAGTGGCAGACCCCCGTCGCCAGCCTGCCCTCGGACAAGGGCCATACCATCGAATCCTCACCCTTCGAGGAAGCGATGCTGGCGGCACCATCGCCGCAGCGGGAGCAGCCCGCGACCTCCCAAGCTGCTGCCGAGCCGCCGCGGGAAACGGTAGCCGCGCCCGCAGGTCCAGCGCCCGGAACGCCGGTGCAGGACGGGGCTCTTGCGGCCCAGCCGATCCAGCACCAGACGGTCCAGGACAATGCGCCGCCGGGCTCCAACGGGCCGTCGCCCTCGAAGACCGATGAAACGCCGGCCGAAACCGCGCCGATGGCGGCCGATCCGCCCAAACCGGCCCCGGCACCGCAGCCCGAATCGGCCACTGCCGCGGCAGCGCCCCTGTTCCGTTCCCGCGCCGATCTCGGCAAGCAGCCGAACGCGGCGATACCGCCGGTGATTCCCCTTGTCCGCCCGCCCGATGATCCCGGGGTCGAGGACGAGCCCCGAACGGACGAGTTTTCGGAACAAATCGGCGCGCCTCCGGCGCAGGCCGGCGGCTGGCGGGGGTTTTGGTCGCGCCTCGGCGGGTAACTTTTGGACCGCCCCGGCCTGTTGTCCTTGCCAATTCGTTGCTTCGCCGATATCAGGTGCGCACGCGTTGTCAGGGTCTGCTCGCGCAAAGAAATCGCCGCAATAGCTCAGTTGGTAGAGCACGTCATTCGTAATGACGGGGTCGGGGGTTCGAGCCCCTCTTGCGGCACCATTGCTGCGGTCCTGATGGCCCACACGTTCCGTCCGCAAGTGGCGCGTTAAGACTCGTCCGCTAATGTCGGGCGGTGATGTCTTACGAACCGTCTCCATCCCCATGACCGTGGACGTCGATGCCGTTGCGCGTCCGGCGCCGGCCTATCCGGCCGATCGGGAACGACGGGGGCCGATACCATGGCTTCTGGTCGCGCTCGTATTCGCCGCCGCGATCGTGATGCGGCAACTCGTGCCGCTCAACACCGATGTGAGCTGGCTGCTCGTGGTCGCCGAACGCATGCTCGATGGCCAGCGGCTCTACCGCGACATGATCGAGACCAATCCGCCGATGGCGGCATTCGCCTATTTGCCGGCCGCGTGGCTGGCTCGCATTTTCGGAGTCGCCCCGAGACATGTGGTCGATGCTCAACTGTTGCTGCTCGCGGCGGCGTCCCTGTTCGCGGTGTGGCGAATGCTTCGGTTGTCGCCGACGCTTGGTCGGACAAAATCGGACCTGTTGATTGTCTGGGCCGTGGCCGTTTTGACCGTTCTACCCATGCATGTCTTCGGGCAGCGGGAACATATGGCCACCCTTGCGTTCCTGCCGGCGCTCGCAGCCTACGCGCTGCGCAGCAATCGCGAGCCGCTGCCGCTCTGGGCAATTCTGATTGCCGGCGCGGGGGCCGGCATTACGCTCGCGTTCAAACCGTATTTTGCTGTGCCGACAGCGCTGTGCATCATCTCAGCCGCTATACGTTCGCGCTCGTGGCGCGTGCTGTTCGCGCCGGAGAACATCATCGCCGGTGCGCTGGTGTCCGCGGCCAGTCTCGGTACCTACGCGTGTTATCCCGAATATTTTACGATTATGTATCCGCTGGCCCGCGATACCTATCTGTCCTGGTCGATGCCGGCGTCGGCCGTGCTTCTCAACAGTGCAACGCTGATCTTCGCCGTAGCCATGGCGCTGATGGCGCTATCGCAGAGAAAGCTGGACGGGTTGTTGCTTGCAGCCATCATGGCCTCGATCGGCTTCGCCATCTCGTTCGTTCTGCAGCGGCGCGGCTGGCCCTATCATTCCTATCCGATGGTCGCGCTGGCCATGCTTGTGATGGGCTATGCGCTGCTGGACGAAACCGGCCCAGGGGCGCGGCCGCACCGTGTCGGCACTGCGGCCGCGCTGATTCTGGCCGCGACATTTTGGCTCGGCAGCCGGTGGTTCGATACCAGGATCTATGTCGGTCCAATCGAGCAAGCGGTGGCCGGCCTCAAGCTGCATCCACGATTATTGGTGCTGAGTGGCGAGGCCGCGATCGGACATCCGCTGGTGCACGATCTCGGCGGCACCTGGGTTTCTCGCCAGCAGAGCTTGTTGATTCGCGAGTGGGTGGAGCTGACGCGCGAGCGGTCGTCAGTCGATGCGGCAACGGACGCCAGGCTGAACGACTACCTGGCGCTGGAACGCAAATGGCTGATCGAGGATTTCAAAAAGCTGCCACCCGATATCGTTCTGATCGATGATCTGCGCGATGGATGGGGGGATTGGGCGCGGGCCGATGCCGAGCTGTCGCAGCTTCTGAAGCCTTATTCGTCGGTCGGCTCTGTTGAGGGAATCGAGATTCTCCGCCGAACGGAGTGATCGGCCGCTTCAAGAGCCCTCGGCGAGAACCGCAGAAGCGCTGCCACGAATCGGTCGAAGCGCTCGTGATCGACGAGCTGCATCGCCATGCGATTGTTGGTGAGCGCTTTTATTTTTGCGCGGACGCTGCGACATACTCCGTCGTCATTATGGGGCGCCTCGAAGAGGCGAACCCGGAATCTCGAGATTCTCAGGCGCGCAATTGCGCACCATAGTTCGATGCTTCGCATCGCCCCGGACTGACCGCGGCGAGGACGAGATAGCGCCGCCTACTGCTTCGAGACCGTCTGCACCACGCTCGAGACGGGACGCGTGCTCGCGGTGGGTGCCTTGATCTCCTTCGCAAACGCCTCGTCATATTCGGGCAGTGTCTGGAAGGTGGTCTTGGCCTTCATCTGCACGACCTTGTAACCGCCGGCCTTGAGCTGCTTCAGCAGCTCGGGCAGCGCCTCGGCGGTGTGCTTCTGGAAATCGTGCATCAGGATGATGCCTTTGCCGAGCTTCGCCAGCTTGGTCATCACATTGTTCACGACCTTCTCGGCGGTGGCGTCGCGCTTGTAGTCGAAAGAGTCGAGATCGCAGGAGAACATCGCGACGTTGCGGGTGCCGAGATAGGCGACCATCGCCGGATTGTGCTGCAGCTCGGGGAAACGGAAGAACGGCGCGGGATCGGTACCCAGCGCCCATTTCACGGCGCTGAAGCCCTTCTCGATCTCGTCCCTGGCCATCTGCTCGGTCATCTTCTTGCTGTTCAGATTGGCGTGCGACCAGGTGTGCGCGCCGACGGTGTGGCCGGCAGCCAAAACCTGCCGGAGTATCTCCGGATGATAGGTCGCATGCTTGCCGATCGAGAAGAACACCGCCTTGGTGCATTCGTCGTCGAGCGCTTTTAAAACCGCGGGCGTGTTGTTCGGCCAGGGTCCGTCATCGAAGGTCAGCACGACCTCCTTGTCGGTCAGGAAATCGAACTGCTTGAAATGCTCGAAGCCGAAGCCCGGGCCGCCCGTGGTGTCGACCTCGACCACGCGGGAAACCCCCAGCGCGTCCGGATTGGCGCAGGCCTTTTGCGGCGCGGGCGCCGTTGCGAGCGCCGGGGCGGCCGCCGAGGCCGGGGCGGAAGGGGCTGCGGGCTTCGGCGCCAGTGCGCCCGTGACCTCGACATCGTCCTTGGCCGCGAGCTTGGCTGGCGGATTGGCCGGCGGCGGCTCATGGACCGCCACGGTCTGGGGCGCGGCGTTGGTATGGGGCGCGGCAATCAAGAACCAGGCGCCGGCGATCACGGCCGCCACCACAACACTGCCCAGCATCAGGGCTAACGCACTACGCATGTCACTGTTTCCAATACGCAATCAAGGGGACGCGGCCTTCGCGCGTTCCCATTAATGCGAAGAAAGTGTTAACGCGACACCAACACGACTCCATTTGGTGAAGGAATTCGATGCGATGCGGCCTTCCTGATGATGTCACAGTTGCCTGTCAGCGCGCGAGAGCCACCGGCTCGGTGCATGGTCGCGGCCACCGCAACAACGCAACCACCGTCGAGGCGGTTGCCAATGGGACACGAACTGACCGCAGCTTTCTCGCGCCCGCTGCGAAGGCCGGCCTGGTGCTGGCCTTTTTTCCGCATCATGCTCTACAACCCTTGCCGCATGCTTGGCCTGAAAGGCGTGACCCATGACCAGATTTCTTTGTTTGATTCCGTTTGCTTTGATTGCTTCCGACGCTCTGGCGCAGAGCGCGCATGAACATGACGCCTGCGCACGTGACGTTGCGCGCTTTTGCCGCGCCCATATCAACGACGGCGACCAGGCGGTGCTGGCCTGTCTGCAGCAAAATCGCCAGCGCATCAGTCGGGCCTGCGAGAAGGTGATGGCCGAACACGGGCAGTGACGCGAGGCGTCATTCCGGGGCGGTCCGCAACCCCGAATCTCGCGCCACAACTTCTGGATTCCGGGTGCGCGACGTCGTCGCGCCCCGGAATGACGGTGCAGGTCATGACGGTGTAAGTTAAACTTAGGTGCTGCTCCCTGCCGCACTCGCGATCACCGGCAGCACGTCGTTGGCGGCGCGGTCGGGCGTGTCGTCCTTCCAGCGCACGGAGCCGAACGGCCGCTCCAGCATGCGGCGGATGCGCACGGGATCGGGGCCGATGTGGAAGGCGATCGCCCGCTGATGCAGCGCGCGCTCGGGCTGCGTCGCGCGGTTGCGCTGGCGCAGGTAATCGAGCCAGGTCGGGCAATGATAGCGCTCGGTCCACAATTCGGGATCGGCGATGTCGCGCGCCAGCGACCAGCCATACGCGCCGTTGCGCTGGCGGGATAGCTGCACGTCCTGCATCACGTTATGGAACGCCCGCGCATTGTCGTGGGCGACGCGATACTCGATTTCGACCACCAAGGGTCCGCTGCGCCCGGTCAGCGCGAGCCGCACCTCGGGATCGGCGAGCACTTCGGCGTCCTCGCCGCGCGCGCCGATGCGCGGCATGCGCAGCCACAGGCCGAGCAGCGGCGAAGCCAGCATCAGCCCGGCGGAGACCAGTAGCGCGATCTCGACGCCCGCGGCATCGGTGAGCCGGCCCCATCCCCAGCTTCCGATGGCGATGCCGCCCGAGATCGCAGCCTGGTAGGCCGCGAGCGAGCGCCCGGCCACCCAGCGCGGCGCGGAGAGCTGCACACCGATGTTGAAGAGCGCCACCGCCATCATCCACACCGCGCCCGCGACCACCAGCGCGGCCGCCGTCAGCACCGGCTGATGGCTGAGCGCCACCGCCGCGATCGACCCGCCCATCGACAACGTGCAGGCGCGAATCGCCGCCTCGCCGCTCAGCCGCTTGCGTACCTCGCCGATGTTGAGCGCGCCGATCACCGCGCCGAGGCCAAAGGCGCCCAGCATGATGCCGTAAGTCTGCGCGCCGCCCTGGAGGAGATCGCGGGTGACCAGCGGCATTAGCGCCAGGATGGCGCCGCCGATGATGCCGGTCACCATGGTGCGCATCAGCACGATCTTGATCGGCGGGGAATTGGTGATGTAGCGCACGCCCGATACGATGGCGCGGCTGAACCTTTCACGCGGCAGGCGTGACGGTTCGGCGACCCGCTTCCACAGGAACAGCGCCGCGATCAACGGCAGATAGAGCAGGGCGTTGAGCGCAAAGGCCGCCACCGCGCCCAGGCTCGCCACCACGATGCCGCCGATCGCCGGACCCATGCTGCGCGCGATGTTGTAGCTGATGCCGTTCAGGGCGACCGCGGCCGGCAGCGCCTCCGGCGGCACCTGCTCGCTGACCGAGGATTGCCAGGCCGGCCCCATCAGCGCCATGCCGCTGCCGACAACGAAGCACAGCGCCAGCAGCAAGTTCGGCGTGATCAGGCCGAGCCAGGCCAGCACCGTCAGCACGGTCGCGCCGGTGAGCGCGATCGCGAGCGAGACCAGCGCGACGATACGGCGGTCGTGCATGTCGGCGATCGCGCCGGCGGGCATCGAGATCAGCATCACCGGCAGCATCAAGGCGGTTTGCACCAGCGCGATCTTGTCGGCGGAGGCGGTCATCTGGGTCATCGCCCAGGCGGCGCCGACGCCCTGGATCAGGATGCCGAGATTGGAGAGCAGGCTCGCGAGCCAGATACGCCGGAAGGTGGCATAGCGAAGCGGCGCGGTGATGCCGTCGCCGCTGAGCATCTGGGGTTTTGGCGTCTCGGTCATCGCGGGTTCCGTCGGGCCTGCTATGCCTGATTCTTGAGCGCTTGTGATGCCCGGGAAAACTCGTCCCTGTCCAGGCCAAGGTGAGCGATTTGGACTGCAGATGCCGGCTAACAGGCTGAAGATGAAGGCTGGATCCGACGGCGGGCGCGCGGCTTCGGCCCGGCGCGATGGTGCGCTCGGCCCGCTGGCGTCGATTGCGGCCTTCGAACCGACTAACTAGTTCTCTAGTGTCTCTGTGATCCCCCGACCGGAGGCCCCCGTGAGCATCGCTGAAGCCTACGACACGCCCATCACCCGGGCCCCGCTGGTGCCGCCAAGCCCGCCGCTGGCGCCGGATCATCTGTCGGCCATCGGCCGCATCAGCAGGATGCGCAAGAATGCGATCTCCACCTGGGGACCGCGCGCCTATCAAGAGGAGGTCGTCCAGGGCCGGTTCTTCGGCCGCAGCAGCTTCATTCTCAATACGCCTGATGCGATCCGGCACGTGCTCGTCGACAATTACGAAAACTATTCGAGAACGCCGGCTGGCATCCGCGTGCTGCGGCCGATGCTCGGCAACGGCGTACTGATTGCCGAGGGGCGGGCCTGGAAGCATCAGCGCCGCACGCTGGCGCCGGCCTTCACGCCGCGCGCGGTTGTCACCCTCGTGCCGCACATGCTGGCGGTGATCGACGCTACCGTCGCCGAACTGAAAGCCAAGGCTGGCGCGCCGCTCGAATTGCGCGAAGTGATGCAGCGCATGACGCTCGAGATCGCCGGTCGCACCATGTTCTCCTTCGAGATGGGCCGGCACAACGCGACCTTGCGCGACTTTGTCATGGAATATGCCAACGAGCTGGCGCGGCCGCATTTCCTCGACATGGTGCTGCCGCTGTCCTGGCCGACGCCGCAGGATTTCGCGCGCGCCCGTTTCCGCAAGCGTTGGACCGCCTTCATCGCGAAGCTGATGGCGGAACGGCGCGCGGCCGGCAAGAATGACGGCGCGCCGCCGCGCGATCTGTTCGACCTCATGGGCGAGGCGCGCGATCCCGAGACGGCCCTGCGCTTTTCCGAGGAGCAGCTCGGCGACGAGGTCGCAACCATGATTCTCGCCGGGCACGAGACCACCGCGCTCACGCTGTTCTGGTCATTGTATCTGCTGGCGCTCGATCCCGTGACGCAGGACGAAGTGGTGGAAGAGGTCAGCAGTGTTGCCGTAAATGGCGTGCCTGACCTCGACCGGCTGAAATTCACCCGCGCCGTGATCGACGAAAGCCTGCGCCTCTATCCGCCGGCGTTCTTGATCGCGCGGGCGGCAACAGCGCCCGATACCGTCGCGGGACTGCCGGTGCGCAAAGGCGACGTCATCATGATCGCGCCCTGGCTGTTGCACCGCCATGAAAAGCTATGGCGGCAGCCGGCAGCATTCATCCCGCAGCGTTTCATGCCGCCTTCACCGCCACCCGATCGTTTTGCCTATCTGCCGTTTGGTGCTGGCCCAAGGGTCTGTATCGGCGCGCATTTCGCGCTCGTGGAGGCGACGCTGGCGCTGGCCAAACTGATACGCGCATTTCGGGTCGGGTTGCAGGATACGACGCCAGTGATGCCGGTCGGCGTGGTCACCACCCAACCGGACCACTCGCCGTTGTTTGTCATCAAGCCAAGATAGTGAAGGGGGATTGTTTCGAGCTCTCCACGATCCCATTTAGGCTACGCATGAGCGACATTGCCGCCCAGATTTCGGTTTTGAAGCAGACCGCCGACCCGGCCGTCGCCGATGCGATCGGCCAGTTGATCGCGACCGGCGCGGATGCCGAGCTCAATCGCATCAACGCGCTGGATTTTTCCAGACGCACCTCGCTCGATGAAGAAAAGGTGATATCCGGCTTCCTGCATGCGTCCAGGCTCGGGCTGTTTGACCTGAGTTGGAACGTGCTGTGCCCCGGCTGCGGCGGCGTTCTCGGTGCGCACGACACGCTGAAATCGCTGCGCCCCGATGACTACCATTGCGGTCTGTGCGCCTGCGGCTACGAGCCGTCGGTCGACGAGCAGGTCGAGGTGGCCTTCACCGTCAGTCCGAGGGTCAGGCGGATCGCCGCGCACGACCCGAACTCGCTGCCCTTGTGGGACTACTACAAGCAGGTGTTCTGGAGCTCCGGCATCGATCTCAACACCACAAATTTTTCCTCGCTCACCGAGGAAGTGACGCTCGAAGCGCTGGAACTGCCCGCAGGCGAGAAAGCCGTGATGTCGCTGCAGCTTCCGGAGCAATTCATCATCCTGTTCGAGCCGGTGACGCATTCCGCCCACTTCATCGACGTCCAGGGCGAGCCGACCAAAGAGCGCCAGCAGTTCGGCCTCGTCTACAACAAGCTGCATCCCCCGACGGGTTCGATGACGATGCGGCCTGGCCCGTTGCGATTGTCGGTCGACAATCAGGCCGGCGTGCGGGTGCTGCCCTCCGTCTTCATCGCCGGCGAGGCGTTGCATGAGCTGCTCGGCAAGCGCAGGCCATTTCTCACAGCGAAGCGGATGCTGTCGAACCAGACGTTCCGCGACGTCTTCAAGGCCGACAATCTCAATGTCGACCAGCGGCTGAAGATCACTTCGCTGACCTTCTTGTTTACAGATCTCAAGGGCTCGACGGCGCTCTATGAGCGGGTCGGCGATCTCGCGGCCTTCGACCTGGTGCGGGCGCATTTCCGTGCGCTGCTGGAGATCATCGCCTCCGAGAAGGGCGCGGTGGTCAAGACCATCGGCGATGCCGTGATGGCGACCTTTGTGCGTCCCGAACACGCGTTGATTGCGGGCTTGCGCATGCGCGCGGCGATGGACGAGCTCAACAAGCAGCGTGGCAGCAACGATCTCCTCCTCAAGATCGGGATTCACGAGGGTTCGTGCCTGGCGGTAATGCTCAACGAGCGGCAGGACTATTTTGGTCAGACCGTCAACATCGCATCGCGGGTGCAGAGCCTGTCGACATCGCGCGAGATCCACGTGACCGCGCCGGTGATCGACACGCCGGCCGTGGTCTCTATCCTGGAGAAGGAGGCGATCACGCCGATCCAGAAGCACGCGGCGCTGCGTGGCATCGCCGACAAGATGGTGGTGTACGAAATACCTTAGGTGCCGTCATTCCGGGGCACGCGAAGGGTGAACCCGGGATCTCGAGATTCCGGGTTCGATGCTGCCGCATCGCCCCGGAATGACGCCTCGAGAAACAACGGTATTGCCGAAACGTAATGTCGCAAGCGGATTTTTCCGCATTGTGCGGGCCTATATTTCCACTCATATAATCCGAAAGGAGCCGCCATCCCGGCGGAGAGTCGAACGATTGCGGTAGGAATCGATGCTGGACGGATTGCGCCAATTCATTGCCGACGTTGTTTCCCCGCAGGGGAATCGTGCCTTTGACGACAATGGATATCAGCTCGCCGCCACGGCGCTGCTGATCCACGTGATCTCGCTCGACGGTGATCCTTCCGAGCTCGAGAAACGCAAGCTGCACAGCCTGATCGAAAGCCGGTTCGGTCTCGATCCCGGCGCTGCCGACCAGTTGATTCGCTCCGCGACCCTGGTCGAGGGCGAGGCGGTGGACCTCTATCATTTCACCAGCGTCATCATGCGCGAGGTCAATGAGGAGGGGCGGCTGCGCATCGTGGAGATGATGTGGGAACTCGTCTATGTCGACGGCGAGGTCAGCGAGTTCGAGGACAATGTGGTCTGGCGCGCGGCCGACCTGCTCGCCGTCTCCTCGCGCGACCGGCTCGATCTCAAGCATCGTGTCGCCGCCAAGCGGCAGGCCGCAGCGGGTGCCTGAAGTCGCGGCGGCGATCTGCCACGCCCCGCCCCGCATCCAGCGGTGCGGCCGCCGACATGAAGAAACTTTAATGTAGGGCCTGATTGTTCCTCCCCTGACGCGGCAACCCCCGGCAAATCCAGTGCTCGTTCAGCGGGAGCTCGATTTTTGCGCACGGCGCCATGCTCGCGGACGGCTTGCATCGCCCCGCAACCCTATGCTCTCGTCCCGGCGTTCCCGACCGAACCCCCGCAGTCGAATTTAAGAGCATTGGATCGTGACCGAACGTGTGACGCTGATCACGGGTGCCTCGGCAGGCATAGGCACCGAACTGGCGCGCGTCTTCGCAGGCAATGGGCACCGCGTTGCCCTGGTGGCGCGGCGGGTGGACCGGCTTTCCGCACTGGCCGATGAACTCAAGGCGCAAGGCAAGCCCGCGCCGATCGTGATCGCGTGCGACCTCGAAGCCAGAGATGCGGGCGAGACGATCGAAGCGGCGCTGACTGCCGCCGATGTCGAAGTGGAATATCTGGTCAACAATGCCGGCTTCGGCCTGTTCGGCACATGCGTCGAGCTCGATCGCGAGGGCCAGCTTGGCATCGTCGACGTCAATATCCGTGCGTTGACCGATCTGTCCGCGCGTTTTGCCAAAAGCCTGATCAAGAATCGCGGTGGCCTGCTCAACGTCGGCTCGATTGCGGGATTCCTGCCGGGCCCGGGAATGGCTGTCTATTATGCCTCCAAGGCTTATGTGATCTCGTTCACCGAGGCCTTGCGCAAGGAGCTGGAGCCATATGGCGTGCGGGTCACCGTGCTTTGTCCGGGTCCGGTGCGCACGGAATTTCAAACGCGCGCCGGTTTCGAGCCCGGCTTCGATTCCGCCATTCTGGATGTTCCGCCGCGGGAGGTCGCCGAACAGGCCTATCGCGGGCTGATGGCGAACAAGCGCGCCGTCCTGCCTGGATTGGGCATCAAGCTCGTGCCGCCGCTGCTGCGCCTGTTTCCGCGTGGGTTCATCCTCGCCGCGGTCGGCCGCTTCCAAACGCAGAAGCGCTAGCCCTTAACTCGTGCCTCATCGAAACGCGCTCCAAGCGCTCGACACTGGCTCTGGCCCGCGACTTGCTTGGCCCATGATAGCGCTCACCCGAAATTAACCATTGCTTAGAGCGGGTTGGGATCGAATTGAATCGTAGGGGATTCCCAAATCAGGCGAACCATGATTCATCCTCAAGGCCGGGAGGAGGCTGGCAGGGATGGCGCATGGGGAGGCTCTTCGGATTCGGGTGATCAAGGCCGTGGTTGAGGACGGCCTTTCGCGGAACGAGGCGGCGCGGATTTTCCGGGTCGGGATCGCGAGCGCGATCCGTTGGGTGAAGGAGTTCGAGGAGACGCGCCGCGCGGCGGCTTTGCCCACCGGCGGGGACCGACGTTCCGTGCTGAAGCCGCACCGGGATTGGTTGCTGGAACTGCGTCGTAGGGAGAACGATCTGACGCTCGATGCGATCGCCGAGCGTCTGCTTGGCACGCACGGCGTGGAAGCCGACAAGTCGATGCTGTCGCGCTTTTTCGCCGCGGAGGGGATCAGCTTCAAAAAAACCGTGCGCGCCAGCGAACAGGATCGTCCCGACGTCGCTGAGCGCCGGGAAGCGTGGGCGGCGCGCGCAGAAGGACCTTGGTGGCCGGTTGATTTTCCTCGATGAGACTTGGACGACGACCGCGATGACACGTCGTTACGCCTGGG
Organism: Bradyrhizobium sp. STM 3562; assembly: GCF_045571435.1. NCBI lineage: Bacteria > Pseudomonadati > Pseudomonadota > Alphaproteobacteria > Hyphomicrobiales > Nitrobacteraceae > Bradyrhizobium > Bradyrhizobium sp. STM 3562. The sequence continues at coordinate 281,594 of NZ_CP120694.1, forward strand.
CCGACGTCGGCGCACGCGCCATCGGCGATGCCCCGAACGGCCATTGGAAGACAACGACGTTTCTTGCGGGCCTCACCTGCGAGGGGTTGATTGCACCTTTTGTGCTCGACGGGCCGATCAACGCCGAGTGTTTCCTGGCCTATGTCGAGCAGATCCTCGTCCCCGTGCTGCGCCAGGGCGACACCGTGATCCTCGACAATCTGTCGAGCCACAAGAACGAAGAGGCCGCTCGCCTCATCGCAGGCGCCGGTGCGCGCCTACTATTCCTGCCGCCCTACAGCCCCGATCTCAATCCGATCGAGATGGCATTCGCCAAACTCAAGGAACTGTTGCGGCAAGCCCAGGCCAGAACCGTCGACGCCCTCTGGGATTTCATCGGACGCACCCTGAACCTGTTCACCCCTGAAGAATGCGCCAACTACGTCCGTCATTGCGGATACAATCCGCTTTGATCGCAACAGGCTCTAGCTATGCTTTCCCGCTGAGCACCAGACCTATGTCGAACCGGTCGAAGCATCTTCATGGTCGAGACGTGTTGCCCTTCCCCGCGGGACGGGCGCCGGCCAAAGCGACCCTGGCGTCCCAGCCAAAGCTCCCGGTGCTCATCGTCCTGCATCAGGAAACGTCGACGCCCGGCCGGGTCGGCAACGCGCTGCGCGCGCTTGGGCATCGGCTGGACATCAGGCGGCCGCGCTTTGGCGATGCTTTGCCGGAAACGCTGGACGAACATGCCGGGGCCGTCATTTTCGGCGGGCCGATGAGCGCCAATGATGGCGACGCTTACATCGGTGCCGAGATCGACTGGATCGACGTCCCCTTGCGCGAGCAGCGGCCGTTCCTGGGCGTTTGTCTCGGCGCGCAGATGCTCGCCAAGCATCTCGGCGCGCGGGTCGCGCCGCATCCGCAAGGCCGGACGCAAATCGGCTATTACCCGATCCGCCCCACCGACGCCGGACGCCGTCTCTGCCCGGAGTGGCCGGGTCAGGTCTACCACTGGCATCGCGAGGGCTTTGAGCTTCCTTATGGCGCCGAACTGCTGGCCGAGGGCGACGATTTCCCGGTGCAGGCGATCCGCTACGACAATTGTTTCGGCCTGCAATTTCATCCAGACGTGACCTACGCCATGATGCATCGCTGGACCACGCGCGGCTGCGAGCGGATGGACGCGCCGGGTGCCCGCCCCCGCCATCATCATTTCGCCGATCGCGCGGTCTATGACGTCGCCGAGCGTGCGTGGCTTGCGCATTTCATGCAGGGCTGGCTGGCACGCGAGCCGGTCACGGTGCTGGCGCAGGCGGCGGAGTAGAGGGGCGCTGGCGTGTGCGAATGGAGGAACTGTTGATGGGGCCCGTCTTCGCCCTGCGGGCTACGCCGGGCACGCTTCGCCTTCGGCTGCACGGGGCTGCGCCACGTGTAGCCGAAGGCGAAGCGTGGTGGAGCCAGGCGGGATCGAACCGCCGACCTCATCATTGCGAACGATGCGCTCTCCCAGCTGAGCTATGGCCCCGTCCAGTGGACGTCTGTCTGGAAATATATAGGGACGCCCGACGATCGCGTCATTTAAGTCGGCGCCATTGCCAAGTCAATTCTGAAGTCGATCGCGAGGTCGAGAACCGCGAGGTCGCACCCTTTCACGCGGCTTTGGGCCGGAAGTTCCCTTGTTTGGGCGGTGGGGAACCGATATCTAGCAGAGGTTATCCCCGCGACCGCAGCCCCAAGCCCCCGAGCCCTTTCCCCATGCGAGCCGTTCTCGACATCGTTCTCATCGTCCTCGATCTCTACATCTGGCTCTTGATCGCATCGGCGATCCTGTCCTGGCTGGTCGCTTTCAACGTGGTGAACACGCGCAACCAATTCGTCGCGGCCGTCGCCGAGTTCCTCTATCGAATCACCGAGCCGCTGCTGGCGCCGATTCGCAATATCCTGCCCAATCTGGGCGGGCTCGATATTTCGCCGATCATCCTGATCCTGATCATCATGTTCATCGAGCGGGTGATTACCTATTACATCTATCCGGCGGTGTTCTGATCCGCTGCTGGCGGATGCTTGATGGATCCCACTATGGATCCTTCTATGAATGCTTCTACCAACCCTTGGCGCGATTCGAACGACGGTATCATCGTCGCGCTGCGGGTGACGCCGCGCGGCGGCCGCGATGGCATTGACGGCGTCGAGACGTTGGCGGACGGCCGCAGCGTGGTGAAAGTGCGGGTTCGTGCCGTCGCCGATGGCGGCGAGGCCAACCGCGCCGTCATGGAGCTCCTGGCTAGGGCGCTCGGCGTACCCAGGGCCAGGGTGCGGCTGCTGTCCGGCGCGACCTCGCGGCTGAAGCAGGTTGCGATCGACGGCGATCCGGCCGAGCTCGGCGCGGCCTTGCGCGCGTTGACGCTGGAGACAGACAAGTGATGGAAGAAGCAGCATGACAGCTCGCATCATCGATGGAAAAGCCATCGCCGCCGATCTTCGCGCCCGTGTCGCCGGCGAAGTCGCGCGGGTCAAGCGCGACCACGGCCTCCTGCCCGGGCTCTCGGTCGTGCTGGTCGGCAACGACCCGGCCAGCGAGGTCTATGTCCGCAGCAAGCACAGGGAGACGCAAGCGGCCGGCATGGCCTCGTTCGAGCACAAGCTGCCGGCCGATGTCAGCCAGGACGAGTTGCTGGCGCTGATCGGCAGGCTCAACCGCGATCCGGCCGTACACGGCATCCTCGTGCAATTGCCGTTGCCCAGAGGCCTCCACGCCGAGACCATCATCAACGCCATCGACCCCGCCAAGGACGTCGACGGGCTGCATCCGAACAATGCCGGACGACTCGCCGGCGGTTTCGCCGCGCTTGCGCCCTGCACGCCACTCGGCTGCATCATCCTGAGCAAGACCGTGCACGCCTCGCTCGAGGGCCTGAACGCCATCGTCATCGGCCGCTCCAATCTGGTGGGGCGGCCGCTGCTGCAATTGCTGCTGAACGAAAACGCCACCGTGACGATCGTGCATTCGCGTTCGCGCGACCTGCCAAGGCTCTGTGCGCAAGCCGATCTGGTTTATGCCGCGGTCGGCAAGCCCGAAATGGTCCGCGGCGACTGGATCAAGCCGGGGGCGACCGTGATTGACGTCGGCATCAACCGCTTGCCTGCGGAAGGCGGCAAAACGCGGCTGGTCGGAGACGTCGCCTTCAAGGAAGCGGCAGAGGTGGCCGGGGCAATCACGCCGGTGCCCGGCGGCGTCGGACAGATGACGGTGGCGTGCCTGCTGGTGAACACGCTGCGCGCGGCCTGTGCAATCGCGCGGCTGCCGAAGCCGGCGGCGTAGTTTTCGGTCATCCCGGGGGTTCGCCTCTTCGAGGCGCCCCGGAATGACGTCGAAAAACTATTTCTTCTTCGCCCGCTCGATGCCCTCGAGGATCAGCTTGTGCGCTTCCTCGGGGCCGCCCCAGCGCAGCACCTTGACCCATTTGCCGCGCTCCAGATCCTTGTAGTGCTCGAAGAAATGCTGGATCTGGGCCAGCGTGATGTCGGGCAGGTCGCTGTAGGTCTTCACCCGGTCATAGCGCTGGGTCAGTTTTGACGAGGGCACCGCGATGATTTTTTCGTCGCCGCCTGCCTCGTCCTCCATGAACAGCACGCCCACCGGGCGCGCGCTCATGACAGCGCCGGGCACGATGGCACGGGTGTTCGCGACCAGGACGTCGCAAGGGTCGCCATCGTCGGACAGCGTGTGCGGGATGAAGCCGTAATTACCGGGATAGCGCATGGCGGTATAAAGAAACCGGTCGACAATCAGCGTGCCGGCTTCCTTGTCCATCTCGTACTTGATCGGCTCGCCGCCGACCGGCACTTCGATGATGACGTTGATTTCGCGTGGCGGGTCGATCCCGATCCTGACAGCGTCAATACGCATGAATGGCTCCGTGGCGCCTTGACGTCAGGCGCTCTGAGAAATGCTGATACAAGCCAAAGCGCCCTGGCACCAGAGCGTGTTGGCTTTGTCCTGGACACGCGATGCGATCGGAGACGATCGCCAATCCCGCTCCAGGCTGTGATTGAGCATGATCTTTTTTCGGAAAGCCCTTTGCGCTAACGCGGCGGCCCTCCGGGTCCGGATCGTGCTCTGGGCGTCATCCCGGTCTGTTCTTGAAGATGGTCTTGTTCGGAAAACCGACGACCACTTGTGCTAACGCGGCCTCTTCAGGCCCAGACCCGTTTAGTTGGTCCAGGCGAAGGCGACCTTGTCGAGCGATTTCGGCCCGAACCGCTCCGACGAGCGGGCGACCATGCGGCCGCCAAGAGCGCGGTAAAACTCGGTGGCGGGATCGTTGTCGGAGAGCGCCCAGACCACCATGCTACGCAGGCCGCTCTGGGCGAGGTCGCGCTTGGCGGCGGAGAACAGGCGGCGGCCAAAGCCGAGCCCCTGGAACTCCGGCCGCAAATACAGCTCGTAAATCTCGCCTTCGAAATGCAGGCTGCGGGCGCGGTTGCGGCCGTAATTGGCATAGCCCGCGACCTTGTCGCCGAACACCAGCACGCTGACGCGGCTGCCCTTGCGGATCGCGCTGTCCCACCATTGCGGGCCGCGGCGATTGATCAGCTTTTCGAGCTCGGCGCCCGGAATGATGCCCTGATAGGCCGCGCGCCAGGCTTCATCATGCGTTGCCGCCACCGCAGCCGCGTCTGCAGCTTTGGCTGGCCGGACCTCGATCAGGGTTGTGCTCATGACGATGATCAAAGCAAGTCGGCGGCTTCGCTTCAAGGTCTATCGTTAATTATCGGTTAACCTGTGGACTTTCTGCATCAGTTTTCTGTGAGACTTGTGCCGAAAAAGGACAGGGCGCGGCATAAGGCAGCAGTCCTCGGAACGCGCAGGCAGGCGGCAGGGCGGCAAGCTCGCGTTGAACGGCTGCGTCTGTCAAGAACGCACTGGATGTGAGTCGGCGCGGCCTGGTTACTGCCGATCCCGAAGCGTGCGCCAGAACTGATGCGCTCCTGCTGATGTCGGACAACAGATGACGTCCTGAGATGACGACTTGGCCCGACGATGACGTAATCCTGTATGACGGCGTGTGCATCTTCTGCTCGCGCTGGGTGCGCTTCGTCGCTGCGCGCGATTCGGATGCGCGGTTCCGCTTCACGGCGATCCAGTCGCCTTACGGCACGCGGCTCGCGCGGGCCTTCGGCATCGACCCTGGCGATCCCGACACCAATGCGGTGATCCATGACGGCGTCGCTTATTTCAAATCGGATGCGGCGCTAGAGCGTTTCACGATTTGGCGGAAGCGTAACCTGCGTTGGCGAAATAGTTGCTGCATTCGCGGGGCTGGATAGTTGTGACGAGGTCGCCGATGCAACGCCAAGTGTCTTCGATGGTGCGCTTCTGGGCGATGCGCATCCAATGCTTGATCTTGGCAAAGGCCTGCTCGATCGGATTGAGATCTGGTGAGTAAGGCGGCAGGTACCAGAGCCTGGCGCCGGCGCCGCGGATGATGCGGCGCAGAGCGGCCGACTTATGGCTGCCGAGATTGTCCATGATGACGATGTCGCCGGGCTTGAGAACGGGAACGAGTTGCTGTTCGACATAAGCTCGGAAGCACTCGCCGTTGATCGGCCCGTCGAAGACGCAAGGGGCCGTGAGACCATTGCAGCGCAGAGCGCCGAGAAAAGTCAGCGTTCGCCAGTGGCCGTGCGGGGCAAAACCTCGCACCCGCTCGCCCTTCGGTCCCCATCCGCGCAGCGGGGCCATGCTGGTTTTGATCCAGGTCTCGTCGATGAAAACCAGGCGCTGGGGATCCAAGCTGGCCTGCCATGACCGCCAGCGTCGCCGCCGACGCGCAACGTCAGCGCGGCCTTGCTCGAGGGCGAACAGCGTTTTTTTTGAATCGCAGTCCTTCGCGCCGCAGGAATGTCCAGACCGCATTGTGCGAGACCTTGACCCCGCGCGCGGCGAGTTCGTCCTTCAGCTTGTGCAGCGTCAGATGCGGCGTCTGTCGGATCCGCTCTTTGATGAAAGCGCGGTGTGGTTCCAGCACCGGCTTGCGATGCCCGCCCATTTTGCCCGGGCTCACCGAGCCGGTCGCCCGATGGCGCTGCGACCACTTCACCACCGACGACACTGCAACACCAAACCGTGCCGCTACCGTACGGCAGCTCTCGCCAGCTGCCACCGCCGCCACCACTCGCTCTCGCAGATCATTGGAAAGAGGTCGGCTCATCAGATGCTGGCCCCCAGCCCAGCCAGCATCTTGAATCACAAACCAACCCTCAGGGGAATCCCTCCCGATTCAGCCTAGCCATGAATTGCTCTAACCGTGCTCTCGCGCCTGCCGGGCTTCGGCTGGACCCGCATCCTGTTCGCGGTGCCAAAGCCGATGCGCGACGCCGTTTACAATCTCGTCGCGCGCAATCGCTACCGCATTTTCGGCAAGTATGACTCGTGCTTCGTGCCGGACGCCGCGCTGCGGGCGCGGGTGATGGAGTGACTCCTACTGTCATTCCGGGTTCGCTCGCTTCGCGAGTGCCCCGGAATGGCGAGGCCGACAATCAGCGCCTTGCACTCGCTGCGAGCACCTCCCTTGCGGCGCGCTCGCCGGAATCGCGGGCGCCGTGGGCGGTGGAGAAGAAGTTCGGCGAGGTGGCTTCGCCGGCGAAGAACAGGCGCTCATCGACGGGCGCGGCGAGGATGGCGCGGTCGCCGGCGTGTCCCGGAAGCGCATGCGAATAGGCGCCACGCGCAAAGGGGTCATGGGCCCAGCGCGACTCCGCAAGCGGCGTCAGCTTGCGGCGAAAATCATTGCCGAGGAAGGAGACGATCTCGTCGATGCTGGCCTGGGCGAACGCGCCCGCACCTGCATCCTCCAGTGCCTTGGCATAGCGGCCGCCGAAAAAGCCCTCGATGCAGGGCTGGCCGAAGGGGCGGATGTGATAGGTGCCCATCTCCGTGCGCATGGTGAGGCCGCGTAAGTTCCCGTCCTTCGGCAGCGCCTCCGCATCCGCAAGCAGCAGCGTCACCTTGTCGTCCACGCCGAGCGGCAGGCCCGCCGCGGCATCCACCTTCGCAGGGATCGCGGGAGAAAAGCGGATCGCCTCGTCGGCGATCAGATTGGTCGGCACCGTGACGATCACCCTGTCGGCTTGAAGCGTCCCTAAAGAGGTCGTCAGGCGCAGGCGTTGTCCGGAATGATCGACCAGTGTGACGTTGCAGTTGAGAACGACGGGAAGCGAATGCCCATAGGCCGTCATCAACCCGCCATAGCCGCGCCGCACCCGCCAGTTGATGTTGGTGTCCTCATAGGCGTCCATGTCGAGGATGGAGACCTGGTCGAGCTCGCAGCCGTTCACGTAGGTCGAGATCGCATCGATCATCGGATTCCAGCGATTGCCGGGCTCGAGATAGAGGCTCGCGGGCGCATCCTCGCCTTTGAGCGCCGCCTCATAGGCGCGCTCATAAAAGGCGTCGAGCGCGCGGAAATAATCGTCGCGTTCGTCTTGCGGAAAGACCTTGCCATAGGCGCGCTCGCGCCACGGTGGCAGGGTTTTGTCGATCTCGAAATTCAACTGTTCGGCGATGGCGACGAAGGAGTTCTGGTCGGCCGAATGCAGCCAGCCGCAGCCGACGTCGAAGATCACGTCAGGAGCGGCCTGCACGGTGTAGCCGCGGCCGCCGATGCGATCGCGCGCTTCCAGCACGATTGTGGTCAGGCCGGAGTTCTTCAGCCCGTGCGCGGCGCCAAGCCCTGCGGCACCTGCGCCGATGATGGCGACGTCGACTGAGGAGGGGAGGGAGCCCATGGCTCGGCTGTAGCACGTTCGCGGGAACGGCTAAAGCCGCCGCAAGCATAGCCGTCATCACCCGCGCATGCGGGTGATCCAGTATTCCAGAGGCCGGAGTCCTATGCGATAGGCCGCGCCGTACTGGATTCCCCGCATTCGCAGGGAATGACTGAGAATTACGCCACCGCTTCCTTGGCCTTTTCGGCGCGCTTGCGCTCGTTCGGATCCAGGAACTTCTTGCGCAGGCGGATGGATTTCGGCGTCACTTCGACCAGTTCATCGTCCTCGATATAGGCGAGCGCTTTTTCCAAGGTCATCTTGATCGGCGGCGTCAGCCGCACCGCCTCGTCTTTCGAGGTGGTGCGGATGTTGGTGAGCTGCTTGCCCTTGAGCACGTTGATCTCGAGATCGTTATCGCGGGTGTGCTCGCCGACGATCATGCCCTTGTACACCTTCCAGCCGGGCTCGATCATCATCGGGCCGCGGTCTTCCAGCTTGAACATGGCGTAAGCCACGGCCTCGCCCTGGTCGTTCGAGATCAGGACGCCGTTGCGGCGGCCCTGGATCTCGCCCTTGTAGGGCGCATAGCCGTGGAAGAGGCGGTTCATGATCGCAGTGCCGCGGGTGTCGGTGAGGAGTTCGCCCTGATAGCCGATCAGGCCACGGGTCGGTGCGTAGAACACCAGCCGCAGGCGGTTGCCGCCGGACGGCCTCATCTCGATCATCTCGGCCTTGCGTTCGCTCATCTTCTGCACGACGACGCCGGAATGCTCCTCGTCGACGTCGATGACGACCTCCTCGATCGGCTCGAGCGTCTGCCCGCTCGCCTCGTCCTTCTTGAACACCACGCGCGGCCGCGACACCGACAGCTCAAAGCCTTCGCGCCGCATGGTCTCGATCAGGATCGCGAGCTGCAATTCGCCCCGGCCCGACACTTCCATGGAGTCCTTGTCGTCGGCCTCGCGGACGCGGAGCGCGACATTGCCCTCGGCCTCGCGCAGCAGGCGGTCGCGGATCATGCGGCTGGTCACCTTGTCGCCCTCGGTGCCCGCGAGCGGCGAGTTGTTGACGATGAAGGACATCGAGACGGTGGGCGGATCGATCGGCTGCGCCGGCAGCGGCGTCTCGACCGACGGATCGCAGAAGGTGTCGGCCACCGTGCCCTTGGTAAGGCCCGCAATGGCGACGATGTCGCCGGCCTCGGCCTCGTCGAGCGGCGTGCGCTCCAGGCCGCGGAAGGCGAGAATCTTGGTGATGCGTCCCTGCTCGATGGTTTTGCCATCGGCGGACAGCACCTTGACCTGCTGGTTCGGCTTGATGCCGCCCGAGCTGATACGGCCGGTAATCAGGCGGCCTAGATAGGGGTTGGCTTCGAGGATCGTGCCGATCATCCGGAACGGCCCCTGCTCGATCTTGGGCTCCCCGACATGGCGCAGGATCAGATCGAACAACGGCTCCATGCCGGCGTCCTTGGGTCCTTCCGGGCTTTCCGCCATCCAGCCCTGCTTGGCCGAGCCGTAGAGGATCGGGAAATCGAGCTGCTCCTCGCTGGCATCGAGCGCCGCGAACAGATCGAACACCTCGTTGATGACCTCGGTCGGCCGTGCGTCCGGGCGGTCCACCTTGTTGATCACGACGATCGGGCGAAGCCCGACCTTCAGCGCCTTGGAGACGACGAATTTGGTCTGCGGCAGCGGGCCTTCGGCGGCATCGACCAGCACCAGGGCGCCATCCACCATGTTGAGGATGCGCTCGACCTCGCCGCCGAAATCGGCGTGACCGGGTGTGTCGACGATGTTGATGCGGGTGTCCTTCCACTGCACCGAGGCGGCCTTGGCCAGGATGGTGATGCCGCGCTCGCGCTCCAGATCGTTGGAGTCCATGGCGCGCTCGGCGACCTTCTGGTTTTCGCGAAAGGTGCCGGATTGCTGTAGCAGGCGGTCGACCAGTGTGGTCTTGCCGTGGTCGACGTGGGCGATGATGGCAACGTTGCGGAGTTTCATGCAGTGCTTCTTTTCAGTCCAGGCAATGACGTAAGGCCGCGATCTCGCCTGATAACGGGACCAGTTTTCCGTTAACGCTCAAGACCTGAGATACCAGAGCGCGATGACCCTTCTTCGAAGGGTCGTCCCACTCCTTGCTTTGATTCGCGCATGATCGTTTCGGACAACCGGCCCCGGCCTTGCCGCTCGCGCGGCCCTCCGGATCATGCTGCGGGATGGTGCGACACCCCAAAAAGGAAGCCCGGCCAACAGACCGGGCACCTCTCACGCGTTTGCGGCGCAATATATTCAGGAAACGCCAAAAAACAATGGCTTGTTTGGCCGGGGCAGGGCTGATTTTAGGCGCCAATCAGGCGCCTCAGGCCCCCTCCTCCGCGGTCGGGTAAACGCCGCTCAACACCTCCTCAAAATGGTTCTTGACCGACTGGTTGCAGAGACAGGCGCGTCCCTTCAACGCCGCGCGGTCGCGCACCCGGATGGCGCCGCGCCTGGTCTCGAGGATTCCTTCGGCCTTGAAAATCTGGATCACCCGGCTGGTGTAGCTGCGGCCGACGCCGAGCAGGGTCGAAAGCTGCTCATGGGTCAGCGGTACGATCTCCTCGGCATCGGTACGCTCCATCGCCGACATGATCCATTTCGCGGTTCGCTGCTCGATGGAGTGGATCGCGTTGCAGGCGGTCGATTGGAAGATCTGCGCCAGCAGGCAGTCCGCGTACCGGGTAAAGACGTTGCGCAGGGTCTTGGACCGTAGCTTCGCCGCGTCGAGCTGGTCGACGGGCATGCGCACGAACGGACCGCCGAATTTCACGGAGATGCGGGTGTAGGCCGGCAGATATCCCTCGCTGACAATGCCGCCCACCGCGCCCTCTCGGCCGACCAGGATGGTCTCGACATCGCGGCCGTCTTCGTTCGCGACCAGGAAGGTGGCGAGGCTCGGCCCGCACGGAAAGTGCACCACATTGACGTTGTCGCCAGGGCTGTAGAGCAGCTCGTCGGGCTCCCCTTCCTCATAGCAAAGATGCGGGGCAAGCAGCGCGTAGTCATCCGCGTCGAGCCGCCGCAATAGATTATTATACGGCCGGTCAATGACCACGGCCGTTTCATCACGTCGCCTCAGCATCGCCAAGGTCCCTCCTCCACCGGCGAGGATAATGGCCAGGCGGTTCCGAGGTTCCGTTCACAAGTGCGCAGACAGTGAAAGTTCTTTGTGGTGGCTTCGCCGTCGGGAACTCACCGACACGCCTTCGGGGCCGGCGGGTCCGCCGCGGCTACATCTCCACCCCATCAAACCTTTAGAGATCCCGCAATTATGGAAGTGGACTCTCCCGACGGCCCTTCGGGCCTGCCGCTGGATATTCTGATCGTGGAGGATGATCCGATCATCGCGCTCGATTTCGAGGACAGGATTCGCGGCTGCGGGGTGAAGCGGGTGCGATCGGCCAGTAACGTGGCACGCGCGCTCGCGATGATCGGCGAACGCGCACCGGACTTCGCATTGCTCGACGTCTCGTTGATTCGCGAGAAAAGCTTTGCGGTCGCCGAAAGGCTCGACGCGCTGAGGATCCCGTTCGTTTTCGTCACCGGGTATGGCGCTGAGGCGAACGTCCTGGAGGCGTTCGCGGACAGGCCGAGATTGAGCAAGCCGTGCACGACCGAAGCGCTGGAAGCGGCGCTGCGGCAGACGCCACGATCGTAGGCGACGCGTAGGAGATCGAAACGGACACTGGGCTTTCCGTCACCCTTCGAGGCCGCCGCGGAGCCTGTCATCGGGCCGCGCTTCGCGCGGACCCGTTGGCGGCGGCCCGTCAGGAATGACGGGTCCGCGTGTGCTCCGATTACCCCAGCTTCGGATCGAGTGTGGTCGACCACAACGCGACATCGGCGCGGTCGCGCAAGGTCACCGTCATCTGTCCGCTCGCCCCGTCGATCTTGACATGACCGAAGAACTGCATGCCCTCCGACGGAGGCAGGTTCTGCTTGCCTTCACCCGGCGCCTTGATGAAGCGCACTTCGGGGCCGAACGTGTTGTCGAGTTCGTTCGGTCCGAAGGTGCCGGCATGCAGGGGGCCGGAGACGAATTCCCAGAACGGCTCGAACTCCTGAAATTGCGCCTTGTTCGGATTGTAGTAATGCGCGGCGGCGTAGTGCACGTCCGCCGTCAGCCATACGGTGTTGTGGATCGGCGCGGTCTTGATGAAGCGCAGGATGTCGGCGATCTCCAGCTCGCGGCCGCGCGGCGGTCCATCGCCTTGCGCGAACGCTTCCGAGCCGCGCCTGTTGGCTGCGTCGTCATAGACAATCAGGCTGAGCGGCATATCGGAGGCGATCACCTTCCACATCGCACGCGAGTCCAGAAGCGAGCGCTTCAGCCAGGCCATCTGGTCCGGCCCGATGAAATAAGCGTCGGGACCATAGGTCTCCTGAAGATTAGGCCCGTTCGGGCCACGATAGCTGCGCTCGTCGAGAACGAAGACGTCGAGCAGCGGGCCGTAGCTGATGCTCCGGTACACCCGCCCCGGCTCGACGATGCTTTCGCGCATCGGATACATCTCGTGGAAGGCGCGTGCCGCGCGCGCGGCGAGCAGCGCGATGTTGCGTTCCTTGTAGGCGGCGGGAAGCTCCTTCGAGGCCGACCAGTTGTTGGTCACTTCATGATCGTCCCACTGCACGAAGATCGGCACCTCGGCATTGAAGGCGCGCACATTGTCGTCGAGGAAATTGTATTTGTGCGCGGCGCGGTACTCCTCGAGCGTCTCGGCGACCTTGGCCTTCTCCGGAATGGTGACGTTCTTCCAGATCTTGCCGTCGGCGAGCTTCACCTCGGAGGAAATGATGCCGTCGGCATAGATGGTATCGCCGGAATGCAGCAGGAAGTCGGGCCGGTGCTTGCGCATGGTCGAGAAGGTGAGCATGCCGCCGTCGTCGGGGTTGATGCCCCAGCCCTGGCCAGCGACGTCGCCGCCCCAGACGAAACTGACGTCGCGCCTGTCGGACGGAGCGGTCCGGAAGCGGCCGACCACGGGTTCGCTCTCGATGCTGGTATGGGCGAGATCGCGGAACTTCACGCGATAAAAGATGCCTTGGCCGCCGGGCAGATTTTCCAGCAGCATTTTCGCGGTGAAGTCGCTTTCCGGCAGCGCCGCGATCGGCGGCAGCGCGCGCGCATTGGCAAAGGACTCGGATGTCGAGACCTCGACCAGCATTTGCGAGGCGCGATCGGCGCGCGCCCAGACCACGCCGCTATCGGACGACACGTCGCCGGACTGCACGCCATGGGTCACCAGCGGCCGGTCGGCGGCGCGGCTGAGATAGGGCATCGCGATCGCGCCGATACCCGCACCTGCCGCGGTGGAGAGGAAACGGCGGCGGGAGATCGGGCGGAATTCGTTGCGGGTGATTTTGATGGCCATAGGAGCCTCGGGTTTGAGTCTGCTTCGACGCGTGACATGGGCCCCGTCGTTCCGGGGCGATGCGTCAGCATCGAACTCTGATGTGCAATTGCACATCTGAGAATCTCGAGAGTCTCAGGTGCGCAATTGCGCACCATAGTTCGCCCTCTTCGAGGCGCCCCGGAATGACGGGCCGCCGTCACGGAAGGACGCTAACCGCTATAGGAAAAGTCTATGACGCCCGGATTAAAGCGTGCTCATGGCGCGGAACTGCGCGCCGGCGCGCTGCAGATTCTGCGACATGGTCGCGATCAGGAGCCTGCGGTCGGCGACCGCGCGGTGAAATTGATCGAGCACGATGTTGAAGGCGACCAGCGCGCCTTGCTCGATCGCGCCGTCCTCGAAGCAACGCAGCGTGTCGCGCAGAATCGTGTCCGCTTCGCTCTGGAGCTGATCGAGCTCCTCGACTGAATCGCTGCGCCTGGCCTGCGCGATCATCTCGAGCAGGCGCTCGCGCAAATGGCTGTTGGTGTTGCGCTCGTCCCGTTTCAGATAGCCTGCGAACCAGGCTCCCAGCGAGCCCGTCGCCGACAGCGCCATCAGAGCCCACCAGATGTAGTCGCTGTATTTGTCGAGGAAGGTCTTCTCCTCGCCGTCGACATAGGCGGCCGCGCCGGGATGCGCGGGAATGACGGCGTCCTTGTCGGTATCGGGGGTTTCGATCTTCGCGGCGAGCGGAAACTCCGCCATCAGTTGCTGCCGCGCCGCGAACAATTGCCGCGTGAGTGCCGCCACCGTGGTGTCCGACAGGCCCTTGCGGGCGACGATGTGGTGGTTGAAGCTGATGGTCTTCACCTCATCGTCGGGACGATCGGGTGAGCCGCTGAAGGCGCCCGCGGGAATATCCGCGGCGTCGTAGGCGGGATGGTTCTGGGCGATCGCGTCCGCCAGATCGATGGCGAGGAAGGTCGGCTCGCCGCTTTCCTTGGCGGATGCGGCAATTGCCTCCGCCGTGATCTTGCTGTTGACCGGGCCCGCGGCGAGGTAGGCGTCCGCCTTTTGGTTGCGGATGGCCTCCGCCACTTCCGCGGTCGGAAACTGCACGATCTCCACCTTGCCGGGATCGACGCCGTACTGCTGCAGGATCACCTTGAGCAGGTTCACGTTGGCCTCGGTGCGGCCAACGACACCGACGCGATGCCCGGCGAGCTGGGCGATCTTGGTGATCTTCGCGCCCAGCTTTTTCTTGCCCTTGGCCCCCGGTACCCAGATCACGACAACGTTCTTGCGCAGGGTCGCCACCGCCTGCGCGTTCTTGGGCACGTCGAGATCGCCGCGAATGATCGCAAGATCGACATTGCCTTTCGACAGCGCCTCCGCGCTGGCAACGGCCCCGTCGGTCTGAACGAGCTTCAGGCGCACATAGCCGTGCGTCTGCGCAAACGTCTGCGTCAACGTTTGCACCACCTTGACGTCATCGCTGTTGGGGGGGCCCACGGCGATCTTCAAGAGCACCGGCCGCATCGCAAAGTAATAGCCGCCGGCAACCGCGCCGATCAGCGCGAGGACCAGCGCGATCGCGACCAACAGCGTTTGCTGTCCCGGCGAGCGCGGCGGGGCTGGGGCCGGTGGAGCGGCTAGATCGAGGCCTCCGGTCATGGATCTCGCAAATAAGCGTTTGAGGCTCAACTTCATGGCGCCGGCACAGTTTGCGGCATTGTAGCAAATTCCTTGGACCCGAAGGGTTACAACTGCGTCATGGTTAGCGGATCCGGCGGGATGCTCGCGGCATTACGGCATGATCGGGGAAAGCGGGTGCCGCTGTCTGAAAAGATCATGCCTAATCAATGGCCTAGGTGGCGAGCTATGCAACCTCGCGCGGTCAAGCAAAGTTCCGGCCAGAACGGGAGACGATCATGGTGAACCGACTGACGACAGAAGCGCGCAAATCGGAGCTTAAGGGCCTGCCCGGCTGGGCAGAGGCGCAGGGCCGGGAGGCGATCACGCGGACCTTCGTGTTCAAGGACTTCAACGAGGCCTTCGGCTTCATGGCCCGTGCGGCACTGGTCGCCGAAAAACACGACCATCACCCCGAATGGCGCAACGTCTACAGGACCGTGGAAGTGGTGCTGTCCACCCATGATGCCGGCGGCGTCACCGAGCGCGACATCAAGCTCGCCAAGGCGATGAACGCCATTGCCGGGCAGCTTGGCGTTTGAACGCGGCAAGGCCACAAGGCTTGCGGTGGCGCTAGCCAGTGCCCCGCTGCTGGAGCTAGGATCGGACGACATTCAAGTGCGGCCCTACGTTCGTCTCGTCACCTTGAGGCGCTCGTCAAGGGAACGCCGCTCCGTTGACGCGCCTCGAGGGACGAGGGCCGGGCTCTCGTAGCGGGGGGCCGTTCATCCTTCGAGGCCGCCGCTTCGCGACGGCACGTCAGGATGACGGTTCGAAATGGTGTTTCAGAACGATCCAGAGGCTTGAGGGGAGTTTTGGCAATGGCGTCAGACTATTCAGTGGGCTTTGAGCCGGCCGATCGGCTGGCTGAGGACCGCGAGAGCGTGCGCCGGCGGTTCTGGGGTAAGTTCAAGCGCGTGATGGCGACGCTTCCTTTCGCGGAGGATCTGCTGGCTGCCTATTACTGTGCCTTCGACAAGGAGACGCCGCGGCATGTCCAGGTCGCGCTGCTAGGGGCGATCGCCTATTTCATCCTGCCGTTCGATTTCATTCCGGACGTGATGCCGGTCCTCGGCTTCACCGACGATGCCGCCATCCTCGCCACCGCAATCCGCATGGTTGCCGCTCACATCACGCCGGAGCATCGCGAGGCTGCGCGCGCCGCACTGAAGCGGGGTATCGAGAGCGAAATTTAACAAGGCCGGAGCGCAGCTTCCGCCACCGCTCCGGCTCTTTTGCCCCCGATCGAGAAAGCTAGTTGCGCGGGCGCTTGATCGGCTTGTCGGCAACCTGCGCCTGAGCCCTTGCATTCTCCTTCTCGGCCTGGTCGGCCTGCCAGGCCTGGAACTGCTTGAACAGGGCTTCCTTATCGGACTCCGACTGGATGCTCTTCGCTGCCGCGGGATTCTGCTGCAGGAAGGTCTCGAACCGATTGCGCATGGCCTGATCGATGCCGTGGGATTCCAGCCATTGCTGCGCGGCCGGCAGGCGCTGCCAGCCCGCCAGCGGGGCTGCCAGCGAAGTCTCCTTCCATTTCGGATGGAACGGAGGATGTTGGAAGGTCGGGAATTTCGTGAAGAACGCGTCCACGAACAGCGCGAGCTTGCGATAACGGTCGGTGTTGGGGGCCCAATTATAGGCGGCAAGCACCGCCGGCACCGCGATGGTATCAACCGTTTCGCCGTCGGCGATCAGATTGGGATAGTCCTTCGAGGTCATGCGCGCCGGCAGGTAGTCGCCCTGCAGCGGCCTGTCGTAGTCGACCGTTGCGAGGTGAAAGCGGCCGTCGTTGTTGAAGGTGCTGACGGACTTGTAGGGCTTGCCGCCGACGACAATCACCGCGTCAACTTCGCCCTTCTTCAGTTTCTCCATCGCGATGCGCTGCTCGATATAGACGAAATTCGCCTTCAGCCCGAGCCGCTCGAACACGGTCAACGCTGTAACGAAGGTGCCGCCGTTGGGCAGATCGACGCTGACCGTCTTGCCCTCGAGATCCTTCAGATTGCGCACCGTTTTCGGCGCAATGACCTGCATCTCTTCGTTGTAGAGCTTGGTCACGTAAGTGAATTGCCGCTTGATGTCTTTCGCAAAGCCCTTGCGCTCGAGATAGTCGAGCGTGTCGGCGCGCACGATGCCGAGGTCGACGCCTTGCAGGAACAGAATGTCGGCGACGCTCTGGACCGAGCCGCGGCCGACGATGGGGAGCACGCGCAGCTTGTTGCCGTCATCCAGCACGGAGGCGAGGTCCGCGCCGAACTGGACATAGGTGCCGCCGATGGTGCCGGTGATCAGCGTCACCGTGTTGGCGTTGAGCGCCTGCTTGGTCTGCGCCGAACCGAATTGAAAGATGGCCCTGAGGCTGTCGCTGACCTTGGCCGGATCATACTCGGTCTCTTCGGCGCGCGCGGCGAGGCCGCACACCATCGCGATGGCAACGATGGCCAGTCCAAAAATCTTACGCATGTTGTCCCCTGAATGTGAAAGCTAATTGGCAGGTAGTTGCGCTAGGCGCTGTCGGGCCTCGGCGGAGCCGAACTGGGCGGCCTTCTGGTACCAGGCGCGCGCCTTCTCCGGCTCCGGCGTGATGTTGCGGACGTCGGAGGGACCAAGCACAGCCGGGTCGTAGGTCCGGGCCAGCATCAGCGCGGCCTCGGCGTTCTGCGCTTCGGCGGCGCGTTCGAGCAGCAGCCGCGCCGCGGGAACGTCGCCCATTGCCAGGAAATCCTTGGCGCGCTTCATCAGCGTGGCGAGCTCTGCGCTGTCGATCCGCTTCGGCTGCGGCGCCGGGGCGGGCTCGGCAACTGGCGGCGCGACAGCAACCTGCGGCGCCACGGCGGCAGCCGGTGCCGCAGCGGCAGGCGGCGTCACGACAGGGACAGGCGGTGTCGCAGCAGCAGGTGCTGCGCTTCGCAAGGCTGCCTGGTAGGCAGTCGAAATCTCCTCACGCGATGGTGCTGTTGCCGTCGCCACCACCCTAGGCCCAGGCGTCGGCGCGCTGGCGCTCGCCTCAGACGCCGGCGCAGTCATGCGCGTGGGATCCTTCAACTGCAGATCGGCAGCCGTGAGCTGACCACCCTCCGGCTTTGCAGCGGCGCTCGGCGATACCGCGGCGGAGATGGAAGCCTTTGCGTTGACGATGATGTCGCGCGTTGCGTCGGAGGAGAACCAGGTGAACAACGCGGCCGCACCCGAGGCCGCAACGACCAGCAAAAGTATTTTCGATGTGATGGACGCGAGCCCTCGCCTGCGCGGCGGGGCGACGAATTCGTGCGGCTCCGGTTCGCCGTCGGGATCGGACAGGAACAATGGGACCGACTGATCCGGTGTGTAGTCGTTTCTTGCGGATCGTCCGAACCTGTAAGCCGCTGGTTGAGAGTTCGTTAAGTCTTCGTCAAACCCATCGACATCGTGATCGTATGAACGAAACCGCGTCCTTGGCTCTACCATGGTGATGCTTCCCCACTACTGCAACGCAACAGTCGGGGCAGCCTTGGCCAATGTCCCTGCTATTCATTGTTATTGTCCAGATGCCGCCCCGCTACTGGAACTGCGGTAATCCGCCGTCTGAATCAGCCCAAAAGACGGCTCAGCTAGGCACGAATGGGGAGATTTTTTGGATTCATTGAGGCGGACGAGAGCAGTTCACAATGAAATTGTGGACATCATCTTCTGCGAATTCGCTGCATCGCAGATCACCCGCCGCAGCGTCCGGTGCATCCGGTCAGGGTAGGCTGGGTTAGAAAAACCGACGCGTTATCAGCGGCATATACAACTTATATGGAGATCGTTCCGGTCCGCTTTCTCACCCCGGCCAAGGGCCGAGCGCTCAGACCGGACGCCGCGCCGAGACTGTTTTGCTCGTGGCGAAATTGTGGCGAAAACGGCAAATGTGACATTGGGACGAAACGTCTGCGTGGTGGGCCGCTATGGTTAATGCCTGGTTTACATTGCCCGCCCACGCGCACCCTGAGCCGCCGTTTTTGCGCGGGTGCGCGCGGGCATCGCCGTCAGGGATGCACGATCACCTTGCCCATCGCCTTGCGGCCCGCGAGGACCTTGAGCGCGTCGGCGGTTTGCGACAGCGGGAAGGTCCGATCGACATGCGAGGAGATCTTGCCTTCCGCCGTCCACTGCACGAGCTTTTGCAGGTTGGCGCGGTTCTTTGCGGGATTGAGCCGCGCCCAATTGCCCCAGAACACGCCGCGGATGTCGCAGCCTTTGAGCAGCGCGAGGTTGAGCGGCATCTTCGGAATGTCACCGGCCGCAAAGCCGATCACCAGGAAGCGGCCTTCCCAGGCGATCGAACGCAACGCGGCCTCGGCATAGTTGCCGCCGACCGGATCGAAGATGATGTCGGCGCCCTTGCCGTCGGTGAGACGGCGCAAGCCCTCCTTGAGGTCCTCGTTGGCATAATTCAGCGTCAGCTCGGCGCCGTGCGCCTTGGCGAATTCGAGCTTTTCCTCCGACGACGCGCAGGCGATCACCCTCAGCCCCATCAGCTTGCCGAGCTCGCAAGCGGCAAGGCCGGTGCCGCCGGCAGCGCCCAAGACCGCGAGCGTCTCGCCTTGCTTCGGGCTTGCGCGATCCTCCAGCGCATGCAGCGCGGTGCCGTAGATGATGATGATGCCGGCGGCGCGGTCGAAATCCAGATTGTCGGGAATCTTCACAATGGAGGCGGCCGGCAGCGCGATCTTCTCGCGCGCGCCATTGTGACCGCAGGAGGCGATGACACGGTCGCCGACCTTGAGGTCGGTGACACCTGCCCCGACGCTCTCGATCACGCCTGCGACTTCGGCCGCCGGCGAGAACGGAAACGGCGGTTTGATCTGGTATTTGCCCTGGATCATCAGGAGATCGAAAAAATTCAGCGCCGCGGCCTTGATCGCGATCACGGCCTGCCCAGCCTCCGCGACGGGATCGGGCACATCGGCCAGCACGAGATCGTCGGGTTGGCAATATTGCGAGCAGAGAATGGCTTTCATGGACCCACCTGAGTTTCGGACGCAGAGTTTGTCGCGCCAACTTGTCATTGCCGCTGACGCGAAGCAATCCATCGCCGTGTCAAACATTCCGGATCATCATGCCGCTGGCGAACATCGCAACGACGTCTCACGAGGGATCGAACAATGTTTGAAAAAGGCCTGCTGAAGCACAAGCGCATCCTGATCACCGGCGGCGGCACCGGACTCGGCGCCGCGATGGGACGACGGTTTCTGGAGCTCGGGGCCGAGCTCGTCATCTGTGGTCGCAGGCAGGACGTGTTGGAGACGACGGCAGCCGAGATGCGCATCGCGAGCGGCGGCAAGGTCGCCACAATTGCCTGCGATATCCGCGACGGTGCTGCGGTCGAGGCCATGATGGACCAGCTCTGGCGCGAGGCTCCGCTGGATGTCCTGGTCAACAACGCTGCCGCAACCTTCATTGCCCAGGCCGAGCGGCTGTCGTTCCGCGCGGCGGACGCGGTCCTGGCGCCAACACTGCATGGCGCTCTATTGCACCATTGCCGCCGGCAAACGCTGGATCGAAGCTCGGCACAAGGGCGTGGTGCTGTCGATCCTTTCAACATCGACCATCACGGGCCGCGCCTTCACCGTGCCCTCGGCGATGGCGAAATCCGCGCTGCTGGCGATGACCAAGAGCCTCGCCGTCGAGTGGGGGCCGAAGGGCATTCGCATGGTCGCCATCGCGCCGGGCAGTTTCCCGACGCCGGGTGCTTCCGGGCAGCTTCGCCCCGAAGGCCGCGAGGAGGGCGCTGCGCGCAATCCGCTGGGGCGTGTCGGCGAGGTCAGCGAGCTGGCTGACCTCGCCAGTTTCCTGATCTGCGATGCCGCAGGCTACATCAACGGCGAAATGGTGGTGCAGGACGGCGGCGCCCATCTGCGTTCGTCGGGCGCGGAGGATCTGTTGCAATGGAGCGAGGCGCAATGGGAGGCCTTGCGCGCCTCTCGGGCGAAGAGCTGACCCGCAACAATCTGTGGCTGCCTTCCCAAAACTCGTGTTCCCGGCTATGGCTTCGCGCGGCGAAGCATCGATCACCGGGCCATCTTCCAGTCACAATATTGGGGGAACCAACCGCTCATGTCGTTTCGGCGGGCGCTGACAATTCTGATCATCAATGCATTGGCGTGCGGGGTGGCTCACCTCGCGCAGGCGCAATCCGCGGCCTCGCCAAAGCAGGCAAAGGCCGCCGCCAAGCCGGCGCCGGCGGCTGCCAAGCCATCGGCCGCGGCCGCAGGCGGTGCCGAGCCGACCCTAATCGGCCAGTTCGGTACCTGGGGCGCTTACACGGCCATGCCGAACGGCAAGAAGGTGTGCTTCGCGCTGGCCAAACCGACCTCGTCAAAAACCGTTCCGCCGAATCGGCCGCGTGATCCGGCTTATGCCTTCGTGTCCACGCGTCCGGCGGAAAAGGTTTTCAACGAGGTCTCGATCATGATCGGCTATGCGCTCAAGCCGGGCTCCGAATCGACATTGCAAGTCGGCGGCGCAACCTATGCGATGTACACGCAAGGAGACGGGCTCTGGATCAAGAACGCCGCCGAGGAAGAGCGGATGGTGGAGGCGATGCGCCGCGCTTCCGACGTCGTCGTCAAGGGCGTCTCGGCCAAAGGCACCGAGACGGTCGACACGTTCTCGCTCAAGGGCCTGTCGCAGGCGCTCGACAGGATCGCGCAGGACTGCAAGCGCTAACTCTTTTTTGGGCACTAAACCAATTCATGGCGACTTTCCAGCAAGCGCGGGACGCCTTATCTAATCGGTCATGATCAGCACCATCACCAACGCGATTGCGGCCGGTTCCGCGGCGCCCCTGCCTTTGGAAAAAGTCCCGCTGGAGGCCTATGTGCCGCCGGCGAAGCCGTCGTTGATCGGCCTGTCGCGGTCTGAGCTTTCCGAGCGGCTCGGCGAGATCGGGGTTGCACCCGCCCAACGCAAGATGCGGGTGCAGCAACTCTGGCACTGGATCTATTTCCGCGGTGCCAAGAGCTTTGACGAGATGACCTCGATCTCCAAGGACACGCGCGCCGAACTCGCCAAGCATTTCACCGTGGACCGGCCGGAAGTCGTCGCCGAGCAGATCTCCAACGACGGCACCCGCAAATGGCTGTTGCGGCTCCCTTCCGGCGATAAGGCCGAGAAGCCGCATGAGGTCGAGTGCGTCTATATCCCGGAGACCGACCGCGGCACGCTCTGCGTCTCCTCCCAGGTCGGCTGCACGCTGAATTGCGCGTTCTGCCACACCGGCACGCAGCGCCTGGTGCGCAACCTGACGGCCGGCGAGATCGTCGGTCAGGTGGTGGTCGCGCGCGACCGTCTCAACGACTGGGACAATCGCGAGAGCGGCCGGCTCGTCACCAACATCGTGATGATGGGCATGGGCGAGCCGCTCTACAATTTCGAGGCGGTGCGCGATGCGCTTTTGATCGTCGCCGACAACGAGGGCATCGGCATCTCGCGCCGGCGCATCACGCTGTCGACCTCGGGCGTGGTGCCCAATATCATCAGGGCCGGCGAGGAGATCGGCGTCATGCTGGCGATCTCGCTCCACGCGGTGCGCAACGAGCTGCGCGACGTGCTGGTGCCGCTGAACCGCAAATATCCGATTGAAGAATTGCTGCAGGCCTGCCGCGATTATCCCGGCGCCTCCAACGCGCGGCGTATCACCTTCGAATATGTGATGCTCAAGGGCGTCAACGATTCGCTCGAAGACGCCAAGCTGCTGGTCAAGCTGCTCAAGGGCATTCCGGCCAAGATCAACCTGATTCCTTTCAATCCATGGCCGGGCACGGCCTATGAATGTTCGGACTGGGACCAGATCGAAAAATTCTCCGAATACATCTTCAACGCGGGCTATTCCTCGCCGGTGCGCACGCCGCGCGGCCGCGACATTCTCGCCGCCTGCGGCCAGTTGAAATCCGAGACTGAAAAACTCTCCGCACGCGAGCGCCAGGCGCTGCGCGCCATGGCCATGACGGACTAGTCGTTGTGCGTTCGGTGTCCGTATTCGTCATTGCGAGCCGACGGGTCCGCGCAAGGCGCAGCCCGATGCCAGGCTCCGCGAAGCAATCCAGGGCCTTGAGCAAGATTCCGGATTGCTTCGTCGCTCGCGCTCCTCGCAATGACGGAAATGGCGTTTTCTCATGACGCTGATCGGCCGCCTTGTCGTCGTCTTCCTCGGCTTTCTCGCCGCCTGTCTCGCGGCGGGGATCATCATTATTGGCGCGCTGTTGTTTCCGGAGTTCAGCGAGCTCGGCACCGGCCCGGTCGATGAGGGCGTGTTCGACATTCTGCTCGGCTTCGGTTTCGTCGTCATTTCCGGCTTCGCGCTAATACCGGCAATGGTGATCGTCACGATTACCGAGGCCTTCTACATCCGCAACGTGCTGACCTACGCGGTCGGTGGCGGGTTGGTCGGGCTCGTCTTTTATCTCGGCCTGGTTCCTTTCGACACCGAGACCATGCGCTTCGAGGGCATTGTGCGGCGGCACCTCGAGATCATGACCGGCGCCGGCATCGTCGCGGGACTGGTCTATTGGATGATCGCCGGCCGCACCGCCGGCGCCTGGCGTGTGCCTCCGCGCAAGCTCAATCCGCCCCCGCCGCTGCCCTCGGCGTCGCGGCCGCCATCATCGCCGGAGCCTCCGCAGGCGCCGCCGCCAAAGTGAGTGTCATTCCGGGGCGCCTCGAAAGAGGCGGACTATGGTGCGCAATTGCGCACCTGAGAATCTCGAGATTCTCAGATGTGCAATTGCACATCAGAGTTCGATGCTGACGCATCGCCCCGGAATGACAACAGGGGTTTTCAGGCTCCGATACCTCCGCTAAACCGCGCGCCATGAACCGGACCGGACTCTTCATCGCGCTGTCGCTGGCGATCGTCATCGGCATTGTGTTCGGGCTTTATCCCGAACTCGACCTCAAGCTGGCGGCACTGTTTTATGATCCGCAGTCGCGAGCGTTTCCGTTGAAGCAGGATTGGCTCGCTGCCTTCGCGCGCGATGCGGCGATGTGGATCGCCTGGGGCCTCGCCACGCCCGCGATCGCGGCGCTGGTGATCAAGCTGCTGCGGCCGGACCGGCCGCTTCTGATGTCGGGCCGTGCCGTTGCCTTCCTCCTGCTCACGCTGACGCTGTCGGCGGGCGTGCTCACCAATTTCACCTCCAAAGCCTATTGGGGGCGGCCGCGTCCCGTCGCCGTGAGCGAATTTAGCGGCGAACTGCCGTTCGTCGCCTGGTGGGACCCGCGCGGCGGCTGCGGCCATAATTGCTCGTTCTTCTCCGGCGAGGGCGCGACCGCCTTTTGGACCTATGCCCCGGCGGCCCTTGCCCCGCCGGCCTGGCGGCCGCTCGCCTATGCCGCCGCCACCGCCTTCGGCCTGACCACGAGCGTGCTGCGCATGGCCTTCGGCGGTCATTTCTTCACCGACGTCGCCGCCGCGGGCCTTGTGAGCTTTCTCGTAATCTGGCTCGTCCACGGTTACATTTACCGCTGGCCGCGAACCCGGCTGTCGGACGAGGGAGTCGACGCCGCGCTGACGCGCTTTGCCTGGCCCGGCTATCGGCTCCGCCAGCGCCTGCTCGGCCGAGAAACAGGTCCCGCGCCGTCGGTGTGAGCGAGTCGGGTCGCGCCAGCCGCCATTAAGCAGGTGCCCACGGCTGCGAAATTTGATATGCGCGCAGCCAAGTCACCAACGACATCAGCCATTTCGAGCGATTGGAAGCTCTATGAGCACGATTTTGAAGAGCCTGCCTAAAGGGGAAAAAGTCGGCATCGCTTTCTCGGGCGGTCTCGACACCAGCGCGGCGCTGCTGTGGATGAAGCAGAAGGGCGCCCGCGTCTTTGCCTATACCGCCAATCTCGGCCAGCCTGACGAGGCCGACTACAACGAGATTCCGCGCAAGGCCGAGGCCTTCGGCGCCGAAAAAGCGCGCCTCGTGGATTGCCGCACGCAACTGGTGCATGAAGGTATCGCCGCCATCCAGTCCGGCGCCTTCCACATCTCGACCGGCGGCGCGACCTACTTCAACACCACCCCGCTCGGGCGCGCCGTAACCGGCACGATGCTGGTCGCGGCAATGAAAGAGGACGGCGTCAACATCTGGGGTGATGGCTCGACGTTCAAAGGCAACGACATCGAACGGTTCTATCGCTACGGCCTTTTGACCAATCCGAGCTTGAGGATCTACAAGCCCTGGCTCGACCAGCAGTTCATCGACGAACTGGGCGGCCGCGCGGAAATGTCGGCGTTCCTGACCGCGAACGGGTTCGACTACAAGATGAGCGCCGAAAAGGCCTATTCGACGGACAGCAATATCCTCGGTGCAACGCACGAGGCCAAGGATCTCGAGCGCCTGGACACCGGGATCACGATCGTGAGCCCCATCATGGGCGTGCCGTTCTGGCGCGACGACTGTGTCGTTAAGGCGGAGAAGGTCTCCGTGCGCTTTGTGGAAGGCCAGCCCGTCGCATTGAACGGCCGGACCTTCGCCGATCCGGTCGCGCTGTTTCTCGAGGCCAACGCCATCGGCGGCCGACATGGCCTTGGCATGAGCGACCAGATCGAGAACCGGATCATCGAGGCAAAGAGCCGCGGCATTTACGAAGCGCCCGGCATGGCACTCTTGTACATCGCCTACGAACGCCTGATCACCGGCATCCACAACCAGGACACCATCGAGCAATACCGCATCAGCGGTTTGCGCCTTGGCCGATTGCTCTACCAGGGGCGGTGGTTCGATTCCCAAGCCCTGATGCTGCGCGAAACCGCCCAGCGTTGGGTGGCGCGCGCCGTCACCGGTGAGGTGACGCTCGAACTGCGCCGCGGCAACGACTACTCGATCCTGAACACCGAGAGCCCGAACCTGACCTATCAGCCGGAGCGGCTGAGCATGGAGAAGGTGGAAGACGCCGCATTCACCCCGGCGGACCGTATCGGCCAGCTCACGATGCGCAACCTGGACATCGCCGACACGCGCGCCAAGCTCGACATCTACGCCGACACAGGCTTGCTATCGATCGAGGAGGGCTCCGACATCCTCAGGCTCGACAGCGACAAGGGCTGAGCGCAGCTCTTTCCCACGTCGTCCCGGACGAGCGAGCTCCCGGCGACGCCGCAGCATCGTCCGTGGCGAGCGCGATCCGGGACCCATAACATAACCACAGGCGGATGTTTTGTGGCGCGCTGATAAGTCGTGCATGCCACAAGCTCCTGCCAGCGGTTATGGGTCTTGGCTTTCGACGACCAAGAAACAAAAATGGCCGGGATTGCTCCCGGCCATTTTCATTTTCGCCTCTTGCCACAGCGCTACCGCGGCGGCGCGACCCCCGGTGGGGGCGGCGGCAGCGATGCGGTGCCGCCGTTGAGCAACGGCGTGATGCGGCGGATGGTGACCCGCCGGTTGACCCGGCTCGGCCCATCGGTCTGCTCCTTCAGATATTGCGAGCCGTAACCCTGCGAGGTCAGGTTTTCCGCGGGCACGCCGAATTGCTGGGTCAGCAGCTCGGCGGCGGCTTCGGCGCGGCGGTCCGACAGCGACAGATTGTCGGTGTCGTTGCCGGTCGCATCCGTGTGGCCCTCGATCAGGAACACCTCGCGCGGGTTGCGCTGGATGGCGCGGTTGAGGCCGTCGGCGATCACCTGCAGCTTCGCCGCCTGGTCCGGGGAAATCTCCCACGAACCGAGGTCGAAGTTGATGGTGTTGACGTCGATGCTCGGCATCAGCATGCGCACGTTCGGGCTGTAGCGGATCTCGTCGAGGGTGTAGCGCCGATCGATGCGGTCCACCGGCGGCGCCTCCATCGTCTCGTAAATCAAATCCGGCGGCGCATCGGCGGCATCGACAATGTAGCGATCGTAGGGAATGCGGACGACCGGCGGAGGCAGGTCCACATAGAAGCCGCCGACCGCGCGCGGATCGCGATAGCTGTTGTCGATGATGATGACCTCGCGGCCCATCGGGTCGCGGCGGATTCGTCGCAGCATCGAGCCATCAGGAGCGAGCACGGTGATGATCTGCGTGCCGTCGGGGCGGACCACGATGGTGCGGGTCTCGTTGCCTACGCGCTGGGTCTCGATGTCGCGCGCGCCGAAGCGGAAACGCTCCATCTCGTCGTGGCGAACGAACGCTTCGCCGCTGGGGTCGCGGATGATGACGCGGCCCGGCTCGGTGATGACAGTGCGCCCGCCTTCCTGAACTTCGCGCCGTTCATTGCGGAAGTCCTCGAGCCGCCGCGGCCCTTGCACCGCGGCCGGGTTGGCCGGCAGCGGGGTCAGCTTTGACTGTGGCTGCGGAGGCGGCGGCAGGGGCGCGGCCACCTGCGGCGGCGGACGGCGCACGGCCATCGGCGCGGCGCCCGACGGCGCGGCGCTCTGGTTGGTGGGTTGGTTAGCGGGCGCGCCCGCTGCCGGCTGCGGGGCGCCAGGGGCAGGTGCTGCGGTGCCGGGCGCCGGGGCAGGACGCGCAGCCGGAGCCGGGCCCCCGGCCTGAGGTGCCGGTGCGGTGGGCGCGATGGTCGGTGCCGTGCCCGCGCGGCCGCCTGGCGGCGGAGCTCCCGGCGTGGGCGATGGTGCCGGCGGCGTTGCAGGCTGGGCAGCATTTGGGCGCACGACGCCTGCGGGCGGAGGCGGAGGGGTGGTGCCCGCTGCGGGCGGATGCGTCGGAGCCGTCCCAGGAGCTGGCGTTGGGCTCGGCGCCGCATGCGGTTGGACCGGTGCCGGGCTCGGGGAAGCGTGCGGCGCCGGTGCCGCGGCCGGCGGTGGTGGGGGCGGGGCCGGTGCGTGCTGCGGCGGCGCGGGTGGCGGGCTCGGCTGCTTGGGCGCGGCAGGCGGTGGCGCAGCCGCCGGAGGGGGTGGCGGAGCGGGGCGCGCTGCCGGCGGCGGCGCCGGCGGGGTCGGATGCGCGGGCGGTGGCGGAGCCGGAGGAGTTGGTCGTGCAGGCGGCGCAGCCGCGGGCGGAGGCGGCGGCGTGGGATGCCCAGGTGCGGCACCAGGCGGCGGCGCGGGAGGATGCGGAGCCGGAGCGGCTGGGGGCGGTGCGGGGTGCGGCTGAGCCGCGGGCGGTGCGCCCTTCGGCGGTCCTGGGGGCTGTTTCGGAGCCTCCTTCGGCGGCTGCTTCGGTTTGCCGTCGGGGCCGACTTCTCCCTGTTGTGCCTGCGCCACGACCTGCGGCGCGTTCTCGGCATGCGTTGCAAAGCTTGCAAACTGCATCGCCGTCATGGCGGTCGTGGCAAGCAGCACGAGACGAAGTCTTGTCATCTGTTGGAAGTTCCCCGGAATGGCTCGAGTGAAAAGCGCGGCGATCAACAAATACGGGTTAGGCCGCAATGTGGCGGGTCTTGCGGATGGACTCGGATATATTTTTGAAAAAAGCAGGCCCCGAGTGGAACCAATTCATGGCGCATTCAGCCGCGCGATTCAAACGGCGGCTCAGATTTTCCCCCGCGGGATGTCGGACGCCCCATGATCGAGATCCGGCCCAGGTACAGCCGGTCTATCGATCTGCACATCGGTCGCGGGATTGGGCGTGCGCGGTCCATTCGGTCCGCGCACCGGCACTTCGTCCGGTCGCCCTGGCGGCAATTCGTCCGGCCGAGGCGGTTCGCCGGGCTCGCGCAACGGCGGCGGCCTTTCGGGATTGGGATTGCCGGGCGGGTTCTCCGGCGGCGGCACGGTCGGATGACCAGGCGTCGGCGGCGGGACCTCTGGAGGCTCGATCCCCATTTTACAGCGCCACCTTGCTGTTGCCGCCGATCTCCGGCCGCGTGCCGCTGACGAGCGCGGCAGCCATTTTGGTGTAGGCGACCAGCTTGCCCGGGGAATCCCAGAACTCGGCCTGCTCGGGTCTGATCTTCAGCACGCGAATATTGGGATCATCGGCATCCTTCCACCAGGCGCGCGCAGGCGTCGAAAACAGCTCCCTGATCTTGTTGCGATCATTGAACACCGCCGCGGTACCGCTGACCGAGACGTACTTCTGGCTGCCGGTGTCGGCAAAGGAGAGGTTGACCGCGGGCGCGCGTGCGATCTCCTCGTCCTTATGCTGCCGCGCATCGGCGAGAAAGTAGATGGCGTCCTCGTCGCGCTCGACATAGGCGGTCATCGGGCGCGCGCGCAGCTTGTCGCCGTCATGCGTGACCAGCATCGCGTAGCCGATCTTCTTCATCAGTTCCCAGGCGCGGTCGATATCGCCGACATTATTGTTGGCCATGTTCGCTCCCTTCGATTTGGAAGCGATAACGGCGCGACGACAGCGATGTTCCGCTTCCGCAGCGGAACGCTCATTCCGGCGCGTGACACACCGCTTCGATGTTGTGACCGTCGGGATCGAGCACGAAGGCGCCGTAATAATCCGGATGATAATGCGCGCGGATGCCGGGTGCGCCATTGTCGCGCCCACCGGCCGCGAGCGCGGCCTTGTAGAAGGCATCGACCGTCGCGCGATCTTTCGCTGCGATTGCGACATGCACCGGCTTGTTCAGGGCGCCCTCGCCGCCAATCCAGAAATCGGGCTTGCCATTGGCGCCAAAGCCCGCGGCGGATTCACCGGGCCGGTCTTCTTGCGTCACTTCCATGATGAGGCTGTAGCCGAGCGGCGCCAGCGCCGCAGTGTAAAAGGCCTTGGCGCGCGCATAGTCGGAAACCGGAAAGCCGAGATGGTCGATCATCGAAGTCTCCTGCGGTCGTGGAGCGAACCCCGTTCGCAGGTGATTTCAACAATGCCGTCGTGGCGGAATTGGCGCCATCCGCAAAATGCAGCCTCTCTCGCCCCGCGGATGCGGGACGAGAGAGCAGAACGTGACGGGCTGACGATCAGACCTGCCGTTCGACCAGCTTCAGCTTGAGCTCGGCGATGGCTTCCGAGGGGTTGAGGCCCTTCGGGCAGGCCTTGGCGCAGTTCATGATGGTGTGGCAGCGATAGAGCCGGAATGGATCCTCAAGATTGTCCAGCCGCTCGCCGGTGGCCTCGTCGCGGGAGTCGTTGACCCAGCGCGTCGCCTGCAAGAGTGCCGCGGGTCCCAGGAAGCGCTCGCTGTTCCACCAATAGCTCGGGCACGAGGTCGAGCAGCAGGCGCAGAGGATGCACTCATACAGCCCGTCGAGCTTTTCGCGGTCCTCGTGGCTCTGCCGCCATTCCTTCTGCGGCGTCGGCGAAGAGGTCTTCAGCCACGGCTCGATCGAGGCATATTGCGCATAGAAATTGGTGAGGTCGGGGACAAGATCCTTCACCACGGGCTGATGCGGCAGCGGATTGACCTTCACCGCGCCGTCTTTGACGTCGTGCATCGATTTGGTACAGGCCAGCGTGTTCTGACCATCGATATTCATCGCGCAGGAACCGCACACGCCCTCACGGCAGGAGCGGCGGAAGGTCAGTGACGGGTCGATATGGTTCTTGATCCAGATCAGGCCGTCGAGCACCATCGGGCCGCAATCGTCGGTATTGACGTAATAGGTGTCGATCCGCGGGTTTTTGCCGTCGTCCGGATTCCAGCGATAGATCTTGAACTCGCGCGTGTTGGCGGCGCCGGCCGGTTTCGGCCAGGTCTTGCCGCCGGTGATCTTGGAATTCCTCGGAAGCGCGAATTCAACCATTTGCTTTGCCTTTTGCCCTTCTCCTCATTGCCGGGCACAAGCGCGAAGCGCGTCTTCACCCAAGATATCCGGCAATCCATCATTCTTCCAGGATGGATGCGCGGGTCGAGCCCGCGCATGATAGTGTGTGTTAGTAAACGCGCGCCTTCGGCGGGATGTACTGCACGTCGTTGGTCATGGTGTAGTTGTGCACCGGGCGATAATCGATCGTGGTCTTGCCGCTCTCGTCGATCCACGCCAGCGTATGCTTCATCCAGTTCTTGTCGTCGCGCTCGGCAAAATCCTCGCGCGCATGCGCGCCGCGGCTCTCGGTGCGGTTGGCGGCGGATTCCATCGTCACCACCGCCTGCACGATCAGATTGTCGAACTCCAGCGTCTCGACCAGGTCGGAATTCCAGATCAGCGACCGGTCGGACACGGAGATGTCGGAAATCCCACTGTGCACCTTGTGGATCAGGTTCTGGCCCTCATGCAGCACCTCGCCGGTGCGGAACACCGCGCAATTGTTCTGCATCACGTGCTGCATGCTTTCGCGCAGTTTTGCCGTCGGCGTGCCGCCGGACGCGTTGCGGAAATGATCGAGGCGGCCGAGCGCCATCTCGGCCGAGTTCGCCGGCAGATCCGGCTGCTTGCCGTTTGGCGTCAGCTTCTCTGCAAGCCGCAGGGCCGCGGCGCGGCCGAACACGACCAGGTCGATCAGCGAGTTGGAGCCCAGGCGATTGGCGCCATGCACCGAGACGCAGGCCGCCTCGCCGATCGCCATCAGGCCCGGCACCACCGCATTGTCGTCGCCGTTCCTCTTGGTCAGCACCTCCGCGTGAAAGTTCGTGGGGATGCCGCCCATGTTGTAATGCACCGTCGGCACGATCGGGATCGGCTCGCGGGTGACGTCGACATTGGCGAAGATCCGCGCCGATTCGGAAATGCCGGGCAGCCGCTCGGCCAGCACCTTGGGATCGAGATGGTCGAGGTGCAGGTAGATGTGGTCCTTCTTCTTGCCCACCCCGCGGCCCTCGCGGATCTCGATGGTCATGGCGCGCGACACCACGTCGCGCGAGGCGAGGTCCTTCGCGGAGGGCGCATAGCGCTCCATGAAGCGCTCGCCTTCCGAATTGACCAGATAACCGCCCTCACCGCGGGCACCTTCGGTGACGAGACAGCCGGCGCCGTAGATCCCGGTGGGATGGAACTGCACGAACTCCATGTCCTGCAGCGGCAGGCCGGCGCGCAGCGCCATGCCGCCGCCATCGCCGGTGCAGGTGTGCGCGGAGGTGCAGGACGCATAGGCGCGGCCGTAGCCGCCGGTCGCGAGAATGGTGGTTTGGGCGCGGAAGCGATGGATCGTGCCGTCATCGAGCTTGAGCGCGATCACGCCGCGGCAGGCGCCCTGGTCGTCCATGATCAGGTCGATGGCGAAGAACTCGATGAAGAACTCCGCGGAATGGCGCAGCGCCTGGCCGTACATGGTGTGCAGCATGGCGTGGCCGGTGCGGTCGGCGGCGGCGCAGGTGCGCTGCGCCTGGCCCTTGCCATAGTCGATGGTCATGCCGCCGAACGGGCGCTGATAGATCTTGCCGTCCGCGGTGCGCGAGAACGGCACGCCCCAATGTTCGAGTTCGTAGACGGCTTCCGGCGCGTTGCGCACCATGTATTCGATGGCATCCTGGTCGCCGAGCCAGTCCGACCCCTTCACGGTGTCGTACATATGCCAGCGCCAATCGTCGGGGTGCATGTTGCCGAGCGAGGCGGAAATGCCGCCCTGCGCGGCCACCGTATGCGAGCGGGTCGGAAACACCTTGGTGATGCAGGCCGTGCGCAGGCCCGCCTCGCTGCAGCCGACCACGGCGCGCAAGCCGGCGCCGCCGGCGCCGACCACGACGACGTCGTAGGTGTGATCTTCGATTGGGTAGGATTTTCCGTTCGTAGCCGGAGCGCTGCCGCCGTTTGCGGCCTTGCCGTTGCCCTCAGCGGCCATGGCTTATACTCCCGATGACAATTTGAAGATGGCGTAGATCGATGCCAGCGCCACCGCAAACGAGAAGAAATTGTTCGCCATGATGGCGGCGAGCTTGAGCTTCTCATTGTGCACGTAATCTTCCAGCACGACCTGCATGCCGATTTTCATGTGCCAGGTCGAAGCGACAATGAAGAGCAGGAGGATCAGCGCAACCCAGGGCGAGCCTAACACCTGCGCGGCACCTGCCTGGTTGCGGCCGAGCACCATCATCACCACCACGATGCCCGGGATCATCAAGAGCGTCATGGCCACGCCGGTGAGGCGCTGGCGCCAGAAATCGGTCGTGCCGGAATGGGCGGCCCCGAGATTGCGGACGCGGCCGAGCGGGGTGCGCATCGAGGTCGAGGCGCGGGGCGCGCCGTGGGATTCCGTATAGCTCATCGGCCGCCTCCGATCGCGTAAGCAATGATCCACAACAGCACGGTCAGGGAAATGCCGCCGATGAGGGCGCCCCAGGTCAAGGTCTCGCGCTCATTCGCCTTGAAGCCGTAGCCGAGGTCCCAGACGAAGTGCCTGACGCCACTCAAGAGGTGGTGCATCAGCGCCCAAGTGTAACCGAACACGATCACACGGCCGATGAAGCTCGAGGTGAACGCCTGCACATTGGCGTAAGCGGTGGGGCCGGAGGCGGCAGCGACCAGCCACCACACCAGCAACAGGGTACCCACGTAAAGCGCAATGCCGGTGGCGCGATGGACGATGGACATGATCATCGTCAGCGTCCATCGATAAGTCTGGATGTGAGGCGAGAGCGGTCGTTCGATCCTGGCGGTCATTTTCTCGCTGCTTTGGGCTGCGTTGAGCGGCTTTCGAGGCGTTTGCGGGCCCGCGACGGCGCGCCTTTAATATCGCGGAAGACGGGCCCTATTTACGGAGTTGACTGAGCCAGTGCAACGGCCAAATGCCCGCAAAGCGAATCTACGTTCATCGTTATGGGACGTCAAAATCGCTGAAAAATCGGGCTTGGTATACCAGACCAGCCGTGCGGTGTTGAAGATACGAATCGCCGTTTACTACTTAGAAGGCGCGTTAGCCTCGCGCCCCGAACGGGTCTGATGCGCGCCATTGCGCAACCAGAAAATCCGCGAATATGCGGGTCTTTGGCGAGGCGAAGCGGGACGATTCAAACAACAGGTGGAGCGGCGCCGGCGAGGGCTCGTGTTCCTGCAGGACGCGCTGCAGGCGGCCCTGCTCCAGCTCGTGCCGAACCTGCCAGAACGGCACCCGCACGATTCCAGCGCCGTCTTGCGCGGCCAGCACCAGCGCGTCGAGGCTATTAATCCAGAGCTTGGCAGCTATTGGAATTTTGCATTCCACGCTTGCCTGCATCCTGAAGCGCCAGAGGCCGGCGCCTGGGGTGTCGGAAAACACCAGGCAATCATGGCGGCCGAGATCCTCGGGCGTTTGGGGCACGCCACGCCGCTGCAGATAGGACGGCGCGGCGCAGACAACCATCCGGATGTCGGCCAGCTTTCGCGTCGTGAGCTGCGAGTCCGGCAAATGCCCGACGTGCAGCGCGACGTGGATGTCTTCCTCGATCAGGTTAACGGCGCGGTCGACGAGCTGCAGGTCGACCGCCAGCGAAGGATAGCACCGCGAGAACTCGGCCAGCCTCGGTGCGATCAACAGCCGTCCGATCAGCGTCGGGGCACTGACGCGAAGCCGCCCGGACGGCACCTCGCTGCCGGCCGACAGCGCCAACTCGACCTGCTTGAGCTCGGTAAGGATCGCCTTGGCCCTGTCGTAAAGCAGGCGCCCCTGCTCGGTCAGGGCGAGCCGGCGCGTGCTGCGGGCGACGAGCTGCGTGCCGAAATGGCGTTCGAGCGCGGAAAGCTGGCGGCTGACAGAGGTTAATGAACTCGGCAGCGAGCGGGCGGCGGCGGACAGGCTCCCGGCCTCGACCACCCGCACAAAGGTTGCCATGGCTGCGAACTGGTCCATGTCCCGGATCCTTCCGCTTCTCGCAAGGCATCTTGCCGGATCGCGCTGATACTCCCGCTTTCGACAACAGTCTATGGTGCCATCAAACTTCGAAGATTGGAGGAGCCGTGGCCGGCCTTGATGTTTCGGAAGTGATCGAGCTTGCAGCCTTGCTGATCGTGGTGGGCGGATTGTCCGGCTTCCTGGCGGGGCTGTTCGGCATCGGCGGCGGCGCCATCCTGGTCCCGGTGTTTTACGAGTGCTTCCGGCTTGCCGGCGTGCCGCTGGAAGTGCGGATGCCGCTCTGCGTCGGCACCTCGCTGGCGGTGATCATCCCGACCTCGATCCGCTCGTTTCGCGCTCATTACAAGCGCGGCGCAGTCGACATGACAATCGTCAAGCGATGGTGGCTGCCGATCCTGATCGGCGTCGTGGCTGGCAGCGTGACTGCGCGCTATGCGCCGGAGCGGCTGTTCAAGATCGTCTTTGTCGCGGTCGCCTATTCCGCCGCGGCGCGGCTGCTTTTCGCACGCGAGGCCTGGAAGTTCGGCGACGACTTGCCGAAGGGGCTGCTGATGCAGGTGTACGGCTTTCTCGTCGGCATCCTCTCCACCCTGATGGGGATCGGCGGGGGACTGTTCTCCAATCTGCTGATGACGTTCTACAGCCGCCCGATCCATCAGGCGGTCGCAACGTCCTCGGCGCTCGCTGTGCTGATCTCGATCCCCGGTGCCATCGGCTATGTCTATGCCGGCTGGCCGGCGGCGGCGCGCTATCCGGACGTGATGGCGCTGCAGCTTCCGTTCGCGCTGGGCTACATTTCCCTGATCGGCGCGCTCTTGGTGATGCCGATGAGCCTGTTCACCGCCCCCCTCGGCGTGCGGGCCGCGCACGCGCTGTCAAAGCGGATGCTGGAGGCCGCCTTCGGCTGCTACCTGCTCATTGTCGGCAGCCGGTTTGTGGTGAGTCTCGCCTCCGGCCAATGATCGCTTGGCGTGTGAAGCGGGGGCAATCGTTGAGCCGTCGTCCCGGCTCGCGCGTCGCTTGGCCGGGACCACTTGATCGGCTTGCTTCACCCCTTCAGGCGCACCTCGCTGTGCCGCCATCTGCGAAGGTCGCCCTGGGCCTCGAGACGCTCAGACTTGACCAGCACCTGGATGCGGGCGGCCAAGACCTCGTCACTGATCGGCAAGCCGAGTTCCTTGCATCGTCCGTATGCCATGCCGACGACCAGGGCCATCTTCCGCCATTGCCATTCCATGACTGAGAAGAGAATGGAATCGATATCGGCCTCCGAGACCGAAGGCGGGATGCGAACCTGGTCCCAGCGGAGCGCGCTGGTGATGGCGGGAAATTCCCTAAACGGAATCAGATCCGGAAATCTGTCGTAGATGCCGCGAAGCAGTTCGGAATGCAGCGCGGTCACCACAGTTTCGAGCGCGGCGGTGAACTCGCCGCGATCATGCTGGTCCAGAGCCAAGATCGCGGCTCTCGCCTCGTCGATCGCATAGGCGGCATCGAGCAAATATTCGTGGATTTCGGCGGCCTGCTCTCGGTTCATATCGAGTCCGCCGCCATCGCGGCGCCTCCTAAGCCTTCGTATAAATATCCTTATACGTATCGCGCAAAATGTTCTTCTGCACCTTGCCCATGGTGTTGCGCGGCAGTTCGTCGACGACGAACACGCGCTTGGGCATCTTGAATTTTGCCAATCGCCCTTCGAGGCCCTTCAGCACGGTCGCCTCATCCACGTTCGCGCCGGCATGGCGTACCACCACCGCGGTGACGCCCTCGCCGAAATCGGCATGCGGCACGCCGATGACGGCGGATTCCACCACGCCCGGCATGGCGTCGATCTCGCTTTCGATTTCCTTGGGATAGACGTTGAAGCCGCCTGATATCACGAGGTCCTTGCCGCGGCCGACGATGTGCACATAGCCCTTGTCGTCGATCTTGCCGAGATCGCCGGTGATGAAGAAGCCATCCTCGCGAAACTCGGATTTCGTCTTCTCCGGCATCCGCCAATAGCCCTTGAACACATTCGGGCCCTTTACCTCGATCATGCCGATGGTCTCGGGCGGCAGCACCTTGCCCGTTTCAGGGTCGGCGACGCGCAACGAAACCCCGGGCAGCGGGAAGCCGACCGCGCCGGGCACGCGCTCGCCGTCATAGGGGTTCGAGGTGTTCATGTTGGTTTCGGTCATGCCGTAGCGTTCGAGCACGGCGTGGCCGGTGCGGGCCGACCATTCGCGATGGGTGTCGGCCAAGAGCGGCGCCGAGCCGGAGACGAACAGCCGCATGTGCCTGGTGGCCTCGCGCGATAGCGCCGGGTTCTGCAGAAGCCGGGTATAGAAGGTCGGCACGCCCATCAGCGCGGTCGCGCGCGCCATCAATTTGATGATCGCGTCGGGATCGAATTTCGGCAGGAAAATCATCGAGGCGCGGGCGAACAGGGTGACGTTGCTCGCCACGAACAGGCCATGGGTATGATAGATCGGCAGCGCGTGGATCAGGACGTCCTTGTCGGTAAAGCGCCAGTAATCGACCAGGGTCAGCGAGTTCGAGGCAAGATTGTCGTGGCTGAGCATCGCGCCCTTGGAACGGCCGGTCGTGCCCGAGGTGTAGAGGATCGCCGCAAGATCGTCATTGCCGCGGGCGACGGTTTCGAAGGTCGGGCTTGCCTTGGCCGCCGCGTCCGTCAGCGAGCCCTTGCCGTGGGCGTCCAGCGTATCGACCTTCGCTTTCACCTTGGCGGCGATCGTCGCGATGCCTTCGGCCTTGGCGGGATCGCAGACGACCAGCGACGGTTCGGCGTCGGTGATGAAATAGTCGAGCTCGTTGAGCGTATAGGCGGTGTTGAGCGGCAGATAGACCGCGCCGGCCCGCACGGTGGCGAGATAGAGCACAAGGTTCGCCACCGATTTCTCGATCTGCGCCGCCACGCGGTCACCCGGCTTGACGCCGCGGGAGACCAGGACATTGGCGAATTGGCCGGCTCGCGCGATCAGGTCGCCGTAGGTGATGCGCTCGCCGTCGAGGGTCTCGATTGCGAGCCGGTTGGGGTCGTCAAGTCGGTCGAACAGGCGGGAAAACAGGTTGGCGTTGGCGGTTGTGTTCATGCAACATTCCGTGGGGCACGGCCTCTAGACCATGATCCGGAAAAGCGGAAACCGCCTTTCCGGAAAGATCATGCTCAAAACAAAGGGATGAGATCATGATCCGATTCCGTCTAATCGGATCATGATCTTGAGTTGGGGCTGGATTAGCAAAAACGCCCTTCAAAAAGCAACGGAGACGGTTTGCATGACAAACGGCGGGAAACGTGTGGCCTGGATCACCGGCGGCGGCAGCGGCATCGGAGAGGCGGGCGCGGAGGCGCTGGCCGCGGACGGCTGGACGGTTGTGGTTTCGGGGCGCCGCAGGGACGCCCTCGATACGGTGGTTGAGAAGATAGAGAACACCGGTGGCGCGGCCGAGGCGGTGGCGCTCGACGTCAGCGTCGCCGCCGATGTCGAGAAGACGGCCGAGCAGATCCTGGCCAGGCATGGCCGCATCGATCTTTTGGTTAACAGCGCCGGTATCAACCTGCCCAAGCGACGCTGGGCCGATATGGAACTGGACGGCTGGAACAAGCTCGTCGAGATCAACCTCAACGGCGTGCTCTATTGCATGCGCGCGGTCTTGCCCGCGATGCGGGCCCAGAAGGATGGCCTGATCATCAATGTCTCCTCATGGGCCGGCCGCCATGTCTCGAAAATGCCGGGCCCGGCCTACACCACGACCAAACATGCTGTGCTGGCGCTGACCCATTCCTTCAACATGGATGAATGCGTCAACGGCCTGCGTGCCTGCTGTCTGATGCCCGGCGAAGTCGCGACCCCGATCCTCAAATTGCGGCCTGTGGTGCCGAGCGAAGAGGAGCAGGCCAGGATGCTGCAACCGGAAGATCTCGGCCGCACCATCGCCTTCGTCGCCGGTCTCCCGCCCCGCGTCTGCATCAACGAAATCCTGATCAGCCCGACCTGGAACCGCGGCTTCATCCAGACGCCGTCGAACAGGGATTGACCTCTTCCACCCTCTCCCACAAGGGGAGAGGGTAAAAGAATCCCGGCTCGCGTGGAGCTTGTCAGCAGGCGGAGTTGGCAACACGATCTCCCCTGCAAATAGTTTCAGGAATCACAAAGAAGTTTTTCTCGAAACCGCATCGAAAGACCTCCCGTAGTTCGCCGCGACGACAACGCAAGCTCCAAAGCGAAGCCCCGTCGTCGCAGTTCATCGCCGGCGGATGCCGGCTCCTCAATTCGGGAGATTCTTCATGTCCAAGCGTATTGCCTTGCTGTCCGCCGCCGCCTTCAGTGCGCTGGCGCTCACCGCCAATCTCATCGCGCCGCTGCGCGCCGAGGAGAAGACCGTCATGGTCGGCGGGGCCGCGATGTACCCATCCAGGAACATCATCCAGAACGCGGTCAAGTCGAAAGACCACACCACGCTGGTGGCGGCGGTGAAGGCCGCAGGCCTGGTCTCCACGCTGGAGGGCAAGGGGCCGTTCACGGTGTTTGCTCCGACCAATGCCGCCTTCGGCAAGCTGCCCTCCGGCACTGTGGACAATCTGGTCAAGCCCGAGAACAAGGCGGCCTTGACCAAGATCCTTACCTACCATGTGGTGCCGGGCAAGCTCGAAGCCTCCGACCTCACCGAACGGCAAGAAGCTCAGGAGTGTCGAGGGCGAGGAACTCACCGTGAAGAAAGACGGCGGCAAGATCTGGATCATCGATGCCAAGGGCGACTCCTCGATGGTTACGATCTCCAACGTCAACCAGTCGAACGGCGTCATCCATGTGGTCGACGCCGTGCTGATGCCGGCGACCTAAAACCGATGCGGGTGCCGCGCTAGACCGTCATCCTTAAGGAGCGGCCATTTCGATCTGAGCTCCGCTTCGTTCCCCGACCGGATGCGCGAAGGGCGAGCCGGGCAAACCCGGCTCGCTTTTTTGTGAAGGCGGATAGCCGAAAGGCATTAATTCCATGGCGTGGTGTTCAGTAACGAAATGTCCCTTCCGGGCGTATAATTACCCATACGGATTGAAAACGGAGCCGCCATGTCGAGCCTTGCAGCGACAGAGGATCATGTGACCCGCGAGCCGGCGAAAGTCATCCAGCCGGCCTGGGTGCGGGTCATGCATTGGATCAATGCGCTCGCAATGATCCTGATGATCATGTCGGGCTGGCAGATCTACAACGCCTCGCCGCTGTTTGGCTTCACCTTCTCGCGCAGCATCACGCTCGGGGGCTGGCTCGCGGGCGCGCTGCTGTGGCACTTCGCGGCAATGTGGCTGTTGATGATCAATGGCCTCGCCTATCTCATCGTGGGTCTTGCCACCGGCCGCTTCCGCAAGAAACTGCTGCCGATCACGCCTAATGGCGTGTTCGCCGACTTGAAGGCGGCGCTGACTTTCAAGCTCGCCCATGATGATCTCTCGACCTACAATTACGTGCAGAGGCTGCTCTATGCCGGGATCATCGTCGTCGGCGTGGTCATCGTGCTCTCGGGCCTGTCGATCTGGAAGCCGGTGCAGTTCCATTATCTCACCGCGCTGTTCGGCGGCTATGACGTGGCGCGCTATGTGCACTTCGTCTGCATGTCGCTGATCTGCCTGTTCCTGATCGTCCATGTCGCGCTGGCGATCCTGGTGCCGAAAAGCCTGCGCGCGATGATCATCGGACGCTGATCGGAGGGAAGCATTCAATGGCACGCAAACGCTCATTTCTGATCCCCGGCGTCGACAAGCGCCTCTTGATCAAGGACGCAGTCAAGATGATGCCCGACCTCACGCGCCGCCGCTTCATCGCGACCGGCGCGAGCCTGGGCGCGCTGACGCTTCTCACCGGTTGCGACGTGCTCGATAGCGACTCCGCAGAGCAGATGCTGGCGCAGGTCTCCAAGTTCAATGACGCCGTGCAGTCCTGGATCTTCAATCCGAACACGCTTGCGCCGACCTTTCCCGAAAGCGCGATCACCAAGCCGTTTCCGTTCAACGGCTATTACGATCTCGACGATGCGCCCGAGATCGACGGCGAGGACTGGAAGCTGGAGGTACGCGGTCTCGTCGACAACAAGAAATCCTGGACCCTCGATGAGCTCTACAAGCTCCCGCAAGTCAAACAGATCACGCGCCACGTCTGCGTCGAAGGCTGGAGCGCGATCGGGAGCTGGACCGGCACGCCGCTGCGCGATTTTCTGGGGCTGATCGGCGCGGACACCCGCGCCAGATATGTCTGGTTCCAATGTGCCGACAAGGACGGCTACAACTCACCGCTCGACATGGCGAGCGCGCTGCATCCGCAGACCCAGATGACGTTCAAATTCGCCGACGAGATTTTGCCGCGCGCCTATGGTTTTCCGATGAAGATCAGGGTGCCGACGAAGCTCGGCTTCAAGAACCCGAAATATGTGATCTCGATGGAGGTCACCAACGAGTACAAGGGCGGCTACTGGGAAGACCAGGGCTATAATTCGTTCAGCGGGAACTAATGTGTCGTCCGTTAAGAAGCCCAATTGAGCGCGGTTGGGGCGGCGAGCAGTCGCATCAAGGCGTTCAAGATCAAGCGTAGCAGAAGGCTAAGCCAGGCGAGGACGAGGCGGAGATTGTGGCCGACGGCAGAGAGGATGACGTTGGCCGCATCGCCCTCGCGGCCCTTGAGATAGCAGCGGCCGAGTTGACCGTCGGTCTTCATGTGTCCGATCACGGGCTCGATGGCTGAGCGGCGCTTGAGTTCGCGTTTGATTGCGCCGAAGACGCCCCGCTTCTGGCCGGAGATGAAGACGCGGCGCGGGTTTTCGGTTTTGTGGCCGCGATAGCCCTTGTCGACATAGCCGCGCTCGATCGCGCAACCGGTGAGCTTCTCGGTGGCCTCGATGACGTCACCGAGCGTGTGGCCGTCATATGGGTTGCCCGGCAGCGCCTGGGCGTGCAGCACAAACTGGCCGCCCGGAGCGCGGGCGTTAGTGGTCACGATCGAGGCTTTGACGCCGAACTCATAAGGCGCCGAGGCCTTGCCCTTGCCGATGCATTCGACCTCGGGCGCGTGGAAGGAATAGAGCTTCCAGCCACGCTGGCGCTGCTCCTGGGAGCGGATTTGCGCGGCGCGCAAAAGCGCCTGCTCGAAGGCAGCCTCAAGCTCCGACTGACCTCCGATCTTACGGCGGATGTCGCGGATAAGCCGGCCGAGCCAGGTTCGCAAGCTGCG
This sequence comes from Bradyrhizobium sp. STM 3562, assembly GCF_045571435.1. Classification (NCBI taxonomy): domain Bacteria; kingdom Pseudomonadati; phylum Pseudomonadota; class Alphaproteobacteria; order Hyphomicrobiales; family Nitrobacteraceae; genus Bradyrhizobium; species Bradyrhizobium sp. STM 3562. The sequence goes on from NZ_CP120694.1 coordinate 323,192, forward strand.
CAACTGCCGACGATGGCGCTTGAACTGCTTGGCGTGGGCATAGCGCCCGGCCATCATCGCCGCCCGCTTGGCGATACGCAGATAGGACTGCCGCAGCCGCACGCCGTGCGCGCGTGCCAGCCGATTGAGGCCCTTGATCGCCGCATGGACGAGCTTGGCGTCGGTCGGGAAGGTGATGGCCTTGGGCTGAACGGTGGTGTCCACCGTCACCCGCTTCAGATCGCGCGTCCGCAACGCGCCAGTCTCATGCGCTACCCTCAGGCTCTCGGCCAGCAACAGCTCCAGTTTGCTACCAAGCCGCTTGCGCCAATGGCTGAGGCCGGAACGCTCGTGCGGGAACTCATGCTGGAAAAATTCAAAGCCGGTGAAGTGCTGGAAATACGGGTCGTAGACCCAGCGCTCGCAGACGCCTTCGTCGGACAAGCCGTAGATGTGCTTGAGCAGCAGCAGCCCGATCAGGAAGCGGCTCGCCACGCCCGGCCGGCCCTTGTCGCTGTAGAGCGGTGCGATCTCGCGATCGATCCAATCCCAGTCGATCTTGGCGCCGAGCTGCACCAGCTCGTGCTTCAGATTGATGATCTGATCCAGCCTGGCGCGAAACAGATCGCCTTCCGCTGCCGGTTCCGACTTTTTCGGTCGCATCGGTCCCCTCCGCTGCGACCACAGAATCATGCCCGGCGATTCGAGGGAATCTCCAAAACGAAATTGCAAGCTTTCGAGGCCTCAACCCTCGAAAGCTTGCAATCTCAAAACCGCAACCGGCGCCAAAAACCGATTCCCGCTCAACGGCCTCGGCTCATTTTCACGGACGACTAATGTGTCGTCATTCCGGGGCGCGCACGAGCGCAAATCCGGAATCTCGCACCCGCAGTCTTTGGATTCCGGGTTCGATCGCTTTGCGATCGCCCGGGAATGACGCCGTCACATTTTAAAGCTTCCTCTGAAGCGCCGAGGCGATCGCGCCGAGCGCCAGCATGGCAGCGGAAATATTCAGCGCATAACTCAGGCTGCCGAGCGCGTCCGTAATCGCGCCGACCACGAAAGGTCCGAGTGTCTGGCCGATGCCGAAGGCAATCGTCATTGCCGCGATTGCGGTCGGCCAGGCGGATGGCGCGTAGTTGAGGCGCACGAAGGCGGTGGTCGAGCCGGCCACGGCAAAGAAGGCGACGCCGAAGACGACAGCCGACAGCGCGAGCAGGGCGGTCGAGTGACCGAAGATCGGCAAGGCCGCGCCAAACGTGTTGAAAGCCAGGATGATCGCCGTCGCCAGCCCGCCGCGGTCAAGCGCCAGTGTGCCGCGCCACACCCAGGGCGTGGCAAAGGCAGAGAGGCCGATCAGGCTCCAGAACGCCGCCTGCGCCAGCGCGCCACCACCGAGATCGCGGACATAGGCGATCATGAACGTCATGTAGGCGATGTATCCCGCGCCGAACAGGAAGTAGCCGGCGAGATAGATCGCGACCGGCCACACCGAAAACGCCGCCCGCGACGTGTCGGTGATGCCGGCCTTGCTCTCGATCGGCGCGAGCAACAGCGGAATGGTCAGCAGGGTCGAAAGCGCCGCCAGCGCCCACCACACGATCCACCACGATCCCGCGCCAAAGGCTTGCAGGACGAACGGCGCAACCAGACCTGAGGCGAGGATGCCAAGTCCCGGACCGGCGTAAAACAGGCTGAGTAGGAAGCTCGCCCGCTCGGGATGGGACTGTGCAATCTGGGCGGCCAGGGCGCCACCTGCGACGAAACCGGCCGCGGCGGCGAAGCCGCCGACGAGACGCGCAAAGCTCAACACGACGAAATTGCCTGATACCGCGCAGAGCGCGAGCGCGCCGAGACTGACGAGAGTTCCGCCTCGCAGCGCGGCTGACCAACCGAAACGCCTGACCAGGTGCGAGGCCAACAGCGCGCCGGCGAGGTAGCCGGCGGCATTGATCGTGTTCATGAAACCGGCCGCCGAATACGACCAGTGCAGGGAATCGCGCATGTCCGGCAGCACCAGCGCATAGGCGAAGCGGCCGATGCCGAGCCCAACGGTTGCGGCAAGGGAGAGGGTGAGGATGAGCCGCGCAGCCCGCGCGGGCGTCAAGGAAGGTTGAGGGGCGTGCAAGGGATACTCCGACGCCACGGATAGTCGCAGGCGGAGCCGGCTTTGCCCAGCGGTGGGAGCGGCAATGGTGTCTTGCCAATTAAGCAATGGCGCTTTAGCACTCCGCGCGGATTTTCCGTTTGATCGTCGTGCCCGGGCTTGCCCCGGGCATCCACGTCTTCTTTCGAGCTCGATCCAAAGGCGTGGATGGCCGGGACAAGCCCGGCCGTGACGAAGTGCGCGAGGAGAACATCATGCCCACCCACAAACTGCTGCTCCTGCCCGGCGATGGCATCGGCCCCGAAGTGATGGCGGAGGTGAAGCGCCTGATCGATTGGCTCAATGCCAGGGGCATCGCGCAATTCGAGACCGAGCAGGGCCTGGTCGGCGGCGCAGCCTATGATGCGCACAAAGTCTCGATCAGCGAAGGCGACATGGCGAAGGCGAAAGCTGCGGACGCCGTGATCTTCGGCGCGGTCGGTGGCCCGAAATGGGACGGCGTTCCCTACGACGTGCGGCCCGAGGCCGGCCTGCTGCGCCTGCGCAAGGATCTCGGGCTGTTTGCGAATTTGCGGCCCGCGCTGTGCTACCCGGCGCTGGCGGAGGCCTCCAGCCTCAAGCGCGATGTCGTCGAGGGGCTCGACATCATGATCGTGCGCGAACTCACGGGCGGGGTCTATTTCGGCGAGCCCAAAACCATCACCGACCTCGGCAACGGCCAGAAGCGCGCGGTCGACACCCAGGTCTACGATACCTACGAGATCGAGCGCATCGCCCGCGTCGCCTTCGATCTCGCGCGCAAGCGCCGCAACAAGGTGACCTCGATGGAAAAGCGCAACGTCATGAAGACGGGCGTGCTCTGGAACGAGGTGGTCACCCAGGTCCACGACCGCGAATACCGGGATGTCGTGCTCGAACATCAGCTCGCCGATTCCGGGGGCATGAATCTGGTGAAGTCGCCCAAGCAGTTCGACGTCATCGTCACCGACAATTTGTTCGGCGACATGCTCTCCGATATCGCGGCGATGCTCACCGGCTCGCTCGGGATGCTACCGTCGGCGTCGCTCGGCGAAGTCGACGCTAGAAGCAAGAAGCGCAAGGCGCTGTATGAGCCGGTGCACGGCTCGGCCCCCGATATTGCCGGCAAGGGGCTCGCCAACCCGATCGCGATGATCGCCTCTTTCGGCATGGCGCTGCGCTATTCCTTCGATATGGGCGCGCTCGCCGACAAGCTCGACGCGGCGATCGCCGCGGTGCTGGCAAGCGGCCTGCGCACGGCCGATATCAAGTCGGAAGGCACCAAGCCCGCCGGCACGGCGCAGATGGGCGAGGCGATCCTGAAGGAGCTGGAGAGGCTTTACGCGTAGGGAGGCAGAGGCGCCTGTCTCTCGTCATGCCCGGGCTTGACCCACGGCTGTCCGGTTTAGAATTTGTGGACAAGGGGCATGGCGTTGATTCTAGTCTGTTCTGGACGTCTGCAAGCGTTCCGGGACACGACAGGAGATCAGCGCCATGCCGCATCACAATACAGTATTCCGCGAGGTTCTGAAGCTCGTGCCGTGGCATCGGTTTGAAGCGCTTGTGGAAGGAGATGATGCGGATGCGCGCGTGCGGCGGCTGCCGACCAAGGTGCAGTTCCTGGCATTGCTGTACGGCCAACTTTCGGGGGCGGCGGGGCTGCGCGAGATTGTGACGGCTCTTTCGAGCCATGAGGCGCGGCTCTACCACCTTGGCGCAGCGCCGGTCCGGCGATCAACTTTGTCCGACGCCAACGCCAACCGGCCTTTCACGGTGTTTACCGGGCTGCTGGAGTTGATGATGAAGCAGGCCCACCGTGGCTTGCGCCGCAAGGTGGCCGAGGCGGTCTATCTGATCGATGCCACCAGCGTGCGGCTGAACAGATATAGTGCCGACTGGGCGCAGTTTTCGGCCGGCGTCTGCGGCGCCAAGGTGCATGTGATCTACGACGCCGACGCCGATCAGCCGATCTATGCGGCGGTCACCGCGGCCAATGTCAACGATATCACGGCAGCCCATCAGATGCCGGTCGAGCCGGGTGCGACCTATGTCTTCGATCTCGGCTATTACGACTATCTTTGGTGGGCCGCGCTTGATGCCGCCGGATGCCGGATCGTCACCCGCTTCAAATCCAATACGCCGCTGGACGTCATCGAGGAGCTTGCGGTCGTTCCCACCAGCAACATCCTCTCCGACCGTATCGGCTTCTTGCCCGCGCGCCAGGCCAAGAGCCGCCGCAATCCGATGCAGGATGCCGTGCGCGAGGTGCGGGTCAGGACCGACACCGGCAAGGTCCTGCGCATCCTGTCGAACGATCTCGATGCCCCCGCCGAGGAAATCGCCGAGCTCTATCGCCGGCGCTGGGCCATCGAGCTGTTCTTCCGCTGGGTCAAGCAAACCTTGAAGATCACCCGCTTCGTCGGCGCCTCCGAGAATGCGGTGCGCATCCAGATCGCCGTCGCTCTGATCGCCTTCCTGCTGCTACGTCTGGCTCAAGCTGCCCAAAAGCCGTCCGAAGCCCGCTCGTCTTCGCCAGGTTGGTCCGCGCCAACCTCTTGCACCGCAGATCAATCCACAATCTGCTCGATCCGCCACCGATCCTTCAAGATCAGCAACAGATGAGCCTTGCTCTATGCTAACTCTCAACCGGACAGCCGTGGGCTCGTCCCGGGCATCCACGTCTTCCTTTTCGGCGCGACAAACGTGAATGGCCGGGGACGAGCCCGGCCATGACGTCAGTCTACTGATGGATTCCGCGGTATCGCGACCAGCCCAGGCGCTCGCGCTAAGGGTCCCGGCTTTCCGCCGGGACGACCCTAAGCCTCAATACAGCGGGAACGTGGTCGGGTACCAACCACCCAGATCAGACGGCGGGTTGAGCGGCGCTCGATCGATCGGGCGGTTGTTGTTCTCGCGCGCGAACGACGGGAAGCCGAGCTGCGGCGGGTAGGCATAGTCGGTGAACTTGCGGTCGCCAGGCAGCACCTCGGTGCCGGCATCGAGCCAGGAGCGCTTGGAAATATAGAGACGCGTATGCGGGCCCTGCTGGACGACCACGTTGGGACCGCCCGGGCCATAGGTGACACGGCCATCCCTGTCATATTTCAGTTTTTCGGCGTTGGCCGGGGCAACGCCGGTGGCTGCAAGGGCGCCCGCTGCCAAAAACAGCGCGAGACCAACGGCTCCGAATTTCCTTCTCATCATGACGTCCTTGAACTGCAAGCCAGGCGGATGGCCAATTCTCTGATTGATTTGCACTTTATCTGCTGGCGGGCGATCCCCACAAGGTCAATCCGGCCACACCTTGGAACATAATGCGCGCCTGCTAGCGAAAGTTGCAGCCGATCAAAGCGCACCGCGCAGATGCGGATTGTCCGCCTCCGTGATCCAGTCGGACGCCGCCGTTGCGCCGGCCGGCCCGCAGCCTTGCCGCCTGAGCTCGGCGCGCGCGAACAATTCGGCCAATTTCGGCTCGTTTCCAGCGCTGAGCAGCGTCAGCCGGTCCAGCATGCAGGCAATCGCGCTGCGTCGCGCCGGCAGGCCATCGCCCTGGCAGGACCAGCCCGAGAGGCGCAAGGCGGCATCATCGTGCGTTTTGAAAAAGCCCAGGCACGCGCCTGCGCCATCCCGGACGTTCTCGCGCGCAAGCAGCGCAATGGGACCGAATTTGCTCTCGATCACGCCGGCGGCCTCCAAATCGGCGCGGCCGACGGGCATGCGGGCGGCAAGATCGGCCAGCGGCGGCAGCGCGGAGAAGGCCTCGCCGCCGAACCGGTAGATTTCGAGCTCGGCCAGCGGCCGATCGGCCTCGCCGATCCAGCGGAAGATATCCCTGCGGCCGCCCTGCGGGTGCCTAAGGATGGTGTAAGTACCTGATTTTTCGTCCGGATTGAGAACGCTCAGGGCGAAGGCGGGTGCCGACCGGTCGGCGACGCTCCAGTCCGACCGGGGCGCCTCTCGCGAGCCCGAGATGTCAGGCAGTTGCTCCCAAAAATGGACGGCGAGGATGGCGACCAGCGCCAAGGTCCCCACATAGGCGAACAAGCGCGCCACCATGGCGCAGATTTCATCGGCAAAGCTCGTCAGCGCCGGATCGAATCGTGTCGAGAACGGGGAACTGGCCGGATCGGCCCCAGACGGTCGCATGAAAGGCGCGGGCGGCATGGTAACGTTGTGTTGAGGCTATTTCTCGCATAGAAGCGCGTCCGCTTCTCTATCCGCAGCAAGCCGAGGGCAGGCATTTTTCGTCGGAGAGTGAATGATGGGTTACAAAGTCGCAGTGGTCGGCGCGACCGGCAATGTCGGGCGGGAAATGCTCACCATTCTGGACGAGCGCAAATTCCCCGCCGACGAGGTGGTGGCGCTGGCGTCGCGCCGCAGCGTCGGCGTCGAGGTCTCCCATGGCGACCGGACGTTGAAGGTCAAAGCGCTCGAACATTACGATTTTTCCGACGTCGACATTTGCCTCATGTCGGCCGGCGGTTCGGTGTCGAAGGAGTGGTCGCCGAAGATCGCGGCCAGCGGCGCCGTCGTGATCGACAATTCCTCGGCCTGGCGCATGGACCCCGACGTGCCGCTGGTCGTGCCCGAGGTGAATGCGGATGCGGCCGCCGGCTTTACCAAGAAGAACATCATCGCCAATCCGAACTGCTCCACGGCCCAGCTCGTGGTCGCGTTAAAGCCGCTGCACGATGCGGCGACCATCAAGCGCGTGGTGGTGGCGACCTATCAGTCGGTCTCCGGCGCCGGCAAGGATGCGATGGACGAGTTGTTCTCGCAGACCAAGGCCGTCTACACCAATGACGAGCTGATCAATAAGAAGTTTCCCAAGCGTATCGCCTTCAACGTCATCCCCGAGATCGACGTGTTCATGGAGGACGGCTACACGAAGGAAGAGTGGAAGATGATGGCGGAGACCAAGAAGATTCTTGATCCCAAGATCAAGCTCTCCGCGACCTGCGTGCGCGTGCCGGTCTTTGTCGGCCATTCGGAAGCCGTCAATATCGAGTTCGAGAAGCCGATCACGCCAGATGAAGCGCGCAGCATCCTGCGCAAGGCGCCCGGGTGCCTCGTCATCGACAAACAGGAGCCCGGCGGTTACGTGACGCCTTACGAGGCGGCCGGCGAGGACGCCACTTATGTCAGCCGCATCCGCGAGGATGCGACGGTGGAGAATGGCCTCGCTCTGTGGTGCGTGTCGGACAATTTGCGCAAAGGTGCCGCGCTGAACGCGGTTCAGATCGCGGAGGTGCTGGTCAACCGCAAGCTGCTCACCGCCAAGAAAAAGGCGGCCTGAGGCGGGTCGGGGAGGGAGCCGGAAGCACATGTCTGAGCAGACGGTCCCTTCCAGGCCACATCCGGTGCTGAGGGGCATCGGGCGGGCCCTTGAAGTCACGGTGTTCAACAGCCGCTGGCTGCTTGCTCCCTTCTATGTCGGCCTCGTCGTCAGCCTCGCCGTGCTGTTCCTCAAGTTCATCAGGATGCTCTGGGAGTTCATCCTGCATGCTCCCGGCGCGAAGTCCACCGACACGATCCTCGATGCCCTGTCATTGATCGATGTAACGCTGGTCGCCAACCTGATCCTGATCGTGGTGTTCTCCGGCTACGAGAATTTTGTCTCGCGTATCGATACCAGCGGCAATCGGAACTGGCCGACATGGATGACCATGATCGATTTCGCGGGGCTGAAGCAGAAGCTGCTGGCCTCGATCGTCGCGATCTCCGCGATCCATGTGCTGGAGGCTTTCTTGAACATCGACGCGGCCTTCGACGCCACCAGGATGACCTGGCTGGTCGCCGTGCATCTGGTGTTCGTGATCTCGGCGCTCCTGCTCGCGCTGTCCGACCGCTGGTCGGCGGAGAGGGGGGAGTAGCGCCGTAGGGTGGGCAAAGCGAAGCGTGCCCACCACCCTTTACGCGTGCTTTGAGTTGGTGGGCACGGCGCCTGCGCGCCTTTGCCCACCCTACGCAGCTACGGCAGTTCGCTGCCCGCCGCGCTCCTAAATTCCTTCGTCTGCTTGTCCAACACGAACAGCGAGCCCTCCGCCACGCCAAAATAGGCGCCGTGCAATTGCAACTGGCCGCTCTCGACTTTCGTGCGGACGAAGGGAAAGGTCATCAGGTTTTCCAGGCTCCGGAACACCGCCGCCTTCTCGATACGCACCGTGAACTGCTGTATCGTTTCGTGCGCGCGTTGCTCGACGACTTCGCCGGGCTTGATGAACATAGCCATCCATTTGCCGATGAAGTCGCCCGGCGACAGCGGTTCGCTCTTGTCGATGAGGGCACGAATGCCGCCGCATTGGGCATGTCCCAGCACCACGATATGCTTGATGTGCAGCACGCTGACGGCAAATTCCAGGGCCGCGGAAACGCCGTGCGCCGCGCTGTCGGGCTGGTAGACCGGCACGAGGTTCGCGATGTTGCGCACCACGAACAACTCGCCGGGCCCGGCGTCGAAGATAACCTCCGGAGATACCCGAGAATCGCAGCAGCCGATCACCATGACCTCGGGCGATTGGCCGCGCACCGACAATTCCTGATAGCGCGACTGCTCGATCGGCAGCCGATTGCTCCGAAAGGCCCGATAGCCCTCGAGCAGCTTGTTCGGAAACGTGATCATGGCCCAATCGCATAGCCCAATACGGTGAGGCTGAACAAGCCTTTCGATTGGGCAGGCAAAATGATATCGCCTCGGCTCCCAGCCAATATCAGAGGAAACCAAGCCATGACCCGTCCGCGCCGCAGCCTCTTGTTCATGCCGGGATCCAATGCGCGGGCGCTGGAGAAGGCGCGAAACCTGCCGGCCGATGGCTTGATCCTCGACCTCGAGGATTCGGTGGCGCCGGACGCGAAGGCCAAGGCGCGGGAGCAGATCGCGCAAACCCTAAAGCTCAAGCCGTTCGGCAAGCGCGAGATCCTGATCCGCATCAACGCCCTGGACACGCCCTACTGGCGCGAGGACATCGCGATGGCGGCGCAGGCCAGGCCCGACGGCATTCTGGTGCCGAAAATCTCCAGCGTCGACGACCTCAACAGCGTCGGGTCGCGCTTGGCCGAGGCCGGCGCGGAAAGCTCGCTTGCTGTCTGGGCGATGATCGAGACCGCGCGCGCGGTCTTGCATGCGGATGAACTCGCGGCCGCAGCGCGTGACCCCAAGACGCGCCTGGCCGGCTTCGTGTTCGGACCCAACGACATTTCGCGGGAAACGCGTATCAAAATGCTGCCGGGGCGGTCCACGATGATCCCGATGATCACGCATTGCATGCTCGCCGCAAGGGCGCATGGCATCGAAATGCTCGACGGGCCGTACAGCGATTTTTCCAATGTCGAGGGTTTTGCGGCGGAGTGCCGGCAGGCGCGCGATCTCGGCTTCGATGGCAAGACGCTGATCCACCCGAGCCAGATCGAGGCCTGCAACGCCATCTTCACGCCCCCGGCGGAAGAGGTGGCGCAGGCGCGCCGCATCATCGCGGCCTTTGAATTGCCGGAAAATGCCGGCCGCGGCGCGATCTCGCTCGACGGGCAAATGGTCGAGCGGCTCCACGCCGAGATGGCTAAGCGGACCATCGCGATCGCCGATGCGATCGCGGCGATGGGGAATTAGAGCATGATCCGGAAAAGTGTGGAGCGGTTTTCCGAAAAGATCATGCTCAATCTAAAGAGCTAAAGCGCGATGACGCTTCAACTCGATCTCATCGCGCTTTAGGCAGCCTTCACGTTCTTGCCGAGTTGCTCGATCGTCGGCGCATTGAGGCAATAGTCTCGATAATGCTCGGGCGCCGTTCGGGCGTCGAGATCGTGGTCGCACTCCCGCTTGTGCTGGCATAGCGCGCAGGACGCGCTCCATGTCGCGCAGGAGCAGCGGCGCGCTGCTGGCGAGATCGCCCTCGTCGATGCCGAGCGTTTTGAGTAGCTGCGGCAGCTCATCCGCGGCATGCGGTCCCTGGCGAACCAACTCGTCGAGGTCGTCGGGGGAAACTCTCAGATCGCTGGCGATGCGCGCGAACTCGTTGCGGTCGAGCTGGCGGATTTCGTTCAGCTCGCGGCGATGCTTGAGCCAATCGGCGAATGTGCTCAGCAACTGCTCGATCCTCGGATATGGCTTGCTGTGCGCGGTCATGATCGCCTCCGGTCATGATCGCAATAAACCACGACCGGATCGACGCCCCGTTGCGCTGGATCAAACCGCCGATTTGCAGGTACCAGTGCCGAAGCGGTCAACCGCCCAGGCATAGAGGCTCCCCGCGACCGGCGGCAATTTGGCGCGGCCTTTGGCGGACAAGTGAAACCCGATGATATCGGGATCGTTGATGAGAGCGGAAAAGTCGGACGGCTCGAAAAAGCGCTTTGGCTTGTCGTGAACCGCATAGAACGATTTTCGCGGCAGAGCACAGCGCAGCTCGTCATAACGGCGCACCAGCGCCGTGAGCGCGGCGGGACCGTAGAGCGCAAGGCGGATATCGGAGATCCGCTTGGATCGGCCGGTCAGCCGATGCCATGCGAAGGTGAGGCGATGGCGGAGCGCGAGCCAGTCCGGCTCAAGCTCGTCCTGCGCCATCAGCCTTTCGAACGCACCGACGATCGGATCGTTCGGCGGCAGATAGAGCACCGAGTTGCCGATCAGGTGCACCCGTTCCCAGGCGAAATAGGGCTTTGCGGGATCGATCTCGACGGGTCTCAGCAGCAGCACGTCGGCATCGAGCCACAGCCCCGCGCGAGCCGTCATCAGGCGCATGCGGAAGAAATCGCTGAACTGCAGGGTCGTCCAGTCGCGCCAGCTCCCGTCGGGCTGGGCGGGGCGCAATTTCTCCGAAAAGGCGTGCGGCAGGATCGCCTCGGCCTCGGTATTGCCGACGCCCTCCGGGAGGCCCGGAATGGTATCGAAGCTGTAGACCGTGACTTTGTGGCCGGCCGCAATCTGCGACCGCAGGCAGGTCTGCCGCATCGGATCCAGCGGACCGTGCCAGAAGGTGACGATGTCGGGCAACATGCGTCAGCTAGGGCGCGATGAGATGAAGCTGAATCGTCATCGCGCTCCCGCAGGCGAAGCCGGCAAAAGGATCACGCCCAGGCGCGTTCGCGCTGGAGTTTGGCCTCATAGGTGTCGATCGAGGACTTCTTCTCCAGGGTGAGCCCGATGTCGTCCAGCCCGTTGATCAGGCAATGCTTGCGGAACGGATCGATCTCGAACTTCACCTTGCCGCCGTCAGGACCGCGGATCTCCTGGTTGGGCAGGTCGATGGTCAGCGTGGCGTTCGAGCCGCGCTCGGCATCGTCGAACAGCTTGTCGAGATCCTCCTGGCTGACGCGGATCGGCAGAATGCCGTTCTTGAAGCAGTTGTTGTAGAAAATGTCGCCGAACGAGGTCGAGATCACGCAGCGGATGCCGAAATCGAGCAGCGCCCAGGGCGCGTGCTCGCGGCTCGAGCCACAGCCGAAATTGTCGCCGGCGACCAGGACCTTGGCATTGCGATAGGCCGGCTTGTTGAGGATGAAATCCGGGTTCTCGCTGCCGTCGTCCTTGTAGCGCTGTTCGGAGAAAAGCCCCTTGCCGAGCCCGGTGCGCTTGATGGTCTTGAGGTACTGCTTGGGAATGATCATGTCGGTGTCGACATTGATGATCTTCAGCGGCGCCGCGACGCCTTCCAGCGTGGTAAACTTTTCCATCGTTGCACTTCCCGGGTGGGTTCTGGGACAGGCCGATGATTTATCGTGAATACGCCCAATAATAAAGGCTAATCTGCCGCGGCCTCGATCTCGGCCATGTCGTCGTCCGACAGCCCGAAATGGTGGCCGATTTCGTGAACCAGCACGTGGCGGACGATATCGCCGAGCCGCTCCTCATGTTCGGCCCAATAGTCCAGGATCGGGCGGCGATAGAGCCAGACCATGTTGGGCAGCCGCGCGATATCGGCATGGCTCTGATGCGGCAGGCCCACGCCCTGGAACAGCCCGAGCAGGTCGAATTCACTCTCGCATTCCAGCTCGTCCAGCACCTCGTCGGTCGGAAAATCGTCGACGCGGATGATCACGCCTTCGCAAAGGTCGCGAAACCGCGCAGGCAGGCGCTCGAACAGTTCGTGCGCCATGGTTTCCATGTCGGCGAGCGAGGGGGCTTTCAAATCGGTCCACATGGCCGCTCTGTTTAGCGCGCCTGCCGCGACTTGGCACCTCGCTTTTGTGACGGGACTGGCTGGGAGGGAACGCGGATGCTAGAAGCTTGGGCCAGAGGCGAGTCTGGGTGGACGCGATGAAGGCAATCGGGGCGACGGTGTTGATGGTTCTGGCGGGGGCGCTCGTGCTCCCTGCGGCGCAGAGCCATGCGCAAAGCGCGACGACTGATCTTCGCATGGCGCAAGCGGCTCCGCCGGATGAGCCCGCACCGCGGCACGTGCGCCGGCCGACGGCGCGGCTGCGCGTTTACCCGAATTACCAGGAACCGCCCGAGGTCGCTCCGCGCTATTTTCCGGGGCCGAATGCGGTGCGCGAATGCAACGCGACCTATGTGCAGGAATATCGGCCGAGCGGCACCGTGATCGTGCCGCGCATGAGCTGCTACTGGCGTCCCGGCTAGCGTCTCAACGATTAACGTCGCAAGCTCCACTGGGTGCACGTCGCGAGGATGTCAGCGGCGAAGCTGGCATCTTTGCGGCGCAAGCGTTCATTCACCGTTCAATTCGCAAAGCCAAAAATCCGAATCGTGACCGCGTCGCGCAATCACGCGTCGTCGTCACGACATTGGGTGGAGAACAGGAATGAACGTAACAAAGATCTTGGGGCTTGCCGGTCTCGGCGCATTGCTGGTGTTGAGCGCTCCGGTCGAGCGCGCGCAGGCATTGTCGTTGAGCAACCCAGCGGCAGTGTCGGCCGTGCAGGACGGAACGAGGCTGACCACCGAGGTGCATTGGCGTTATCACCGCCATTGGCATCGGCCTCACTGGCATCGCGGTTGGCACCGTGGCTGGCATCGCCGCCACTGGCACCACCACCACTGGCGCTGACGATCAGCCCGGTCTTTGCTTTCTCGTCTGACCAACAATCGGCCCGCCATTGGCGGGCCTTTTTGCGCTGGCTATGGTCGCGGACGCCATTCCGCAGCGATCCCGAAAGCATCGCCCCGGAATCATGGGATGCGCCGCTAAACCCAGTCTTTGAACTTCCAACCCTTCAGCTTCATCTTCCAGGGCGTCAGGTTTTCCAAACGCCACTGCGCGAAACGGCCGGGTGGCCAATTGCTGAGCCGCCGCTCTGGTTGCGGCGGCTCCTCGGGTTGTTCGATCACGCGCTTGACGACGCGGGCCTCGACGCGGCGTCGGTTCTGCCGCGTCGCATCCCTGATCAAGTCGACATATTCAGGCTTGCTCGCCATCGTCACTCCTTGCGCCGAAGCGCCTCGCGTCCCGGGCCTCAAGCCTGCGGGCGCTTGTTTAAGGAGTTGTTGCGAAAGCCTGTCGACTTGAAAAGATGGTTAGCGCCAATCCCTCACATCGACGAAATGCCCCGCAATGGCCGCGGCCGCGGCCATCGCCGGCGACACCAGATGGGTGCGGCCCTTGAAGCCCTGGCGGCCCTCGAAGTTGCGGTTCGAGGTCGAAGCGCAGCGTTCTTCCGGCCTCAGCTTGTCCGGGTTCATCGCAAGGCACATGGAGCAGCCCGGCTCGCGCCATTCGAAGCCGGCCTTGATGAAGATCTTGTCCAGACCCTCGGCTTCCGCCTGCTCCTTCACAATGCCCGAGCCGGGCACGATCATCGCATTGACGCTGGCATTCACCGTCTTGCCTTCGGCGATCTTGGCCGCCGCGCGCAGGTCTTCGATGCGGCCATTGGTGCAGGAGCCGATGAAGACGCGGTCGAGCTTGATGTCGGTGATCTTCGTCCCCGCCGTCAGCCCCATATATTTCAGGGCGCGATGCTTGGAGAATCGCTTGGCCTCATCCTCGATCTGATCGGGATCGGGAACGATGCCGGTGACGGAGACGACGTCCTCGGGCGAGGTACCCCAGGTGACGATGGGCGGCAGCCTCGCCGCGTCCAGCCTGATCTCGTGGTCGAAATGCGCGTTGTCATCGGAGCGGAGCGTTTCCCAGTAACGCATTGCCGCGTCCCACGCCGCCCCCTGCGGCGCCTTTGGGCGGCCGCGCAGAAAATCGAACGCTTTCTCATCAGGCGCAACGAGGCCGGCGCGCGCGCCGCCTTCGATTGACATGTTGCAGACGGTCATGCGGCCTTCCATCGACAGCGACCGGATCGCCTCGCCCGCATATTCCAAGACGTAACCGGTGCCGCCCGCCGTGCCGATCTCGCCGATGATGGCGAGGATGATGTCCTTCGCGGTCACGCCCTCGGGCAATTTGCCGTCGACGGTCACGCGCATGTTCTTGGCCTTTTTCTGGATCAGCGTCTGCGTGGCGAGCACGTGCTCGACCTCGGAGGTGCCGATCCCATGCGCCAGCGCGCCGAACGCGCCGTGGGTCGAGGTGTGACTGTCGCCGCAGACGATGGTGGTGCCGGGCAGCGTAAAGCCCTGCTCAGGGCCGATCACATGGACGATGCCCTGGCGCCTGTCGAACTCGTCGTAATATTCGATGCCGAAGTCCTTGGCGTTTTGCGCCAGCGCCTTGATCTGCTCAATGCTTTCAGGATCTGGATTCGGCTTGCTGCGATCGGTGGTCGGCACATTGTGGTCGACGACGGCCAGCGTCTTCCCCGGCGCGTGCACCTTGCGGCCCGCGACGCGCAAGCCCTCAAAGGCCTGCGGCGACGTCACCTCATGCACGAGATGACGATCGATGTAGATCAGGCAGGTGCCGTCTTCGGCCTCGTGCACCAGATGGTCGTTCCAGATCTTGTCGTACAGTGTAGTCGGTTTGGACATGAGCATCAGCTCCAGGCGGGACTTGTTGTGAGTGATTGAGGCGCGACAGCGCGCCGGTCAAACGAAATCGGCTAGCGTCAAAACGCGCGCGTAAGTTCCGACGTGGCGGAGGTCGCGAAGCGGCCGAAGAAACGCCCAGGCAGGCGCGAGCGATCGTCGATCACGACGCGCCGGCAGGCCATGCTGGTAGGGTTTAGAACCATTTCAGACTTATATAGCACGCGATTTTGGAAGCGCGATATGCGTTTGGAATCGCTGCCGCTGCGAAGACCGGGCGATTGGTCCTCGGTCATTCCGGGGCGCTCGCAAGGCGAGCGAACCCGGAATCTAGAGGTTGTGGCGCGAGAGTCCGGATTCGCGCTCGCGCGCGCCCCGGAATGACGGCAGGAGGTCGCAACAAAAAAGCGCGGGGCCGGCCCCGCGCTTTGATCAAATCTTGAAGAACTGTGCCGCTTACTCGCCGACGGCGGCGGCGCGGTCCTGCTTGTCCTGCTTCTCGACGATGCGGGCCGATTTGCCGCGCAGGTTACGCAGGTAATAGAGCTTGGCGCGGCGCACCTTGCCGCGGCGCACCACCTTGATCGAGTCGATCATCGGCGACAGCACCGGGAACACGCGCTCCACGCCCTCGCCGTAGGAGATCTTGCGCACGGTGAAGCTCTCATTGATGCCATGGCCGGAGCGACCGATGCAGACGCCCTCATAGGCCTGCACGCGGGTGCGATCGCCTTCAACCACCTTGACGTTGACGATCACGGTGTCGCCGGGCGCGAAATCCGGGATTTCTTTTTTGGCAGCGAGTTTCTCGTACTGCTCTTTTTCGAGCTGTTGAATCAGATTCACGGCTAAATCTCCATCGGCGGCGCGCCCGGCGGCTTTAAGGAAAGCGCGGGCCTGCGCGGTCGTCCTTTATCCTGCGACTTCTCGGATTGGGCGCTCCTATACGGCAAAGGTGGGCGTTTGTCACCCGTCTGTCTTGTTTTTTCTGCCGGCTGCCGCATCGCCATGCGCGGCCCAGAGATCCGGCCGCCGTGCCCGGGTCAGGGCCTCTGCCTCGGCCCGCCGCCAGGCCGCAACCTTGGCGTGGTCGCCGGAGGTCAGGATTTCCGGGATCGCGCGGCCCTCAAAGAGCTGCGGGCGGGTATATTGGGGGTATTCTAGTAGGGAGGCGGAGAAGCTTTCTTCGGCGGCCGATTGGGCCTTGCCCATCACCCCCGGCAGCAGCCGGACGCAGGCATCGATCAGCGCCATGGCAGCGATTTCGCCCCCCGAAAGGACGAAATCGCCGATCGAGATTTCCTCGAGATTGCGTGCCTCGATCACCCGCTGGTCGACGCCTTCGAACCGGCCGCAGACGATCAGAGGGCCCGGCCCGGCCGCGAGTTCCCGCACCAAGGACTGGGTCAATGGCCGACCGCGCGGGCTCATGAGCAGCCGCGGGCGGTCGGGGGCGACCTCGGCCGCATCGATCGCGGTCGCCAGCACGTCGGCGCGCAGCACCATCCCCGGGCCGCCGCCGGCCGGCGTGTCGTCGACGCTGCGGTGCCGGTCGGTGGCGGAGTCGCGGATGTCGCGCGCCGCCAAAGCCCACAGGCCGGTGGCCAGCGCCTTGCCCGCCAGGCTGACGCCGAGCGGTCCCGGGAACATGTCCGGAAATAGCGTGAGGACCGTCGCCTGCCATGCAGGGCGGTCGTTCTGGGATGTGGGCGAAGCCGTCATGGTGGCAAACTGGCCCGACGCGCGCCGGGCGTCAAATCGGCCTCAAATTGGGCATGCCCCGCCTTCAGGCGTCTGAGCGCGGCGAACCGACCCCGTCCGACAGATGCGGGGCGAGGGCGAGCGCCAGCGGGCATATCGCCAGTGCGGTGGCGGCGGTCGCAACGGTTGCCATGGTCGCGCCAAGGGCATCGCCCAAGAGGCCATAGAGCACCGGCGCGATCGCGCCCGATCCAATGGTCCCGGTATAGAACAGGGCGAAGGCGCGTTCAGTGCGGTGAGCCGGCGTAAGCTCGGGAACCGTCCCATAGAGCACGGAAGAGGTGCCGTTGAGCATCACGCCAAGGAGCGGCAGCAGCACGATCGCCGGCGTGAGCGGCAAGGCGAGGACGGCCAAAATGCAGGCCGCCGTTCCGCCCTCGGTGAGGAGCACGGTGCGCAGCGTGCCGACCCGTTCGCCCAGCCAGCCGCAGGTGAACTTGCCGCAGGCCCCGCCGATGAAAACCATGGCGAGCGCGAAACCGCTTGTCGGCAGCGACGCGCCTTTGTCGCGCAGCAGGAACGGCAGAAATGTCAGGAAACCCATTCGCACGGCGGTGTCGAGAATTCCGATCCAGAGCAGCCACTGGAAGCCGCCGCGCCCCCTGCCGGCCCGAGCGGAACCGGTCGCTTTGCTCGTCTGCGCCCTGCCGACCGCGGGCATCAGCAACGCCATACACCCAGCCACCAGCACGCCGACGCATGCCAGCAGCAGCAATGCATGTCGCCACGACATGACGACCAGCAGCAGCGAGGTCAGGGCGGGGATAGCAGCCTTGCCGAGATCGCCGGTGAAATTGTAGACGCCGAGCGGACCTCGCGCCGCCCTGCCATAGGCGCGCGACACCGCGCTTGAGGCAATCGGGTGCTGGGTGCTCGACCCCGCGCCGGACAGTGTGAGCGCCAGACCCAGTCCCAGGACCCCGCCGGACAGCCCGGCAAAAAGGTAGCCGAGCGCCGACAGCGCCGTGCCGAGTATCAGGATGATCTTTCCGTCGATCCGCTCGGCGATGCGGCCGACCGGGATTTGCAGCCCGGCCATGGCCCCGGCATAGAGCCCGCGCATCAAGGCCAGCAGTCCGTAGCTCAAGGCGAACTCGGTCTGCCAGACCGGCAGCAGCACGTAGATCAGGTCGGTATAGCCGTCGTGGAGCGCATGGTTGAGCCCGGTCACTGTTAGCGTGCGTGCCGCCTGGCCGGGCTCTTGCGCGGATCGCGAGTCTGGCGTTGACAGAAAATTTGATGACTGGGTTGCCACGATCTCAGACCTGAGTTGAAGAAAGAAGAGCCATATGAGTAAGTTGTGACCGAGTATGAGATGCTTTCGGCTCTGTCACAAATCAGTAATAATTGGATGGTGTGTGAGAAAATCTACGCCATGTTCGTTCCGCGCCGCAGCCTGCCACCCCTGAATGCCGTCCGCGCCTTCGAAGCGGCCGCTCGTCTCGGCAGCTTCAAGGAGGCTGCCGCCGAGCTGGCCGTGACCCATGGCGCGGTCAGCCAGCAGGTGCGCCTGCTGGAAGCGTGGCTCGGCACGCCCCCGCTGTTTCGGCGATCGGTGCGGCGGGTGGTGCTCACGCCGGCCGGCGCGGCGCTACTCGCGGAGTTCGGTCCGGCACTGGATCGGATCTCGGCGGCCGTGCAGCAGCATCGCGAGCGGCGTGGCGATCCGCCCGCGGCGCTGTTGCGCGTCAATGCGCTGGCGACGTTCAGCCTGCGCTGGCTGCTGCCCCGGATGAACCGGTTTCGCGCCGAGCATCCCGAGATCGAAGTGCGCCTGACCACGTCCAACGATCCGCTGGATGCGCTATCTGAGACCTTTGATGTCGTGATCCGCGGTGGCCCGGACAGCTTCCATGGCTTTGCATCGCGCTTCCTGCTGTCGGAGCGCCGGCTGCCGGTCT
Organism: Bradyrhizobium sp. STM 3562; assembly: GCF_045571435.1. Taxonomy (NCBI): domain Bacteria; kingdom Pseudomonadati; phylum Pseudomonadota; class Alphaproteobacteria; order Hyphomicrobiales; family Nitrobacteraceae; genus Bradyrhizobium; species Bradyrhizobium sp. STM 3562. The sequence goes on from NZ_CP120694.1 coordinate 341,832, forward strand.
GCAGCCCAGCGCTGCTCGCCGAGAGGCCGCTTGCCGATGTAGCGGATCTATCCCGGCACACATTGCTGCATGTGACGTCGATGCCGCGATTATGGCGTGACTGGCTGACCGAAGCGGGGCAGCCGGCGCTGGAGCCCGCAGCTTCGCTGACGTTCGATCATTTCTACCTGACCATTCAGGCCGCGCTTGACGGCCTCGGCGTGGCGATGGGGCCGACCGCCCTGATTGCCGACGATCTCGCGGCCGGGCGTCTGGTGGCGCCGTTTCCGAAAATCAGCCTGCCGGCCCGCAGTTACTTCGCCTACTTCCCTGAAAGTCGCCGCAACGATCCGCATGGCGCCGTGTTCTGCGACTGGCTCGAACAGCAGGGCCGCCGCACTGGCTGACTTGTGGAGCTCACGGAATCACCGCCGTGAGGTCGAGGCCCTGCATCAAGGCGGCGGCCTCAACGGCGCGCGGGAAATCCGCGAGCGGGAAACTGGTCACCACGATCTTGCTGAGATCGAGCAGGCCCTCAGTGGCCAAGGCAGCAAGTTCGCCGGGCGCGGTGCGGTCGTACATGAACTGCCCGACGACCTCCCAATCATTGGCCAGCATCTCGCGGAACGACAGTTCCAGCGGCACCTCGGCGCTGCCCATCAGCACCAGCCGCCCGCCGCGCCTCAGCGCCCGCAAGGTCGAGAGCGTAGTCGAGGTGCTCTTGGCGCTGCCCAAAAGGTCAAGCGCGACGTCGGCGCCGCCGGCCGCGGCGCGGCGGATGATGGCGAGATCGGCGGCCGCATCGCCGCTCACGACAGCCGGGATCACGCGCGGGCCAAAGGCTTCGCGCAATTGTTCGAGCGCCGCCTGCTTGCGCCCGACTGCCACGACGCGGCCGGCGCCCATCGCGACCGCCAGCATCACCGCGCCCGAGCCGAAATAGCCGGTCGCGCCGTTGATGATGATGGTCTGCCCGCCGCGTAAGCCGCTGCGCTGCAGCCCGCCGAACGGCACGATCAGCTTTGCGAGCCCAATGAGTTCGGTCGCCGGCCTGTCGTCGAGACCGGAGAGCGGGGTGACGCAGGCCGCCGGCCAATGCGCAATCTCGGTGAACACGCCGTCGCGCCAGCGGGCCTGCAGCGCGAGCGCAGCATCCGTGGTCACGGTGGCGGTGAGTCCGATCAGGATCTGCGGCGGCTCGCGGCCGGGCACATCGCCGCGCAAATACGGGCTTAAGAAAATCCGGTCGCCGCTTTGCACGTGGGTGACGTTGTCGCCGGTGGCGATCACGCGGCCGATCGCGTTGGTGCCGGGCACGAATGGCATCGGCGGCAGGCTGTAGGGCACGGCGCCCGACAGCACCCGGCCCATATAGGACAGCACCATGCCGGCCTCGATGCGCACCAGCACGCCGTCAGGTGCGGGGCGTGGGGTTTCGACGGTGTCGAAGCGCAGATCGTTATGGGCGTGAAGCCGCCAGGCTTTGTGCGTGTCGGGCATGGCTATTGATCCAATTCAATGTCATCCCGGACAAGCGAGCGAACGTGAGCGCGATCCGGGACCCACAACCACGGGAGCTGCTTGTTGAGCACGCTGGGACGACGAATCATCGCAACAACGTCCGCCTGTGGTTATGGGTCCTGGCTTTCGCCAGGACGACGGAGATTACGCCGCTAGGCCCACGCTTGGCCAGTCAGGCGGCGTCGGGGCTGTCGCCCTCAACTTCCTTGGGCAATTCGATGATCACGCGGCCGCCGGCAATGTCGACCGTCGGTACCACGGCGTTGGAGAAGGGCAGCAGCATGGTTGCGCCCGCCGGCGGCGCGATTTCCAGAATGTCGCCGGCGCCGAAATTGTGAATGGCGATCACGCGGCCGAGCGGCTCGCCCGCGGCGGTGACGGCGGCAAGCCCGATCAGATCGGCGTGGTAGTATTCGCCGTCATCCGTCGCAGGCAGTTTTTCGCGAGGCACATAGAGCTCGAGACCGTTGAGACGCTCGGCCTCCTCGCGCGTGGCAATGCCCTTGAATTGCGCGATCAGATGGCCCTTGGCCTCGCGTGCGCTCGCCAGTTCGAGCTGGCGTGTGCCCTCCTTGGTGGACAGCGGGCCGTAGCGCTTCACGGCGAAGGGGTCTTCGGTGAAGGTCCAAAGCCTGACGGCGCCGCGCACGCCGTGCGCAGCGCCGATCCGGGCGACGCAGACTTTTTCCGCCATCAGCGGGCCTCACCCTTCGAGACGCGGCCTGTTGGCCGCTCCTCAAGATGAGGGGATAGACCCTCATGCTGAGGAGCACGGCGTAAGCCGTGCGTCTCGAAGCATGAGGCCCCACTCATGCGCGAACCTTACGCCGACTTGGCGGCGGCCTCGGCCTGCGCCTTGCGCTCCTTGCGCGGCACGGCCTTTTCCGGATTCTTGCGGGCCGTGCGCTTGGCAACGCCGGCGGCATCGAGGAAGCGCATCACGCGGTCCGACGGCTGCGCACCCTTGGCGAGCCAGGCCTTGACCTTCTCCAGATCGAGCTTCAGCCGGCCTTCATTGTCCTTCGGCAGCAGCGGATTGAAATAGCCAAGACGCTCGATGAAGCGGCCGTCGCGCGGAAAGCGCGAGTCGGCGGCGACGACGTGATACACGGGGCGCTTCTTGGTGCCCGCGCGAGCGAGGCGGATGACGACTGACATCTGGTTCTCCTGTTGATCGTTTCAACTACTGTTTTGCCTGTTCTGCTTTTCTCGTCATTGCGAGCCAACGGGTCCGCGCAAAGCGCGGCCCGATGACAGGCTCCGCGAAGCAATCCAGAATGCCTGCGCGGTGACAGTCTGGATTGCTTCGTCGCTTCGCTCCTCGCAATGACGGGCGAAGTCATTTCTTCTTCCCCAGCCCCGGCAACAGCCCGGGCAGGTTCGGCTTGTTGCTGATGCCGGTGAGCCCCGGCAGGTTCGGCAGGCCTGAGCGCAGGCCGGGCGGAAGATCCTTGGGCAGATTGGGCAGGTCTGTCGGCAGCCCGCCGCCGCTCTTCACTTTCTCCGCCATCGCCTTCATCTGCTCCGGCGAGGGCATGGCGCCGCCGCCAAAGCCCATGGCCTGCGCGATGCCGGCGAGCGGGCCGCGCTTGCCTGAGCCCATGGCCTTCATGACGTCGGCCATGTTTCGGTGCATCTTGAGCAGCTTGTTGACATGCTCGACGCTCTGTCCGGAGCCGGCGGCGATGCGCTTCTTGCGGCTGGCCTTGAGAAGGTCGGGATGGCGCCGCTCCTCGCGGGTCATGGAATCGATGATCGCGATCTGGCGCTTCAGAATCTTGTCATCGAGGCCGGCGGCCGCGATCTGGTTCTTCATCTTGGCGATGCCGGGCATCATACCCATCAGTCCGGAGAGGCCGCCCATGTTCGCCATCTGCGAGAGCTGCTCGCGCATGTCGTTGAGGTCGAACTGGCCCTTGCGCATCCGCTCGGCGGTGCGCGCGGCCTTCTCGGCATCGATCGAGGCTGCCGCCTTCTCCACCAGCGACACCACGTCGCCCATGCCGAGGATGCGGCCGGCGATGCGGCTGGGGTAAAAATCCTCTAGCGCGTCGGTCTTTTCGCCGGTGCCGATCAGCTTGATCGGCTTGCCGGTGACCGCGCGCATCGATAGCGCGGCGCCGCCGCGGCCATCGCCGTCGACGCGGGTCAGCACGATGCCGGTGAGCCCCACGCGCTGGTCGAAGGAGCGGGCGAGATTGACCGCGTCCTGTCCGGTCAGCGCGTCGGCGACCAGCAGCACCTCGTGCGGATTGGCGGCGGCTTTGATGGCGGCGGCCTCCGCCATCATCTCCTCGTCCAGTGTGGTGCGGCCGGCGGTATCGAGCAGCACGACGTCGTAGCCGCCGAGCTTGCCGGCGTCCATGGCGCGCTTTGCGATCTGCGTCGGCTGTTGTCCCGGCACGATCGGCAGCGTTGCGATCTCGAGATCGCGCCCGAGCACCGCGAGCTGCTCCATGGCGGCCGGGCGGTAGACGTCGAGCGAGGCCATCAGCACCTTGCGCTTGTCGCGCTGGGTCATGCGGCGGGCGAGTTTTGCGGTGGTGGTGGTCTTACCGGAGCCCTGCAGGCCGACCATCATGATCGGCACCGGCGGCACCGCATTGAGATCGATGGTCTGGCCGTCGGAGCCGAGCGTGGCAACGAGCTCGTCGTGGACGATCTTCACCACCATCTGGCCGGGGGTGACCGACTTGACCACGGTGGCGCCGACCGCCTGTTCCCGCACCTTCTCGGTGAAGCTGCGCACCACTTCCAGCGCAACGTCGGCCTCCAGGAGCGCACGGCGCACCTCGCGCATCGCGGCGTCGACGTCCTTTTCGGTCAGCGCACCACGCCCCGTCAGACGATCGAGGATGCCGCCAAGCCTTTCCGACAGATTGTCGAACAATGCCGTTGTCCTTTGTCCTGCTCGCGCAGGGTTGCCTCATTCACCGTCATCATGCCCCGCGAAGTCGGGGCATCCAGTACGCGGCTTCTCGGCTCAAGCCGAACCGCCACCGAAAATACTGGATCACCCGCCTTCGCGGGTGATGACGACCTTATTTGTGTCTCGCCGCGCGCCTTTGCCACGGGCGGCAATCACCGTTAATCCAAACACGTTCGCGCCCGAGGGCGCATAGCGCTGTCGGGCGTTGACCTCCGGCCTCCAGGGCCGGGCGGTGGCTCGAAAAGATGACACTTTCCGATGAACGGGCTGCCTTAAACGCCCACGCGGGTCAAAAGTCAAGGAAACTCGGGCAAATGTGATGGTCGCATACCCCTCGGCCATCGGCTGACCTCTTGCCCAAACGGCATTTTTTGGCTCAATCGGGAACGAAATGAGCCGCCGCCGCAACATCTATTCCGGACCCAAATCCGATCATTTTGACGGAGAGCGCTTCTTCGATCCCGATGGCGCGCCGCCGAAAGCCTTTCGCGACGTGCTGCGCTGGCAATTCGACCGTGACCGGAACCGGGCGAAATGGCCGAAATGGGCGCCGAGTCCCTTCGCGGACAAGCCGCCGCCGCGGGTCGATGGCGGCAAGGTGCGGCTTTCCTTTGTCGGCCATGTGAGCTGGCTGATCCAGACGTCGGGCCTCAACATTTTGATCGATCCGGTCTGGTCGGCGCGGGTATCCCCATTCGCCTGGGCGGGGCCGCGGCGGCACAACGATCCCGGCATTGCGTTCGAGGCGTTGCCGCAGATCGATGTGGTGCTGGTCTCGCATGGTCATTATGACCATCTCGACATCGCCACGGTCTCAAAACTCACCCGAAAATTCGCCCCGCGCGTGATCACGCCGCTCGGCAACGACCTCACCATGCAAGCGGCCGATGCTGCGATCAAGGCGGAGGGTTTTGATTGGCACGATCGCGTCGAACTGGGCGGCGGAATTGCGGTGACGCTGGTGCCGACTCACCATTGGTCGGCGCGCGGCCTGTTCGATCGCAACTGCGCGCTGTGGGCGAGTTTCGTGCTGGAGACGCCAGCCGGCAAGATCTACATCGTCTGCGACTCCGGCTATGGCGAGGGCAGGCATTTCCGTCGTGTGCGGCAGGCGCACGGTCCGCTGCGGCTCGCGATCCTGCCCATTGGCGCCTATGAGCCGCGCTGGTTCATGCGCGACCAGCATATGAATCCATCCGACGCCGTGAAGGCGCTTTGCGACTGCGGTGCCGAGCAGGCGCTCGCCCACCACCACGGCACCTTCCAGCTCACCGATGAAGCGATCGATGCGCCGGTTTTGGCTTTGGCGGATGCGTTGGATCAAGCGAGCATTCCGCGCGAGCGGTTTGCGGTGCTCAAGCCCGGGCAGGTGTGGGAGATCTGACTGTCGCTCCCTCAGCGCGTCATGGCCGGGCTTGTCCCGGCCAGCCACGTGTTTGCCGGGTTAAGTTAGGCGTTGATGCCCGGGACAAGCCCGGGCATGACGTGCCTAAAGAGGGTTGTCGCCAGGAGACTACTGCTGGGCCGCCTTGATCGCCCAAGTGACGCTGACCGTTACGGACAGCGTCTCCTCTCCTTGTGCAATCGGCGTCGGGGCGGCCATCGCCATTGGCGCGGCGGCCATCTTGGCCCGAAAGATCGGGGTCGGGGCGCCTCCCTCGGCAATCGAGAGCGGCGCGCCGAGCGCGACGCCCGCGGCCTTGGCATAGGTCTCCGCCTTGCGCCTGGCATCGGCCAACGCCTGTTCGCGCGCCTGGTCCAGCAGTTTGGACGGATGCTCGACGGTGAAGTTGACATTGCCGACGTCGTTGGCGCCGGCGCCGACGAGGGCGTCGATCACGCTCGCCACCTTGTTCACCTCGTGCAGTTTGATGGTGACGCGGTTGCTGGCGCGATAGCCAACGATCGGCGAGGGACCCGAGCGGTTCGCGGCATATTGGGGCTGCAGCGACAGGCGCGAGGTCTGCACATCCTTGTCGTCAATACCGGCGCCCTTCAGCGCGGCCAGCACCTTTCCCATCGCCGTATTGTTGGCTTCCGAGGCCTCGCGGGCCGTCTTGCCGTCGGAAGCGACGCCGGCATCGAGTTGCGCGAGATCCGGCGGCACCGAAACCGTGGCTTCGCCGGTCACGGAGATCGCGGGTGGGAAGTCGGTGTCGGCCAGGGCCGGCGCGCCGATCAGCGAGGCGGTGGCGAGGGTGGCGACGAGAGCAAAGCGGGACATCGTCACTTCAGCATACTCACTTCAGCGGCACGTAGACGTTGATCACCAATTTGTCCTCCGCGGTCTTCAGGGGATCGGTGATGTATTCCTCGATGAACATGTCCTTGGCTTCCAGCTTCTTCTCGTCGAGATGATTGGTGATCGCCTCGTAGGTGTTGTCCATGTTGTCGTAGGAGCCGCGATGGACGAATTTCAGCGCCTTGCCGTCGGGGGACTGGCCCATGCTCATCCCCTTGGGCAGGTTCTTCGGCTCCTGCTCCACCGGGATTTCCGCAAGATAGGTGAAGCCGGTGTCGTCGGTCGAGGTGTAGACGATCATGGGGTTGCCGGTAGGCTTGATGCCCTGCTTGTCCAGCATCGTGCTCAGGGCCTTGAGCGAATCGATGAGCGTATCGAAGGCCGTGTCCCAATTGGCGCTGCCCTTGGCGACCACGACCTTTTTCCCCTCGAGATTGATCGGCTCGCCGAAGGGATCGGCGGCCTGCACCGGCGCAGGCGCCTGTGCAGCGGCCGGCGGGGTCGCAGGCGAGGGGCTTGCGGTCGGAGCAGGGCTTGCGGCGGGGGCTGGGCTTGCAACCGGAGCGGGACTGGCGCCCGGAGCGGGCGAGGGACTTGCGGAAACGGCCGGCGCGGGCGTTGCCGGGGGTGACTGCGCCGGGGCCTCGTGCGCTGCCAGGAAAAGCGCGGCTGCCGGGGCCAGCGCGGCAAAGGCGAGGCGGAACAAGCGGAAATTCATCAGGTATTCTCCAAAACCGGCAAGAAAGCCGGCGAAGCATCGCTGTCTAACACGCTGGCCCTCGTTTCGTCCCATAACAGATGAGTCATCCCGCCTCCGCCTTCGCACTCTGGTCAGGGCCTCATCATTGGCCATATAAGGCGGTGACAAATTGGATATTTTCATGAGCGCGCTCGCCAACCACGCCTTTGCCAAGATGAACGGGATCGGCAATGAGATCGTCGTCGTCGACCTGCGCGACGCCAAGGGCACCGTGACGCCCGCGGAAGCGCGCGCGGTGGCCGCTCATGTCCCCTACGACCAGCTCATGGTGCTCGAGAAGCCGCGGCTTGCCGGCACCGAGGCTTTCATCCGCATCTACAACAATGACGGCTCCGAAGCCGGCGCCTGCGGCAACGGCATGCGCTGCGTGGTGAGCCGCATCTTCGAGGCGACCGGAGAGCATGCGGCCACCTTCGAGACCAGGGCGGGCCTTCTGAACTGTTGGCAGGGGCCTTCGCCGGGGCTCTACACCGTCGACATGGGCGCGCCGAAGTTCGGCTGGCAGGACATTCCGCTCGCCGAGGAGTTTCGCGACACCCGCTATATCGAATTGCAGATCGGGCCGATCGATGCGCCGGTCCTGCATTCGCCCTCTGCCGTCAGCATGGGCAACCCGCATGCGGTCTTCTGGGTGGACGACGTCGGTGCGTATGATCTCGGCCGCTTCGGGCCGCTGTTGGAAAACCACCCGATCTTCCCCGAACGCGCCAATATCACGCTCGCCCATATCGTCGACCGCGACCACATCACCATCCGCACCTGGGAGCGCGGCGCGGGACTGACCAAGGCCTGTGGCTCGGCGGCTTGCGCCACTGCGGTCGCGGCAGCCCGGCTCAAGCGCGCCAACCGGTGCGTGGAGATCACGCTGCTAGGGGGCAAGCTCGCGATCGAGTGGCGCGAGCGCGACGATCATGTGCTGATGACCGGACCTGCGACCTTCGAATATGAGGGGCGGTTCGAGCCTTCGCTGTTTGCCAGCGTCGCGTGAGCTGCGATGAGCGTCGAGGTCATCACGTTCGGCTGCCGCCTCAACGCTTTCGAGTCCGAGGTGATCGCGCGCGAGGCCGAGAGCGCCGGGCTTGCCGATACCATCGTCATCAATAGCTGCGCTGTGACCAACGAGGCCGTGGCGCAGGCGCGGCAATCGATCCGGCGGCTGAAACGGCAGCGGCCGGGCGCGCGCATCGTCGTCACCGGCTGCGCGGCCCAGACCCAGGCGCGGATGTTCGCCGGGATGAGCGAGGTCGATCGCGTCGTCGGCAACGACGACAAGATGCGCCGCGAGGCCTGGCACGAGGCGCGGGACGCCTTTGCCATCGAGAAAAGCGAAAAGGTTGCCGTCAGCGACATCATGGCGGTGAAGGAGATGGCGCCGCATCTGCTCGACGGTTTTCAGCGCGGCTTGCCGCGCGTCTTCGTGCAGGTGCAGAACGGCTGCGATCACCGCTGCACCTTCTGCATCATTCCGTTCGGGCGCGGCAATTCACGCTCGGTGCCGATGGGCGCCGTGGTGGAGCAGGTGCGGGCGCTGGCTGAACGTGGGCACGCCGAGATCGTGCTGACGGGCGTCGATCTCACCAGCTATGGCGCGGACCTGCCGGGTGCGCCCAGGCTTGGCCAGCTTACCAAGCAGATCCTGCGGCACGTGCCACAATTGCGCCGCCTGCGGATTTCGTCGATCGATTCGGTCGAGGCGGATGCCGATCTGCTCGATGCGATCGCGACCGACGAGCGCTTGATGCCGCATCTGCATCTATCGCTGCAATCGGGCGACGACCTGATCCTGAAGCGAATGAAGCGGCGGCATTCGCGCAAGGATGCGATCGACTTCTGCGCGCAGGTCAAGCGGTTGCGGCCGGACATTGCGCTCGGCGCCGACATCATCGCGGGCTTCCCGACCGAAACGGAAGAGGCCTTCGCGCGCTCGCATGATCTGGTCGAGGAATGCGGGCTGACATTCCTGCACGTCTTTCCCTATTCACCGCGCCCGGGCACGCCGGCGGCGCGCATGCCGCAGGTTGCAAGCGGCGTGGTCAAGGAGCGCGCGCGGCGCCTGCGTGCGGCCGGTGAAGCGGCGTTGCGGCGGCGGTTGGAAGCCGAAGTCGGGAAGACGCGGGATGTGCTGATTGAGAGCGACAAGCTGGGACGCACCGAACATTATTTGCCGGTGGCGATTTCCGGCGAGGCGCCGGGCATGGTTCGGCGGCTTGTGATCGCCAATCACGATGATACACGGCTGCTTGTGCAGCTCCCGCGGTCATCGCCCGGCTTGACCGGGCGCCCCAGTACGCCGCGGCCCTTCGATTGAGCGCGACCGTCTCTGGAATACTGGATCATCCGCCTTCGCGGATGATGACAGCGATATGTGGGGCCAACTCCGTGCTCCTTACTCCCCCTTCCATCCACAGGCCCGCAGCCGCTCACGCATGTGCTCGGGCGCGGGTGCGGTGACGCGCACCGGGTCCTTGTTCTTCGAAATCGGAATCACCAATTCACGCGAATGCAGATGCAGGCGTGGCTCGCCGAAGCGGGGGCCATTGCCGTAGACATTGTCGCCGACGATCGGCCAGCGCTGGGCTGCCGCATGCACGCGAAGCTGGTGGGTGCGCCCGGTGATCGGTTCCATGGCGAGCCAGGCGAGGCCGTCAGCGCGTCCCAATACCTTCCATTTCGTGACCGCCGGTTGGCCTTCCGGATCCGGTTTCTGCCACCAGCCGCGTTCGGCGTTCTGCCGGCCGAGCGCGAGTTCGATAACGCCCTCGTCCTCGCCAGGTCCGCCTTCCACCACGGCCCAATAGGTTTTGGCGATCCGGCCATGCTTGAACAAAAGCCCGAGTGAGGCCGTTGCCTTGCGATGCCGGCCCAGGATCAGGCAGCCCGAGGTGTCCTTATCGAGCCGATGGGCCAAAACCGGCGGGCGTGGCAGGCCGAAGCGCAGCGCGTCGAAGGAGGCCTCCAGATTGGCGCCGCCCTTGGGCCCGCGATGCACTGGCAGGCCGGCCGGCTTGTCGATGACCAGCATCAGCCCGTCGCGATGAAGTACGCGGGCGAGGATCTCTTCGGCGCTCAGTTCGGGAACATCCATCACGAGTGCAAGACTTTTGTTTGTAGCGAGGAACGGCTAACACGGCTGATGTGGCGGATTTGACATTCGCCCGTGATCTCGGCGAGTGCTCAAGCGAATGTCAAATCCACCACATCAGCAAACGATTAAATCTCCTGGCGCCGCTTGTCGATTTGAAGTTCCTGATCCGGACGAGCGGCGCTACTGCAGGAACTTCAGATCGGCGGCACCAGCCCATGAATGACACCACCCAAGACGCACCCAAATTGAGCTGGTGGCGGCGGCTGTCCAGCGGACTGAAGCGGACCTCCGCTTCGCTGGGATCGGCGGTCGCCGACCTCGTCGTCAAGCGCAAGCTCGACCGCGCGATGCTCGACGACATCGAGGACGTGCTGCTCCGCGCCGATTTGGGAACCGAAGTCGCCGCGCGGATTGCCGATGCGGTCGGTGCCGGCCGCTACGACAAGGCGATCAGCGCCGATGAGGTCAAGAACGTGGTCGCGGCGGAGGTCGAAAAAGTGCTGGCGCCGGTGGCGAAGCCGCTCGTCGTCGACGCGACCAAAAAGCCGTTCGTCATCCTCGTCGTCGGCGTGAACGGCTCGGGCAAGACGACGACCATCGGCAAGCTCGCCGCGAAATTTTCTGCCGATGGCCGCAGCGTGATGCTGGCCGCCGGCGATACGTTCCGTGCCGCGGCCATCGAGCAGCTCAAGGTCTGGGGCGAGCGCACCAAATCGCCTGTGATCGCAGGAGCGCAAGGCTCGGACTCGGCAAGTCTCGCCTTCAACGCGCTGACCGCCGCGAAAGAGCAGGGGCGCGACGTGCTGCTGATCGATACCGCCGGCCGGCTGCAGAACAAGGCGGAGCTGATGAACGAATTGGAAAAGGTCGTTCGCGTGATCAGGAAGGTTGACGCATCGGCGCCGCATGCCGTGCTGTTGGTGCTGGACGCGACCGTGGGGCAAAACGCGTTGTCGCAGGTCGAGGCCTTTCATCGCACCGCCGGCGTCACCGGTCTTGCCATGACCAAGCTCGACGGCACCGCCCGCGGCGGCATTCTGGTTGCGCTTGCGGAGAAGCACAAATTGCCGGTGCATTTCGTCGGCGTCGGCGAAGGGGTCGAAGATCTTGCGCCGTTCACCGCAAAGGATTTTGCCAAAGCGATTGCAGGGATCGAAAGCTAATTGGTCATATCCTGCCCCGGGATCGCTGCCCGAGGGCAGGCTTCCGGCGGGGCATCGAACACGCCGCGCTGTCAGCGGCGCACAATCATCTCGGAATACCGGATCACCCGCCTTCACGGGTGATGACGGCAACAGAAGGCATCGTATGGACAAGACTCAGCCGCACCCACTGTTCAAACTCGCGACCGAGCTCGGTCCGCTGCTCGTGTTCTTCGCCGTCAACGCCAAGTTCCATCTCTTCGTCGCGACCGGCGCCTTCATGGTTGCGATCGTCGCGGCCATGGCTGCATCCTATGTGGTGACGAGGCATGTGCCGATCATGGCGCTGGTCACCGGCGTCATTGTCCTGGTGTTCGGCACGCTGACGCTGGTGCTGCACGACGAGACCTTCATCAAGGTGAAGCCAACCATCATCTACGGCCTGTTCGCGGCCGTGCTCGGCGGCGGACTTTTGTTCGGCCGTTCCTTCATCGCCGTGATGTTCGACCAGATGTTCAATCTGACGCCGAAGGGCTGGCGCCTGCTCACCGCGCGCTGGGCGCTGTTCTTTCTAGGGATGGCGATCCTGAACGAAGTGATCTGGCGCACCCAGAGCACCGACTTTTGGGTCGCATTCAAGGCCTTCGGCGTGATCCCGCTGACCATGTTGTTTGCGATCACGCAGATGCCGCTGATCAAGCGCTACCATCTGGAGCCCGCCTCGCTCGAGGCCAGCGAAGCCGAAGCGGGAGATGTGAGTAAGGGGTGAGCTGATTTTTCGCTGTCATTCCGGGGCGGTGCCAAGCGCCGATACCGGAATCTCGAGATTCCGGGTTCGACGCTGCGGATCGCCCCGGAATGACGTGCCAACTAACTAGCTTCCCGCCTTCAGCGCCTTGTCGATCTCCGCCAGCAGCACGCTCGTGACATTGTCCGGCGTGATCGGGCCGACCAGCTTGTAGGCGATCTTGCCGTCGCGGCTGACGATGAACGTTTCGGGCACGCCGTAGACGCCCCATTCGATTGCGGCGCGGCCGTTGGCGTCGACGCCGACCGCTGCAAACGGGTTGCCGTAGCGACCGAGGAAGCGCCTCGCATTGTCGGGGGCGTCCTTGTAGTTGATGCCGATCACCTGGAAACGTGAGTCCTTGGCCAGCTCAGTCAGGAGCGGAGCCTCGTCGTGACAGGGGACACACCACGATGCCCAGACGTTAACGACGCTGACCTTGCCCTTGAACGCCGCCGGATCGAGGCCCGGCACCTGAGCGCCGTCGTTCGTCAGGCCCTGCAGCGGCGGCAGCAGCGTTTGCGGCGCCGGGCGTCCGATCAGGGCGGAGGGAATCCGCGAGGGATCGCCGTCGCCCAGCCGCAACCAGAACAGCGCGGCCAGCGCGAGAAAGACGATCAGCGGCAGCGCCATCAGCCATGAGCGGCGTTGCGGTGTGGCTTCGGATGTCACCTGCTCGGTCATTTGATGTCCGTTGCGCTGCGCCCGGAGCGCCTGGAAACGCCGCTGTCTTCGAGCTCACGCAAGCGCCGCTTCTGGTTGCGGTAGTCGAGCGCGATCCAGGCAATGAGCAGCACCACCACCAGCGCCGCGGCGAGGTAGGAGGTCACGATGAAGGAGGCATAGGGGCCGAGCGGCATCGCGTTACGCCGGTTGCGAGGCAGCCGAAGCCGCCCCAAGTTCGCTTGCGGAGGCGCGCGCCTGCATCATCTGCAAAGTGCGTATGCGCCGGCGCAGGATTTCGTTGCGCATCGCGGCTAGGTGCAGCGTGATAAACAGCAGCGTGAAGCCGACGGCCATGACAAGCAGCGGAATCAGAAAGGCGCGGTCAAGCGTCGATCCGCCCATCCGGAACACCGAAGCCGGCTGATGCAGCGTGTTCCACCAGTCGACCGAAAATTTGATGATCGGCAGGTTGAGGGCGCCGACCAGCGTGAGCACCGCGGCGGCACGCGCCGCGCGCGAGGGGTCTTCCACCGCCCGCCACAGCGCCATCAGTCCGAGATACATCAGGAACAGGATCAAGACCGAGGTTAGTCGCGCGTCCCATTCCCAATAGGTGCCCCACATCGGGCGGCCCCACAGCGAGCCCGTCACCAGCGCGAGAAAGGTGAAGCTGGCGCCGATCGGGGCGGCGGCCTTGGCGGCGACATCGGCGAGCGGATGCCGCCACACCAGCGTGCCGAGCGCGGCCGCGCTCATCACCGCCCAGACGAACATGGACAGCCACGCGTTCGGTACGTGGATGAACATGATCTTCACCGTCGCGCCCTGCTGGTAATCGTCCGGCGCGGCGGCCGACAGGTACAGCCCGATCAGCAGCACGATCGCAGTTCCCGCGGCGAGGTACGGCAGCAGCCGCCCCGTCAGAGACAGGAACCGGGTCGGATTGGCGAGGTCGCTGAACTTCATGGCATCCTGTTAATGGCCGAGGCCTTTGCAGGCAATCAGCATATGGTCGCTCGGCAAGAGTTGATCGGCATCAATCCAACCCGTGCCGCAAGCTCGCGGCGGCGGCAAACGGCCCGACCACGAAGCTCACCAGCGACAACGCGCAGAGAATTGAAAACGGCGCGCCGAATGATAATGGCCCGGCGATTGCGGCCTCGGAAGCCGCAACGCCGAAGATCAGCACCGGGATCGACAGCGGCAGCACCAGGACGGCCAGCAACAGGCCGCCGCGATGCAGCGTTACCGCGAGCGCGGCGCCGATCATTCCCGTGAAGGTCAGCGCGGGTGTGCCGGCAAGCAGCGTCAGCGCCACCGCAGCCGTCGCCAGCATGTCGAGATTGAGCAGGAGCCCGAGGACCGGGGTCGCGACGACCAGGGGCAATCCCGCAGCGAGCCAATGCGCCAGGGCCTTGCCGGCGCAGGCGAGTTCCAGGGGGACGCGGCCCATCACGATCAGGTCGAGCGAGCCGTCCTCATGATCAGCCATGAACAGCCGGTCCAGCGTCAAAAGGCTCGCCAGCAGCGCGCCCAGCCAGAGGATCGCCGGGCCCAGCCGCGTCAGAAGCGTAAGGTCGGGACCGACGGCGAACGGCATCAGCACCACCACGGTCAGGAAGAACAAGACGCCGATCAGCGCCCCGCCGCCGACGCGCAGGGCGATCCGGATGTCGCGGCGAATCAGGGCGGCCAGCGCGGTCACGGCGTCTCCCCAATTCGCAGTTCCCTCGCCGCGAGCCCTAGCGGTGCGTGGGTGGCCGCCACGATCAGGCCGCCTCTGGCCAGGTGCTCGCGCATAAGGCCGGCCACCATGCCCTGGCCGCTGCTATCGAGCGCGTTGGTGGGCTCGTCGAGCAGCCAAACCGGCCGCCGCACCGTCAGCAGGCGGGCGAGCGAGAGGCGCCGCCGCTGGCCGGCGGAGAGATAGGCCGCCGGCAGATGCGCGGCATGCGTAAGCCCGACCGCGGCCAGGCTCCCGGGCGCGTCGAACGCTTCGCCCCCCAGGAAATCCCGCCAGAAGGTGAGGTTTTCCAGCACGCTCAGGGCCGGCTTCAGCGCGTCGCGATGGCCAAGATAATGGGCCTGCTCGCCCAAAGTCAGCTCGGCGTCGCCCCCGTCGAGGGCGAGCGAACCACCGGCCTGCGGCAGCAGACCCGCAATCAGCCGCAGCAGGGATGTCTTGCCCGAGCCGTTGCGTCCGGTGACCGCGAGTAACTGGCCGGCGGCGACCTCGAAAGAGAGTCCGGAAAACACCTCGCGCCCGCCACGCACGCAAGTCAGGCTGCTTGCCAAAAGCCGCATTGTGCCTCTTTGCGTGCCCTCTTTGGGGTAGGGCAGCAGAATTTATGGGTGGCATCCTGCTGCGGGACGATTGTCGCTGTGGCGGTGATAATAGAAAGCTTCTATAAGCCGGAACTTAATGCGGCATACCATCCTCGCTGCAAACCATCAGGCCCTCACTGACGGTGCTATAATACCCGAATGCAGGGTATAACTGACAATTGGGATTTCCTCGCATGACCTCTCTCGACAGCTTCAAATGCCAGAAGACCCTCAAGGTCGGCGGCAAGACCTACGTGTATTACAGCCTGGCCGCCGCCGAGAAAAACGGTCTGAAGGGAATTTCCAAACTGCCTTATTCGATGAAGGTGCTCTTGGAGAATCTGCTGCGCAACGAAGACGGTCGCAGCGTCAAGAAGGAGGACATCCAGGCGGTCGCGAAGTGGCTGCGCAAGCGCAAGCTCGAGCATGAGATCGCGTTCCGCCCGGCGCGCGTGTTGATGCAGGATTTCACCGGCGTGCCGGCCGTGGTCGATCTCGCGGCCATGCGAAACGCGATGCAGAAGCTCGGGGGCGATGCGGAGAAGATCAATCCCCTGGTGCCGGTCGATCTCGTCATCGACCATTCCGTGATCGTGAACTTCTTCGGCGACAACAAGGCTTTCGCCAAGAACGTGACCGAGGAATACAAGCAGAACCAGGAACGCTACGAATTCCTGAAATGGGGCCAAAAAGCGTTTTCGAATTTCTCGGTGGTGCCGCCCGGCACCGGCATCTGCCACCAGGTCAATCTCGAATATCTCGCGCAGACGGTGTGGAGCAAGAAGCAGAAGATGACGGTCGGCAAGAAGACCGGCACCTTCGAGGTCGCCTATCCGGATTCGCTTGTCGGGACCGATTCGCACACCACCATGGTCAACGGCCTCGCCGTGCTCGGCTGGGGCGTCGGCGGCATCGAGGCGGAAGCCTGCATGCTCGGCCAGCCGCTATCGATGCTGCTGCCCGACGTCGTCGGCTTCAAGCTCAAGGGCCAATTGAAGGAGGGCGTCACCGCCACCGATCTCGTGCTCACGGTCACGCAGATGCTGCGCAAGCTTGGCGTGGTCGGCAAGTTCGTTGAGTTCTATGGCCCCGGCCTGGACAATCTCTCGGTTGCCGACAAGGCGACCATCGGCAACATGGCGCCCGAATATGGCGCGACCTGCGGCTTCTTCCCGGTCGATGCCGCGACCATCGATTACTTGAAGACCTCGGGCCGCGCCCCCTCGCGCGTCGCGCTGGTTCAAGCCTATGCCAAGGCCCAAGGCCTGTTCCGCACCGCCAAGACGCCGGACCCGGTGTTCACCGAAACCATCACGCTCGACCTCGGCGATGTCGTGCCGTCGATGGCCGGTCCGAAGCGGCCTGAGGGGCGCGTTGCGCTGCCTTCCGTTTCGGAAGGCTTCGCCGGCGCGATGGCGAGCGAATACAAGAAGGCCGACGATGCGGAAAAGCGCTATCCGGTGGAGGGGCGCAACTTCGATCTCGGCCATGGCGACGTGGTGATCGCGGCGATTACCTCCTGCACCAACACCTCCAATCCGAGCGTTCTGATCGGCGCGGGCCTGCTCGCGCGCAAGGCCGCCGCGAAAGGGTTGAAGGCCAAGCCCTGGGTGAAGACGTCGCTCGCGCCGGGCAGCCAGGTGGTCGCCGAATACCTCGCCAATTCCGGCCTGCAGACCGATTTGGACAAGGTGGGCTTCAACCTGGTCGGCTTCGGTTGCACCACCTGCATCGGCAATTCCGGCCCGCTGCCGGAAGAGATTTCGAAGTCGATCAACGACAACGGCATCGTCGCCGCCGCGGTGCTCTCCGGCAACCGCAACTTCGAAGGTCGCGTCAGCCCGGATGTGCAGGCGAATTATCTCGCCTCGCCGCCGCTCGTCGTCGCTTATGCGTTGGCGGGATCGGTGACCAAGAACCTCGCGGTCGAGCCGCTCGGCGAGGGCAAGGATGGCAAGCCCGTTTATCTGAAGGACATATGGCCAACCGCGAAGGAGATCAACGGCTTCGTGAAGAAGTACGTCACCGCGCCGATCTTCAAGAAGAAATATGCCGACGTGTTCAAGGGCGACACCAACTGGCGCAAGATCAAGACCGTCGACAGCGAGACCTATCGCTGGAACATGAGCTCGACCTATGTGCAGAATCCGCCCTATTTCGAAGGCATGAAGAAAGAGCCGGAGCCGACCACCGACATCGTCGATGCGCGGGTTCTCGCGATGTTCGGTGACAAGATCACCACCGACCACATCTCGCCGGCAGGCTCGATCAAGCTGACCTCGCCGGCCGGGAAATTCCTGAGCGACCATCAGGTGCGGCCCGCCGATTTCAACCAATACGGCACGCGGCGCGGCAATCACGAAGTGATGATGCGCGGCACCTTCGCCAACATTCGCATCAAAAACTTCATGCTCAAGGGCGCCGACGGCAACATTCCGGAAGGCGGCAACACCAAGCACTGGCCGGATGGCGAGCAGATGTCGATCTACGATGCGGCGATGAAGTACCAGGCCGAAGGCGTGCCGCTGGTGGTGTTCGCCGGTGCCGAGTACGGCAACGGCTCCTCGCGCGACTGGGCCGCGAAAGGTACGCGCTTGCTCGGTGTGCGTGCGGTGATTTGCCAGAGCTTCGAGCGCATCCACCGCTCCAACCTCGTCGGTATGGGCGTGCTGCCGTTAACCTTCGAGGAAGGCACGTCGTGGCAGTCGATTGGGCTGAAGGGCGACGAGAAGGTGACGATTCGTGGGCTGCAGGGCGATCTGAAGCCGCGCCAGAAGCTGACGGCGGAGATCGTCGGCAGCGATGGCACGCTGCAGCGCGTGCCGCTGTTGTGCCGGATCGATACGCTGGACGAGCTCGATTACTACCGCAACGGCGGCATTCTGCACTATGTGCTGCGCAAGCTCGCAGCTTGATCGAAGCTCCGGTCCATGGCTCACTGTGAAGTGAGTGGCGAGCAATTCGGAGGCGGCCTAAGACAAGGGCCGCCTCCTTGGCATTCGAGCGTGATTGGGACACGAAGCTCGCGTTAGCGCAAAGCGGGTACCTCTTTCCCAGCTAACAAACGCGAGGCGTTTGCTAGGCGATCATGCTCAAACACGAGATAGAACTGGCGTGCGGTCGCGCCGAGAAACGGTAGTGTGGTGATGCGGGTGCGTGGTTAGCTATGACAGCGATGATGGCCTATACTTCTTTCTCGCGCTGGTCAGGCGCACTCGGCCTCTGTGCGATCATCGCCATCATAAGACCCGCCCAGGCTGATCCGCGCGCGGTAGTCGAGCTCTTCACCTCGCAAGGCTGCTCGTCCTGCCCGCCCGCCGACAAGATCATCGGCGAACTCGCGAAAGATCCTGATGTGATCGCAATGAGCATGCCGATCGATTATTGGGATTATCTCGGCTGGAAGGATACGCTCGCCGATGCCCGCTTCTCCGCGCGGCAGCGCGCCTATTCGAGAGCGCGCGGCGACCGCGACGTCTACACCCCGCAGGCCATCGTCAACGGATCGGCGCAGGTGATCGGCAGCGATCGCGCCGGCATCGAGAGCGCGATCAACGCGACCGGGAAGAACGGCGTGATGTCGGTGCCGGTGACGATGAGTCTGTCCGGCAAGCAGATCAACGTTTCGGTGGCCGCGAGCAAGGTTCCCTTGGTCACGCACGGCGAAGTGTGGATCTGCTCGATCTCCAAGGCCGTGCCGATTTCGATCGGTCGCGGCGAAAATCGCGGCCGGGAAATCACCTACCACAACGTCGTGCGTAACCTGTTGAAGGTTGGCGACTGGAATGGAAGCCCCGCGAGTTGGACCGTGCCGCTGGAAAACGTGGTGCGCGAGGGCGTGGATGGCGCGGTGGTCTATCTGCAGGACGGCCGCAGCGACCGGCCTGGCCCGATGCTGGGCGCGGCCTATACCTCCTTGGGCTCCGTCTACGGCTCGCTGCACTGAGCCCTACTGAAGCTCGCGCGTTGCGTCATCGCGGGTGCGCAAATGCGCGAACCCGGACGCCCAGGCATTGATCTTCCGGATTTGAGGCTAGGCTTTGCGGCTCGTTGCCGGACGAGCGGGGGGACGAATCGTAGGCTGCGCCCAAAACAAAAAGGACCAACTTTCGTTGGTCCTCTCACTCTCTTCCTGCGTCAGGCCCGATCCCGACAATCCCGGGGGGCTGGGGGCTGAGGAATCCGGAATCGAAAGGACCGGGCCAACGCAGTGATGACGTTATCGCTATTTAGGGCGGCAGGCGGTGGGCGGAAGTGGGGCGGCATTGTGATTCCGCTAACGTTGCCGTGACGCTAGGGCCGTCTGGCTCGACGCGCGGCGTGCCCGCAAAGTCCGAAAAGACCATGCCTAATCAGAAGCTTGAGAGAAGAGGAGCGCGCGGTCATCCGATCCGGCGGGCGCTTGCCGGAAGGGGCAGGACAATTCGTCGCGTCGCTTGCCGCGATTGGTGATTCGCAAAGCCCCTTGCGGCGTCCACCGGTTGGGGCGATCATGTCAACGAGATGACAGGAGGCGCTCCATGAATCTGATGTCGGAGGATGCCGATCCAAGCGCAAGTTACGCAGCGGCGCGTAATGCCGTTGCGAATGCTGTGCCGAACCGGGTGACATTCAATCGTTTCGAACTCAATCGCATCTTGAATCTGTACGGGCGCATGGTCGCCGATGGCGAGTGGCGCGACTACGCCATCGATTTTCTGAAGGACCGCGCGGTGTTCTCGGTGTTCCGCCGCGCGTCCGAAGTCCCGATCTATCGGATCGAGAAGGATCCGCGGCTCGCGCGCAAGCAGGGCATGTACAGCGTGATCTCGGCCACTGGCCTGATCCTGCGCCGCGGCCACGACCTCGACCGCGTGCTGCTGGTCATCGACCGCAAGCTGGCGCTGGTGTAGCTCAGGCCACCCATCACTACGTTATTTCGTCGTCCGTTAAGAAGCCCAATTGAGCGCGGTTGGGGCGGCGAGCAGTCGCATCAAGGCGTTCAAGATCAAGCGTAGCAGAAGGCTAAGCCAGGCGAGGACGAGGCGGAGATTGTGGCCGACGGCAGAGAGGATGACGTTGGCCGCATCGCCCTCGCGGCCCTTGAGATAGCAGCGGCCGAGTTGACCGTCGGTCTTCATGTGTCCGATCACGGGCTCGATGGCTGAGCGGCGCTTGAGTTCGCGTTTGATTGCGCCGAAGACGCCCCGCTTCTGGCCGGAGATGAAGACGCGGCGCGGGTTTTCGGTTTTGTGGCCGCGATAGCCCTTGTCGACATAGCCGCGCTCGATCGCGCAACCGGTGAGCTTCTCGGTGGCCTCGATGACGTCACCGAGCGTGTGGCCGTCATATGGGTTGCCCGGCAGCGCCTGGGCGTGCAGCACAAACTGGCCGCCCGGAGCGCGGGCGTTAGTGGTCACGATCGAGGCTTTGACGCCGAACTCATAAGGCGCCGAGGCCTTGCCCTTGCCGATGCATTCGACCTCGGGCGCGTGGAAGGAATAGAGCTTCCAGCCACGCTGGCGCTGCTCCTGGGAGCGGATTTGCGCGGCGCGCAAAAGCGCCTGCTCGAAGGCAGCCTCAAGCTCCGACTGACCTCCGATCTTACGGCGGATGTCGCGGATAAGCCGGCCGAGCCAGGTTCGCAAGCTGCGCAACTGCCGACGATGGCGCTTGAACTGCTTGGCGTGGGCATAGCGCCCGGCCATCATCGCCGCCCGCTTGGCGATACGCAGATAGGACTGCCGCAGCCGCACGCCGTGCGCGCGTGCCAGCCGATTGAGGCCCTTGATCGCCGCATGGACGAGCTTGGCGTCGGTCGGGAAGGTGATGGCCTTGGGCTGAACGGTGGTGTCCACCGTCACCCGCTTCAGATCGCGCGTCCGCAACGCGCCAGTCTCATGCGCTACCCTCAGGCTCTCGGCCAGCAACAGCTCCAGTTTGCTACCAAGCCGCTTGCGCCAATGGCTGAGGCCGGAACGCTCGTGCGGGAACTCATGCTGGAAAAATTCAAAGCCGGTGAAGTGCTGGAAATACGGGTCGTAGACCCAGCGCTCGCAGACGCCTTCGTCGGACAAGCCGTAGATGTGCTTGAGCAGCAGCAGCCCGATCAGGAAGCGGCTCGCCACGCCCGGCCGGCCCTTGTCGCTGTAGAGCGGTGCGATCTCGCGATCGATCCAATCCCAGTCGATCTTGGCGCCGAGCTGCACCAGCTCGTGCTTCAGATTGATGATCTGATCCAGCCTGGCGCGAAACAGATCGCCTTCCGCTGCCGGTTCCGACTTTTTCGGTCGCATCGGTCCCCTCCGCTGCGACCACAGAATCATGCCCGGCGATCGAGGGAATCTCCAAAACGAAATTGCAAGCTTTCGAGGCCTCAACCCTCGAAAGCTTGCAATCTCAAAACCGCAACCGGCGCCAAAAACCGATTCCCGCTCAACGGCCTCGGCTCATTTTCACGGACGACTATTTCGGACAACCGCCATCCGAACGTGTAGGGTGGGCGAAGCGGAGCGTGTCCACCAGGACCTGTCGTGACGTTGATGGTGGGCACGGCGCGAAGCGCCTTTGCCTACCCTACGGCTGACGTCGCACTCCGATATCCCGGACATGGGCGTAACCCCACCGTCATTCCCGACAAGCGCGCAGCGCTTGATCCGGAATCTCGAAATTAGCGACTCGCGGCCCAAGATTCCGGGTTCGCGCGCTTTGCGCGCGCCCCGGAATGACGGCAGACAATTCAATTATTCCGCCGGCACCGTGGTCGCGCCCTCGCCGAGCGCGCGCTGCATCATCACGGTGTCGAGCCAGCGCCCGAATTTGAGGCCGACATTCGGATGAGTGCCGATCAGCTTGAAGCCGCATCTGGTGTGTACGCCGATCGAACCGGCATTGGCGGAATCGCCGATCACCGCGATCATCTGGCGGTAGCCGCGCGCCTCGCACTCCAGGATCAGCCGCTGCAGGAGCTGCAGGCCGATGCCGCGGCGATGCGTGGCGGGCTCCAGATAGATCGAGTTCTCCACCGTGAAGCGGTAGGCGGGCCGCGGCCGGTAGGCGCCGGCATAAGCGTAGCCGACCACGCGGCCGTCCAGCGTCGCGGCGAAATAAGGGAAGCCGCCGTCCATCAGCGCCCTGTAGCGCCGCGTCATCTCGGCAAGGTCCGGCGGCGTCAATTCGAACGTCGCCGTGCCGTGGCGCACAGCGTGTTCATAGATCGCTGTGATGAAGGGAAGGTCGGCCTCTTCGGCCGGGCGGATTTCGGGTGAGGACATGGGTGCGAGGACATCAGCGGAACAAACCGCTTCAATGTAGCTCGTCATGGCCTGCTTGTCCCGCCTGCGGGAGCGAAGGTCCTTCGGCAGCGCGAAAGGCCCGGGCATCCGCGTCTTTCTTGCTTGGTCTTCGTGGATGGCTGGGGCACACCCGGCCACGACGGTGACGAGATGGTCGGCCCAAAACAAAAGCCCCGGCACTGAGGCCGGGGCTCCGTATCGCGTCTTG
Organism: Bradyrhizobium sp. STM 3562; assembly: GCF_045571435.1. Taxonomy (NCBI): domain Bacteria; kingdom Pseudomonadati; phylum Pseudomonadota; class Alphaproteobacteria; order Hyphomicrobiales; family Nitrobacteraceae; genus Bradyrhizobium; species Bradyrhizobium sp. STM 3562. The sequence continues at coordinate 364,750 of NZ_CP120694.1, forward strand.
CTCGACGGATCAGTTGTCGCGCTGACCGAGCAACTGCAGGAGCAGCGTGAACAGGTTGATGAAGTTCAAATACAGCGACAGGGCACCGATGATCGAGGCACGTTCCGCCATATCGCCGCCGGCCGAGGCGTAGCCGTAGATGTAGTCGTTCTTCAGCCGCTGGGTGTCCCAGGCGGTGAGGCCCGCGAACACCAGCACACCAACCACCGACACCACGAACTGCAGCGCGGAGCTGACCAGGAACAGGTTCACCAGGCTCGCGATCACGACGCCGATCAGGCCCATGAACAGGAACGAGCCGAAGCCGGTGAGGTCACGCCGCGTGGTGTAGCCATAAAGGCTCAGCGCACCGAAGGTCGCCGCGGTGATGAAGAACACGCGTACGATCGAGGTGTGGGTATACACTAGGAAGATCGACGACAGCGATACGCCCATGAGCGCCGAGAACACCCAGAACAGGAGCTGGGCGGTCGAAGGCGCGAGGCGGTTGATGCCGGCCGAAAGCGCGAACACCATGCCGAGCGGGGCCAGGATGAACAGCCACTTCAGCGGGCTTACGAACATCGCGTAGCCGAACGGCGTCAGGAACGCGTTGCCGATCTTGGCCGCGGCGCCCGAGGGGTCGCTGGTCACCGCCGCCATGTAGATGCCGAGCGCGGCGAGACCGGTGATGGCCAGGCCGATGCTCATGTAGTTGTAGATGCGCAGCATGTAGGCGCGCAGACCGGCGTCGACGGTCGCGGTATCAACGCGCCCTGCGGCCCGGCCGAAAGGAGAAGCGTAGTTGCGGTCTAGGTCCGACATGGTCGAATTCCCGTATGTTGGTGCGGTGAGGCGCAGGGGCTGCGGTCGCCGCCGAAAAACCTATCTCAGATGGCCGTGCTTGCCGACATTAATTTTGTGTCACCAAGCCCTGCATCTGACCCAAGGGTTAAATGGGAAACTAGCATATCCGTCGCAAGCTTCCACGCGCGGCCGAATGTCGCTCCAATGCCCAAATCCCGCGACAAAAAGGCCGAAAACGGCAGTCTGCCGACCGTTAAGCCTCAATAGCCCTTTTTAGAGGTTTCGCAGCACCGAGGCGGGTTTCTGGTTCAGTGCCAAGAGTGTCCCGGCCAGACCCAGCCCGACGGTCACCAGCAGTGCCGCCAGGACCACGGCCGCGGCGCTGCCGGCCTGCCAGACGAAACTCAAGGTCATCAGGCGGGTCACGATCAGATAGGCCGCGATCGAGCCCGCAATCACGGCAAACACGGCCGTGGCGAGGCCAATCAGCAGATATTCCAGGGCGTAGGCGCCAAGCAGCCGGACCCGGGTGGCACCGAGGGTCTTCAGAATGACGGCGTCGTAGACGCGATGGCGGTGGCCGGCGGCCAGGGCCCCGCCCAGCACCAGGATCGCCGAAATCAGCGTTACGGCGCTGGCGCCGCGGATTGCCAGCGCGAGATTGGAGACCACCGAACCGATGGTTTCCATGACCTCGCGCACCCGCACGCTCGTCACCATCGGAAAGGCGTTCGCCACCTGCTTGATGATGCGTCCATCGCCGGAGGGGTCCGGATAGGCTTCCGTCAAGGTGGCGATGTGGGTGTGCGGCGCGCCCTTGAAGGCGTTGGGCGAAAACACCAGCACGAAATTGATGCCGAGCCCCTGCCAGTCGATCGTGCGCATATTGCCGATGCGCGCGGGGATGTCGCGGCCGAGCACATTGACCACGATCTCGTCGCCAAGCTTGAGCTTCAGTCCGTCGGCGATCTTCTTCTCGATCGAGACCAGGGGTGGCCCGTCGTAGTCTTTGCTCCACCACTGCCCCTCGACGATCTTGGAGCCTTTCGGAATGTCGCCGGTATAGGTCAGGCCGCGGTCGCTCTGCAGCACCCATTCGGAGTCGGATGACGGGGCAAGGTCCTCCGCCCTCACACCGCGCGCCGCGACGATGCGCCCGCGCAGCATCGGCACGTCCTCCACCGTCGATTGCGGCTCGATCTGTTTGAGGAAGGCATTGAAACGGTCGGCATCCGATGAGGGAATGTCGATGAAGAAAAAGGACGGCGCGCGGTCCGGCAGCGAGGCCAGAAACTGCTGGCGCAGATTGCCGTCGATCTGCGTGATGGTAACCAGCACCGCAAGCCCGAGGCCAAGCGACAGCACCACGGAGGGCGTCAGCGCGCCCGGCCGGTAGATGTTGGAGATCGCCAGCCGCAGCATGGGAAAGCGCGTGCGCGGCAGACGCACGGCCGCCGCCATCACGCCGGCCGCAATGCCGCGCAGCACCGCAAAGACAATCACCGAAGCGACGACGAACACGGCCGCGATACGCTTGTCGTAGGCCAGTCCGATCACCACCGCGACCAGCAGCGCGATCACGAACGCCATCAGCGCGAGATAGCGCCAGCGCGGCCGGTGCCATTCGGCGACCACCGCCTCGCGGAACAGCGCCGCGACCGGCACGTCGTGGACGCGGCCGAGCGGCCACAGGCCGAAAGCGAGCGCGGTCAGAAGACCGTAAACGAAGGACAGTGCGAGCTCGCTCCCATGCAGCGCCGGCACCACCGGCAGCGGCAGGAGCTTGCCGAACAGGCCGACGATGACGAAGGGCAGGGCGGCGCCCGCGACCAGCCCGATCACCGCGCCCAAACTCGCGAGCACGATCACTTGCGCAAGATAGATCATGAACACGTCACGGCCGGTCGCGCCGAGCGCCTTCAGCGCCGCGATCACCTCCAGCCGGCGATCGATATGGCTCTTGACCGCATTGGCGACGCCGACGCCGCCGACCAGAAGCGCGGCGAGGCCAACCAGGGTGAGAAACTGCGTAAAGCGATCGATCGTGCGCTCGAGCTGCGGCGACGCATTGCCGCGGCTGCGCACCTCCCAGCCGGCCTCGGGCGCGGCTTGCCGCGCGTCATCGAGGAGCGTGGCGATCGCGCGGTCATCGGAGGCATTGTCCGGCAGCCTGACCCGATAGATCCAGCGCACCAGGCTGCCCGGCTGCAGCAGCCCCGTCGCGCGCAAGCCGTCGATGCTGACCAGAAAGCGCGGCCCGAAGCCAAGGCCGCTGGCAAGCTTGTCGGGCTCGGCGTCGACGGCGCTGCGGATCTGGAAGGTGGCGTCGCCGATCGAGACCTTGTCGCCGATCTTGAGATCGAGCCGGGCAAGCAGCGCCGGATCGGCCGCCGCGCCATAAGCGCCATCGCGCTGTGCAACCAGGTCTGCGGTCGGCCTGTCGGGCGCGAGCGACAGCGCGCCCAGCATCGGATAGTTGTCGTCGACCGCTTTCATTTCGACCAGCGCAAGCTTGCCGTCGGAGGTCTTGGCCATGGCGCGCAGGGTCGCCGCGACCGAGAGCTCACCGCGCGAGCGCAGGAAGCCGATCTCGGCGGGTTTTGCCTCGCGTTGAAACAGCACGAAGGCAACGTCGCCGCCGAGCAGGGTGCGACCCTCGCGCGCAAGCCCGTCCGAGAGGCTGGCCGCGACCGAGCCGACGCCTGCGATCGCCATCACGCCAAGCGCGATGCAGGCGATGAACACGTAGAATCCGCGCAGGCCGCCGCGCAATTCACGCAAGGCGTAACGCAGGGCAAGCGCCGCATCGCGACGACTGCCGGGATGTTCGACTGCGATGCTCATGACGCGGTGTTGCGATCCGCGCTGGTATCGTCGATGTGGCCCGATCGTAAGCGCACCACACGATCGCAGCGTTCGGCCAGCGAATGATCGTGGGTGACCAGCACGAGCGTCATGCCGCGTTCGGCGTGCTTGGTGAAGATGAGGTCGACGATCTGCTTGCCCGTGGCTTCGTCGAGATTGCCGGTCGGCTCGTCGGCCACCAGGATCGCGGGATCCGGCGCGAGTGCACGGGCGAGCGCGACGCGCTGCTGCTCGCCGCCGGAAAGCTGGGTTGGATAATGATGCAGGCGGTGACCGAGTCCGACCGAGATTAGCTCCTGTTCGGCGCGCGCGGCCGCGTCAGCCACGCCCGCGAGTTCCAGCGGCACCGCGACGTTCTCCAGCGCCGTCATGGTCGGGATCAGGTGAAACGACTGGAAGACGATGCCGACCTGCCGGCCGCGAAAACGCGCCAGCGCATCCTCGTTGAGGGCATTGAAAGCGGTGCCGTTGACCACCACCTCTCCACTGTCTGGACGTTCCAATCCCGCCATCACCATCAGCAGCGTGGATTTTCCCGAGCCCGACGGCCCGATCAGGCCGAGCGCCTCGCCTGAGGCCACGCGCAGGCTGATATCCTTGAGAATGTGAACGCGCGCAGCGCCGGTGCCGAGCGAGAGGTTGACGTCTTTGATGGAAATGGTGTCCGGGGCAAGGCCGGAAAATTGCGAGGGTTCGATGCGACTGTCCATGGCTCGGTCATATGGCACTTGGTCCGGCGCGGTCGAGAGGCGTGGACGATTGTTCATGCACATAGTCGTGTTGATGGTCGCCATGATGACGGTGCAGCCCTCTTTCGTGCAAACCTCCGCGGCGGGCGAAGCCAAGCCCATCAAGATGGTGGTTCTGGGCGATTCATTGAGTGCCGGCCTTGGGCTGCCGGGAGCTGCGGCATTTCCGGCCAAGCTACAAAAAGCTTTGAGAGACAAGGGTATAGAGGTGGAGATAACCAACGCCGGGGTGTCGGGCGACACCGCCTCCGGGGGCCGCGACCGGCTCGATTGGTCGGTGCCCGAGGGAACCCAGGCGGTGATCGTCGAACTCGGCGCCAACGATGCCCTGCGCGGCATCGATCCCAAGATCACGCGCGAGGCGCTCTCTGACATCGTCAGCCGGCTGAAGAAGCGCGGAATCGCGGTGATGTTGTGCGGCATGCTGGCGCCGCCGAACTACGGCAGCGACTATGCGGCGCGCTTCGACGCGATCTACCCGGATCTTGCGAAAGCCTTCGACGTGCCGCTTTACCCGTTCTTCCTGAACGGCGTCGCTGCCGACGCGAAGCTCAACCAGGCCGATGGGGTTCATCCCACCGCGGAAGGCGTCGACATTATCGTGAAGAATGTCTTGCCCACGGTGGAGGCATTTTTAGGCACGATAAAAGGTCAGCCTAGTTGAAAAATGGGCAAGGTGACGCTTACCCGTTTACGTGTTTCTACGGGGCTTTCCGCTTCGTTAACGCAGGATGCTTCGCAGAGTCACATAACTACGGTACAAATTCCGCATCGGTGATTCGCCGCCGGGATTTGTGGTCAGGTCCGATCTGCCTGGATCGGGCCGCAAGCATCGGGAGTCCTGACGATGCCGCGTTTGTTTACTGGTCTGGAAATCCCGCCAGATGTCTGCCAGACGCTTTCCAGCCTGCGAGGTGGTCTCCCCGGCGCCCGCTGGATCGATCCCGAGAATTACCACGTCACCTTGCGCTTCATCGGTGATATCGACGGCGCCTCCGCCCACGAGATCGCCTCGATGCTGGAGCGGGTCGACCGCAAGCCGTTCGAGGTGACGGTGCGGGGTCTCTCCAGCTTCGGCGGACGCAAGCCGCGCGCGGTGGTCGCCACCATCGTGCCGAGCCGGCCGCTGATCGAGTTGCAGGCGGAGCTGGAGCGGCTGATGCAGCGCATCGGGCTTGATCCGGAGGGACGCAAATTCATTCCGCATGTCACGCTGGCGCGGCTCTATGATGCTTCGAGCCAGGACGTTGCCGATTATCTCTCGCTGCGCGGCTATTTCCCGAGCAAGGTCTTTACCGCCGAGCGCTTCGTGCTGTTTTCCTCGCGCGCCTCCACTGGCGGCGGCCCCTATGTCGTCGAGGATTCCTACGCGCTGAGCGCGTAGGACGCGCGGCTCTTGCCGCACTCGCACTGTCATCGCCCGGCTTGCCGCCTCCGCTAAAGCTCCGGCGTGCCCGGGAGTCGCTGGCCCCGTGGAAGCCTTGGCGTAGACGGGACCGGGCGATCCAGTATTCCAGAGGCGGTGCCGACAAATCTCGGGCGGCGCGGCTACTGGATTCCCCGCTTTCGCCGAAAGTGACGAGGGTACGTGGGTGGGCCGCCCTGCCTGCATACCCCGGCTGCAAATGTCGACTTGCAATTTTCGGCCGGCTGAGGCCGAAAGAGATCCATGCTCACGCCACCTTCCTCTTCGTTCCAAGCTCAATACCAGGCTCTGATCTCGTCCGGCGCCATCGAGGCCGATGCGGCCCAGGCCGAGGTCGCAGAGGCCTTCGCGACCCTGGAACGTCGCCTTGCGGGCTATAAGCCGTCGCGCAAGCAGGGCCTGTTCGGGCGACTGTTCGGCGACAAGAACGACACACCGCCGCGCGGCCTCTACGTTCATGGCGAGGTCGGCCGCGGCAAGACCATGCTGATGGATCTGTTCTTTCAGGCGAGTCCTGTCGCGCACAAGCGCAGGGCCCATTTCCACGAATTCATGGCCGAAGTGCATGAGCGCATCTATGGCTACCGGCAGAACATCGCCCGCGGCGAGATCGGCGATACCGATGTCATCGCGCTCACCGCGGGCGCGATTTTCGACGAGGCGTGGCTGCTCTGCTTTGACGAGTTCCACGTCACCGACATCGCCGATGCGATGATCCTGGGGCGACTGTTCGCAAAGCTGTTCGAGCTCGGCACCGTGGTGGTGGCGACCTCAAACGTCGCACCGGAGGATCTTTACAAGGGCGGCCTCAACCGCGCGCTGTTCCTGCCCTTCATTGCGCAGATCGAGGCGCATATGGACGTACTGCGGCTAGACGCCAGAACCGATTTTCGGCTGGAGAAGCTCGCCGGCGTCAAGATGTGGCTGGTGCCGGCCGATGCGGAAGCCGATCGCGCACTCGACAATGCCTGGGTGAAGCTGACCGGCCACGCCAAGTGCAAGCCGCGCGATATTTCGATCAAGGGGCGCATCCTGCATGTGCCGTGCTCCTCGCAGGGCGTCGCTCGCTTTGCCTTTGCCGATCTCTGCGAAAAGCCGCTGGCCGCGTCCGACTATCTGCGGCTCGCGCACGACTATCATACCATCCTGATCGATCGCATTCCGGTGATGGACTATCCGCAGCGCAACGCGGCCAAGCGCTTCATCGCGCTGATCGACACGCTCTATGACAATGCCGTGAAGCTGATGGCTTCGGCGGAGGCTGACCCGATGTCGCTCTATCTCGCGACCGAGGGCCACGAGGCCAACGAGTTCAAGCGCACCTCCTCGCGCCTGATCGAGATGAGCTCGGATTCCTACCTGGCGCTGGCGCACGGACGGAAGGATTCCGCGGCCAGCGGCGCCACCACGGGACTGGTGGAGACCTAAAATTCCCGACCCGTCATTCCGGGGCGCTCGCCCCGAACTCGGGTTTACCCGAGTTCGGCAATTTTGGTTGTCCAAGTCGGCAACAGCCGACTTCGATGCGAGCGAACCCGAAATCCAGAAGTGGTGCGCGAGATTCTGGTTTCGCGCTTCGCGCGCCCCGGAACGACAGGTCGCCAGCCCTGACCGAATTCAGGGCAGGTGCGACAATTGGGCATGGCGCGACTTGAACGTATCAGTCGAAAGCGATAACAGCCACTCGACTTCAAACCACCCCGGCTCGGGTTCAAAGGACAGGCTTCCATGGCACGCGACAAGATTGCTTTGATTGGCTCCGGTCAAATCGGCGGAACGCTGGCTCACCTCATCGGCTTGAAGGAGCTTGGCGATGTGGTGCTGTTCGACATTGCCGAGGGGGTGCCGCAGGGCAAGGCGCTCGACATCGCGCAATCCTCGCCGGTCGACGGTTTCGATGCCCAATATTCCGGCACCAATTCCTACGAGGCGCTCGACAACGCCGACGTCTGCATCGTCACCGCGGGCGTGCCGCGCAAGCCCGGCATGAGCCGTGATGATCTGCTCTCCATCAATCTCAAGGTCATGGAGCAGGTCGGCGCCGGCATCAAGAAATACGCGCCGAACGCCTTCGTCATCTGCATCACGAACCCGCTCGACGCCATGGTCTGGGCGCTGCAGAAGGCTTCCGGCCTGCCGCACAAGAAGGTGGTCGGCATGGCGGGTGTGCTGGACTCCGCGCGTTTCCGCTACTTCCTCGCCGACGAATTCAACGTCTCGGTCGAAGACGTCACCGCCTTCGTGCTGGGCGGCCATGGCGACACCATGGTGCCGCTGGCGCGCTACTCCACGGTAGCAGGCATTCCGCTGCCCGACCTCGTCAAGATGGGCTGGACCTCGCAGGCTCGCATTGACGAGATCGTCGACCGGACCCGCAATGGCGGCGCCGAGATCGTCAATCTGCTCAAGACCGGCTCGGCCTTTTACGCACCGGCCGCCTCGGCGATTGCGATGGCCGAGAGCTATCTGCGCGACAAGAAGCGGGTGCTGCCCTGCGCCGCCTACCTCAACGGCGAATATGGCGTGAAGGACATGTATGTCGGCGTGCCCGTCGTGATCGGCAGCAAGGGCGTCGAGCGCATCGTCGAGATCGAGCTCGCCGGGAAGGATCGCGAGGGTTTTGACAAGTCGGTCGCTGCCGTGCAGGGCCTGGTCGACGCCTGCAAGAAGATCGCGCCCGACCTGCTCGGCCGGTAATCCTTGCCTCGCCGAAATCGCCCAGCTTCGGGTCTTGAAGCTGGATTGGTATATGGTATACCAGAACGAAATCGGTGTGGATCTTTTGCAATTCACCGGATGAGGGTTGGGGAGCGTCCCTGATGAATATTCACGAATACCAGGCCAAGGCACTGCTCAGCGAGTTCGGGGTGCCGATGTCGAAAGGCTTCCCGGTGCTGCGGCCCGAGGACGCCGATGCCGCCACCAAGTCGGTCCCAGGGCCGATCTGGGTGGTGAAGAGCCAGATCCATGCCGGCGGCCGCGGCAAGGGCAAGTTCAAGGAGGCCTCCGCTGGCGAGAAGGGCGGCGTGCGCATCGCGAAATCGGCCGGCGAGGTGAAAGAGTTCGTCAAGCAGATGCTTGGCGCAACCCTGGTTACGGTGCAGACCGGCCCCGCCGGCAAGCAGGTCAACCGCCTCTACATCGAGGAAGGCTCCGACATCGAGAAGGAGTTCTACCTCTCGCTCCTGGTCAACCGCGAAACGTCCGAAGTGTCCTTCGTGGTCTCGACCGAAGGCGGCGTCAACATCGAGGATGTCGCGCATTCGACCCCGGAAAAGATCGTCTCGTTCTCGGTCGATCCGGCCACCGGCATCATGGGGCACCACGGTCGCGCGGTCGCGAAGGCCTTGAACCTCACAGGCGATCTCGCCAAGCAGGCCGAGAAGCTGACGACCCAGCTCTACAACGCCTTCGTCGCCAAGGACATGGCGATGCTGGAGATCAACCCGCTGGTCGTCACCAAGCAGGGCAGCCTGCGCGTCCTCGACGCCAAGGTCGCGTTCGACGACAACGCGCTGTTCCGGCATCCCGAGGTCGTGGCGCTGCGCGACGAAACCGAGGAGGACGCCAAGGAGATCGAGGCGTCCAAATACGACCTCAACTATGTCGCGCTCGACGGCAATATCGGTTGCATGGTCAATGGCGCCGGCCTTGCCATGGCGACCATGGACATCATCAAGCTCTATGGCATGTCGCCGGCGAACTTCCTCGACGTCGGCGGCGGCGCCAGCAAGGAAAAGGTCGCGGCCGCCTTCAAGATCATCACCGCCGATCCCAACGTGAAGGGCATTTTGGTCAACATCTTCGGCGGCATCATGAAGTGCGACGTCATCGCCGAAGGCGTTGTCGCCGCGGTGAAGGAAGTGGGCCTGAAGGTGCCGCTGGTGGTGCGGCTCGAAGGCACCAATGTCGAGCAGGGCAAGAAGATCATCCGCGAATCGGGCCTGAACGTGCTGCCGGCGGACAATCTCGATGACGCCGCGCAGAAGATCGTGAAGGCCGTCAAAGGGAGCTAACGGCCATGGCCGAGGACCATCTCGCCGCACCGGCGCCTCTACAGGAGCATCGCAGATTGGGCGTGTTCGCGGGCGAATGGAGCGGCGAGGAGGTGGTCTATCCCTCGCGCTGGGTAGAGGGCGGGCCGGCGACCTCGCACGTCGTCGCCCGCATGGACCTCAACGGCTTCTACCTGATCCAGGACGCAAGGCAGACGCGCGACGGCAAGGAGAGCTTTGCCACCCATGCGCTCTTCACCTATGACCGCGAGGATCGGCTTTACAAACTATTCTGGCACGACTCGCTGGGCTATTTCGCGCCATCGCCGGCCTCCGGCTCTTGGATCGGCAAGGTGCTGACCCTGGTGCGCGGCTCGCTGCGCGGCAATGCGCGCCACATCTACGAGATCATCGATGACGACAGCTATTCGATGAAGATCCAGTTCTCGCCGGATGCCGAGGGGTGGAGCGACGTGCTCACCGGCGTCTACAAGCGGATCCACTGACAAACGACATCCACGCGGAAGCAGCAACAGACATGTCCATCCTGATCGACAAGAACACCAAGGTCATCTGCCAGGGTTTCACCGGCAAGAACGGCACCTTCCACTCTGAGGCTGCGATTGCCTATGGGACCAAGATGGTCGGCGGCACCTCGCCGGGCAAAGGCGGTGCGACCCATCTGGGCCTGCCGGTGTTCGATACGGTGCGGGAAGCGCGCGAGAAGACCGGCGCGGACGCATCCGTGATCTACGTGCCGCCGCCGGGCGCGGCGGATGCGATCTGCGAAGCGATCGATGCCGAGATTCCGCTGATCGTCTGCATCACCGAGGGCATTCCGGTGCTGGATATGGTGCGGGTGAAGCGCTCGCTCTCCGGCTCGAAGTCGCGCCTGATCGGGCCGAACTGCCCGGGCGTGATGACCGCGGGCGAGTGCAAGATCGGCATCATGCCGGCGAATATCTTCAAGCCGGGCAATGTCGGCATCGTCTCGCGCTCGGGCACGCTGACCTATGAGGCCGTGTTCCAGACCACCCAGGAGGGCCTCGGCCAGACCACTGCGGTCGGCATCGGCGGCGACCCGGTCAAGGGCACCGAGTTCATCGACGTGCTGGAAATGTTCCTGGCCGACCCCAAGACCACCTCGATCATCATGATCGGCGAGATCGGCGGCTCGGCCGAGGAGGACGCGGCGCAATTCATCAAGGATGAGGCCAAGCGGGGCCGCAAGAAGCCGATGGTCGGGTTCATCGCTGGCGTCACGGCGCCCCCCGGCCGGCGCATGGGTCATGCCGGCGCCATCATTTCCGGCGGCAAGGGCGACGCCCGGTCGAAGACAGAAGCCATGGAATCTGCTGGAATTACAGTGTCCCCATCGCCAGCCCGGCTCGGACACACGCTTGCCGAAAAATTGAAGCGGTGATTCAGTCTTTCGTTCTTTTCGGCCTGAACATTTACACTAAATAAGGTAAACGGTCTCTAAGACCGCCGCGCTGATCCGCTGCCGTGGGTCGGCGACCGCACCTTTTCGGTCGCGAAGTAAATCACCAGGACTCGATCATGTCTCGCCAAGACGCGAACGCCGCCTTTGCCCTCTCGTCATTTCTGCAGGGCACCAACGCCACCTACATCGACGACATCTACGCCCGTTACGAGAAAGACCCGGCCTCGGTCGACAGTGAGTGGCAGGAGTTTTTCAAGAGCCTGAAGGACCAGCCGGCGGACGTCATCAAGAACGTCGAAGGTCCCTCCTGGAGCCGCGACAACTGGCCGCTGACCCCGCAGGACGAACTGACCAGCGCGCTCGACGGCAACTGGGCCACCGTCGAGAAGGCGGTCGGCCAGAAGATCGCCGCCAAGGCGCAGGCCAAGGGCGCCGAGATCACCGCCGCCGAGCTGCACCAGGCGACGCGCGATTCAGTGCGGGCCTTGATGCTGATCCGCGCTTACCGCATGCGCGGTCATTTCCACGCCAATCTCGATCCGCTCGGCATCGAGCAGCATCCGAGCCGTGAAGAGCTCGACCCGCGCACCTATGGTTTCGAGGAAGCCGATTTTGACCGCAAGATCTTCCTCGATCACGTGCTGGGCCTCGAATATGGCACGTTGCGCGAGATCGTGACGATCTGCGAGCGCACCTATTGCCAGACGCTCGGCGTCGAGTTCATGCACATTTCCAATGCGGCGCAGAAGGCCTGGATCCAGGAGCGCATCGAGGGGCCGGACAAGGAGATCAGCTTCACGCGCGAGGGTCGCAGGGCGATCCTGAACAAGCTGATCGAGGCCGAAGGCTTCGAAAAGTTCTGCGACGTCAAGTTCACGGGAACAAAGCGCTTCGGGTTGGACGGCGGCGAATCGCTGATCCCGGCGCTGGAGCAGATCATCAAGCGCGGCGGCAATCTCGGCGTGAAGGAAATCGTCGTCGGCATGCCGCATCGCGGCCGTCTCAACGTGCTCACCCAGGTCATGGGCAAGCCGCACCGCGCGCTGTTCCACGAGTTCAAGGGCGGCTCGGCGAACCCTGAGGACGTCGAAGGTTCGGGCGACGTGAAGTACCATCTCGGTGCTTCGTCCGACCGCGAGTTCGACGGCAACCGCATCCATCTGTCGCTGACCGCGAATCCCTCGCATCTGGAAATCGTCGATCCCGTGGTGCTCGGCAAGGTGCGCGCCAAGCAGGATCAGCATGGCGATCCGCCCGATATGCGCATTTCCGTGCTGCCGCTCCTGATGCATGGCGACGCGGCGTTCGCCGGCCAGGGCGTGGTGGCCGAATGCTTCAGCCTCTCGGACCTGAAGGGTTACCGCACCGGCGGTTCCCTGCATTTCATCGTCAACAACCAGATCGGCTTCACCACCTATCCGCGTTACTCGCGCTCCTCGCCCTATCCCTCCGATGTGGCGAAGATGATCGACGCGCCGATCTTCCATGTGAATGGCGACGATCCGGAAGCCGTGGTGTTCGCCGCCAAGGTCGCGATCGAGTTCCGGCAGAAATTCCACAAGCCCGTCGTGATCGACATGTGGTGCTATCGCCGCCACGGTCACAACGAGGGCGACGAGCCGGGCTTCACCCAGCCGGTGATGTACAAGCGGATCGCCTCGCACCCCTCCACGCTGGAGATCTATGCCAAGCGCCTGGTTGCCGATGGCGTGATCACCGAAGGCGAAGTCGAGAAGGCCAAGTCCGATTGGCGGGCGCGGCTGGATGCCGAGTTCGAGGCGGGTGCCGGCTATAAGCCGAACAAGGCCGATTGGCTGGACGGCAAGTGGGCCGGCTTCAAGATCGCCGACCAGGAAGAGGATGCCCGCCGCGGCGTGACCGGCGTCGAGATCGCGACGCTCAAGGACATCGGCCGCAAGATCACCAAGGTGCCGGATGGCTTCCGGGTTCACCGTACCATCCAGCGCTTCCTCGACAACCGGGCCAAGGCGATCGAGAGCGGCGTCGGCATCGACTGGGCAACCGGCGAGGCTTTGGCGTTCTGCACGCTCCTGCAGGAAGGCTATCACGTGCGGCTCTCCGGGCAGGATTCCGAACGCGGCACCTTCTCGCAGCGGCACTCGGTCCTGATCGATCAGGAGGATGAAAGCCGCTACACGCCGTTCAATCATCTGGGCGGCGAGCAGGGCCATTACGAGGTCATCAACTCGCTGTTGTCGGAAGAAGCCGTGCTCGGGTTCGAATATGGCTACTCGCTCGCCGAGCCGAATGCGCTCGCCGTCTGGGAAGCGCAGTTCGGTGACTTCGCCAACGGTGCGCAGGTGGTGTTCGACCAGTTCATCTCCTCGGGCGAACGCAAATGGCTGCGCATGTCCGGGCTCGTGTGCATGCTGCCGCATGGTTACGAAGGCCAGGGGCCGGAGCACTCCTCCGCGCGCCTGGAGCGTTATTTGCAGCTCTGCGCCGAGGACAACATGCAGGTGGCCTATCCGACCACTCCGGCCAACTATTTCCACGTGCTGCGGCGGCAGCTCCATCGTGAGATCAGGAAGCCGCTGATCCTGATGACGCCGAAGTCGCTGCTGCGCCACAAGCGTGCGGTCTCGAAGCTCGAGGAGCTGGCCAAGGGCACGACCTTCCACCGCATCCTCTACGATGACGCGCAGATGCAGCCCGATGAGAAGATCAAGCTGGTGCCGGATGACAAGATCCGTCGCGTGATCCTGTGCTCGGGCAAAGTCTATTACGATCTCTATGAAGAGCGCGAGAAGCGCGGCATCGACGACATCTACCTGATGCGCATCGAGCAGCTTTATCCGGTGCCGCTGAAGGCGCTGGTGATGGAGCTCGCCCGCTTCAAGGGCGCCGAGATGGTGTGGTGCCAGGAAGAGCCGCGCAACATGGGCGCGTGGCACTTCATCGAGCCGTATCTGGAGTGGGTGCTGAACCAGGTCGGCGCCACGCATCGCCGCCCGCGTTACGCCGGCCGCGCCGCGGCGGCGGCGACCGCGACCGGTTTGATGTCGAAGCACCTCGCCCAGCTCAAGGCACTGCTGGACGACGCGCTGAACTAACCGCAATCCACCCGTCATGCCCCGCGAAAGCGGGGCATCCAGCAGCCCGCGCCAGCGACGCTTGAGCATCGCCGGCTCGGGTTCCTGGATCCTCCGCTTTCGCGGAGGATGACAGTTACGCTTTTGACGCACAGGTTTTTCGAGGAAAGCATCATGACCGAAATTCGCGTTCCGACGCTCGGCGAATCCGTCACGGAGGCCACCATCGGCCGCTGGTTCAAGAAGGCCGGCGATCCGGTTGCCGTTGACGAGCCCTTGGTCGAGCTCGAGACCGACAAGGTGACCATCGAGGTGCCGGCACCTTCCGCCGGCACGCTTGGCGAGATCATCGCCAAGGACGGTGAGACGGTCGCCGTTGGCGCGTTGCTTGGTCAGATCAATGATGGCGCGGCCGCTGCGGCCAAGCCCGCGTCTGCGCCCGCTGCCGCTGCTCCCGCTGCAGCCAAGCCGGCCGCGCCTGCGCCACAAGCGGCGCCCGCTCCGGCCGCCGCACCGAAGGCCGCGCCTTCAGACATTCCGCTCGCGCCGTCGGTGCGAAAACTCTCGGCCGAAAGCGGCGTCGATGCGTCGACCGTGCCGGGCTCCGGCAAGGACGGCCGCGTCACCAAGGGCGACATGCTGGCCGCGATCGAGCGCGCCGCTTCGGCGCCGATGCCGATCAGCCAACCGGCGGCTGCGGTGCAGGTGCGTGCGCCGTCCCCGCCTGACGATGCGGCGCGCGAGGAACGCGTGCGGATGACGCGGCTGCGCCAGACCATCGCGCGGCGTCTGAAGGACGTGCAGAACACCGCGGCGATGCTGACGACCTTCAACGAGGTCGACATGAGCCACGTGATGGCTATGCGCGCGCAGTACAAGGACGTGTTCGAGAAGAAGCACGGCGTGAAGCTCGGCTTCATGGGCTTCTTCACCAAGGCCTGCGTGCAGGCGCTGAAGGACATTCCGGCCGTCAACGCCGAGATCGACGGTACCGATCTCATCTACAAGAACTACTACCACATCGGCATCGCGGTCGGCACCGACCGCGGCCTGGTGGTCCCCGTCGTGCACGATTGCGACCAGAAGTCGATCGCCGAAATCGAGAAGGGCATCGCCGATTACGGCCGGCGCGCTCGCGACGGCCAGCTCAAGATCGAGGAGATGCAGGGCGGCACTTTCACGATCACAAATGGCGGCATCTACGGCTCGCTGATGTCGACGCCGATCCTGAACGCGCCGCAGTCCGGCATCCTGGGCATGCACAAGATCCAGGAGCGGCCGATGGTGATCGGCGGCAAGATCGAGGTTCGCCCGATGATGTATCTGGCGCTGTCCTATGATCACCGCGTCATCGACGGCAAGGAAGCGGTGACCTTCCTGGTGCGCGTCAAGGAAAGCCTGGAGGATCCTGCGCGCCTGGTGCTCGATCTTTGATTCAAGCCATGCGTACGCGATGATAAGGGATAGGGGACGACATTGACCGACCAAGTCGTCATCATCACTGGCGGCAGCCGCGGCATCGGCCGCGCCACCGCACTTGCCGCCGCCACGCGCGGCTACCGCGTCTGCATCGGCTACGCCAGCAACCAGGCCGCCGCGAACGGCGTGGTTTCCGAAATCGAAGCCAAGAACGGCAAGGCGATCGCGGTGAAATGCGACGTCGGTGAGGAGCGCGACATCCTCGCGCTGTTCAAGGCAGCCGACAAGCTCGGCCCGCTCGGGGCGCTGGTGAACAATGCCGGCATCGTCGGGCCGACCTCGCGGGTCGACGAGATGTCGGCCGAGCGCATCCAGCGCATGATGGCGGTCAACGTCACCGGCAGCATCCTGTGCGCGCGCGAGGCCGTGAAGCGGATGTCGACGCGCCATGGCGGCAAGGGCGGCGTCATCGTCAATTTATCCTCTGTGGCCGCCAAGCTCGGCTCCCCCAACACCTATGTCGATTACGCCGCGTCCAAGGGCGCGATCGACTCCTTCACGCTCGGCCTCGGCTACGAGGTCGCCGGCGAAGGCATTCGTGTCGCGGGGATCAGGCCCGGCCTGATCGACACCGAAATCCACGCGAGCGGCGGCGAGCCCGACCGCGCGCACCGGCTTGCACCGAACGTGCCGATGAAACGCGTCGGCACGGCGGATGAAATCGCCAATGCGATCCTCTGGCTGATGTCGGACGAGGCCTCCTACGTGACCAGCGCCATCCTTGATGTCTCGGGTGGGCGCTAATACCTGTCACAGACTTTGAGCATACAGGACTTCAATCATGCCCACTTACGATCTCGTTGTCATTGGCACCGGTCCTGGCGGATATGTGTGCGCCATCCGCGCGGCACAGCTCGGTATGAAAGTCGCCGTCGTTGAGAAGAATGCGACGCTGGGCGGCACCTGCCTCAACATCGGTTGCATGCCGTCGAAGGCGCTCCTGCATGCTTCGGAGATGTTCGAGGAAGCCGCGCATTCCTTCGCCAAAATGGGTGTTGCCGTCTCCGCACCGAAGCTCGATCTGCCCGCGATGATGAACTTCAAGCAGCAGGGCATCGACGGCAACGTCAAGGGCGTCGAGTTCCTGATGAAGAAGAACAAGATCGACGTTATCCGCGGTGTCGGCAAGATCCTCGGCACCGGCAGGGTCGAAGTTTCCCTGGATGGCAAGGCGCAAGCGATCGAGACCAAGAACATCGTGATTGCCACCGGCTCCGATGTCGCGCCGCTGAAGGGCATCGAGATCGATGAGAAGCGCATCGTCTCCTCGACCGGCGCGCTGTCGCTGCCGAAGGTGCCCGAGAAAATGCTGGTCGTCGGTGCCGGCGTGATCGGACTTGAGCTCGGCTCGGTGTGGCGCCGCCTGGGCGCCGACGTGATGGTGGTCGAATTCCTGGACCGTATCTTGCCGGGGATGGACGGCGAGATCTGTAAGCAATTCCAGCGCATCCTGGAAAAGCAGGGTTTTGTGTTCAAGCTGTCTTCCAAGGTCACGGGCGTTGATACCTCGGGCAAGACGCTGGCGGTGAAGGTCGAGCCGGCAGCGGGCGGACCCGCAGAGAGCCTGGAGGCCGACGTCGTGCTGGTTGCGATCGGCCGCTTGCCCTATACGCAAGGCCTCGGCCTGAAGGAGGCCGGCGTTGCGCTCGACAATCGTGGCCGCGTGCAGATCGACCCGCATTTTGCGACCACGCTGAAAGGCGTCTACGCCATCGGCGACGTGGTCGCGGGGCCGATGCTCGCGCACAAGGCCGAAGATGAAGGCGTCGCCGTTGCCGAGATCATCGCCGGCCAAGCCGGTCACGTGAATTACGATGTCATACCCGGCGTTGTGTATACAACGCCGGAAGTCTCGGCCGTTGGTAAGACCGAGGAAGAGCTGAAGCAGGCCGGCATCGCTTATACCGTCGGCAAATTCCCGTTCACCGCCAATGGCCGCTCCAAGGTCAACCAGACCACGGATGGTTTTGTAAAGATTCTCGCAGATGCGAAGACCGATCGTGTCCTTGGCGTGCACATTGTTGGCCGCGAAGCGGGCGAAATGATCCATGAAGCGGCCGTATTGATGGAGTTCGGTGGCTCTGCAGAAGATCTCGCCCGCACCTGTCATGCGCATCCAACCCGGTCGGAAGCTATCAAGGAAGCCGCGCTTGCGGTCGGCAAGCGGGCCATCCATATGTAGCCGACGCCCCGGATGCGAAGCGGGCGGGACGAATTGAATGCTGCGCCGCCTTCTGCAACCCGTCTGGATTCTGCTGGCGATCATCTTTTTGATCGAAGCCTGGCTGTGGGATCATCTCGAACCCATCGTCGCCCGGGTCGTCGCCGCCATCCCGCTCAGCGCCTTCAAGCAGTGGCTCGCGGACCGCGTCGATACGCTGTCACCGGCGATGACGCTGGTCGTCTTCATCGTGCCGGTGATCCCGCTGTTTCCGCTGAAGATGATCGGGGTCTGGCTGCTCATGCATCAGTATTGGATGAGCGCGTTCACGACCATTCTGTTCGCGAAATTCCTCGGCGTCGGTATCACCGCTTTCATATTCGACGTGACGCGGCCGAAGCTTCTGGAGATGGCCTGGTTCGAAAAGCTCTACGAGTTCGTGCTGGCGCTGCGTGCCAAGTGCAAGGAGCTGGTCGATCCGGTGAAGGCGAAGATTCTTGCAGTCTTGCGCGGCGATAGCGATCGCTGGACGGCACGAATGCTGCGGCTGATCCTGCGCTTCCGCAAGAGCGTCCACGAGGCGCGGTAGTGGATCCGTTGTCCCTGCGCAAACGGCTTCGCCGTTTGTCGCTGAAGGTGCTCGCCACCGGGTCCGCGCGAAGCGCGGCCCGATGACAGGCTCCCCGAGCCTCGAAGGATGAACGGCCCCGCTGCATCAGCCGGGCGGTCGCCCGTCGAGACGCGCGCGATGTGCGCTCCTCAGGGTGACGGTGTTGCAGTGAGTGCGTAGCTCAATGCAGCGGCAACAGATGCGGCTCGAACACGCCGAGCGCCGTGATCGCGATTCCCACGACGGCCAGGAGACCCGAGACCCAGGCCAGCGCCAGGATGCCCGTGATGATGGTGGCGGATGCCAGCACGATCGCGATCTGGAAGGCGGCGGAGCCGAGCTCGAAATGGTGGTACTTGGCGGTCGCGAGATTTCGCTCTTCTTCAGCGTGCTTGGCGCGTTCCGATAGCTGTTCGGTGCCTTCGCCGGTCTCCGGCTCGGAGCGGTAGCGCGCCGCGGTCTTCTGCCAGTCGTCGATCTGCTTTTGTGCCGCAGCCTTGGCGGCGTCATCCGCTACGCTGCCCTGCCCGAGCTTGGTTTGCTCCGCAGCGGTCTGTACCACGGTGCGGCGAATCGTCTTGGCCTGGAAGAACGCCCACAGATTGGAGGCCTCGACGTTCTTGCTGATGGCTTCTGTCTGCGCGCCCTTGCCCAGCGTCTCCGATAGTGCAAGGCACAGCGCAATGATCGCGATCAACAGCGCGATCTTCCTGTTTTCGCCGGCTGCGTGCTCGGCGTGTTCGGCGTGCTCCATGCTCTCGTGCGCGCTCATGATTTCTCTCCGGATAGGACCGGCAACACGAATGCCGGAACCACGCTGCTGGCGCAAGGGGGCGCTGGGCGCGCTTGCGCGTGACAGGTGCGTGTCAGCTTGATGAACGCGCCGTTCAGCTCCGTGGATGCGCGCTGCGGTAGACTTCGAGCAAACGCTCGCTGTCGATGCCGGTATAAACTTGCGTGGTCGAGAGCGAGGAATGGCCGAGCAATTCCTGGATCGCGCGTAAGTCGCCGCCGCGTGACAGCAAATGAGTCGCAAAGGAATGCCGCAGCGCATGCGGGGTCGCGCTGTCGGGCAGGCCGAGCGCGCCGCGCAGTCGCGCCATGGTGAGCTGAATGATGCGCGGATTGAGCGGTCCGCCGCGCGCGCCGACGAAAATCGGCCCTTCCGCCGGCAGCGCATGCGGACACATCCGGACATAGTCCGCGATCAACTGCAGCACGTTCTGCAGCACCGGCACCATGCGCGTCTTGTTGCCCTTGCCGGTAACGGTCAACACGTCGCCTGCGCCAGGCTGCGGCACGTCGCGCCGCTTGAGCGACAGTGCTTCGGAAATACGCAAGCCGGATCCGTAAAGCAACGCCATCACCGCGGCGTCGCGCACCAGTATCCAGGTTTCGCGCTCTTCGCCCGCGCGCTCATCGGCATCGGTCAGGCGCTTGGCGCCGGCGATGTGGATCGGCTTCGGCAGGCTCTTGCCGACCTTGGGCGCACGGATCGCCGACAATGCGCCGAGCTTGCCTTTGCCTTCGCGCTCGAGAAAACGGCCGAACGAGCGCAGTCCCGCCAGGGCCCGCATCAGCGAGCGGCTGGCGACGTCGTCCGCGCGCCGCATCGCCATGAAGGCCCGCACGTCGGTCGCCTCGATCGCTGAAAAGCGCGCGAGCGTCACCCGCGCGCCCCAATGTTCGCAGAGGAACGCCAGGCATTGGCGGACGTCGCGGCCATAGGCTTCCAGCGTCTTCGGCGATAATCTGCGCTCGGCGCGCAGGTGCGACAGCCAGCGCGCCATTTCCAGCGCGATGGTCTCGTCGGCACAGTCGAGCTCGATCGGCTCAGTGGCAGGTGGCGTTCGGGCCATGGGCTGTTGGCGCAGTGATTCTCATGATTATATCGCACCGCTTTCCTTTCGCCTTCGCTAAGAAAGCCAACCGGCGTTAAGTTACCCCCTCCGATGGATCACGCTCCCCGCACCGGCTTTTCTTCCCCGACATCGACACGCGTCGTCGATGTGCTGGTTCCGGTCGCGCTGAACCAGACCTATTCCTACCGCGTGCCGCGCGGCATGGAGCTGAAGGCCGGCGATGTCGTCGGCGTGCCGCTTGGTCCGCGCGAGGTACTTGCCGTGGTCTGGGGCGAAAACGCCAATCCGGATCCGCGGCTGCACAATCGCCTGAAGGACGTCGCCGAGAAGCTCGATGTGCCGCCGCTCAAGCAGGAGCTGCGCTCGCTGGTGGATTGGGTCGCCAATTATACGCTGTCCTCGCGCGGTATGGTGCTGCGCATGTGCCTGCGCATGGGCGAGCATTTGGGACCCGAGCGGGTGCGCATCGGCGTGCGGCTGGTCGGCGAGCCGCCGCAACGGCTCACCGCGGCGCGCAAGCGGCTGCTCGCGGTGCTTTCGGACCGCCTGTTGCATGGCAAGAGCGAGGCCGCGCACGAGGCCGGCGTCTCGACCGGCGTGATCGACGGCCTCGTCGATGAGGGCACGCTGGTCACGGAGCCGTTGCCGCCGGCGCCGCCGCCGCCCGCGCCCGATCCGTCCCATGCGCAGCCTGAATTCTCGCGCCAGCAGCGCACCGCGGTCGATACCATGCGCGCGCTCGCCGCGAGCGGCAGCTTTCACGTGGCGCTGCTCGATGGCGTCACCGGGTCGGGCAAGACCGAAGTCTATTTCGAGGCGGTCGCCGAGGTCATTCGCCGCGAAAAGCAATCGCTGATCCTGATGCCGGAGATCGCGCTCACGGGCCAGTTTCTCGACCGCTTCGCGCAGCGTTTTGGCGTGCGACCAATCGAGTGGCATTCGGAGCTCACGCCGCGCACCAGGCAGCGCAACTGGGCGGCGATCGCTGGCGGCGAGGCGCCGGTCGTGGTCGGCGCGCGCTCGGCGCTGTTTCTGCCCTATGCCGATCTCGGCCTGATCGTGGTCGACGAGGAGCACGACCAGTCCTACAAGCAGGATGACGGCGTGCATTACCATGCGCGCGACATGGCGGTGGTGCGCGGCCATATCGCCAAGATCCCGGTCGTGCTGGCGTCGGCGACGCCGTCGGTCGAGACCGAGGTCAATGCGCGCAAGGGCCGCTACCAGCGCGTGGTGCTGCCGCAGCGCTTCGGCGGGGCGCACATGCCCCATATCGAAGCCATCGACCTGCGCCGCGAAGCGCCGCAGCGCGGCCGCTTCATCTCGCCGCGCCTGGCGCAAGAGGTGCAGAATGCGATCGATCGGCGCGAACAGGCGCTCTTGTTCCTCAATCGCCGCGGCTATGCGCCGCTGACGCTGTGCCGCGCCTGCGGCCACCGCTTCGCCTGCACCATCTGCGATGCCTGGCTGGTCGACCACCGCTTTCGCCAGCGCCTCGTCTGTCATCATTGCGGCTTCTCGATGCCGCGCCCGCACGTCTGCCCGAACTGCGCGGCCGAGGAATCGCTGGCCGCCATCGGGCCCGGTGTCGAGCGGCTGCAGGAAGAGGCGGCATCCCTGTTTCCCGACGCGCGTACCATGGTGCTGTCGAGCGATCTGATCACCTCGATCGAGACCATGCGCAGCGAGCTCAACGCGATCGCGGAAGGACGCGTCGACATCATCATCGGCACGCAGCTCGTGGCGAAGGGCCATCATTTTCCGCGCCTCAATCTCGTCGGCGTGGTCGATGCGGATCTTGGCCTCGGCAATGGCGATCCGCGCGCCGCCGAGCGCACCTGGCAATTGCTCAACCAGGTGATCGGCCGTGCCGGGCGCGACCAGGGCCGCGGCGTCGGCTACTTGCAGACGCATCAGCCTGAGCATCCCGTGATGAAGGCGCTGATCGCCTGCGACCGCGAAGCGTTTTATGCCAGCGAGATCGAGGCGCGCGAGCGCACGCTCTATCCGCCGTTCGGCCGGCTCGCGAGCCTGATCATCTCGGGAGGCGATCGCCCCATCGCCGAGGGCTTTGCGCGTAAACTGGCGACCACCGCGCCGCGCGATGAGCGGGTCCTGCTCCTGGGACCGGCGGAGGCGCCGCTCGCGGTGATCAAGGGTCGCTACCGTTTCCGCCTGCTGCTGAAGTCGGCGCGCAATGTCGATCTCTCGGATTATCTACGGCATTGGCTGGCCGCCGCGCCCAAGACGACAGGCAATCTCAAGCTCGAAGTCGACGTCGATCCGCAGAGCTTTTTGTGATGACTGCTTCGTCCTTTCGGGGTGGCTCGAAGGAGCCGAACCTCAGATGCGCAATTGCGCATCGGGAAACCCTGAGATTCTCAGATGTGCAATTGCACATCAGAGTTCGATGCTGGCGCATCGCCCCGGAACGACGGTGCCAAGACAAAAAAACCCGCCGTCATCGGTGACGGCGGGTTTCGTGTGTCAGCGCGCAACCAGTTCTGCCGTCCTGTTCAGGGCGAAGTACGCAACGGCGCTGAATGGGGTGAAAGCTCGCGCGGCTTTAGCCGATGACTTCGGCCGTGACGCGGCCGACGCCGGCGCTGGTCAGGCCGACGGCACGCGCCGCGGCGGTCGAGAGGTCGAGGATACGGCCGCGAACGAACGGGCCACGGTCGTTGACGGTGACGACGACGCTGCGGCCGCCATGGGTCACGCGGAGCTTGGTGCCGAAGGGCAGCGAGCGGTGCGCGCAGGTGAGCGCGTTCTGGTCAAAACGCTGGCCGGAAGCGGTCTGCCGGCCGGACTCATTGCCGTAGAAGGAGGCGACGCCGGTGAACACGCGTCCACCCCCGAAGGACGGCGTCATCGACTCATGGGACTCCTGAGCGGAGTTGCCCGACATGTTCAGGGCGTGATGGGTGTGATGGTGACGAGGATGATAGTGGTGCCTGGATTTGGCCGAAGCCTCGGTGGCGGTTCCACCGACCAGAAGAGTTGCAGCGACAACAGCAAGCGCCGTCCGCGAGCGGGTGATGCGCCCCGCCGTCCACTTATTCCGTGCTTTCATTCAGATTAGTCCCTTTGGCAGAAGTATTGCCACACGTGTGGCAAGTGGTACCCCCATCTCGTTGTGGAGACGGCGCCGTTTCACGGGTCAATGAGGCGTGAATTGGGCAGTAAACCTGATTTATCTCAGGCTGAAATATCTCGTTACCGATTCAGATCATCAACAAAGGTTCCGTAACACGGTTCGTTAACCAACAATTAACCTTTTTAATACTTACGAATACTGGCGAATACAGTTGTCGCCAGTTGTCGCCGCGCTGCGGCAAGTAAAAACCGAGTTAAGGCCGAACGCTGGTCGGCGGCGGTTCCTTGCGCTGAGCTCATGCGGCTATGCGCCGCGCCGAGGAACAAAGGGCAGTCATGCCTCCCGGACATTTGGATTCTGGGCAGACGGCGAGGGCGACGCTTCTGCCAAATTTCGCGTGAGAGAATTCGCCCGCGAAGTTGCGGCTAAAACACGAGCAGCAAGCGCGTTTGCGGCGGCCCAGTCATGTTGCACCTGCGCCCCTGCTATGTTAGCAAAGCCGCGATTTTTGACGGTCCCGGTGCTCTCGCGTGCCGGGTAAAAAATCGAAGTCCCGCTTGAATTCCAAGGGCTTGGATCGCTAGGCGCCGCGTTTTGCGGCGACGGTTTTTCCCTTGCGAGTTTGACAGCTAAAAGAGCTAAGTCTGTGGCTGCTGAAGATCCGACTGTTTCGGGAGTGTCTGGCCGTTACGCAACGGCCCTGTTCGAATTGGCCCGCGATGAAAAGGCCATTGATACGGTCCTGCTCGATCTCGACAAATTCAACTCTATGCTCGAGCAGAGTGCTGACCTCAGGCGGCTCGTGCGGAGCCCGGTCTTTTCGGCCGATATCCAGCTCTCGGCGCTCACGGCCGTGCTCAATCAGGCCGGGATTTCGGGCATCTCCGCTAATTTCCTCAAAGTGCTCACCACCAATCGTCGCCTGTTCGCGGTCGCCGACGTGATCCGCGCCTTCCGCGCGCTGGTTGCCAAGTTCAAGGGCGAGGCCAGCGCCGAAGTCACGGTGGCGGAGGCGCTGAGCGAAAAGAATCTCGACGCGCTCAAATCGGCACTGAAGTCAGTGACCGGCAAGGACGTCGCCCTCAATGTGAAAGTCGATCCCGCGATCATCGGCGGTCTTGTCGTCAAGCTCGGCAGCCGCATGATCGACAGTTCGCTTCGCACCAAACTCAATTCGATTAAGCACGCGATGAAAGAGGCAGGCTGATGGACATCCGCGCCGCGGAAATTTCCGCGATCCTCAAAGATCAGATCAAGAATTTCGGCCAGGAAGCCGAGGTCTCCGAAGTCGGGCAGGTGTTGTCCGTCGGTGACGGTATCGCCCGCGTCTACGGCCTCGACAACGTCCAGGCCGGCGAGATGGTCGAGTTCGAGAACGGCACCCGCGGCATGGCGCTCAATCTCGAGAGCGACAACGTCGGTATCGTGATCTTCGGCGCCGACCGCGAGATCAAGGAAGGCCAGACGGTGAAGCGCACCCGCGCCATCGTCGACACGCCGGTCGGCAAGGGTCTGCTCGGCCGCGTCGTCGACGCGCTCGGCAATCCGATCGACGGCAAAGGGCCGATCCAGGCGACCGAGCGCCGCCGCGTCGACGTCAAGGCGCCAGGCATCATTCCGCGCAAGTCGGTGCACGAGCCGATGGCGACCGGCCTGAAGGCGATCGACGCCCTGATCCCGATCGGCCGCGGCCAGCGCGAGTTGATCATCGGCGACCGCCAGACCGGCAAGACCGCGATCGCGCTCGACGCCATCCTGAACCAGAAGCCGCTGAACGCGACCGGTGACGAGAAGATCAAGCTCTACTGCGTCTATGTCGCGATCGGCCAGAAGCGCTCCACCGTCGCGCAGTTCGTGAAGGTGCTGGAAGAGCAGGGCGCGCTGGAATATTCCATCGTGGTTGCGGCCACCGCCTCCGATCCAGCGCCGATGCAGTACATCGCGCCGTTCACCGGCTGCACCATGGGCGAATATTTCCGCGACAACGGCATGCATGCCGTGATCATTTATGACGACTTGTCCAAGCAGGCCGTCGCTTACCGCCAGATGTCGCTGTTGCTGCGCCGCCCGCCGGGCCGCGAAGCCTATCCGGGCGACGTGTTCTATCTGCATTCGCGCCTGCTCGAGCGCGCCGCCAAGCTCAACGACGAGAAGGGCGCTGGCTCGCTGACCGCGCTGCCCGTGATCGAGACCCAGGCCAACGACGTCTCGGCCTACATTCCGACCAACGTGATTTCGATCACCGACGGCCAGATCTTCCTGGAGACCGACCTGTTCTTCCAGGGCATCCGGCCTGCCGTGAACGTCGGTCTGTCGGTGTCGCGCGTCGGCTCGTCGGCGCAGACCAAGGCCATGAAGAAGGTCGCCGGCAAGATCAAGGGCGAGCTCGCGCAGTACCGCGAAATGGCGGCGTTCGCGCAGTTCGGCAGCGACCTCGACGCCACGACGCAGCGCCTGCTCAACCGCGGCTCGCGCCTCACCGAGCTCCTGAAGCAGCCGCAGTTCTCGCCGCTGAAGATGGAAGAGCAGGTGTGCGTGATCTGGGCCGGCACCAACGGCTATCTCGATCCGCTGCCGGTCAACAAGGTGCGCGCCTTCGAGGACGGCCTGCTCTCGCTCCTGCGCGGCAAGCACGCCGACCTGCTCAACACCATCCGCGACACCCGTGATCTCTCGGATGAGAGCGCGGCCAAGCTGAAGACCGCGGTGGAGGGGTACGCGAAATCGTTCGCGTGACGCCGGCATGGCCGGGCTGGTCCCGCCTGCGGGGCCGAAGTCTCTTCGGCGAGGCGAACGTCCGGCCACCCACGGTCCGCTGGCCGTGGCGACAGAAATAAGACGTGGATGCTCGGCGCAAGGCCGGGCATGGCGCGGCAAAGAATAGCGGGCCGGGCCCGAACGGGTTCGGCGGGGTGAGAACGAAGAATGGCATCACTGAAAGACATGCGGGTGCGCATCGCCTCCACCAAGGCGACGCAGAAGATCACCAAGGCCATGCAGATGGTTGCCGCGTCGAAATTGCGGCGCGCCCAGAGCGCAGCCGAATCCGCGCGCCCCTATGCCGAAAAGATGGAGGCGGTGATCGCCAATATCGCCAGCGCGGCCGCAGGCTCGCCCGGCGCGCCGCCGCTGCTCGCGGGCACCGGCAGGGATCAGGTGCACCTGCTCTTGGTGTGCACCGGCGAGCGCGGTCTGTCCGGCGCATTCAACTCCTCGATCGTCCGGCTCGCGCGCGAGCGGGCCCAAGCCCTGATGAACGAGGGCAAAGAGGTCAAGTTCTTCTGCGTCGGCCGCAAGGGTTATGAGCAGCTTCGCCGCCAATACGAGAAGCAGATCGTCGAGCACATGGATTTGCGCAGCGTGCGCCAGCTCGCCTTCTCCAACGCCGACGACATCGCCAGGAAGGTGATCGCGCGTTTCGAGGCTGGCGAGTTCGACGTTTGCACGTTGTTCTATTCGCGCTTCAGGTCTGTCATCGCGCAGGTTCCGACCGCGCAACAGATCATTCCGCTGGTGATCGAGGCGCCGGCCAATGGCGGTGCGGCGGCGACGGCCTATGAATACGAGCCGGCGGAAGACGAGATTCTGCCGCGCCTCTTGCCACGCAATCTCGCCGTGCAAGTTTTTCGCGCGCTCTTGGAGAACAACGCCTCGTTCTACGGCGCGCAGATGACGGCGATGGATAACGCCACCCGCAATGCGGGCGAGATGATCCGCAAACAGACGCTGATTTATAACCGCACGCGCCAGGCCATGATCACCAAGGAGCTGATCGAGATCATCTCCGGCGCCGAGGCGGTCTAACAACAGGTTGCACTAACCAAGGGAGCACGACATGGCATACGTCACATCGGCTACCACCAAGGGCGGACGCAACGGCCGCTCCATGCTCGATTCCGGCGGATTGGCGCTAGCGATGGCGCTGCCGAAGGAATTGGGCGGCGCCGGCGACGGGCACAATCCCGAGCAGCTATTCGCGCTCGGCTATTCCGCCTGCTTCGGTCAGGCGATCCTCGTGCTTGCCAAGAAGCATGACGTCGACGGCCAGGCGGCCAAGGTCACGGCCGACGTCACCTTGAACACCGACGGCGGCTTTTCGCTTGCGGTCGAATTGAAGGTTTCCATTCCGGGCGCCGACAAGGCCAAGGTCCAGGCGCTGGTCGACGAAGCCCACACCATCTGCCCGTATTCGAAGGCAACCAAAGGCAACATTCCGGTCAAGTTGACCGTGGTCTAATATTTCGGTTCGAAGGAGATAGTTGAATGGCTACACCAGCCACCCAGGTCGGTCGCATCACGCAGGTCATGGGCGCCGTCGTCGACGTGCAGTTCGAAGGCCACCTGCCGGCGATTCTGAACTCGCTGGAAACCCAGAACCAGGGCAGCCGCCTCGTGCTCGAAGTCGCCCAGCATCTCGGTGAGTCCACCGTGCGCACGATCGCGATGGATGCGACCGAAGGTCTGGTCCGTGGCCAGGAAGTCACCGATACCGGTCGACCCATCGCCGTGCCGGTCGGCGACGGCACGCTCGGGCGCATCATGAACGTGGTCGGCGAGCCCGTCGATGAAGCTGGTCCGATCAAGGCCGTCGAACTGCGCGCCATCCATCAGCCAGCGCCCGAATACACCGAGCAGTCGACCGAAGCGGAAATTCTCGTCACCGGCATCAAGGTCGTGGACCTGCTCGCGCCTTACGCCAAGGGCGGCAAGATCGGCCTGTTCGGCGGCGCGGGCGTCGGCAAGACCGTGCTGATTCAGGAGCTGATCAACAACGTCGCCAAGGCGCACGGCGGCTATTCGGTGTTCGCCGGCGTCGGCGAGCGGACCCGTGAAGGCAACGACCTCTATCACGAGTTCATCGAATCCAAGGTCAACGCCGATCCGCGTCATCCCGACCCGAACGTGAAATCGAAATGCGCGCTGGTGTACGGCCAGATGAACGAGCCGCCGGGCGCCCGCGCCCGCGTCGGCCTCACCGGGCTGACGGTCGCCGAATATTTCCGCGACCAGGGCCAGGACGTGCTGTTCTTCGTCGACAACATCTTCCGCTTCACCCAGGCCGGCTCGGAAGTGTCGGCGCTGCTCGGCCGTATCCCTTCCGCGGTGGGTTACCAGCCGACGCTCGCCACCGACATGGGCGCGCTGCAGGAGCGCATCACCACGACCACCAAGGGCTCGATCACCTCGGTGCAGGCGATCTACGTGCCGGCCGACGACTTGACCGACCCGGCGCCCGCGACCTCGTTTGCGCACTTGGACGCCACCACGGTGTTGTCGCGCGCGATTTCGGAAAAGGGCATCTATCCGGCCGTGGACCCGCTCGACTCCACCTCGCGCATGCTCTCTCCGCTGGTCGTCGGCGAGGAGCACTACACCACCGCGCGCATGGTCCAGCAGATCCTGCAGCGCTACAAGTCGCTGCAGGACATCATCGCCATTCTCGGCATGGACGAATTGTCGGAAGAGGACAAGCTGACAGTGGCGCGCGCCCGCAAGATCGAGCGCTTCCTGTCGCAGCCGTTCCACGTCGCCGAAGTCTTCACGGGATCGCCGGGCAAGTTCGTCGAACTCGCCGACACCATCAAGGGCTTCCGCGGCCTGTGTGAGGGCAAATACGACCACCTGCCGGAAGCCGCCTTCTACATGGTCGGCACCATCGAAGAGGCGGTCGAGAAGGGCAAGAGGCTGGCTGCCGAGGCGGCCTAAGATTCGAGCTCATCATTAGCCGGGCAGAAGCGCCAAGCGCGTCTTTGGGCTAGCTGCCCGGCAATCCAACTGCAGAGCAACGTTTTCGATTGATGGACCTGTGGGTCAAGCCCGCGGGTGACAATCGAAAGAGAGCGGAAAGACCATGGCCACGTTCCACTTCGATCTTGTCTCGCCGGAAAAGATTGCGTTCTCGGGCGAGGTCGACCAGGTCGATATCCCCGGCGCAGAGGGTGATTTCGGCGTGCTTGCGGGACATGCGCCGGTGGTCGCGGCGATCCGGCCGGGCATCCTCACCGTGACGACCGGAACCGCGCACCAGAAGATCATCGTGCTTGGTGGTCTTGCCGAGATGTCCGAAAGGGGTCTCACCGTGCTCGCCGATGTCGCCACCTCGCTCGAGGAACTCGATCGCGCCCGCTTTGCCGAGACGATCGCGGAGATGGAGGAGGGGCTGAAGGAGAAGCAGGGCTCCGAGCTCGACCAGGCGATCGAACGGCTCGATCACTTCCGGAGCATCCAGAACGAGCTCAACACCACCGCGATGCATTAAGGTCCGTCTCTAGGACAAAGCCCTCTCAGACCCTCAACCTGAGGTGCCCGCGAAAGCGAGCCCTTGAAGGGACGACAGCCCGGCTCTTGCGGCGAGATCCCCCTCATCCGTCGATGCGGGCGGAGCCTGTCATCGGGCTGCACTTCGCGCGGACCTCCGTGGCTCGCGTCTCCAGCGATAAACGGCAGAGCCCTTCGCGCGGGGATGACGGGTCCAAGATGGTGGCGCGGTTCGAAATGGTCGCGCGCTTTTTTCCTACGCCGCGAACGTCGCGAATTGTCGCGCCACTTCGCGATAGACGTTGCGTCGGAAGGGCACGACGAGCTCGGGGATACGCTCCAGTCGCTCCCAGCGCCAGGAATCGAACTCGGCCGGCTGGCCATTGCGCACCGTGAGCGGATCGATATCGCTGTCGTCGCCTGTAAAGCGGAGCGCGAACCATTTTTGCCGCTGGCCGCGGAACTTGCCGAGCCGGTGCGGCGGTCCCTCATAGGGCGGAAACTCGTAAATGAGCCAGTCGGTGGTCTCGCCGAGATAATGGGCGCTGCTCACGCCGGTCTCTTCCCACAGCTCGCGCGCGGCGGCCGCGCGCAGATCTTCGCCCTCCTCGACGCCGCCCTGCGGCATCTGCCACTCAAGGCCCGGCAGGATGATTTCAGGTCCATCGTCGCGAAAGCGGCGACAGATCAGGACGAGACCACCTGCATTGAACAGGGCGATTCCGACGTTGGAACGATAGGCTTGATCGATGGACACTGGGAGCTCACCCGGCTGTCATGCCGGGCGGTGCGGAAGCACCGACCCGGACTCACATCGTCATTTCGGAGCGGCCCGATCGAGCCGAACCCGGAATCTCGAGATTCTCAGATGTGCAATTGCACATCAAAGTTCGATGCTGTCGCATCGCCCTGGAATGACTGTCGGCTCCGGGTTCGCTCTCGCGAGCGCCTCGGAATGACCCCGCAAGTCCTAACCAGTCTCTGCCAGCGAAGCAAATTCCTGCACCACCCGTTCGTAGACCGGGCGCTTGAACGGAATGATCAGTTGCGGAAGATTCCGCATCGGTTCCCAACGCCAGCTCACGAATTCGGATTTGTGGCCGTCTCCGGGATGCTGGACGTTGATCTCGCTGTCCTTCCCGGTGAAACGCATTGCGAACCACTTCTGGCGCTGGCCGCGGTAGCGGCCCTTCCAGGCGCGGCCCGCGACCGTGCGCGGAATATCGTAGGTGAGCCATTCGCCGATTTCGGCGAGCTTTTCGACCGAGCGGACGCTCGTTTCCTCGTACAGCTCGCGTTTGGCCGCCTCCCAGGTGTCCTCGCCGGGATCGACACCGCCTTGCGGCATCTGCCAGACGTGGGTTTCATCGACATGCTCGATGCCGCCGGCGCGGCGACCTATGAAAACCTGCCCGTCCTTGTTGATCAGCATCATGCCGACGCAATCCCGGTAGGGTAGGTCTTCATAGCGCGTCATGGCGTCACTCACCTCTCTGTCGCGCTTGGGGCCGGTTCGGCCCCAAGGCGCGGCCAGCGGGCGAGCGCCCGCCAATGGACCATCGGTGAGATCATGATCCGATTGAATGGAATCGGATCACGATCTCATCTCTCAGCTTGAGCATGATCGTCGCGGGAACGCGGTTCGCCGTTGTCGCGAGGGAAAACCGCATTCCACTTTGCGCCAATGCAGCCCTCCCGATCGGGATCATGCTCTAGCTCGATTTTGATTTCAGCATCGCCGTTGTCAATGGCACCAGCATCACGCCGTGGCCGTCCAGGCTCTTGATCCAATTGCCGATCCGCTCGATCGAGACCGGCAGCGCAGACGCGGTGCCTATGGCGTAACCGCGCGCCTTGGCGATCTCTTCCAGCTTGGCCAGCGCGCGGTCGATCTCGCCCGAGGTCGGCACCGCATCGATGGTGAGGTCGCCCTTGCCAAAGGGCACGGCTTGCGCGGTCGCGATCGCTGACGCCACGCTGCGCGGCGCCGCGCCGTCGTCGAAAAAGCCAAGGCCCCGCTTGGCGGCTTCGCGCAGGATCGGCTGCATCACCGAATCGGTCGCGACGAAACGCGCGCCCATGAAATTGGCGATGCCGGCATAGCCCTGCAGGCGGCTCAAATGCCAATAGAGCCGGTCGAGATTCTGCTCAGGTCCGAGCGTCGTGAGCAAGGTCTGCGGTCCCGGATCATTGTCGGGATAATCGTAAGGCTCCATCGGTATCTGCAGCAGGATCTCATGACGCTGCGCGCGGGCCCGCTCGGCGAGCTTGCCGGGATCGGCGCCGTAGGGCGTGAAGGCGAGCGTGACCGCGCCCGGCAGCTTCATGATCGCATCGGTGGTCTTTGCCGCGCCGACGCCGAGCCCGCCGATCACGATCGAGACCACCGGCATCTTGGCCGCCTTGGCCCGATCGGCGTCGGCCGCGTAGACTGTGAACGGCTTGAGCCCGTCGGCGACCACCGGAATCATGCCATAGCGGGATTTTTCCAGGAGCCGCGGATCGATGCCGGTCATGGCCGGCGCGGCGTCGCTCTGAGCCTTGTCAGGGCCTTCCCCGGGGATCACCACATCATGCCGGGCGCCGCTCGAGCCATCGATGATGGTGATCGTCTTCTGCTCGCCGCTTGCGTTCTCGCTTGCCGGAGCTTTTGCGACTTGCTCGGGCCCTGCGCTCGAGGACGCCGGCGGTTTTTCCGCGGCGGCGTTGTTTGCGCTGCCCTGGGGTAGCGCGATGTGGGCGACCGGCTCGCCGCCGAGCGGATCGTCGTTGAAGATGGCAAAGCCGGCGAAGGCGAGGAGAAACAGGCCCAGCAGCACCGCGAGCGCCTGAGTTGCCGTGAACGGTAGCCGCAATCGGCGTCTGCGGCGCGCCGTGTTTTGTCCAAGCGGGGCGCTCAGATCGTCAACCGTCTCTGCCATGAAGCTTCCCGAATCAGTCGAAGCGACGATACCACGGCAGGGCAAGGCCGCATCACCCCGGGGCTGGAGCCTGGCGCGCCTCCTCGCGCCTGTTGCCGTTCTCCGGCCGCAGCAAAAAGGGCGGCCTTGCGGGCCGCCCTTCTCGAAATCAATGCTTTAGCGGATCAGTTGGCCGCCGGCTTGTCGGCCGCGGTCTTGTTGTCGCTGGGCGACGGTGGGGCAGTCCTTGCGCTGACCGTGCTCTCCGTGGACTTGATTCCGTGCAGGAGGTCATCGGCCATCTTCAGCGCCTTGTCGTCCTTGGCGTCCGGCGGGACGTAGGATTGCGAGCCGGTCTTCTCGTCGCCATCGGATTTCAGATGCCCGCGCAGCGAGGCTTCGCCCTTGGTATCGGTCCGCGACTTCAGCTCGTCCGGCACGTCCTGCAGCACCTCGATGTCGGGAACGATGCCTTTGGCCTGGATCGATTTGCCCGACGGCGTGTAGTAGCGGGCTGTAGTCAGGCGCAGCGCGCCATTGCCGCTGCCGAGCGGAATGATCGTCTGCACCGAGCCCTTGCCGAAGGAGCGGGTGCCGACCAGCGTGGCACGCTTGTGGTCCTGCAAGGCGCCGGCAACGATTTCGGAAGCCGAGGCCGAGCCGCCGTTGATCAGCACGATCACCGGCTTGCCCTTGGTCAGGTCGCCCGGATGGGCGGAACGGCGCTGGGTTTCCTCCGGGTTGCGGCCGCGGGTGGAAACGATCTCGCCGCGCTCCAGGAACGCGTCGGAGACGGTGACGGCCTCTTCGAGCAGGCCGCCCGGATTGTTGCGCAGGTCGAGGATATAGCCCTTCATCTTGTCGCCGAGCTGGTTCTGCAGGTCGGCAATGCTCTTCTTCAGGCCGTCGGTGGTCTGCTCGTTGAAGGTGGTGATGCGGATGTAGCCGATGTCATCGGCCTCGACCCGCGAGCGGACCGAGCGAACGCGGATGTTGTCGCGCATCAGGGTGACATCGATCGGATTGTCGACGCCCTTGCGGATGATCTTGAGCTTGATCTTGGTGTTGACCGGCCCGCGCATCTTCTCAACCGCCTGGTTGAGGGTGAGGCCCTGCACCTGCTCGTCGTCGAGCTGGGTGATGATGTCATTGGCGAGGATGCCCGCCCGTGATGCGGGCGTGTCGTCGATCGGCGAGACCACCTTGATCAGGCCGTCTTCCATCGTAACCTCGATGCCGAGCCCGCCGAACTCGCCGCGGGTCTGCACCTGCATGTCGCGGAAGCTCTTGGCGTCCATGTAGCTCGAGTGCGGATCGAGGCCGGAGAGCATGCCGCTGATCGCGGACTCCACGAGCTTGCTGTCGTCGGGCTTCTCGACATAGTCGCTGCGCACCCGCTCGAACACGTCGCCGAACAGGTTGAGCTGGCGATAGGTGTCGGCGGTCGCCGCCCTCGCGCTCGATCCCATCAGCACCGCGCGCGGCTGGGTCACGAACAACGTCAATGCCGCGCCAGTGGCAGCGCTGAGGAGAACTACTGAAGTCTTGCGCATCATCCGCGAACCTTTTCGCCTTCTTTTGCGACCCACCATGGGCCTGGATCAATTGGAGTGCCGTCCTTACGGAACTCGACGTAGAGCACGGGTTGACTCACGTTGGGTGCGAAAATCGACGCCACCTGGGACGTCGTCCCCATGGTCGCGACCGGCTCCCCTGTCAGAACAAACTGCCCGATATTGACCGAAATGCGCTCCATCCCGGCGATCAGCACATGATATCCGCCCCCGGCATTGAGGATCAAGAGTTGACCGTAGGAGCGGAATGGCCCGGCATAAACCACCCAGCCGTCGCACGGCGTCGTGACCTGCGCGCCCGGCCGTGTCGCCAAAGAAATGCCTTTTTCTACGCCGCCGGCTCCATCGGAACTGCCATATTCGCGAATCTTGGTGCCGTTCACCGGAAATGCCAATAGGCCCTTGGTCGAGGCGAAGGCAATGGCCGGGCTGGTCCGCTTGGGGTTTTTCAGCGCGGCCGGGTCGGGCGCTCCGCCCGGCGTGCCCTGCTGGTTGGCGGACGCGGCTGCCTTGGCGGCGGCCTTGACCTCCTGCTCCATCTTCGCGATCAGCCCCTGCAGGCTGTCGACCTGCTTGGCGAGCGTGATCGCGCGGGCGCTCTCGGCCTCCATGTCCTTTTCCATCGTCGCCTGCTGGCGCTGGCGTTCGTCGATCAGCGCCGCAAGCCGCGTCTGGTCGTTCTTCAGCTTGTCGCGGTCGCTTGCGAGCTGATCGCGTTCGCTCGCGATCGACTTGCGGACGGCGACGAGATCGCCGAGTTCGCCGGCCAGTCTTTCGGCGCGGGTACGCAGTTCCGGCACGACGGCGCCCAGCAGGATCGCGGTGCGCAGCGACTGCAGCGCGTCCTCGGGACGGACGAGCAGCGCCGGCGGCGCGCGTCGGCCTGCGCGTTGCAGGGCGGCGAGCACTTCGACGATCTCGGAGCGGCGCGAATCGAGCGAGCCGCGGATCTGCTGCTCGCGCCCGTCCAGCGAATGCAGCCGCGTCTCCGCGTCGGCCATGCGCCCCTCGAGCTCGCGCACCTGCGCGGCGCTGTCGATCAGTTGCTGGGTGAGCTTGCTGCGGTCCTGGCCGATGGCGGCGATATCGGCCTTGAGCTTGGCCTGCGTCTCGGCCGCGCGGCTTTGCTCGACCCTGGCAGCCTCGAGTTCCTGCTCGCGCTGCTTGATCGCATCGGGAGATACGGCGGCGGTTTGGGACGCCGGCGCCGGCGTCTGCGCCGCTGCAGGCAGCGGGTTGATCAGTCCAGACAACAACAGGAAAGACAGCGGCAGCGAGGCGACGGCACCGCGACGAGCGGTGTCATGATGGGAAGCAAAGGGCCGCGCGCGCTGCATAAGTTCCGAAAGCCGTTGTGGCGCGTCTTACGCGCGATGGTAAGGATGTCCCGACAAAATGGTCGCCGCCCGGTAAAGCTGCTCGAGAAGCATCACCCGTACCATTTGATGCGGCCAAGTCGCGGCCCCGAACGCCATCTTGAGTTTTCTCCTGGCGCTCAATTCGGGCGAAAGTCCGTCCGCGCCGCCGATCACAAACGCTGTGCTCGGAACAGATTGGTCGCGCCAATGGGACAAGCGAACCGCCAAGCCTTGACTATCGATATTCTCCCCCCGTTCGTCGAGGGTGACAAGTACGGAGTTTTCCGGGATGGCCGCGGCGATCGCGGCGGCTTCCTCGGCGACGCGCGCCGCCGCCTCGCGGGCGCGGCTTTCGGGAATCTCATGAATGTCGAGGCCGCGGAAGCCGAGCTTGCGGCCGATATCGTCGAAGCGTTTCCGGTAGCGCTCGGCAAGCTCGCGCTCCGGACCCTGTTTCAGCCGGCCGACGGCAATGACAATCATCCGCATGCGCGCGAGGCTAACACGCGCACCAGCCGATTCGAAATCGGCTCGACCAGCTAGATGACCTTCGCCCCCGACGGCCCCTGCGTCCACAATCGCTCGAGATTGTAGAACTCACGGACCTCCGGTCTGAACACGTGCAGGATCACATCGCCGGAATCGATCAGCACCCAATCGCAATTGGGCAAGCCTTCGACATGGATGTTCTTGATGCCGGTTTCCTTCAGGGCCTTGGCCACATTCTCCGCGATCGCACCGACGTGCCGGTTGGCCCGGCCGGAGGTGATGATCATGTAGTCGGAATATGCCGATTTGCCGCGAAGGTCGATGGTGACCGTCTCTTCCGCCTTCATATCATCGAGGCGGGAGAGGATCGTCTTCAGCGTCTTGTCGGCGTCAGGTTGCGCCGTCAAGGCCGCAGCTTGGGTCGATGTTTTACGCGCGGTTCGTTGAGCCTTGGGTAAAACAGGCTTGGACAATACAGGTGTCGCCAGGGACCATTCCTTTCGCTGTATCGCGGGAGACCGAATCCGAAGCTCCCGCCTTCATATTACCCATGTGGGGTTAAGGGTTTCAATATGCCAGTGTCGCCAACCCCGCGTGCGACACCGTATCCTGCTTTCTCTTACTTCCAGGTCCCATCCGGGTTCCGCAGGCCCGTCGAGGACAGTTTGAGCTTCATACCGGTGAGGAAAACCCAGGCCGGCGGGCGCCGATCGGCGAGCCGGCTCGCTTCGCTTTCGGGCAGGCGGTAGCGCGCCAAGGCTTGCGCTGCGGGTGCGGCCAATGCGCGGAAACTTTGTGGCGGTCGATCGATCACCGCGATCGGTATTTGGCTCGCGATGCGCTGCCAATTCTGCCAGCGATGGAATTGCGCGAGGTTGTCGGCGCCCATGATCCATACGAAACGCACAGCGGAAGCGCGGCGGCGCAGGAAATTGATCGTGTCGTCAGTGTAGCGCGTTCCGATGACGGATTCGAGACAGCTCACCTGGATGCGCGGATCGTCAGCGATGGCGCGCGCGGCATCGAGGCGCGCCTGCAGATTGGCTTGCGCGCGCTGATCCTTGAGCGGGTTTCCCGGCGTTACCAGCCACCAGACGCGATCCAGTCGCAAGCGCTTCAGCGCGAACTCACTGATGGCGCGATGCGCGAGATGCGGCGGATTGAACGAGCCGCCGAGCAGACCAATGCGCATGCCGTCGCCGTAGGGCGGGAGCGCTTGCGCGAGCGAAAGCGACGCGACTGGACCTTCCTTCAACTCAGCCCCGTCTGGACAAGAGCCTCACGGCCGCGTCTGCCCGCTGCCATGGATGCGATATTTGAAGGTCGTGAGCTGCTCGACGCCGACCGGGCCGCGGGCGTGAAACTTGCCGGTGGCGATGCCGATTTCCGCGCCGAAGCCGAATTCGCCGCCATCGGCGAATTGGGTCGAGGCGTTATGCAGCACGATCGCCGAGTCCACCTCATTGAGGAATCTCTGCGCGGTCTTCGCATCTTCGGTGACGATCGCGTCCGTGTGGTGCGAGCCGTGATTGTGGATGTGCGCGATCGCGCCGTCGACGCCGTCGACGAGCTTTGCCGCGATGATCGCGTCGAGATATTCCGCATCCCAGTCCTGCTCGGAAGCCGGCTTCACCCGCGCATCGACCCGCTGCACGGCCTCATCGCCGCGCACCTCGCAGCCGGCATCGATCAGCATTTCGACGAGAGGCTTGAGATTGCTGGCCGCGCCCGCGCGATCGACCAGCAAGGTCTCGGCCGCGCCGCAGACGCCGGTGCGGCGCATCTTGGCGTTCAGTACGATGTTCTTCGCCATCTCCAGATCGGCGGCGTGATCGACATAGACGTGGTTGACGCCTTCGAGATGCGCGAACACCGGCACGCGCGCCTCCTGCTCGACGCGTGCGACGAGGCTTTTTCCCCCACGCGGTACGATCACGTCGACGGTGCCGTTCAATCCCGTCAGCAACAGGCCGACCGCCGCGCGGTCACGGGTCGGCACCAGCGTGATGCAGGCTTCCGGCAGGCCCGCCTCGCGCAGACCCTGCACCAGGCAATCATGAATGGCGCGGCAGGACCTGAAACTGTCGGAGCCGCCGCGCAGGATCACCGCGTTGCCGGATTTCAGGCACAGCACGCCGGCGTCGGCCGCGACATTGGGACGGCTTTCGAAGATCACGCCAACGACGCCGAGCGGCACGCGCACGCGCTCGATGATCATGCCGTTCGGGCGTTGCCAGCTCTCGGTGACGACGCCGACGGGATCGGGGATGTCGCGGACGGTCGCGATGCCGTCGGCCATCGCATCGATGCGAGCCTCTGTCAGCGTCAGGCGGTCGATGAAGGCGGCCGTCCCGCCGCTTGCGCGCATGTCCGCAACATCCTCGGCATTCGCCGCCAAAATCGCTTTCGCATTGGCGCGGATCGCACGCTCCATCGCGTCCAGCGCGCGATTCTTCTGCTCGCTCGGGGCCAGCGACAGCACGCGCGCGGCCGCGCGGGCGTGGCTCGCGAGATCGTTCATCAGGGCGGGCAAGTCGCCGTTGCCGTCGACAGCCTTGAGGGGCGCGGTCATGGCCGTTCCAAGTCCAGATTAAGCTCGTGTCCTAGCATGGAAATCGAGGGCTTGCGAGGCCGGGAACCGGCATGGCTGCCGGGCGGCCCGTGCGTCATTTCCGGGGTGCCCCGCAAGATGGGCCGATGGCCTACTTGCCGCTTGTGGGCCCGGTCGGGCCGACCACGAGGTCGTCCCGGTGGATCATTTCGGCCCGGCCGCTGATCCCCAGGATCGCCATCACGTCCGGGGAAGAGCGGCCCTTGATCCGGTCGGCGTCCTCGGCGTCATAGGCCACCAGCCCGCGGCCGATTTCATGGGTGTCCGGCCCGCGCACCACCACCGCGTCGCCGCGGGCGAACTGCCCCTCGACCCGGATCACGCCGGCCGGCAGCAGGCTCTTGCCCGCCCGCAGCGCGCTGACCGCCCCGGCATCGATGGTCAGCGTCCCCTTCGGCTCCAGGGAACCGGCGATCCAGCGCTTCCGCGCGGTGATGGGATTGGCGGGGGTCAGGAACCAGGTGCAGCGGCCGCCGTCGGCGATCGCGGCAAGCGGATGCTCGATCTTGCCCGAAGCGATCAGCATATGCGTGCCGCCGGTGGTTGCGATCTTCGCCGCTTCGATCTTGGTGCGCATGCCGCCGCGGGACAGTTCGGACGCCGCGTCCCCCGCCATCGCCTCGATCTCGGAGGTGACGGCTTCCACCACCGGAATGAGCTTCGCGTTGGGGTCTTGCGCCGGTGGGGCATTATACAGCCCGTCGATATCGGAGAGCAGGATCAAGAGATCCGCGCTCGCCATGGTGGCGACGCGCGCGGCGAGGCGATCATTGTCGCCGTAGCGGATCTCGTTGGTGGCCACCGTATCATTCTCGTTGATGATGGGGACAGCGCGCCAGTCCAGGAGCTTGCCGATGGTCGAGCGCGCGTTGAGGTAACGTCGACGCTCCTCGGTATCCTGCAGCGTAACCAGGATCTGTCCCGCGCCGATGCCGTGATCGCCCAGCACCTCCGACCAGATGCGTGCGAGCGCGATCTGGCCCACCGCGGCGGCGGCCTGGCTTTCCTCGAGCTTCAACGGGCCGCGCGGCAGTTTGAGCCGGCTGCGGCCGAGCGCGATCGAGCCGGAGGAGACGACCAGTACGTCGCGGCCCTCGTCGTGCAGTTTGGCGATGTCGGCGGCGAGCGCCGACAGCCAGGAGGCGCGCACCTCGCCCGCATCGGAATCGATCAGG
Source organism: Bradyrhizobium sp. STM 3562 (assembly GCF_045571435.1). NCBI lineage: Bacteria > Pseudomonadati > Pseudomonadota > Alphaproteobacteria > Hyphomicrobiales > Nitrobacteraceae > Bradyrhizobium > Bradyrhizobium sp. STM 3562. Next base: position 404,642 of record NZ_CP120694.1, read on the forward strand.
AGCGAGGAGCCGACCTTGACGACGACGCGGCGAAAATCCTTGAGCTGGGGGCGACGGGCCATGACCATGCTTTTGCAGCAGGACGTCTGCGAGCGCAAGGTGAGTCGCCCCGCTCGCGCGGAAAGCGTTGCACCTGGTGTATTTCACGCCGCGTCATTCCGGGCTTCCTCGCTGCGCGCAGGTCCCGAACGGCGGAATGAATCATCTGAGAACGCTACGCGTTCCACGGCTCGGCGTCGGCGGCGCGCTTGGCCTTGGTTGTGACCTGCTTGTCGCCGATCACGTCAGCGAGCGCGCGCAGGGCCTCCTTGACGCCCTGACCGGTCGCGCCGGACAACAGCAGCGGGGTCTTCTTGGCCGCGCGTTTCAAGCGATCCTTCTGCTTTTTCAGATCGTCGGGCTCGACCGCATCGATCTTGTTCAGCGCGACGATCTCGATTTTGTCGGCGAGATTGCCGCCATAGGCTTCGAGCTCCGCGCGCACGGTCTTGTAGGCCTTGCCTGCATGTTCGGATGTCGCATCCACCAGATGCAAGAGCACGCGGCAGCGCTCGATATGGCCGAGAAAACGGTCGCCCAGGCCTGCGCCCTCATGTGCCCCTTCGATCAGGCCCGGGATATCGGCCAGCACGAATTCGCGGCCGTCGGCGTTGACCACGCCAAGCTGCGGATGCAGCGTGGTGAAGGGATAGTCGCCGATCTTGGGACGCGCTCCGCTGACCGCGGCAAGGAAGGTCGATTTGCCGGCATTGGGCAGGCCGACCAGGCCGGCATCAGCGATCAGCTTCAGCCGCAGCCAGATCCAGCGCTCCTCGCCTGTCTGGCCGGGATTGGCATGCCGCGGCGCGCGGTTGGTGGGCGATTTGAAATGCGCATTGCCGAAGCCGCCATTGCCGCCATGGGCGAGCACGAATTTCTCGCCGAGCTTGGTGAAGTCGTGGATCAGCGTTTCCCGGTCCTCGTCGAACACCTGCGTGCCGACGGGCACCTTGAGCACGATGGGCTTGCCATTGGCGCCGTGGCGGTCCTTGCCCATGCCGTTCTCGCCCTTCTGCGCCTTGAAATGCTGCTGATAGCGGTAATCGATCAGCGTGTTCAGCCCGTCGACCGTCTCGATGATGACGTCGCCGCCGCGCCCGCCATTGCCCCCCGAGGGCCCGCCGAACTCGATGAACTTCTCGCGGCGAAACGCCACGCAGCCGTTACCGCCGTCGCCGGAGCGGACATAGACCTTTGCTTCGTCGAGGAATTTCATGAGCGTTAGGTAAGCCAGGCGTGAGGTCGCGGCAACCCGAAGAAGTGCCGAGAAGCCGGTATTTTCCGCCCGTCGTTAAGGCCGATTCCACGCTAAAGCGCGATGAGATTGGGTTAAATCGCCATCGCGCTTTAGCTCTTTGATTGAGCATGATCTTTTCGGAAAACCGCCACACACTTTTCCGGATCATGCGCTAACGAGGCCGCCGCCGAACGAGGAATTTCTGCAAGCCCTCCAGCACCAGCTCGCGGCGCTGGTTGAACACCGTGCTCCGCAAGCTCACCACGCCGGTACTGCGGCCGGGCGACAGCTCCGCAACTTCCAGCGCAGGGTAGATCGTGTCGCCGGCAAACACGGGTTTGAGGAAACGGCTGGATTGCTCGAGGAATCCGATCAGCGATTCCTCGAGCAGAAACGGAAACAGCCCCGCGCCGGGCGCGGTGTGGATCAGGGTCTGAAAGCCGTGCGCGAGCAGGTTCGGCATGCCACGGGCGCGGCAATATTCGATGTCGTAGTGGATCGGATGGGTGTCGCCGCTCGCGGTCTGGAACGCGGCGAACACCGCGCTGGTCATGGTGCGGCTCGGCAGCACGAAGCGTTCGCCGAGCGCAAAATCCTCGAACCAGCGCTGCTCGGGCACCATGCGGTGGGTTGCCGGATTGAAGTCGGTCATTGTTGGTGTCCTCGTCTTGCGGCGACGGAGAATCCGTATCGCTGCGTCGAGGAAGCCGCAATCGGCCCCTCACGCCGTCATGCCCGGGCTTGTCCCGGGCATCCACGCCTTTAAAACGATGCGGCAAGAAAGAGCGTGGATGGCGGGAACAAGTCCGGCCATGACGAACCAATAGAGGACGCCGGTTATCAATGTCCCTGCTCGCAAAAATCTCGCCTCATGCGGACGAGCGCAGCTCGCACCTTGCCGGCATCGGCTTGATGCTGCTGGCCGTGTTCATGTTCTCCTTCGGCGATGCGGCCGGCAAATTCATCGTGGCGACCTATTCGGTCGGGCAGTTGCTGTGGCTGCGAGCCTGTGCGGCACTGCTGGTGCTGGCGCCGATGATCTGGCGGCAGCGGCGGGAATTCGTGCGACTGGAGCGGCCGCGCCTGCAGCTCGTTCGCGTCGTGCTGTCCACGTTCGAGGTCGCCGCGTTCTTTCTCGCCACCGTCTATCTGCCGCTCGCCGACGTCGTCACCTATTATCTCGCCTGTCCGATCTTCGTCACCGCCCTTTCGGCGCTCGTGCTGCGCGAGCATGTCGGCTGGCGGCGCTGGAGCGCGATCCTGATCGGCTTTGCCGGGGTGCTGATCGCGCTGCGCCCATCCGCGCAGAGCTTCAGTTGGCCGGCGCTGATCGCGCTGTGCGGAAGCCTTTCCTTCGCCCTGCTGATGCTGATCACGCGCTCGCTGCGCCGAACGCCTGATATCGTGATGGCGACCTCGCAATTCGTCGGCACCTTTATGCTGGGAGCGGCGCTCTCGCCGCTCGGCTGGGTCACGCCGACGGCTGGCAGCCTGGTGCTGTTCGCCGTGGCCGGCGTGATCTCGGTGTGCGCGCTGCTCTGCGTCAATCGCTCGCTCAAGCTCGCGCCGGCCAGCGTCGTCGTGCCCTATCAATATTCGATGATCGTCTGGGCCGTGATGTTCGGCATCATCGTGTTCGGCGACGTGCCGTCGCCGGCGACGATTCTGGGCGCCGCGATCATCATCGGCGCCGGGCTCTATATTTTTCTGCGCGAGCGCAGGCTGGGGCGGGAAGAGGCGGCGGTGAACCCGCCGGTGTAAGCTGTCGTCCCGGCTCTGCGCTTCGCTTGGCCGGGGCGACAGATTTCGGAGGGCTGCCCCTCATCGCCCACGCCGCGTCGAGCTCACCCAGTTCTTTAGCGAAGACCAGACGCCGCGGGCCAGGCGGAAACGGTCGACAGGGGTCGACGATCCCAGCGCCTCGAAGCGGTGCAGCTCCACGCCGCACCACTGGAAGCCGCATTTCTCCAGCACGTTGCGCGAGGAGGGATTGGTCACGCGCGCGCCGGCGAACAGATGATCGGAATCGAACTCCTCGAAGAAATAGTCGATCACCGCTCGCGCGGCTTCGGTGGCGAAACCCTGGCCCCAATGCTCGACACCGAGCCAATAGCCGAGCTCGGGCAATTCCGGCTCGCGCCAGGTGATGCCGGCCATGCCAAGGGGCATAAAATTGCTTTCAATCAGGAACGCGGCGTCGCGCGTACCGGCCACGGCGCGCACGAAATCCACCGCATGGTCCTGGGAATAGGGGTGCGGAAGGTGGCGGGAATTTTCGGCGATGCGACGGTCATTGGCCAGGCGCGCGATCGCTTTTACGTCCGCGAGCGTCGGCTGGCGCAATGTCAGCCGTTCGGTCTCGAGGACGCAAGGACTCGCCTCGCGGCGTGTCGTCGTGGTCGGGATGTCCTGCAACATATCGGGCTCCTCAAGGCATCAGTAAGTCGCAAAGAAACTGCGCAAATGAAAAGGGGGAGGCCGGTATCCCGCCTCCCCCTTGGAGCCTCGATGAGCTCCGCCGGTTCGTCAGGACGCCGGCGGACTCATATTGTCCACCGTCTATTCGGCCGCGGCCTCCGTCATCGGGCGCACCGATACGAATGTGCGGCCATTGCCTTTGGCATGGAACTCGACATGACCCTCGACTTTCGCGAACAGGGTATGGTCGGTGCCCATGCCGACATTAAGGCCGGGGTGCCAGGTCGTGCCGCGCTGACGCGCAATGATGTTGCCAGGAATCACGTGCTCGCCGCCAAAAATCTTGATCCCAAGGCGCTTGCCCTTGGAATCGCGGCCGTTACGCGATGATCCGCCTGCTTTTTTATGAGCCATGGCTCAGTCTCCAAACCTAACCGATCTCTAGATCAATTCCTTGAAGGAATCATTTCACTTTTTGTCACGCAAAGTTTTGCGCTTCACTCTGTCGCGGCTGCCGCCTCGGCGCCTTCGCCGGCGGGAGCTGCCTTCGCCTTCCTCGGCCGCGGGCCAATCGTGGGCTTGGCGTTGTCGGCGAGAATCTCGGTGATGCGCAGCACGGTGAGCTCGTCGCGATAGCCGCGCTTGCGGCGCGAGTTCTTGCGCCGGCGCTTCTTGAACGCGATCACTTTCGGGCCGCGCTTGTGCTGCAGCACTTCCGCCGCGACGGAAGCGCCAGCCACCGTCGGCGTGCCGAGCACCGGGGTGTCGGCGCCGAGCACCAGCACCTCGGGTAGCTGCACGATGGTGCCAACCTCGCCCGCGATCTTGCCGATCTCGAGCACATCATCAGGGGCGACGCGGTATTGCCGGCCGCCGGTTTTGATGACTGCGAACATCATTTAATTCCTTCGTGTTCGATCCCAGCCTCGGGCTTGCCCGGGCCGGCTTTTTGTTCAGTCGCGACAGGGTTTATGTCTTTCGCGCGGGCAAGGCCTGGCCTCGCAAATTCCCGCACAAACACAAGCGGCGCGAGGAATCCCGCGCCGGACCGGGGTCTTATAGCCCCTCATGCCGCGGAGTCAAGGTAAACCAAGGCAAAAACCGCCCAAAAATGAAGGATTTGGCGCCAAAACAGGTCTCGGGCCGGATAGCGTGTCGGTGAGGGCCTGTCTGCTGCGCGCGCCCGTCTGCTTGAAACTAAAGCGATTCCCCCGCCGTTGTCACGCCGTCACAAGGGGCAAGGGCGCCATGACTGAAGACATCATCGAAAGCACGGGCATCGCCCACCACGGCGCGACCCGCCTTCCGGCGGTCGAGGTCGATAGTTTCAACGTCGAGCTGAAGGACGAGGACGGTTTCGTCGGCGACCGCGCCACCAAGGGCGCGCTCCGCAGCATCCTGGAGCGTTGGCGCAAGCCGTTGCGCAGGAGCGGCGAGGACCCCTTCGGCAAGGAGTCTTCGGAGGAGATCAGCAAGAAGACGCTGGATGACATGCTGGTCGGGGACGACACCGAGGCGTCCGCGATCGTGCACAGTGCGATCGAGGAGTTCGCGCAGGAACTGGCCTATGTGACGCGGCGCCTCCTGAAAACCAAGGCGTGGGCACGCACCGAGCGCATCGTGGTGGGCGGCGGCCTGCGCGCAAGCCGCCTGGGCGAGTTGGCGATCGCGCGCACCGATATCATCCTCAAGTCGGAGGGCTTTAAGGTCGACCTGCTGCCGATCCGGCACGATCCCGACGATGCCGGCCTGATTGGCGCGCTGCACCTCGCGCCGTCATGGATCTTCGAGGCTCACGACAGCATTCTCGCCGTCGATATCGGCGGCACAAACATCCGGTGCGGTGTGGTCGAGACACGCGCCAACAAGGCGCCGGATCTGTCCAAGGCGTGCGTGTGGGAGTCGGAGATTTGGCGGCACGCCGACGACGAGCCGTCGCGTGAGGCGGCGGTCAAAGGGCTCACGAAGATGCTGAAGGACCTGATCGCCGCGGCCGAGGCGGAGGGGCTGAAGCTTGCGCCCTTCATCGGCATCGCCTGTCCCGGGGTCATCAATGAGGATGGCTCGATCGAAAAAGGCGCGCAAAACCTGCCCGGCAACTGGGAAAGTCCCAAATTCAACCTGCCGATTAGTCTGGCGGAGGGGATCCCCACGATCGGCGATCACGATACCACCGTGCTGATGCACAATGACGGCGTGGTGCAGGGGCTTTCCGAGGTGCCGTTCATGCAGGACGTCGAGCACTGGGGCGTGCTGACCATCGGCACGGGCTTGGGGAACGCGCGCTTTACCAACCGCCGCAAGGACAATGGCAAGAAGTCCAACGGCAAGAACGGCGACAAGGACAAAAAGGACAGGAAGGGCTGAGCCGGCAGCCGGTAACCTTGATCGGTGAGGTTAAAAGCAGGATTGCGTTGCCGCTCTTTTGTCCACTGCTAAGCGTGAAAGCGTCGCGTCACGCCTGCCCTGCGAGGTTTGCTTCGCAGGGGGGCATTGCAATGAAGCGGCACGGGACCGCCAATTTGTACTTGCGTATGGCGGTCCCACCTTTGGCGGCGGGTTGGCCGCGACGCCCACAAAACCGCGATTTGGCAGGTACCTTGGGATCAGGGAGCCAAAACGCGCTAATTTCTCGTCCGCCGCCTTGTCTGGCCCGCCATCCTCGCCTATTACACGGCCCCGACCACGGGGGCATCGCGCCCCGTTTGGCGCCTGGAGAGGTGGCAGAGTGGTTGAATGCACCGCACTCGAAATGCGGCATAGGTGCAAGCCTATCGGGGGTTCGAATCCCTCCCTCTCCGCCATTCCGGAATAAAACTGGGCAGGCCTGGCCCTGTCACGCCTCCTGCAGGAGACGCCAGCAGTGCCGCGCGATCATCAGTTCTTCGTTGGTGGGGATCACCCAGGCCGAGGTCTCGCTGCCTGACGTCGAGATCCTGGGCCCACCCGCGGCATTGGCGGAAGCATCGATCTGCAATCCGAGCCACGCCGCCTGTTCGCAGACGCGACGGCGGATTTCAGCCGCGTGCTCGCCGATGCCTGCCGTAAAGACCAGGGCATCAAGCCCGCCGAGTGCCGCGGCGAGCGCGCCGAGTTCGATGCAGATGCGATAGACAAACAGATCGATCGCCTCGTGCGCGTGCGGCGCCTCGCTCGCGAGCAGGGTCTTCATGTCGTCGCTGACACCGGAAACGCCGAGCAGGCCCGAGGCCTGGTAGAGCAGGTCGCTGACATCGGACGCCGGCATGCCTTTCTGCTGCAGCAGGTAGAGCACGACGCCGGGGTCGAGGGCGCCGCAGCGGCGACTCATCATCAACCCGTCGAGGGCGGTGAAGCCCATCGTTGTCGCGATGCTGCGGCCGTCCTTTAGAGCGCACATGCTGGCGCCGGCGCCGAGATGCGCGACGACCACGCGCCCGGAGGCAATATTGGCCCCGGCGACATCAGGCAGCACGCTTGCGATATATTCGTAGGACAGCCCATGAAAGCCGTAGCGCACCACGCCATCATCGGTGAGCTGCCGCGGCAGCGCGTATTGCCGCGCCACGCGCGGCTGGTCGTGGTGAAATGCAGTATCGAAGCAGGCGATCTGCGGCAGGCCGGGATGCAGTTTCGAGAGCGCCGCGATGTCCTGGAGGTGACGCGGTTGATGCAATGGCGCGAGCGGGACCAGCCGCTCGAGCTCCGCGATGACGGCGGCATCGATCTTCACCGGCGCGGAATAGCGGGAGCCGCCATGGACGATGCGGTGGCCCACGGCAAGGAGGGAATGCTCGGGGAAGTTCTTTTCAAGAAAATCCAACAGCCATGACAGCGCGCGCTCATGACTGGATTCGCCGCTCAGCCGCTCGTTCACGATGAGGTGACCAGCCTGGTCCTTCGCCTGCGCCTGCAACTCGTCTCCGATTCCCTCGCACCCGCCTTCGCAAATCACGCCGTCCGGCTCGGGCCGCTCGGCGCCCGAGAACAGTGAGAATTTGATGCTGGAGGAGCCAGCATTGAGAACCAGGATGGCGTCCATCAGGCACCTCGCGTTTGGTAACGTGCCCATAACAACGCAATGGCGCAGGATCCGAGCCTGGCCAATGGTCTGTCGGCGCGGCTCGTCAGGATGATCGGAACCCGGGCGCCCAGCACGATGCCGGCGATATCGGCGCCGGCGAGGTATTCGAGCTGCTTCGCCAGCATATTCCCCGCTTCCAGATCCGGGACAACGAAAATGTCGGCGCGCCCGGCGACCGGAGACACGATGCCCTTGGTTCTTGCGGCCTCCTCCGAGACCGCATTGTCGAACGCCAGCGGCCCATCGACCACGCCTCCGGTGATCTGGCCACGATCGGCCATCTTGCAGAGCGCGGCTGCATCGATGGTGGAGCGCATCTTCTCTGTCACCGTTTCGACGGCCGATAGGATGGCTACGCGCGGCGAACTGTTGTCGAGCGCGTGCGCGAGATCGATAGCGTTCTGAACGATGTCTCTCTTGTCCGAAAGCGTCGGGCTAATGTTGATGGCGGCGTCGGTGACGAACAGGGGCCGCGGATAGAGCGGCGTGTCGATCACGAAAATATGGCTCATCCTGCGTTCGGTCCGCAGTTTCTGTTCGGCCAGGATCGCGGCCATGAACTCGTCGGTATGCAAGCTTCCCTTCATCAAGGCCTCGACCTCGCGGTCGCGCGCGAGGCCCGCGGCGATGGCGGCCGCATCATGGCTGTGCTCGGCCGATATGAGCTCGTAAGGGGACAGGTCGATGTCCGTCTGTTTCGCCGCGGTCCGGATCCTCGCCTGGGGTCCGACCAGGACGGGCACGATCAGCTCTGCCTGGGCTGCTTCGACAGCGCCGCGCAAGGAGACATCATCGACGGGATGAACCACCGCGGTACGCAGCGGAGGAAGGCCTTTGGCCTTCCGGATCAGCCGTTGATATTGGTGGCCTTTTTCCGCCGGGCTGACGGACGCGCCGCTCTCTTGGACGGTAACTGTCCTGGTCTCGACCTGATCCACGGTAGCCTCCATCTGATAATCGCGGCGGTGCCCTCCTTCCCTCGCATCTGGCCGTTTCGAAGACGCGCTTCGTCTGGCACACGCGAAATCAGACACCTCGATTGACTGCGCTTTCCGCAGTTCACGTCGTTTGTCATGAGGGCGTCTGATCTCCGCAACTCCCTGACGTTATTTTCTGAAGCAAAGCCGGCGTTGCGCGTTGAGCGAGATCAATCATCGATCTCGTCGCGAGAGAAAGACGATGGCCGCGCGCCGACATCCGCCAGCGCGCGGTTTCAATTTCACGTCGGAGGAAAGCCGGCCGCGATCGCCGGCGAGATCACTGCTGAGGCGCGGCCTCGAGCAGCCGGTCGCGCAGCAGGCGCACCGCGCCGCGGCTCCAGGAGTAGTTGGCGCCCATCCGAAGCCCGCTTTCGCCGCGCGCGACGATTGCTCCGCTCGTCACGTCGCGGAGTTCGAACCGGACCGTGTATTCGGTGCGGCTGACCCGCCTGACGATACCGACCAGTGATCGATCGGCGCCGAGACTCGCGGCGATCTTCGCGTCACAGCCGCCGCAATCGCGCAGTGCGTGGGCTTTCGCGGCGTCGCCGCTGGCGGCGCTGACGTCAATCACCTGGTAGCGCCCCGCCTGAGCCAGGAGATGGCGGACCGCATCGGTGGTGCCCGCCAATGCCGTCTGATCCGACGCCGTCTCGCCGGGGGCTTCGGCACCGGCGCTGGTATCTTCGAGCTCGAAGTCGAAGACGGCAAGCTTGATCGGCGCGGCTGCCGCGGTCGCGTGCGGCGAGTCGTTCAGCGCGGTACGCATTTCCTGCGATACGAAGGCTTCGGCGCGCTGCCAGGCTTCATCATTGTCGCCGCGAAACGTGAAGAATTTCTCGACCAGCACGTGGTTGGATGCGACATCGACGGCGGCGGCCCGCGCCCATTGCACGAGCGTGCTGACCTTCTGAATGCCGCCCACCAGCAGGATCTGTGCGCCAGCCTGCGATGCTGCGCGCAGCCGAGCCTCCGGCGCGGCGCCTTCGCTCGCATTGGAGGGGATCAGACGGAAGCGTCGGTCGGCTTCGATGTCGCCTCTGAGCGCGGCCATGAACGCTTGCAACCGCTGTTGATGGGCGGCGGACTGGTCGGCCTGTTCGCCCGAGGTATCAAGATAGCTGAAGTCGTCGACGGTCACGGCAAGGGGCTGACCTTCGGCCGCGGCTGAACGGGGCGTGCCGAAACCGGAGCCCAGAACAAGCCCGGTTGCGGCAAGAACGTGAATGAGGCGGGAGCGGAGCATGGGCAGATCCGAAAACGGTTGAGCACTGAAGATACCAGGCTAGGCCGGCAGCTTTGGCCCCGAAGCGGAGGGCATCCCGGCTTGACCCGGGAAAATTTCACGATGCTGTCTCCTCGCGCGGCCGGCGCTTTCCGCCAGGTGCATAATGTCGTTAAATGCGGCGGCGGCGTCGGCCGCCTGACGCCACACTCATTTCGCGCGAGGCATCCGCAATGTGGACGTTTGCCAGGGGCGACCTCAAACTCCGCCTGACGCTGCGGGTCGCCGCCATATCGGCCCTCTGCTTTGCCGCGATCTCCGCCTATTTCCTGTTCGAGGCCGACAGCTCGGTGCATGCGAGGATCGATCGCATTGCCGACATCTCGGCGAAGACGCTGGAGCTGCAGCAAAACAAGATCCAGTGGGTGAACAATCCGCGCAAAGAATTCCCTGATCTCGAGGTTATCGCAGCATCCGTGATGATGCCGGGTCTCTGCATTGCCTATCGTGGCAGCGGCGGCGACATCCTTCAGCGCTTCTGCGACGGTGCCTCTGGCGAGACCAGCGAGCCGCCGCAGGCGTTTGCGGCGTTCTATCGTCGTTTTTTCAATCCCGGCCGCGAGGCCGCACGGCCCGTGCTCTCAGGCGGCAGCAAGGTGGGTGAGGCCGTGGCCTGGGTCGATCCGGCCGTGCTGACGGCGGACGCCTGGCACGAAGCGGGCCGCCTGACGGTCGTGCTCGCGGTCGCGCTGCCGCTGCTCTGCGTGCTCGTCTATGCGGCGCTCGCACGCGCGCTGCGGCCGACGCGATTGATCCGCAGAGGTCTCGAGCGGATCGCCGCCAATGATCTGACGGCACGCCTGCCGCCGTTCGATCTGGCGGAGCTGTCCGCCATCAGCAACGTTTTCAACCAGCTTTCGGAAAACCTCGCCACGGCGCTCGCGCAGCGCAACGAACTGACACGCCGGCTGATCGCATTGCAGGACGATGAGCGTCGCCATCTCGCGCGGGAACTGCATGACGAATTCGGTCAGTCTCTCACCGCGATCCGCGCACTCGCGGCCTCGGTTCACCAAGGCGCGGGGCGGGATTGTCCAACCCTGCTGGCCGAATGCGACAGCATCGCGCGGATCGCCGCCGCCATGATGGAGACACTGCGCGGCGCGCTGTTCAGGCTGCGCCCCCCTGACGTCGAGGAGCTTGGCCTCGCCGCAAGCCTGCAAGGTCTGATCTCCGGTTGGAATGGACGCGGCCGCGGCCAGACGCAGTTCGAGATCGCCCTGTCCGGCGATGTCGAGCATTTGCCTGCTGCAATTGCCGGCGAGCTCTATCGCATCGCCCAGGAGGCTCTCACCAATGCGGCCAAGCATGCGGACGCCACACGGGTCGTCGTTCGTTTGACCATGCGGGAGGCGCGGCCCGTATCGGACGGCTGCGGTGCCGGAGAAATCGAGCTCACCGTCGATGACGACGGCCGCGCCGGCGACCAGACGATCAAATCCGGAATGGGCCTGCTCGGCATGCGCGAACGCGTGGCCAGCCTCGGCGGCCGACTGAGCTTCGAGATCGGACCGAGCCAGGGCTCAGTGTTACGCGTCGTCATTCCGCTTGCCTCGCCGCCGACGGCGCGCGCGGAGGATCGCTCCAATGTGGAGTGCGCGGCATGAGCGAGGCCGGCTGCAGCATCATGCTGGTCGACGATCATGCAGTGGTGCGCGAAGGCTATCGCGCGGTGCTGCAGAAGCAGCCGGGATTGCGCGTTGTCGCCGAAGCCGGCGATGGTGCGGAGGCCTACAGGTTGTTCAAGGAGGCGCGGCCCGATCTCGTCATCATGGACCTCACGATGCCCGGCATCGGCGGCATCGAAGCCATCAGGCGCATCCGGCAATGGGATCGTGGCGCCCGAGTTCTGGTGTTCACCATGCATCAGAATGCAGGCTTTGCCGTGCAGGCGATCCGGGCCGGCGCGAAGGGTTATGTCACCAAGACGAGCCCGCCGGAAGCGTTGGTGCGCGCCGTGATGGACGTGCTCGCCGGCCGCATCGCCGTCAGTCCTGATATCGGCCATGAGCTTGCGCTCGGCCGCCTCGCCGGCGAGACGAGCGCCGCCGATGTGCTGACCCCGCGCGAGTTCGAAGTGTTCAGGATGCTGCTGGCCGAAGGCACCACGGAGGAAATTGCCGACGCGCTTCACCTCAGCCCCAAGACGGTCGCCAATCTGCATTCCCTGATCAAGGACAAGCTTGGCGTCGGTTCGGATATCGAGCTGGTCCGGCTGGCACTACGGCAGGGGCTTCTGACCGAGGTCGACTGACGCGCCACGCCGGACGGAGGTCCGCTTCGCCTCGCTTTCGATCAGCGCCCGCTATGGAGTCGCCACTCGCCATTTGCGCCACGCCTGAGCGTGGGATCACTCATGCGGATGTGCTTGGCGAGGAAGTCGATGAAGGCGCGCACGCGCGCCGGCAGCGGCCCGCCATGGCCGGCATAGACGGCGTGGATGTCCTCGCGGTCGCCCGGGTTGTAATTTTGCAGCACCGGCACGAGGCGGCCCGCGTCGATATCCGGACCGACATGAAACAGCGCAAGCCGTGCCAGGCCGGCGCCGCCCAGCGCCAGCAGGCGGACGGCTTCGCCGTCGCTCGCACGGGCGGCCGGCGGCGGCAGGATCTCCTCACTGTGCTCGCCCTTGCGGAACGGCCAGCCGCGAATGGTGCGTGGGAAGGTCCAGCCGATGCAGCGGTGCCGGGCCAGTTCGGCCGGCGTTTTGGGCATGCCGGCTCGCGCCAGATAGTCCGGCGAGGCCACCAGCACCATGCGGCTCGTCGCGAGCTTGCGCGCGAGCAGGCGCGAGGCCACCAGCGGGCCGACCCGGATGGCGACGTCGGCGCGCTCCTCCATCAGGTCGACGACGGTATCGGTGAGGACGATATCGAGCGTCACCTCCGGATGTTGCGCCAGGAACTGCGGCACCAGCGGCATCACGTAGCGCATCCCGAACGGGATGTTGCTGTTGACCGTGAGATGACCGCGCGGCGCCGCGCCTGCCGCGGCTTCGCGCTCGGCTTCCTCCATCTCGGCGAGGATGCGCACCGCGCGCTGGTAAAAGGCCTCGCCCTCGGCGGTCAGTTGCAGCTTGCGGGTGGAGCGGTTGACGAGCCTTGCGCCGAGCCGGGCCTCCATCCGGGACACCAGCTTGCTCACGCCCGACGGGGTCAGGCGAAAGCTGCGTGCCGCGGCGGTGAAGCCGCCGAGATCGACGACGCGGACGAACACCTCCATTTCGGCGGCACGATTGGAGTCGAGGCGGGGCATTTTGAATTCGTGTCACAAATGATTGGATTTGTCGCCTACTAATTCTCTTGCGGAACTCCCGCTATTTCCGCTCCGCACACAGCCTTCAATCGGAGCGACCTTCTTGCCCGCCGCCGTCCTTGCGCTCACCGCCGGTGCCTTCGGCATCGGCACCACCGAATTCGTCATCATGGGCCTGCTGCTGCAGGTCGCGGCCGAGATGCACGTCTCGGTCCCCGCGGCGGGCCTGCTCATCTCCGGCTATGCGCTCGGCGTGTTCGCGGGCGCGCCGATCCTCACCCTCGCGACGCGCCGCATGCCGCGCAAGGCGGTGCTGCTGGCGCTGATGGCCATCTTCACGCTCGGCAATGCCGCCTGCGCGCTGGCGCCGAACTATGCGCTGCTGATGGCCGCGCGGGTGCTGACCTCGCTTGCCCATGGTACGTTCTTTGGCGTCGGCTCTGTCGTTGCGACCAGTCTCGTGGCTGAGGATAAACGCGCCTCCGCGATCGCGACCATGTTCACGGGCCTCACCGTGGCGACGCTGCTTGGCGTCCCCTTCGGCGCCTGGTTCGGCTTGCTGCTTGGCTGGCGCGCGGCGTTCTGGGCGGTCGCCGCCATCGGCATCGTGGCCTTTGCGGTGCTCGCCGTCTTTGTGCCAGCCGCGGTCGGGCAGAACGATGAGCAGGTCGCGATCCGCGACGAGCTCGCAGTGCTTGCGCGTCCGCAAGTGCAACTTGGCCTTGCCATGACAGTGCTGGGCTTTGCCGGGCTGTTCACGGTCTTCACCTACATCCAGCCGATCCTCACGCGCGTGACCGGTTTTCCCGAGGCTGCGGTCTCCCCGATCCTGCTGGTGTTCGGCGTCGGGCTGTCGGTCGGCAACGTTGCCGGCGGCCGGCTGGCGGACCGCGGGCTCTCGCGTGCCCTGCTTGGCACGCTCGCCACGCTTGCCGTCGTGCTGGTCGTCTTCGCCTTGGTGCTTTCGCTGAAGGTTCTCACGGTCCTGCTCGTCGGTCTGCTCGGCGCGGCGGCTTTTGCCACCGTAGCGCCGCTGCAACTCCGGGTGCTCGAGACGGCGGGCCCCGCCGGACAGACGCTCGCCTCGAGCCTCAACATCGCGGCCTTCAATCTCGGCAATGCGCTGGGCGCCTGGGCCGGCGGGATGACCATCGATCACGGTGCTGACTTCATCGCGCTGCCGCTGGTCGCGGCGGCCATCACATCGGCCGGTCTTGTTCTGGCCCTCGTCAGCGTGCGGCTCGACCGGCCGAAACCCGCGCAGGCCGTGTGCCCGGCGCAATAGCAGGAATGGAGACAACCATGGACTATCGTCATCTCGGAAAATCCGGCCTGAAGGTCCCCGTGCTGAGTTTCGGCACCGGCACATTCGGCGGTCAGGGACCGCTGTTCTCGGCTTGGGGCAGCAGCGGCGTCGAAGACGCGCACAGGCTGATCAACATTTGCCTCGATGCCGGCGTCAATCTGTTCGACACCGCCGATGTCTATTCAAACGGTGCATCGGAAGAGATTTTGGGCGCCGCGCTCAAAGGCCGTCGCGACAAGGCGTTGATCTCCACCAAGACGAGCCTGCCGATGGGGGATGGTCCCCATGATGCGGGCTCTTCGCGGCATCGCCTGCTTGCGGCCGTGGATGGCTCGCTCAAGCGACTCGGCACCGATTACATCGACCTTCTGCAGCTCCACGCCTTCGATGCCTTCACGCCGATCGAGGAGGTGCTGTCGACGCTGGACGTCCTCGTGCGCGCCGGCAAGCTGCGCTATGTCGGCGTCTCGAATTTCTCAGGCTGGCAGTTGATGAAGTCGCTCGCGCTCGCCGAGCGCCACGGCTGGCCGCGCTATGTGGCGCATCAGGTGTACTATTCGCTGATCGGGCGCGACTATGAATGGGAGCTGATGCCGCTTGGCGTGGATCAGGGCATCGGCGCACTGGTCTGGAGCCCGCTCGGCTGGGGACGGCTCACCGGCAAGATCCGCCGCGGCCAGCCCTTGCCCGAGGGCAGCCGCCTGCACGACACCGCGCAATGGGGACCGCCGGTCGAACAGGAGCGGTTATATGCCGTCGTCGATGCGCTCGAGATCATCGCGCGCGAGACCGGGCGTACGGTGCCGCAGATTGCCATTGCCTGGCTCCTGAGCCGGCCGACGGTGTCCTCCGTCATCATCGGCGCGCGTAACGAAGCGCAGCTTCGTGACAATCTGGGCAGCGTCGGCTGGTCGCTGACCAAGGAGCAGATCCGGCGCCTCGATGAGGCAAGCGCCGTGATGCCGGCCTATCCCTATTATCCCTACCGCACCCAGGAGGGCTTTGCGCGCATCAATCCGTCGCCTGTTTGAGGCGATCGCCGAAGAGGCCCGGCAACAGCGGGCGAGATCGCATCATCGCGGGATCGATGGTCGTCCCACCCGCACCAGCGTTTCGTCGGGGTCGGAGAGCGAGAACTCGTACATGCCCCAGGGCTTGTCTTCCGGTCCGTTCTTCTCAAGCAGCTCGCCGGCGAATTCCGCGGCGAGCGCGTCGACATCTTCCGTGTAGAGATAGAGAGTGAAGGGATTGCGACCCGGCACCAGCCAGCCTTCGACGGCATCGGTGAGGTGTAGCTGGCCTCCCTTGCCGTCGGACAGGATACGGTAGCTGTCATCCGCGCTGCCGGACGATCTCTCCTCATCAGGTCGCACAAAGCCGAGACGCTTGTAGAATGCTTCCGATGCGTCGAGGTCGTTACAGGGCAAGATAGCGATCATCGCGTGAGTTGGACGCATGGCAATTTCCAATTCTCGAAGGTCCCTCACTGCGCCTTTTCATGCGCGGCCATGCCGACTGCCTTGTAATCATAGGTCGGGTAGAATTCGGTGTGATAGGCGCCCCACGCCTTGTCCTCGATGATGCGATTGACCTCGCGCAGCCGCGACGCCGGCAGCCGCAGCGTCACGACCTGGCCGATTCCCATCATCACATACCAGCTCACCACCTCGACGCCGGGCGGGGGAAACGCCTTGTAGTAGCCCTGCTTCTCGAGCTGGGCGTTGAGCTCTCCCAAGGGACGCGACTGGTCGTGCTTGAAGAAGATGGTGATCATGACCGCATTGTCGGCGGTCGGAGCCGCATTGTCGCTCGGCGCGCTCTGCGCGATCGTGTCCGAGTTGAACATGGCCGCCGCCATCGCGACCGCCAGCGCCGTCGCCACAAGCCTCCTCCGCCGCATCGCCATCTCCTTGTTCGTTCAGCCCCATGAAGGTTCGAACGGATTGTAGATGGCGATCGGCGCGGAAGCGATGCCCGGCCGCCTGCGTTCACTGCATCTTGTATTCCCCCGAAATGTCCTTGCCCGTGTAGTCGGTCATCAGCGCGGTTGCGATCAGCGTAATCACCGCGCAGGCGGCGATGTAGAGCGCGACCGCCGTTGCGGACTGGTAGGTCTTGTACAGCCAGGTCGCGATCAACGGCGCCGGTCCGCCGGCGATCACGGACGCGAGCTGATAGCCGAGCGAAGCGCCGCTGTAGCGCAGGCGGCCCGTGAAGCTTTCGGCAATCAGCGCGGCCTGCGGTCCATATTGCATGTCGTGGGGAACGAGCGACAGGAAGATCGCAAGGAAGATGATGGGTTCCGAAGCGGTGTTGAGCATGCCGAAATAGATGAAGCCGAACACGCCGGTCACCGCGGCGCCGATCATGTACATGGTCTTGCGGCCGATCTGGTCCGATAGATGTCCAAACACGGGTATCGAAACGAACGACAACACCGAGGCCGCCAGCACGGCGGTGAGCAGGAAGTCGCGCGAGACCTTCAGCGAGCCGATACCGTAGGAAAAGATGAACGCGGTGAAAATATAGAACGGCGCCTGCTCGGACATGCGCGCGAACGCCGAGAGCAGGATTTCCTTCGGGTGCTCGATCAGCACGGCGAGCATGGGCGCGCGTTCGATCTTCTGCTCCGCCACAAGACGCGTGAACACCGGCGTCTCCAGAATGCCGAGCCGGATATAAAGACCGACGCCGACCAGGATCAGGCTCAGCGCGAAGGGGATGCGCCAGCCCCAGGCCAGAAATTGGTCGCCGGACATCTGGCTGAAAGCGAGCACGGCAAGATTGGCCAGGAACAGCCCGCAAGGCACGCCGAACTGCGGCCATGAGGCGATCAATCCGCGCGTCTTGTCGCTGCGCGCCCATTCCATCGACATCAGCACCGAGCCGCCCCATTCGCCGCCGACGCCAACGCCCTGGATGAAGCGCAGAATGGTGAGAATGACGGCGCCCCAGATCCCGATGCTCTGGTACGTCGGCACCAGCGCCACGGCGAAGGTGGCCAATCCCATCAGGAGGAGCGTCGCGATCAGGGTCGATTTGCGGCCGATGCGGTCGCCATAATGGCCAAAGATGGCTGCGCCCACGGGGCGGGCGGCAAAGCCCACGGCATAGATGGCGAAGGCTTCCAGCGTGCCGACCCAGGGATCGGAATGCGGGAAGAACAGTTTTGCGAAGACC
Organism: Bradyrhizobium sp. STM 3562; assembly: GCF_045571435.1. Classification (NCBI taxonomy): domain Bacteria; kingdom Pseudomonadati; phylum Pseudomonadota; class Alphaproteobacteria; order Hyphomicrobiales; family Nitrobacteraceae; genus Bradyrhizobium; species Bradyrhizobium sp. STM 3562. The sequence goes on from NZ_CP120694.1 coordinate 422,405, forward strand.
AGGCCCGTGACCGTCGAGTAGAGGAAGAAATCGTACCACTCGATCGCGGTCCCGATCGTGGAAGCGATGACGGCGCGGCGTAGCTGGATCTGATGTTCGAGCGAGGGCAGCGGCGTCGGATTGACGTGAGACATAGTCATGGGGGTCCCTCCTGGCGCCCCCGAGGCAAGCTGTGTTCTTGGTTGATCTTGCCCGCCGAAAGAACGTGCAGCCCCCCGGGCGGTTCCGTTTCGCATCGCGGGCAGGAGCCATCCTAAGGTCGAAAAGCCCCCGCGCCGGCGGGGGCGGCCGGCGCCGGTACGCCGAGGCGGATGTGAAGCGGCTCACAGGCGCAAACCCGGTTTCGGGGCTATTGAGGCGATGATCCGGAAAACCGCGCAGCGCCTTTTTCCGGAAAGATCATGCTCAAGCAGCGATCTGGAGGGCGATAACGGGTTCGACCCGGGTTCATCGCGCTTGTTGGGGACTCGGGGCCGAGGAGGCGGAAACGATGAATATGCGGCGGATGATATATTGGTGGTTCAGGTTCGTCCTGTCCGGCCGTTTCCTGGACAGGTTTTTGCGTCTGCAGCGCGTGGAGCGACCGTAGCGGCTCAAGGGCACCTTGGACGTCGGGCCTATTGGCTCAGGTTTGCCCGATCAGCTTTTTGCAGAACGTCGCGCCTCCATGCATGGCATCGCGCCCCTTCCAGGCGAGGTAGGTGAGGCGGCCGGCGAGCGACTGATAGCTCTTCAAGCTGCGCGAGCCCAGGACATGGCCGACATCGGGAGGAAAACGGCTCACCTCGGCCTCCACCAACGCAGCGATGGCATCCATCAGCCTGCGCAGGCGCGCGCCCCAATCGGACTGTTCGAGCTGGTCGATGCGGACCTGCAGCGCATATTCGGTGTCGTAGATCTCGGTCAGAAGCTGCTTGGCGACGAGGACGCGGTTGTTCCGGAGCGCAAAGCGCAAGGCGAGCTTCTTGTCCTCGAGCCGATCCAGCACCATCGAAACCGTGATCGCATAAGGCGTGGCGGCGATGTCGCGCGCGCCCTTGCTTGGTGAGGCCTTGGTGGCGAGGCGGATCAATTCCCAGGACGTCCTGAGGCGGTTTGCGATGAGCGTCAGCGCAAAAGGAAGCGCTTCCTCGTTGGTCTTGCCGAATTCATCCAGGAGCTTGGTCATGGCGGCGACACGGCCGTCATCGAATTTCGATATCTTGTCCGGCAGCGCTTTTTCGAACTTCGCCAGTGCATCGCGCGCACGCAGCACGCAGACGATCTTGGTGAGGTCGTTGAAGACGCATTGTGAAGCCGTGAAGGTCGCAAGCTTGCCGCGGATCTGCGCCGCGTTCTCCGGCGCGGCCAGCGTGTTCTCGAGCGACTTGACGACTTTGGTCTGGAACGTGGCGACGGCCTGCTGCAGCTCGCGCTTCTTGTCGCTTGCGATCAGCTCCTTGAGCTGCGCGGCATAGTCGCGCGCCATGGTCGGAAGCAGATCGTGGCTGATCCATTCCCAGATCGGCGATAGCGACCCGCGCGAGATCCGCCCCGGATTGGCATGGTCCGGATCCGCGTCAACCAGCAGAGGCTCGATGGGGGCGAAGAAATGCTTGGAGGGATTGCTTGGTCCTTTGCTGGGTTGTCCGGCCTTGCGAAATTCGGCGCGCAGCGCCTGAACCACCGCGGCAGCGCCGGGTATTTCGAGCCCGCAGACCTCCAGCCGCTCAAGCTCGCTCAAGAGATTGCTCCGCGCGAGCGGCGTTAGTTGCTTCAGATATTCTGAGATCCGCTCGGCTTGGACCATGGCACGCGACTTCCGCAACTCATCCCGTAGCCTTGATATCGGCCTGTCGCGTAGGGGCATTTGCGCGCTCGCAACCGGGAACATGAAAGCAAGTCACCGTTAAATAATGGTAAGGTGATCGGGTGCGATCGATCGCGCGGGGCGCTCGGCGACGTGCGCAAAGCGGGCTGCGCGAGCTCGGAGCGCTACCATCTGGCCGGTGATTCGCTTACAACTTGCAACCTTGGCGGACGAGGCTGGTTTCCTTCGCAATCTCAACGCGTAAAATGGCGATCTGGCTGCGGATTTTTCGCAAGATTTCCGTAGTCTTACGGTGCAAATTCTTAACCATGGAGCCGCGTGCCGTCCGTTAAACAACGGGCCATGTCACAAGAAAGCCGCCTCGCCGAGTCCGATCTCGCCGAACCCGTCGCAAGCGGTCCGGCTCTGACCGCGCTCGAAGCGGTCCGGCCGCAGGCCGTGCGCGTCGCCGCCGTTGACGACGAGGGCGCCATTGCGCGCCAGCTCAACGGCCCGCTGACTGCGCTCCTGCTCTACATGGGTGAGATCAAGCAGCTCAGCCGCGCGCTGTCGCAAAACCCGGAGGATCGGGCTTACCTGCAGAAGATCGTCGATCACGCGCTCCAGCAAACCGAACGGGTTTGTGCGCTGGTCAAGCAGATCGGCTCGACCCAGCAAGGTGCGCTGCCTGTCATCAATGCCAAATCTGAATGCGAGGAGCGCGTCGTGCGTCCCCGGCAGATCGGCCGGGCACGCCTTGCCTCCGCCACCGAGGCCGGCCAGCGTCCGCTGACGAAGCGCGAACGCGAGGTCTTGCAGCTCATCAGCGAGGGCCACTCCAACAAGCAAGGTGCGTTGCGGATGCGCATCAGCCCGCGCACCTTCGAGAGCCATCGCGCCGAGGCGATGCGAAAGCTCGGCGCTCGCAACACGGCGGAGCTGGTGCGCGCCGCGCTGCTGCTGCGGATCGGCGAGCGCGCCGACTGAAGGCCGAACGCTGTCGCCGATCCGTCGGCGTCATGCTCCAACGAGAATCTGAAGCGCGATGACGATTCAACCTAATCTCATCGCGCTTTAGTAAAAATCTTCCCGGAATGAATTGATGTGCGGTGCCGCGCGCCGCGGGGTGGCTGCCTGCTTCGGCGGGTTCGGGATGATGGTGATGATCCAGCGCGGCGGAACGCTTGCTTCCTGTTCCTGCACCGATCGGACATGACCGGTGATGGTCGTGTCGCCGGCTTTGACGGTGGCCGTTCTGCCGCTGAATTGCGCCATACGGAAACGCCGCATTTCCCTTTGATCGGCGGTTTCGAACGTGAACATGGAGCCCTCCTGTGCCTGCCGCGACTATCTCCTTTCATCCTTAGCCGGATATGAAAATCGGATGCCGTAGAAGTACGGCCGCGGCTTATGCGCGGAGGCGAGGCGCTGCTGCGATCAGGTCGGTAGGATTGCAAAGGCTTCATTGTTCACCGCGCCGGAAGCATGATCGGGCGTTAGCGCATCGGCCGATCAAGTTGCCCCGTCGGACAAGCGGCTTCAACCAGGCTCCTCATTGCGAGGAGCGAGGCGACGAAACAATCCAGAGTGCACCCGCGGAGGCAGTCTGCTATATTCCCTCATGGCTCGCCTTCCTTGCGTAGAGGCTCTACCCAGCGCAATCCGGGCAACCCTCGCAAACACATCGAGGGCGAGCCACCTGCGCAACGCAAGGACATACAGTCTTCGCTTGCGCTCGCAATGACGGCGGAGGCCGGCCCGCATCCGGGATGCGGCTGCGCGCGAAGGCGGCTTTGCCGCCAGCCTGGCTATTCGGCCGGGCCGAACACCGCTTCCATCTTGGATTTGAGCGTCGCGGCGTTGAACGGTTTGACGATGTAGTTGCTGACGCCCGCCTTCTTGGCCGCGATGACGTTTTCGGTCTTGGATTCCGCGGTGATCATGATGAAGGGAGTCTTCGAGAGCTCCGGGCTGGCGCGCACTTCGCGCAGCAGGTCATAGCCGGTCATCGGCTCCATGTTCCAATCGGAGATCACGAGCCCATATCTCTTGCCGCGCATCTTGTTCAGCGCCGACGATCCATCGCAGGCGTCGTCGACATTTTCGAAGCCGAGCTGCCGCAACAGATTGCGGATGATCCGGATCATGGTGCTGTAGTCATCGACCACAAGGATCGGCATCGACAAGTCAAAAGCCATGTCTTCCCTCCGCACAGTTCGCAAACGGCCGGACAGGGGCGAGACGTTCACAGCACACGAAGGTGTTCGATGTTGTCTTGAACTCGCGCTCGTCAGCATCGTGACAATTAGCAGCGGCGATTGAACGGCGCGTTAATCGTGCGAGCTCTCGTAGTTCTACGGAGGTGCGCAAGCCATCGTTCGGCCGCACGTCATCGTGAGCCGCGCAAGCAGGCTCGCCGATGCAATTTCCGCGGCGTGGTTAGCGGGCAATTAAACGACATCGGCAAATTGCTTTCGATATGAGAGCGGCATTGCGGTCGACAACGACGTTCGTGCCGATATTTCCGCATGAAATCGCGCAAAGGCGCGTCAGCGGCCACCGCTGCAAGCGCGGCCTGCGTCCGTATTTGCACGGAACGCGCCGTTAACGGGAATGAGAAACCCGAAGGGCTATTCATTGCAGGACGGAAATCTGTGGCCTGTCTCGGGCGGAGCCGATCACGCGAAACTCACTGCCGCATCGCTGACCAGCGCGCCGGGTCTGCAATTCCATAAGATCAGGTACGAAGGGCGATCGGAGCCCGGAGCCTTGGAAGGTTTGTTCTGATGGATGATCTGTTGCGGGAGTTTTTGACGGAGACCAGCGAGAGCTTGGACACCGTCGACAATCAGTTGGTGAAGTTCGAGCAGGAGCCGAACAACGCCAAGATCCTGGATAACATCTTCCGCCTGGTGCACACCATCAAGGGGACCTGCGGCTTTTTGGGGCTGCCGCGGCTGGAAGCGCTGGCGCATGCCGGCGAGACCTTGATGGGCAAGTTCCGCGACGGCATGCCGGTGCGGGCCGAGGCGGTGACGGTGATCCTGTCCTCGATCGACCGCATCAAGGAAATCCTCGCCGGGCTCGAGGCCACCGAGGCCGAGCCGGAGGGCAATGACCGCGACCTGATCGATCAGCTCGAGGCGATGGTCGAGCAGGGCATGGCGGCGATGTCAGCGTCAGCTCCGCTGATCGCGGCCGGCGCAGCGTCGCCGCTGCCGTCAGCGCCGCCGCCGGACGCCGCGCCCGCCGACGCCGCTGCGCCGGCCGCCGCTGCCGGCGTCACCGCGGGCACGCTGGTGGCGCAGACCCTGGAGCGGCCGCTGCGTCCGGGCGAGGTGTCGCTGGACGAGCTCGAGCGCGCCTTCCGCGAGACCGCGGTCGAGGAGGCCCCGCCCGCAGCGGCGCCGCCGCCGCCCGCGGCGAAAGCCGCCCCGCGCGCACCGGCCGCCAAGCCCAAGGAGGCGGCCAAGCCGGCCAAGCGGGCGGCGGCCGCCGCCGGCGAGGAGGCGTCCGAGAGCGAGCGCGTCGCCAACCAGTCGATCCGGGTCAATGTCGACACCCTCGAACATCTCATGACCATGGTCTCCGAGCTGGTCTTGACCCGCAACCAGCTCCTGGAGATCTCCCGCCGCAACGAGGACACCGAGTTCAAGGTGCCGCTGCAGCGGCTCTCCAACGTCACCGCCGAGCTGCAGGAGGGCGTCATGAAGACGCGCATGCAGCCGATCGGCAACGCCTGGCAGAAGCTGCCGCGCATCGTGCGCGACCTCTCGAGCGAACTGTCCAAGCAGATCGAGCTCGAGATGCACGGCGCCGACACCGAGCTCGACCGCCAGGTGCTCGACCTCATCAAGGACCCGCTCACCCATATGGTGCGCAACTCCGCCGACCACGGCCTGGAGACGGTGGCCGAGCGGCAAGCGGCCGGCAAGCCGGAGACCGGCACCATCCGCCTGTCCGCCTATCACGAGGGCGGCCACATCATCATCTGCATCGCCGACAACGGGCGCGGCCTCAACACCGAGCGGATCAAGGCGAAAGCGCTCGCGAACGGCCTCGTCACCGAGGCCGAGCTCGAGAAGATGACCGAGCCGCAGATCCACAAGTTCATCTTCGCCCCCGGCTTCTCCACCGCCGCGACCATCACCAGCGTGTCGGGCCGCGGGGTGGGCATGGACGTGGTGCGCACCAACATCGACCAGATCGGCGGCACCATCGACATCAAGTCGGTCGCCGGCGAGGGCACCGCGGTCACCATCAAGATCCCGCTGACGCTCGCCATCGTCTCGGCGCTGATCGTGGAGGCCGGCGGCGACCGCTTCGCCATTCCCCAGCTCTCGGTGGTGGAGCTGGTGCGGGCGCGGGCCAATTCCGAGCACCGCATCGAGCGCATCAAGGACACCGCGGTGCTGCGGCTGCGCAACAAGCTGCTGCCGCTGATGCATTTGAAGAAGCTCTTGATGATCGACGACGGCTCTTCATCCGATCCCGAGAACGGCTTCATCGTGGTCACGCAAGTCGGCAGCCAGACCTTCGGCATCGTGGTCGACGGCGTGTTCCACACCGAGGAGATCGTGGTCAAGCCGATGTCGACCAAGCTGCGCCACATCGACATGTTCTCCGGCAACACCATCTTGGGCGACGGCGCGGTGATCATGATCATCGACCCCAACGGCATCGCCAAAGCGCTCGGCGCCGCCGGCAATGCCAGCCGCGAGCTCGCCGACGACAGCGCCGGCCATCATGCGGCAAGCGGCGAGCAGATGACCTCGCTGCTGGTGTTCCGCGCCGGCACCAGCCAGCCCAAGGCGGTGCCGCTCGGCCTCGTCACCCGGCTCGAGGAGATCGCCGCCGACAAGATCGAGCTGAGCAACGGCCGCTACATGGTGCAGTACCGCGACCAGCTCATGCCCTTGGTGCAGATGGAGGGGGTGGAGGTGCGCGGGAGCGGCGCGCAGCCGATCCTGGTGTTCGCCGACGACGGCCGCTCGATGGGGCTCGTGGTCGACGAGATCATCGACATCGTCGAGGAGCGGCTGCACATTGAGGTCGCCGGCTCGAGCTCGGGCATTCTGGGCTCGGCGGTGATCAAGGGCCAGGCCACCGAGGTGATCGACGTCGGCCATTTCCTGCCGATGGCGTTTGCCGACTGGTTCACCCGCAAGGAGATGCGCCCGTCGATGGCCACCCAATCGGTGCTGCTGGTCGACGACAGCGCCTTCTTCCGCAACATGCTGGCGCCGGTCTTGAAGGCCGCCGGCTACAAGGTGCGGACCGCGCCGAACGCGCAGGAGGCGCTCGCGACGCTGCGCTCGGGCCAGAGCTTCGACGTGGTGCTGACCGACATCGAGATGCCGGACATGAACGGGTTCGAGTTCGCCGAGGTGATCCGCGGCGACCAGCACCTCGCGCAGATGCCGATCATCGCGCTGTCCTCGCTGGTGTCGCCGGCGGCGATCGAGCGCGGCAAGCTCGCCGGCTTCCACGATTATGTCGCCAAGTTCGACCGGCCCGGCCTGATCGCGGCGCTGAAGGAGCAGACCGCCCATGCCAGCCACAACGAGATGAGCCGGGCGGCGTAAAGGATGAGCGAGATGACCAGCAAGACGGAAACGAGCGAAGGCGCGATGGCCGAATATGTCACCGCCGTGATCGGCGGCCAGCTCTTCGGCTTGCCGATTTCCCGCGTGCAGGACGTGTTCATGCCGGAGCGGCTGACGCGGGTGCCCCTGGCGGCGGTCGAGATCGCCGGCGTGCTCAACCTGCGCGGCCGCATCGTCACCGTGATCGACATGCGCGCCCGGCTCGGCCTGCCCAGGGCCTCCGACGGCAAGCCGCCGATGGCGGTCGGCGTCGACCTGCGCGGCGAGTCCTACGGGCTTTTGATCGACCAGATCGGCGAGGTGCTGCGCCTGCCCGAGGACGGCCGCGAGGACAACCCCGTCAACCTCGATCCGCGCCTCGCCAAGCTCGCCGGCGGCGTCCATCGCCTCGACGGCCAGCTCATGGTCGTCCTCGACGTCGACCGCGTCCTCGAAATGGCGCCAAAAATCGCGCAAGCCGCTTGAGTGCTCGCTTCTCGGAGAAAGCCCAATGAAAACCTGCCTGGTGGTCGACGATTCAAGCGTGGTGCGGAAGATCGCGCGGCGTATTCTCGAAGCAATGGATTTCGAGATCGTCGAAGCCGAAGACGGCGAGAAAGCGCTGGAAGTCTGCAAGCGCGGTCTGCCGGATGCGGTGCTGCTCGATTGGAACATGCCGATCATGGACGGCTACGAGTTCCTCGGCAATCTGCGCCGCATGCCCGGTGGCGATGCGCCCAAGGTGGTGTTCTGCACCACTGAAAACGGCATCGATCATATCGCGCGCGCACTCGAGGCCGGCGCCAACGAATACATCATGAAGCCCTTCGACAAGGACATCGTCGCGGCGAAGTTCCAGGAAGTCGGTCTCATCCAGTTGCCGTCGCCGGCATCGATCTGATTCCTTAAGAGGCCGCCTGTGATTCCACCCGACTACGAATATCTGCGGAAAGTCCTCAAGGACCTTTCCGGCCTCGACCTGTCCGCCGACAAGCAATATCTGATCGAAAGCCGGCTGTTGCCGCTGGCGCGGAAGGCGGGCCTCGCCAATATCGGCGAGCTTGTGCAGAAGATGAGGGGTGGATCGCCCTCCCTGATCAACCAGGTGGTCGAAGCCATGACCACCAACGAGACCTTCTTCTTTCGCGACAAGGTCCCGTTCGACCACTTTCGCGAGACCATTATGCCTGAGATCCTGCGCGCCCGCGCAGGCCGCAAGAGCATCCGCATCTGGTGTGCCGCCGGATCGACCGGTCAGGAGCCGTATTCGATCGCGATGTGCCTGAAGGAAATGGGCGCAGCGCTTGCGGGCTGGCGCGTCGACATTCTCGCGACCGACCTGTCGCAGGAGGTGCTGGAGAAATCGAAGTCCGGCATCTACAGCCAGTTCGAGGTACAACGCGGGCTGCCGATCCAATTGCTCGTGAAATACTTCAAGCAGATGGGCGAACTCTGGCAGATCAACCCGGACGTTCGCGCCATGGTTCAGCACCGGCAGCTCAATCTGCTGCACGACTTTTCACATCTCGGCGCTTTCGACGTGATCTTCTGCCGCAACGTTCTGATCTATTTCGACCAGCAAACCAAGATCAACATTTTCGGCCGGTTGGCCAAGGCCATCGAGCCGGACGGCTTCTTGGTGCTGGGTGCGGCGGAAACGGTGGTCGGATTGAGCGAGGCTTTCAAACCATTTTCGGACCGGCGCGGCCTCTATCGGCCGAGCGGCGCACAGAACTCGCCGGGAAGAGTATGGGCAACGGGCACCGCCGCGCCGAAACTGGCGGCGATAGCAGGAATGTGAGCAATGTCGGAAGAAAACAAAGGTTCGGAGCGCGTCACCTTCAGCCGCGGATACGACGTCTGCATCATGGCAATCGACGGAACGTGGCGGCGCAATTGCCAGCTCAACGCCATCTCCGATAACGACGCCATCCTGACGGTCGAAGGCTCCATTCAAGGACTGAACCTGAAGGAGTTCTTTCTACTGTTGTCCTCGACCGGTCTCGCCTATCGCCGCTGCGAACTGGTCCGCGTCAATGGCGCCGAGATGGACATTCAGTTCATCAAGGGCAAACACAAGAAGAAGCGGTCCGGCAGCTCGTCCGACGACGACGCCTTGATGCACGCCTGATCAGGGCGGAGGCTCGTCGCCTGCGCGGCTTGCGCCTGCGTGCCTTGAAGCTCTATTGTTAAATGGTGCGCCGCGCGGGCAGGTCGTGGAACCCGCTGGCGCTGCGGCCAGATGTCTCTTCGTACACTGCCTTGGTTTCGAACAGGAACTGCAGGGCGGCGGCGAGGTTCGTATTGCAAGCAGCAAGCGCGGCTTCCGCTTGCGTATAGAGCGGCGTGACGTCGTCGAGCACGACGACATCGGCGAATTCCTGATTGCCGATGCAATCCTGGACCTTCGCGGCTTCGATCAACTTCATGCTGGCCTGGACATGATCGATGAGCGACACCAGGTCCGAAACGATCAAATAGAAGCCGTCGTTCCGATCTTCGGATGGAACCGCCGCGTCATCGGCTTTCGCATTCCGCACGGGTGTTCTCCATCAATGCGGTTTAGGCGGCTACGGCTACTTGTGAGTTAAGGCCCCCTCCCGTACAAATACGGGTGGGGCGAATCTGCGCCAAACGCTAACGGTTTGGTGCGCACGTCATTTGTAACTCTACGGACGAAGGCACATGGCCGAGAAACCTGCCTCCCGCGGTGAAATCTTCGTGGTTGATGACGATCCCGCCGTTCGCGAAACCCTCTCTCTGGTGTTGTCTGCGGCGGGCTACCAGGTGATCTGCTTTGCGGACGGCGCTGCGCTGCTCGCGGTCGCGCGAAGCCGGACGCCGGCCGCGATCTTGCTCGACGTTCACATTCCCGGCAAATCCGGGCTCGACATCCTGAGGGAACTGCATGGCGAGGATTATCCGGCGCCTATCTTCATGATCTCGGGCCAGGGCGATATCGCCATGGCCGTCAGCGCCATCAAGAACGGCGCGCTCGATTTCATCGAAAAGCCGTTTCGGGGCAGCGAGATCGTGGCCCGTCTCGACGAGGCAATCGGCGCCTATGCACGCCGCCAGGCGCAGAGTTCGTCCAGCATCGCCACGCTGCATTTCCCCGGCCGCGAACCGCTGACGCGGCGCGAGCGCGAGGTGCTGGAGCAATTCACCGCAGGCGCGTCCAACAAGGAAGCTGGCCGCACCCTCGGCATCAGTCCGCGCACGATCGAGGATCACCGCGCCAACATCATGAAAAAGCTCGGCGCCAGGAACGCGGCCGATCTGGTCCGGATCGTGATGACCGCGCAACAGCGCGCGTCGTAGAACTTCTCCCTCCTCATCCCTCCAGCGCGCGGCGGATCATGCGGGCCATGTCCGATTTGCGATAGGGCTTTGCCAGCAGCAGAACGCCGGAGTCGAGCCGGCCGTGGTGGATGATGGCGTTTTCGGTGTAGCCTGACGTGAACAGCACTTTCAGGTCGGGAAGGTGCTTCTGCAGGTGATCGGCGAGCTGCCGCCCGTTCATGAGGCCGGGCATGATCACGTCGGTGAACAAGAGATCGAATTTGTGCCCCTGGTCGACGAGGGAGAGCGCCTCGCTCGCGTTCGCCGCATCCAGCGTGACGTAGCCGAGCGAATGGAGCTGCGTCAGCACATAGTCCCTCACCAGGCGATCGTCCTCGACGACCAGGATGGTTTCATGGCCGCCTTCGATTTCCGGCGCAGCGTGGCTTTCCGGCGCGAGCGATGCGCCCGTGCCGGGCGGCAGATACATCTTGATGGTCGTCCCGACGCCCTCTTCGCTGTAAATCTTGATGTGACCGGCCGACTGCTTGATGAAGCCATAGACCATGCTGAGGCCTAGGCCGGTGCCCTTGCCCGGGCCCTTGGAGGTGAAGAACGGATCGAACACCCGGTCGAGGATGGCGGCGGGAATGCCGGTTCCCGTATCGCTCACCGCGATCATGGAATAGCGGCCCGGCCGAACGTCGTTCACCCTCGCGTAAGCTTCGTCGAGATAGATCGAGGCCGTTTCCAGGATCAGCTTGCCGCCGCCCGGCATCGCATCACGCGCGTTCAGCGCCAGATTGAGGATCGCTGTGGCGAGCTGATTGGGGTCCACCAGGGCGATGCAGGCCTCGTCCTCGAACACCGATTCGATCTCGATGTGCTCGCCCAGCGTCGGCCGCAACAGCTTGGCCGTATCGATGATCAGGGTGTTGATATCGATCTCCCGCGGCTGCAGCGGCTGCCGGCGCGCGAAGGCGAGCAGGTGCTGGGTGAGGTCGGCACCGCGCGCGGCCGCCTCGTCGATCATCTTGGTGATTGCCGCAAGCTGCGGCTCCTTGGCGACGGCCGCGCCCAGGATTTCAATGGTTCCGGTGATGACGGTCAGGATGTTGTTGAAGTCGTGGGCGATGCCGCCGGTGAGCTGGCCGATCGCCTCCATCTTTTCGGACTGCCTGATACGCTCCTCGGCCGCGATCTTCTCGGTGAGATCGCGGAAAAAGCCGTTGAAGACAAAGCCCGTGCGCGTCTTCGTGGCGGTCAGGCTGAGCTCGGCCGTCAATTCCTTGCCGTCGCGCCGCCGCACCGTGATTTCGCGGCGGGGGCCGAGGATCTGGCCATGGCCAAGAGTGCGGAAGCGCGACAGTGCTTCGCGGAGCTCGTCGTGGTCCGCTTCCACGACGACGAGTTGAATCAGGTCCTTGCCGAGCACGGCGTCGCGCGACCAGCCGAAAATCTGCTCGGCCTGCGAATTCCAGTTGAGGATACTGCCGTTTTCATCGATCTGCACGAAGGCGTCGAGCGCAGTCTCGATGATGTTGCGCGCGAGCTGCTCGCTTTCGCGCAGGCTCTCCTGCGCAAGCCGGCTCTCGGTGGTGTCGCGGCCGACGAAGAAATAGCGCTTGACCGGTTCGGACCATGTGCCGAGCCATGACAGGGTTACGGCCCGGCCGTCCTTGTGGATCATGCGCGTGTCGGAGATCTTGGAACGGTCGCCGCGTCGCGCGGCGCCCATCTCCGCTTGCGTCATCGCGAGGTCGTCGGGATGAATGAACTCGGCGCTGCTGTGGCCGATCATTTCCTCGGGCCTGAAGCCCAGGATGGTCTCGCAGCTCGGGCTGACCTGAACCAGCGCGCCTCCGGCATCCATGACCAGGATCAGGTCCTGCGAATTCTCGAAAATGCGCTCCCGCTCCTCGAGCTGCTGGCGCAGCGCGAGCTCGGTCTGGCGCAACTCGGTGATGTCGCGGGCGATCTTGGAGGCGCCGATGATCTCGCCGGCAGCGTTCCTGATCGGCGAGATGGACAGCGAGACTTGCACGAGCGTGCCGTCCTTGCGCCTGCGCATGGTTTCGTGGTGCTCGATCCGCTCGCCGCGCAAGATCCGCCGCAGGATCGCCTGCACCTCCTCGCCGCGGTCGGGAGGGACGATCAGGTTGATGCTTTGGCCGACAGCCTCTTCCGCGCTGTAGCCGAACAGGCGTTCGGCGGCGGGGTTCCATCCGGTGATGATGCCGTCCAGCGACTTGGTGACGATCGCATCATTGGACGATTCGACCATCGCGCTGAACAGGCGGTCGCGCGCGGCATAGTGGTCCCGCGCCGCTTCAGTGCGACGATGCTCCTGCACCTCGCGTTCGAGTTCGGCGGTCTTGGCTTTCACCTCGTTCATCGCGCGCGCGAAGGCCTGCGCCAGCACGGCGGTCTCGCCGCTGGCATCGGGCGGGACCTTGAACGGCTCGTCACGGCCGATTCCCTCGACCGCCGCGCGCAATCGGTTGATGGGGCGCGTCAGCGAGCGCGCGATGGCGAACGCAAGCGCGGCCGCGCCAAGCATGGCGATCAGTCCGACCTGCAGCGACGTTCTGCTGATCGCCGTCGCGGTGGCCACGAACACGGCGTTCGGGACCGTTTCGATGATTCCGATCCATTGCTTGTCGACCAGCATGGCCGGCGCGAGCGCCGCTCCGCCAGGCCGTCGTGAGCTGTCGGGGATCACCCGCACGCCGCTTTGCGATCCCCCGACCAGGGACGCGAAATAGGGAAAATCCTTCTGCCAGTCTCTTCGCCCGCCGAGGTCGCTTGCGAATTCGCGCGAGGGCTCGGGGTGGACGAGATAGTCGCCTTTGGCGTCGACGACGTAGATCTGCTCTCCGGGGCGCGCCGGCGTCCGGATGCGCTCCAGGCACGGACGCATATCGACATTGATGACGACGATGCCGAAGAGCTTGCCGCCGGGCGCGAAAATCGGTGTCGCGACGCGCAATGTCGGCACATGCGGCACCTCGATGGTGCCGTTCTCCTGGTTGAGATCCACCGGCGAGACGTAGACCTCGTCCGGCTTTAGCTTGATGGTCTCCTTGAAATAGGCTCGGTCGCCCTTTCGCTGCAATTCGCCATCGGGCACGACCCGAACCGCCCCGTTCGGACCGGAGCGGTCGACGCGGACCAGCTCACGTCCTCCATCGTCGAGGCCGATCAGACGGAATTGCGAATAGGCCGGCTTGGCTTCGAGCTCCGCGGCGAGCTGACCGATGAGCCGGCCTCGCCAGGTGCTTTCGGCGACGTGGTCGACCGGATCGGTCCCGCCGTTGACATGCGCGGTGACCATGCCCTGCACCGCCGTGCGGGTCGAGAAGGTCGCCACATCGGCGCGCGCGCCGCGAACATAGGAGCGCAGGTCGCTGGCAACGAGTTTCGAATGCGACTCGATGCGGTCGAGGATGCGCGGCAGCAGCGCCTGTTCCAGGTTGTGATAGCCGAGCAGTCCGACGGCGGAAACCGCAGCGGCGACCACCAGGATCATCGCAAGGGCGAGGCGGGTAGTGAGCGTCATCTCTCTCTTCGCGCCACCGGTCATCCCGGCTGCACCTTCAGGTCAGGAGCCGGACGCGCCATCGCGGTCCGATCCCCTGGCTTGACGATGACCGCTTCGCGGCCGCAAGACAACCGGAAAGTGTCTCCGGCAACGCCGGCCGGAAAAGTTTGGGCACGGCGTAGGCGCGTCGCACGAACCGCCTCCATGGACGGTTCCATACATTGGCAGTGTGCCTGGCGGAGGGCTTGGAGGGATGGACGCTGAGAGGGCCGATGAAATCGCCCTGCGCATCAAGCTGGTTCGGCTTCCCGCTCCGCGGCGGCTGGCGATGCCTCGGATATCGGGGGCGAACGCCGGGTGAATTGCTCGACAAGCTCCTTGTAGATGTTGAAGTAGACCATGCGATCGAGGTGCTCGATGGCATCCTGCTGGTCGCCGGGACCATCGATGTAGCGTGACGGATCGACCGTGAATACGTTCGGAAAACGCCGCACCACTTCGTTCACGGCCGCATGATGGATCTGGACTGTGAACTCGCCTGCGCTCGCAATGACGCGCGCGCCTTACTGCGCCCCAAACGGCACCGACGCGCGAACGCGATAGGTCCACACGGCAAAATTGCCGCCGATGCCGCCGCGTTCGCCACCGATGGCGAGTTGGGCGCCATTGGCAAATCGCGTCGCCACGCCGGCGGTCGCGCGGGCTGACCAGCCATCCATGACAAACTGCGTCGGCACGGAAGGCGCAACCGGCGCGCCGGCGTTGTCGGTGTTGAAATAGTAATCGCCGTAGAGGCCGACATAAGGCGCCCATTCGGCGGTCGGAGACCAGGCAATCGGATAAGTGACCTTCACGCCGGCGCTGGCGCGGCCGGTCGAGAAATCGCGCGCGGCCTGCAACGTTCCGAGACTGTCGGTGTAGGCATCCTCGCGCTCCCACAGCGCGTAGACGCGCGCGGACGGCTCGATCACAAAGCCGCTCGTCTTATACGTGCCGGTCAGTCCGGCAGACAGCAACCAGCGATGGCCTGGGAATGATCCGGATGCCGTGCCAGCAAGGCCATCATAGCCGATGCCGGAATAGGTGAACGCCGCATCGAAGCGGATGTCTTGCGCGATCATCCATCCGACGTAGGGGCCAATGGTCCAGCCGTCGCCCTTCAACCGGCCCTGCAGCGCATCGGAGCGATAGTCGAACGTCTCGTAACCGCCGAGCGCGCCGACCAGCACGTTCGGCAACACCCTTCGCGTCACGCCGGCCAGCACGTTGATCTGGTTGCCGTAGAGGAACGGCGCGCCCGACAACGTGCTCGCGCCGCTGCCGGTGCTCCAGCGATCGAGCGTCGTGCCATGGATCTCGGCCCAGACCAGCCAATCCCGTGGCGCGACGTAACGCGGCGGTGCCTTGGTCGGCATGGCGCTTGCCAGCGCATCGAACGCGCTATCGACGCGACCTGTGCTCTTGCCGGCATAAGCCTGCAGGGCGGAGCTTTGGCCGCCTTCGCTGAGCGGGGCGCTTGCGTTGCGCGCGGACTCGGCCGAGCTGCTGGCGATTTGTGACGGGCTAGCGTCGGGATCGGCCGCGAAGTTGAATCGGATGCCAGTCGCGCTCGGGCTGATCAAAGTGCCGCCGGTCGTGCTGAACCCTTCGCTGATGGCGCTGTCGACGGCGCCGGAGATCGCCTGTCCGGAGTTTTGCGCCACCACGGGTGCGGCCAGCACCTGCAACGTCCGCAGCTTGAGACTGTCGGAAGGCGTATTCACGACCTGGATCAGCGCGGCGGACGTGCTCGCGGCGAAGCCGGATGCGCCAAGATAGCTCGCCGTGATCGTGTGATGGCCGGCTGCAAGTGAGGTGGTGGTGAAGGTCGCGACACCGCCAGACAGCGCGACCGTTCCCAGCGCCGTGCCGCCATCCTTGAAGGTCACGTTGCCTGTCGGCGCACCGCCGGGGCTCGTCACATTTGCGGTGAAGATCACCGCCTGTCCCGCCTGGCTCGGGTTGGGCGAGGAAGATAGCGATATGGTCGTCGCGTTGACGCTGACGGTCTGCTGACGTGTTGCCGAGCTCGTGGCGAAATTGACATCGCCGGAATAGGTGGCCGTGACGGTGAAGCTGCCTCCCGTCGTATAGGCGTGGGTGATCGTTGCAGCGCCGCCGACGAGGCTGCTTGTTGCGGTCGCCCCGTCTCCGAAGTTGAAGGTGACCGTCCCACTGGGGGTGCCTCCCGAGCCCGTGACTGTCGCGGTGAATGTCACGGACTGTCCGACGCTGCTTGGATCGGGCGTGGACGTCAGGGTCGTCGACGATGATGACGGATTCGCCACATTTTGCGACAGTGTCGCGGAACTCGGCGAATAGCTTGCGCTGCCGCCATACGCTGCAGTGACCACGAAACTGCCGGCCCTCGCGTATGTGTGCGGTGTGCTGGCGACGCCGCCGCCAAGAACAACAGTGGCGGACGTGCCGTCTCCGAAGTCGAAGGTGACGGTGCCTGTGGGGGTGATGCCGCTCGCGCCCGATACGGTCGCGGTGAAGGTGACGGATTGGCCTGCCACGCTGGAAGCCGATGAGGATGCGAGCGTCGTTGCCGATGCCGCGGCGTTGATGGTTTCGTTTAGCGTGCCCGAGCTCGCCGCCACGTCCGAGGTGCCGCCATAATTTGCGGTGACGGTGAAGTTGCCTGTCGATGTGTAGGCATGCGTGGCTTGTGCAACTCCGCCCGACAGCGAGGCCGTGAAACTCGCACCGTCGCCGAAGTTGAAGGTCACGGTGCCGGACGAGGCCGGGATCCCACCGGTCTGCGTGACGCTCGCTGTGAAGGTTACGGTCTGACCGACCGAGGCTGGACTGGGCACGGCGGATAGGGTCGTCGCGCTGGATGCTTGAGCGACTTGCTGTCCGACGCTTCCGTTGCTTGGCGCGTAAGTGGGGTCGCCCGAATAAGTGGCGCTGACGGCGAAGGTCCCGACGCTTGTGTAGGTGTGCGTGACAGAGCCGGTCCCTCCTCCGTTAAGCGCGGCGACGGCGGCACCTGTGCCATCTCCGAAGTCGACAGAGACGACTCCAGTCGGAGTGCCCGATGCACCGGTAACCGTGACAGTGAAAGTCACAGCCTGGTTGACCAAGCTTGGGCTCTGCGAAGACACAACGGTCGTGGTGCTGGAGACGGGAGCTGCTTGCGCCCGGTCAGCAAGACCAAGTGACGTGATGATCAGCGATAACAGGGAAGCAACGAACCACTTCAGCCGGTAGTTCTGACGCCCGACGAGGGCGTGTCCGACAATAGGGAAGTCCACGGCAACTCTTCAAGAACGACTGCAGGAATGACCATTTTCGCGTGTCGCAGGACCTAGCCGCTCTGGTCGGAAAAGTCTGTTACGGTACGGTCACACCGCCGCAAATAATGCGGCAAAAATGCAGGGATCGAAGAGGCCGACGCGAAGCGGCGGGGGAAGGGGACCCCAACCGTACTCGGCTGGTGGAGACAAACTCGTCATGCTGGCCTTGTGCCGGGCATCCACGTCTTTGTTTTGTGTGAAGAAAGGCGTGGATGGCCGGGTCAAGCCCGACCACGACGATGCGGAAATATCAGCGCAAAATGCCGGCGGCGCCATACGCCCTGCCGCAAGCGGGGCGAGGACCGAGATTCGCAAACCAGCTCTTCAACTAAGCATCGTCACGCGCAAGCCCCACCGCCCACAGCGCAAACGCATAGACGATGGCGATTTCGTCGAGGCGGTTGAAGCGCCCGGAGGCACCACCGTGGCCGGCGCCCATGTTGGTGCGCAGCATCACCGGGCCGCCGCCTGTCATGGTGGCGCGCAGCCGCGCGATCCATTTCGCCGGCTCCCAATAGGTGACGCGCGGATCGGTCAGGCCCGCCATGGCAAGGATCGCCGGATAGGTCTTCGCCGCAACATTGTCATAGGGCGAATAAGACAGGATGGTGCGAAAGTCCTGTTCGCTGAGAAGCGGATTGCCCCATTCCGGCCATTCGGGCGGCGTCAGCGGCAGCGTGTCGTCCAGCATGGTGTTGAGCACGTCGACGAACGGCACCTCCGCGACGATACCGGCAAACAGCTCGCCGGCGCGATTGGCAACGGCCCCCATCAACATGCCGCCGGCGCTGCCGCCATGGCCGACGATGCGCTTCTTGCCCGTGTATTTGGCCTCGATCAGCGCACGGGCGCAGGCCGCGAAATCATCAAAACTGTTGGTCTTCTTCTCGCGCTTGCCGTCGAGATACCAGCCCCAGCCCTTGTCGGTGCCGCCGCGGATATGCGCGATCGCATAGACGAAGCCGCGATCGACCAGCGACAGGCGATTGGTATTGAACGAAGCGGGCATGGCATGGCCGTAGGAGCCGTAGCCATAGAGCAACAGCGGCGCGTTGCCGTCGCGCTTGAAGTCGCGGCGATGCAGCAGCGAGATCGGCACCTCCACGCCATCATGGGCGATCGTCATGATGCGCGTCGTGACATAGTCGGCGGGATTGTGGCCGGATGGGATTTCCTGGCGCTTGCGCAAAACGCGCGTCCGCTTCGTCATGTCGTAGTCATAGACCTCCGACGGCGTCGTCATCGACGAATAGGCGAAGCGCAAATTCGTGGTATCGAATTCGTAGGAGCCCATGGTGTCGAGCGAATAGGCAGCCTCATCGAAAGCGATGGCGTGCTCCTCGCCCGTCGCGAGATCGCGGATGATGATGGACGGCAGCGCATGGGCGCGCTCCAGCCGCACCAGGTGGCCCGAATAGAGATCGTGGCCGAGGATGTAGACTCCCGGGCGATGGCCGATCAGGTCGCGCCAGTTGGCGCGCTGGGGCGCGGCGAGCGGGGCGGTGACGATCTTGAAGTCGATCGCGTTATCCGCATTGGTGAGGATGAACAGTTCCTCGCCGCGATCGGCTATCGAATATTGCACGCCCTTCTCGCGCGCAGCGATCAGGCGCGGCGGCGCATCGGGGTTCTTCAAATCGATCAGGCGCTGCTCGGAGGTTTCGTGGTCGCCGCCGGCGATCACGCAGAAGCGGCCCGAGGTCGATTCGTGCAGATGGGTGAACCAGCCGGGATCCTGTTCCTCATAGACGAGGATGTCGTCCTCCTGTGCGGTGCCAAGCCGGTGCCGCCAGACCTGCATCGGCCGGTGGTTCTCGTCGAGCTTGACATAGAAGAGGCTCTTGCAGTCCGCGCTCCACACCATGCCGCCGTCGGTGTCCTCGACGAGATCGTCGAAATCCTCACCCGTTTGCCAATCGCGGATGCGGATCGCGAAATATTCCGAGCCCTTGGTATCGGCGCTCCAAGCCTGCAAGCGGTGATCCCAGGAATGGCGGCTGTCGCCGAACTTGAAATAGCCGTGGTCCTTGGCGAGCGCGTCACCGTCGAGCACGATGTGCTCGTTGCCGCCATCGCGCGGCATGCGGCCGAACATCTCGTGCTGGCCGCCCTCGCGGAACTTGCGGAAATAGGCGTAAGGCCCGTCCGGCGAGGGCACGCTGGAATCGTCCTCCTTGATGCGGCCGCGCATTTCCGCAACCAGCTTCTTCTGCAGCGTCGCGGTATGGCCGAGCAGGCTCTCGGTATAGCTGTTCTCGGCTTCGAGATAGGCGCGGATATCCGGATCCAGGACCGCCGGATCGTGCAGGACCTCCTGCCAGTTCGGATCCTTCAACCAGGCATAGTCGTCGGTGACGGTAATGCCGTGGCGGGTGAAGGAATGCGGCCGGCGGGCAGCCACCGGCGGCTTCACGGCGGCAGCCTGTTTATCCAGGATTTCAGTCACTTAGGTCCTCGTTGACGCGGGGCTTCGATCGGGTCCGGGACATATGGGCGCGGAACGGCGGATTGCTATATGCCGGGCGAACCGTCTTTGTGAGGCGCCTGCTTGAACCGTCATCCTAAGGCGCCGACGCGAAGCGGCGGCCTCGAAGGATGAACGGCCCCGCTGCGAGACCCGGGCCGTCGCCCTTCAAGACGCCGCACGTTGCGCGGGGATTGGGATCCTATTTCGATGTTGCGTCCGCGCTAAAGCGCGATGGGATTAGGTCGAATCGCCATCGCGCTTTAGATTCCTGTTTGAGCATGATCTTTTCGGAAAACCGCTTCACACTTTTCCGGATCATGCTCAGTTATTGCGCAGCCGTGCGCTGGCACCGGCGCCGAACATCGGGATGCGGTTGACCGCCAGCACGACGGCGAAGGTGATCAGCAGCATGGCGATCCCGAGCACGGAGATGGCGGCGAGCTCGCCGCCCTCGTTGAGATCGTAGATCAGAACGCTCAGCACCTTGGTTTCCGAGGTAAACAGCACGATCGCCGCGGAGAGCTCGCGCATCACGCCGATGAAGATGAAGCACCAGGTCGCGATCACCGCACTGCGCAACAGCGGCGCGGTGATGCCCATGAGCGATTGCAGGCGCGTCGCGCCGAGAATACGGCTGGCGTCCTCGAGTTCGGGATGCATCGTGGTGAATGCCGCCTGGAGTTGCTGATAGGCCGACGGGAGATTGATGGTCAGGTAGGCGAGCAGAAGAATCCAGAGTGTGCCGTAAAGCACGAAGGGCGGCCGCGTGTAGCTCAGGAACAGGCCGACGCCGAGCACGATCCCGGGCACCGCGACCGGCGCGGTGGCGAGAAAGCCGAGCAGGCGCGCGCCGACGATCACCTGGCGCGTGGCGACATAGGCGATGACCAGCGCCACGACCGTGCCGATGGTGGCGGTGGCCGCGCCCAGGACAACCGTGTTCTTCAGGACCAGCGCGGTCGAGGACTGTTCGGTGAACACGAAGACGATGTTGTGCAGCGTCAGCGTCGATGGCGTCACCAGCGTCGTGGCGTTGGGCGATATGGCCGCGTTGAGCAGCGCGAAATAGGGCAGGAACACCGGGTTGAGCAGCACCAGCAGACAGGGTGCGAGCGCGGCCCAGCGCCAGCCCTTCAGTTCGATGCGTCGCGGCGCGCCATATTTGCCGCCGACGACCGAATAGCTGCGCCGTCCCAGCACGATTTTTTGCGCCTGCAGGAGCAGTATCGTCAGGAGCAGCAGCGGCACCGCGCCCGCCGCGGCGAGCTCTGGCTTCGGAGGGTACTGAAACAGGCTCCAGATTTTCGTGGTCATGGTGTGAAAGCCCGCGGGCAGCGCCAGAATCGCGGGCGAGCCGAACAAGGTCATCGCCTGCAAGAACGCGATCAGGCTGCCGGCCACCAGCGCCGGCAACGCGAGCGGAATCGTGATGCGGTGCGCCGTGGTCCACGCCTTGGCGCCGAGAATGGCGGACGCGTCTTCCAGTTCCCCCGGCATGCTGTCGAGTGCGTTCGCGATCAGCACGAACACGAAAGGGAACGTGTAGCAGGAGATGACGAAGATGAGGCCTTCCAGCGAATAGATGTTGAAGAGGTGATCGTCCGGCTCGGCACCGGTGACGAAACGGTAGAGCTGGTTGAGCAGGCCGCTGTTGGGTGCGGCCAGCAGCTCCCAGGCGATCGCGCCGAGAAAGGGCGGCGTCACGAAAGATGCGGTCACCAGCGCGCGGATCGCCTGCCGACCCGGCATGTCGGTGCGCGACACCAGCCAGCCGATCGGCGCCGCAATCGCACTGCAAATCGCGGCCGAAGACACGGCGACAACAGCGGTGGTGAACAGCGGATCGAGAAAATCCGGATCGGAAAACAGCGTGGCAAAGTTCTGCAACGTGAAATGCCGCGCCTTGTCGGTCAAGCTGTAGATGCCAAGCCACGACAAGGGCAGCGCGATCAGCACGATCAGGCAGGCGGCGAACAGCCACAGCACCGGTCTTGTGAAGTCGATGCGGGGTTTGGTACGTGGGATGTTGGATATCGCGGTCATGCCGCATCCTCCGTCGTTCCGGGGCGCTCAGAAGGAGCGAACTATGGTGCGCAATTGCGCACCTGAGAACCTCGAGATTCCGGGTTCGCCTCTTCGAGGCGCCCCGGAATGACGGCGGTGAGTGGGGACGCAACAGTTCGCATCACCCGCACCTCACCGCTCCAGCGCCCGGCAGCGTTGCGGCGGGAGCGTCAGCCACACTTTGCTGCCTTCCGCCAGCACATTGCCGGGGCTTGTGACCACGCGCAAGGACGTGCCGTCGGCCGTCTCGACCAGATAGTCGCGGCTGGCGCCGAGAAACACCTGCCGGACCACGCGCGCAGGCACCGTGTTCGGCGTATCGGACGACGCTTGTGTGGCCAGCGCAATGTCGTGCTGGCGGATCGCCACCGCGGCGGGTTGGCCGGCAACAAGCTGGGCGCCGACCACTTCCAGCGTGGTGTCGGCAAAAGCGACGTGGTTTTCGTCGCGCGCCACCGCCTTGATCACATTGGCCGCGCCGATGAAGCGCGCCACGAATTCCGATTGCGGGCGGTCGTAGATGTCCTCGGGCGTGCCGAGCTGATCGATCCGGCCTGCGTTCATCACCGCAATCAGGTCGGCAGTGGTCATCGCCTCCGACTGGTCATGGGTGACGTAGACGGTCGTGTAGCGGTATTCGTCGTGCAGTCGGCGGATCTCGAAGCGCATTTCCTCGCGCAGATTGGCGTCGAGATTGGACAGCGGCTCGTCGAGCAGCAGCGTCTCGGGTTCGACGATCAGCGCCCGCGCCAGCGCGACGCGCTGCTGCTGTCCGCCCGAGAGCTCGCCGGGATAGCGCTGCGCCAGCGCCTCCAGCCTGGTGGTGGCGAGGATCGCCGCGAGCTTTTTTGCGATGGTCTCGCGGTCGAGCTTGCGCAGGCGCAAACCGTAGGTGATGTTGTCCGCGACCGTCATGTGCGGCCAGAGCGCGTAGCTCTGGAAGATCATCGACATCCCGCGGTTCTCGGGCGGCACGGTTCGCGCCGTCGACGATAACACGCGGTCGCCGACGCAGATTTCGCCGGCGGAGGGTTCGAGAAAGCCGGCGATCAGCCGCAGCGTCGTGGTCTTGCCGCAGCCGGAGGGGCCGAGCAGGCAGACCAGCTTGCCGTGCTCGATGCGCAACGAGACGTCATCGACCACGGTGAGCGGACCAAAGCGTTTTGTCAGGCCGCGCAGTTCGACCGGCGCCACGCATCTCCCCCGGGGTATTGTTGCGAGCCCAAGGCGCGCTTTACCCGGGAGTAAGCACTAAAAGCCGCGCGGCGAACAGAGCCCAGAGAGCATGATCCGGAAAAGTGTGAAGCGGTTTTGCGAAAAGATCGTGCTCAAACAAGAATCTAAAGCGCGATCGCGATTCGACCCCATCGCGCCTTAGGCGCTTACACTTTCGCCGAGATAGGCGATCGCCGCCTCCAAGCCGCCCTTGCCATGCGGAATCCGCAGCGCGTTGAGGCCGACCTCGATCACCCCGAGCGTGCCGAGGATCATCGGCGCGTTGATGTGCCCCATATGGGCGATGCGGAACGCCTGGCCCTGCAGGTCGCCGATGCCGACGCCCAGCACCACGCCGCATTTCTCCTTGCAGTAGCGGTGCAGCCTGGCGGGCTCGAAACCGTTGCCCATCAGCACGGTGGTGACCGTGTTGGATCGCTCGGTGCTTTCCGTGATGTTGAAACCGAGCACCTGGCCCTCGGACCATACCGCGACCGCGCGGCGCACCGCTTCGGCCAGAAGCTGATGCCGGCGGAACACGTTGTCGAGCCCTTCCTCGAACAGCATGTCGATGGCCTGGCGCAACGCGAACAACAGATGCACCGGCGCGGTGCCGGCATAGCGGCGGTAATGCTCGACGCCCTCGCGCTCGGTCCAGTCCCAATAGGGCGTGCGCAAATCGGCCGTCTTGTGCACGCCTTGCGCGCGCTCATTGGCGGCGACGAAGCCCAGCCCCGGTGGGGTCATCAGGCCCTTCTGCGAGCCGGACATCGCGACATCGATGCCCCATTTGTCCATTTCGAACGGCATGCAGCCGAGCGAAGCCACGGTGTCGACCATGTAGAGCGCGGGATGTCCGGCCGCCTTGATGGCCTTGCCGATCGCCTCGACGTCATTGACGACGCCGGAGGCGGTGTCGACCTGGGCGACGAGGATCGCCTTGATCGCGTGACTCTTGTCCGCGCGCAGCCGCGCCTCCACTTCGCCCGCCCGCACCGCGCGCCGCCAGTCGCCCTTCAGCACTTCGACCTCGGCGCCCATGGCGCGCGCGGCATTGCCCCAGCCGACCGCAAAGCGCCCGCTCTCCAGCACCAGCACCTTGTCGCCGCGCGACAGCACGTTGGAGAGCACCGCTTCCCAGGCGCCATGGCCGTTGGCGATGTAGATGTAGGATTTGGCCTTGGTCGCGAAGAGTTTCGAGAGATCGCGCAACAGGCCGTCGCTCAAATTGACCATCTGCTCGGAGTAGATGTCGAGCGCGGGCCGGTGCATCGCGCGCAGCACCTCGTCAGGCATGGTGGTGGGCCCGGGAATGGCCAGAAACTCCCGGCCGGCGCGAACGGTCATGGGTGGATTTCCTTGCGTTGGGGCAGGGGCATGGATGCAGCCTATTGGAGGGAATTTCAAGACTTTTGGCTCAGCTCTTGAGCGCACCGGTTATGCTTCGCCAGATCTCGTCTTTCAGCTCGGTCGCAAGCGGGCTCGGGATCACGGCGACCGGACCTGTCCTCTTCTGGCACGCCTCGACCAGCCGCAAGATCCAGACTTCACCGTCGGTGTAATAGAGATCGCCGCCGCCATTGCGGCCGGTGAGCGTGGGCCCGACGCCGGTCACCTGATATTTCGCCGTGACCATGCCGGCATTTTCGAGATCGCTTGCAAGCGAATCCCGCTCGGCGTCGATATCGGCATCGATGTGGTGTGTGATCGCGCCGGTGAAATGGCTGATGCCGACGCCCTTGTCGAAGGTCACGGCGCCCAGCCAGACCGGCCGGTCCTCCTGGCCCTTGTCCAGCACCTTCCAGAAGCGCACATGGTGCCGGCGATCGGCGCTTTTGCCGGCCGGCTTCTCGAACGCGTAATCCTCGCGCCGGCCGAGATAGAACAGGTTGGAGACCGGCGCATCCTTATAGGCACGGTCGAGCAGCACGCTGCCGACGATTTCAATGGATGAGCGCAGCGTGATGGGATCGGCGGGAAACCAGCCGGCCTGGTTCATCGCACACAGCACATCGCGCGCATCTCCGATCAGCCCGATGTTGATGGGGTCGCCCGGAATGCCCTGCGCGGTGCGCGTCACCATGGGCAAGCTCGCAAGTCCGCGCTGATGCTCATAATGGGTCCAGAACGCCGGCAGCACGATATAGGCGAGCGAGGTATATCCGAGCAGGATCGCAAGCAGCGTCAGCAGCACGCGCTCCAGCCGCGCGTGATGCGCAGCGTGCGGATCCGCATCATGGTGTTGATCGCTCACACTCTGTCACCGTCACCCTGAGCAGCGTGCCCTGGCGCGCGTCTCGAAGGGCGACGGCCGGCTGCTGCAGCGGGGCCCTTCATCCTTCGAGACGGCCGCATTGCGGCCTCCTCAGGATGACGGATTGAGATGGGCGGCCGCTTCAAAACGGACAGCCCTTCACCGCCGTGTCTCACGGCAGCCGGCGGCCTCCGCTTCTTCCACCGAGCAGAACCAGCGCGTGCCCTTGCTGATCTGCATCTTGATCTGGGCGTACCAGCGGCTGGTCGGCTTGTGATAGATGCATTCGCCCGACGAGTTGACGTTGCCTTTGATGGTGCAGTCGGGCGAAGGCGCGACCGGGCCGGATGCGGAAGCCAGGAGGATCGCATGCGCGGTCTCCGGCACTTTCACAGCTCCGAGGATGGTGGTCTTTTTGTTGCGCACGCGCCAATCCCACGGCGCGATGAAGGCGCCCTGCCACATGCCGGCCTTGGCCTCGCGCGCGGCGGCCTGGTCCGCATCATAATCGTGGGACACGCGCGCCAGCGCCCAGCCGCTGCGCACCAGCCATTTCTGAACGTCCTCGCCGTCGACCTCGCAGCGCGCCAGCGCCCGGCCGCGGCGATCGGTCTGGCCGAGATGGCAGGTCCAGCTCTTGTTGTCGGTGTGCTTGATCAGCTCGTCGCGCGCGGCGACGCCGCAGGTCCAGCGCTCGCCCTTGGTGTTGAGGCAGAGCTGATCGACCGAGGGCGCGTCGATGCCGGAGAGGCGAATGCGGCTGTTGCCGATCTGGATCTGGTCGGCTTCGCGAATCTTCGGCACGCCGGAAACATCGGCGGCGAACGCGAGGCCGGGCCACAGCATCAACAGAAGCGCAAGCGGTAATTTGGGCGACATGAAAAGGGCCACGTCAAGGAATCAGCCAATAATGCCGGCGATTGTGGTGCGGATTGGGCTACCTCGCCAGCGCCTTCCGCCGCCGTCCCCTTTCAACTTCGCGCGATGGCTGCCGGCTGTCGTCCAGGATCAGCGAAGGTTACCGCCTTTTCACCATCGCCTTCCGCGCCAGCGCAAGTCCCATCAGCACGAAGGCCGAAGTCACCTCGGGCCCGCCGACCAGGATGCGGGTCGGCGTCTTCATCTTGTTCCACTCATAGGCCCGGAACGGACCGTGCCGGCCGCCCTCGCCGAACTGGGCGACGATGCAGGCGAGCGCCGGGCCAAAGCTCGCGAGCTCGGCACCGAGATGGGCGAGCGCGATCAGCGCCAGCGCAGCATCGAACGGGTTGATCTCTGCGGTGAGCATCTCGTCCAGCACGTAAGCGAGCACGTGGGTGCGGATGACATCAAATGCGCCGTCGGGATCGATCGTCTTGCGCGCCTCTGGCGGCAACGCCTGGAACGCCGCAAAGCAGCGGCCGAAATAGGCGCAGTACAGCTCCGGCAAATAATAGATGTGCGAGCGCGGATTGCTGAACGCGCCGCTCTCGACGAGCCGCCGCTGAAATCCAATGATGCGCCTGACGGTATCGAGCCGCTCGCGATTTTCCAGCACCTTCCAGCGCGCAAGATTGCGCAAGCTGACTTCGAGCACATCGAGATTGAGCGTCGGATCGAGATCGTTGCCGAAGGGCCGCTCGCCGGCGAGATTGTCGATCCAGGTGACGATGCCGCCCTCGAAATCGATGTTGTCATTGATCGGCACCGTCACCAGCGGCTCGTTGCGGCCTGCACGCACCTGGTAACCGGCGTAGAAGTCGAGCAGCGGCTGGTCGAGGATCGGGTCGGCAGAGCCGGCCTGCGTCGCGGCGGAGAACGAGCAGGCGGTGGTGTCGCAATCCGGAACGTAGATGCCGAAGCCCAGATCCTGCTTGATCTGGGCGAAGAACTTCGAGAAGCGCGGATGCGGCGCCGGCGCCAGCGCGGTCACCACGGAAAACGGGCTGCCGTCCCGGCTGCGCACGTCCTCGCGGCTGGTCGAGAGGCAGAAAGCCACCATCTCCGAAATCGCGCCGCGCGCGCTCGCGATCTCGTGGGGAGCCGCGAGCCCGGTCTCGATGAAGCCGAGCAATGCCTCGGTGAAGAAGGCGTCGTAATAGGCCGAGCGGTGGCGGACCTGCACCGGCGCCCACATC
Source organism: Bradyrhizobium sp. STM 3562 (assembly GCF_045571435.1). Lineage (NCBI taxonomy): Bacteria > Pseudomonadati > Pseudomonadota > Alphaproteobacteria > Hyphomicrobiales > Nitrobacteraceae > Bradyrhizobium > Bradyrhizobium sp. STM 3562. The sequence goes on from NZ_CP120694.1 coordinate 450,060, forward strand.
GGCTCGGCAATCCCGGTCCAGGGCGGGTTGACCAGCGCGCCGACCTGCGAGCGGGCGATGAAGATGCGGGCGAGATTGAACAGCAATGTCGAGTTCTTGTAGCCGCGGGAATTGAGCCCGGTCAGCGCCGCCAGAAATTCGCGGCCGCGCAGATCGGGATCCCCGATCAGGTTGAAAGCGGCGTAGGTCGGCAGAAAGCCGTTCCGGCGGAAGCTGCGCAACAGATGCGCGCCGCAGGCGCGGATCACGCGATCGAGCTCGGCCGGTTTCGGCACGCGCGCGGCCGCTAAGACCGGCTTAGGGGTGGGATGACCGAGCACGATGGTGTCGAGCAGGTCCGCGATGGGCCGGCCCGCCGCCTCCCAATCGGGCGAAGCATCGTCGCGGGCGTGCAGGATGGCACTCCGCAGCGCCTCCAGCCGTCCGTGCTCTCCAAGTTCGGCCAAGCCCGCGCGGCGCAGCAGCGCGCGCAGCGCCGGATTGCACAGCGCCATCTGGTAGAATTTCGACAGATGCGGGTCGCCGCTGTGCGGGGCCAGCAGCAGCGGATCGCAGACCTCATAGAGCGAGGGCCCGTCCTTGGTCGCCGTCAGCGCCCGACAGGTGGCAGCGGCAAAATAGCGCAAATTCATTGAGCGGATTTCCGGCGGGCGGGTTCAAGCGGCGGGGAACGGGCGATCTGAACAAACGCCGCTGCGGCCGATATCGCGCAGTTCCACCCGCATCTTTTCGGCGCCGCCCCCAAGAAAAATCAGCAAGTTCCTGAAAACTGGCCCAAACCAGGCGGAAAGGCAATGTGACGGCAGTCACAGTCGGGGAAAAGGTTGGGCCACAATATGGAACACCAAAATACCGGAGTCTTGCGGGAGGGCGGTCGGTGCTGAATTTGATTATGTAGATTTTAGAGTAGCTTAGCTGTCAAGCACGCTTTGATGTTGCTCCGTTGGGTCGGGCAGGTTAAGGGACGATTTATTGCGATGCCGCAAATAGAGCACAATTAAACGACACACCGCCGGCCATCTCCCAATAAGCAAGATCAGTTTGGCGCGACCTCAAGTTTGCGCGCGCCGCGAGTAGGAACGCACCAGTGATGAATTTGACGCAGCTCCGTTTCTCCCGCCGATCGATTGCTATTGCCGCCGCGCTGTTCGGCACGGTGTCGCTGGCGATTGGCGCCCATGCTGCGTTGTCCATTCGTGCGCTCGATGCCGCGCGGGCGGTGCCGGCCGAGCAGGCCCCGCTTGCGGCGGGCAAGGCGGCGCGGCTCGCGCTCGTCATCGGCAATGGTCATTATCCTGATGCGAGCGAGCCCTTGAGCCAGCCGATCAACGATGCGCGTGCGCTGACCGTTGCGCTGCGCCATGACGGTTTCGATGTCGATGTGGTGGAGGACGCCACCAAGGACGACATGACCCGAGCAGTGGCGCGGCTGAAATCCAAGATCACGCGCGACTCGGTCGTGATGCTGTTCTTCGGCGGCTATGGTGTGCAGGCCGGCCGCGAGAGCTACATGATCCCGGTCGATGCGACGATCTGGAAGGAAAAGGACGTGCGCCGCGAGGGCGTCAGCATCGAGTCCGTGCTCGACATGATGAAGGAGCAGGGCGCCCGCGCCAAGCTGGTAGTGGTCGATGCCTCGCGCCGCAATCCCTATGAGCGGCGCTTCCGTGCCTTCTCCCACGGCCTCGCACCGATCAATGCGCCCGACAACGCGCTGATCCTGTCCTCGGCGACGCCGGGCAAGGTGGCCTACGATTCCAGCGGCGCCAACAGCGTGCTGGTGTCCGAGCTGCTCAATCATCTGGATGCCAAGGGCGCCGGCGCCGAGGCCGTGTTCAACCAGACCCGCGTCGCGATCTCCCGCGCCTCCGAGGGAGAGCAGGTGCCCTCCGTATCCTCTTCGCTGCTCGAGGACGTCCGCTTCGGCGGCAGCGAGAACGCCGGAAGCTGAGCTCTTCTCCCGTCGTTCCCGGGCGCCTCGAAGAGGCGAACCGCAGATGCGCGATTGCGCATCGGGAAGCTCGAGATGGATCTTCTCGCCGTCGCCTTTTCGTCGTCCTGGCGAAACCAGGACCCATAACAGGTCTGAGTTGTTGAGCGCGGTATGGGCGGCCACGAGCCAAACCGAGACATCGGGCGGTATGGGTCCCGGATCGGCGCTCGCTAACGCTCGCTTGTCCGGGACGACGTTGAAGCCCTACTGCTTCACTTCCGCGCCATTCACGAACGGGCGCACCGGATCGCCCTCGCGCAGGAGCGCGCCGGCGCGGGCGACCACGTCGTCGCCCTCGCTCAATCCCTCGCGTATTTCGACATTGCCGCCGGACATCAGCCCGACCTCGACCCGTTTGGTCTCGATGCGGTCGCGCCTGACCACCTGAACCACGGTGCCGGCATTGGAATAGAGCACCGCGGTGAGCGGCACCGCGAGCCCGCAGCTCTGCCCGGTGCGGATCAGCGCCCGCCCCGATGAGTTCACCAGAAGGCGGGTGTTGCCGAGGATGCCTATGAAGACCTGACCCAACTGGCTATTGGATTCCACCGTCGGCGCCACGCGCCGCACCACACCTTGGAAATCGCCGCCCGCACCGACGATGCGGATGTCGGCGCTCTGGTTGGGCGCGAGCCTGCCGACGTCCTCGACCGGCACCATGCCGACCAGGTCAAATTCGCTGCGCGCGATGATGTTGAACAGCGCCTCGCCGCGGCCAGATGCGATCGCGCCAACCGTCGCGGTGGAGGCGGAAATCACCCCGCCAACCGGCGCCTGCACATTGAGGCTCCCGCCCTCCGGCAGGCTGAGCCGCGCCAGCACCTGCCCCGCCTGCACCGTGTCGCCCGCATCCGCCATCACCTCCGCAACCTTCAGCCCCGGCCGTTCCGGCCGGATTGCCTGCTCGTCGCGCGCAATCACGGTGCCGGAGACTTCGACGATGTTGTTGAAGCAGGACTTGACCGCCTTCATCACGGTGACCGCCGCGCCTTTGGGCGCGGCCTCCGTGGTATCGGCCAGAGCGGGGTGGGCGGCAAGGCTGTTGGCCGCAAGAAGCAGAGCCGGCAGTTTGCGGGCGAGGGCGAGCCTACTCATCGGCGCTCCCGTGTTTGGGTTGGTGCGTGTGCTTGTCGGTAGCAGATCACAGCCAATTGGGGCAATCGGGGCGGAAAGCTGGTCCGATGCTATTGGGGACGTAGCGTTCCGGTCGGCCGGTACCGACTACTACAGATTTTGCTTCAGCAAGAACTTCAGATCGATGTCTACCGAATCCTCGGCGATCCAATTCTCGGAACTCGACAGCAAAAGAAGGGGCCTCACACGCTCAAACAGTGGGTCGGCGCTCAGAGCGGCGCGCACTTTACGCGCCGGCAATCTTCCCAGCGTTGCGAGAACCCAGTCGATCGAGCTGCTTGTTTCCCTTGTTGCCGCCAGCAAACTTTCCAGGACGGCGTCATTTCCAATGCTGCGCAACGCTTCCGAAGCGGCGGGCGCTGTTTGGGGATTGTCTTGGAGCAGTTCTCTGATGAGCAGATCAATGACGCGCTTCGGAGCGTCCTGACCGAATGCGGCGATTGCATGCAGCACCACATCGCGATCGGAGTCTTTGAGGAAAGGGACAAGATCCTCATAACTCTTCAGGCCGGCCTTTCCGAGCCCCCAAACGGCAGCTTGCCGGATTTCGTCACTGAAAAATCGTGGATCGCGTGTAACCCGAAGAAGCACGTCGCGAGCACCGGTATTCCGCAACTCGGTAAGAATGAACACGGCTTCCATGCGTAAATCGGCTCGCTCATGCGTCCAGACAAATCCTTCAAGATGCTCCCAGGCTTTGGTTGATTCGAGTGCCGTACCCGTAGCAGCCGCTTCAAGACGTACGCGGCCGTCTTCTTCGAAATCAAGCCGTTGTTCGATTGCCGCAACCGCTTGGCCCCTCTTTTCCGGGACGAAGCGAAGCGCCTTGACCGCTGCATAGCGATCGACCGCCTCTTTCGCGTCAATTTCGGTGAGCGGATCGTAGCTCTTTTTCAGATATGCTTCCAAATCTGCGCGGCGGGCTGGGGCGCCTCCGATGATGGAGGCTTCCGCTATGAATTTGTCTCCGTCGGAAACGTATGGGAGGTTGCCACGCAACTGGTAGGTATAAGAGCGCGCGGAACGTTCTGCGTCCGCATCCCACATGACGCGAATGACTTTGTCGTCGACGTGCGTCACGACGCCATTTCGCTTGGGTACGATCGACGACCACGTGCGGGCGGTCTCAGTCCCCTCTGATGCGGCTCTCGGATCGCCCAACCGCGATTTGCTTTCAGATGCTCGAAGATCGCGATAAGTAAAGAACACCGGCTCTGTTGCTGGAACAGGCGTGCCGTTGTCATCAGCGCACGCGATGAAGGCTGCCAAATCCTGATCTCTCATGCCGACGTCCCAGCGCCGGTCAGGATTTGTCGGTGCGTCGCTCATACGGATTTGAAGATCCGATTTGGCCCGCACTTCAACACGCAAGCCAGTACGCACGCAGAGAATGTCAGGCAGGCGAAGTCGTTTGACTTTCGTCGTCCAGATTTTGTTCGATGTAGAGTAACGCTCCAGCTCGATAGGTTCGAAGCCGGCTTCCTTCATGATCTTCATGAGCTGGCGCGCGCCTGCGGCACCCATGCTCAGTAACCGAAGGAAGCTGGTGTCAGCTTTGAATCCCATTACTTGCTTCCCGCTTTTCTCTCGGGCGCAAGCAAGTCGCGCGGATCGGCAGCCAGGGCTTCGGCCAGGCGAAAAATATTGTCGAGAGAGACGTTGCGCTCACCGCGTTCAATCGAGCTGACATAAGTGCGGTGCAGGCCGGCGCGCTCCGCAAGAGCTTCTTGGGAGAGCCCTGTCGCCAGTCTCAAACGGCGCAAATTGAGAGCGAACAGCGCTCTTGGAGAAACAGACGGCAACGGAAATCCTGTGCAGGACGTTGCCAGGAACCTAGGAATCTGTCTACTTTGAGTCTACAGACTTTAAGTTCCCCATCTGCACTGTGCTCCCTTGGAGAACATTTTGACCTCCGAAGTTGATGGCCTGCCCGAGACCCTTACGGCCCCGCGCACGGACCCCGTTTACAACTGCCATGCTTATCTCACGAAGGTTCCGATCGCGGCCATCAGGCCGTTCATCGAGACCTTTACTGTGCGCGGCGAAACTGTGGCCGATATCTTTGCCGGATCGGGAATGACTGGCCTTGCCGCCGCAACGCTTGGACGACGTGCGCAACTCAGCGATATCTCGGTCCTCGGCCGTCACATCGCGATTGGTTATCTGACCGAAGTTGACGGCATGAACTTCAGCCGCGTGGCCAAAGATGTCATCGACCGCGCCAGGCTGGCACTGGGCGATCTCTATCTGACGGAGCGCAACCCGGATCGCGCGAAGGTGGAGATGGTCCGCACTGTATGGTCCTTTACGTATCACTGTCCGGGGTGCGATAGGCCGCTTGTCTTCTTCAAAGCGATGCGTAACGGGCGGACGGCCGCGCCCGATAAATGCCCTCACTGCAGTGAATCGTTCGTAAGGCGAATATGGAAGCGTGGTCCAGACGTCCCCGTGCAAGTTGTCGTGCGGGATTCAACAGGTCGATTGGCTGATCAAGAAGTCGGAGAATCCGATTTTGATGCCATTGCCAAAGCCAAATCCGATACACGTCAACATGAAGTACCTTCGCGCATGATCGATGAGTCGCGCGAAATGTTCAGCCGCTCAGGTTTGGGCAAGGCTGGCCTTGTTGAGACCAAGCAATTTTTCTCGCCCCGCAACGCGATTGCTTTGCTTGAGCTCTGGCGTGCAATTCAGGCGGTAAATGAACAAAGCCTGCGTGCCAAGCTATCGTTTGCATTCACGGCAATTTTGCCGAGGGCATCTCGGCGATATCAATGGAGCGCACAGCGTCCCCTTAATGCGCAAAACCAAACCTATTACATAGCGCCGGTTTATTATGAGTGGAACGTTTTCGAGCTTTTCGAGCGCAAGGTAGAGGCTGCGATCCGCGCCGGTGAGTTCTTGTTCGGCAGTGAGCCGCTTTTCAGCAGCGAGGTAGCGAACGTAAATTACGCCCTCTGTTCAGCCGACCATTTGAGCCATCTCGACGATGCTTCGGTTGACTACATTTTTACAGACCCTCCCTTTGGCAGCAACATATTCTACAGCGACATGAATCTGTTTCAGGAGGCATGGCTTGGCCAAATCACCGACCATGCTCGAGAGGCGGTCATGCATACGACGGGGCGGAAAAAGGCCGGCGCAGCCAAGCGCTATGAAGAAATCCTCCGCGGTGCGTTCGCTGAGGCTTTTCGGATTCTCAAGCCTGGCCGTTATATGACTGTCGTATTTGGAAACAGTAACGGGCGAGTATGGGCGCTCGTGCAGCGCGCGATGCGAGCCGCCGGTTTCCAATCCGCGCCAGTGCACGTTGCGATACTCGACAAGGGCCAACGGTCCGTCAAAGGACTAAATTCAGGCTCCGAAGGCGTGGTCACTGTCGATTTGGTCGTAACGCTACAAAAGCCTGTCGACCCTTCAAAATCAGGCGCCGACTTGATACAGGCGGATCCACGTGCACTTATTAGAAAGGCCCTGGATTCCATTCCGGAAACCATGCGAAGCCCAAGTTACATTTATGCGACTATCGTTCGCGACGCGATCAAGCGGCATCAGATGCTGGATCATCTCCACCTCAGCGATGTTCTGATTGCGTTGCGCGATGCTGGCTATACAATTGACGCCAAGAAGGGCCTCCTGGTTCGGGACAACCAACAGATTGCGGTGGCGGCCGAGTAAGTCGGGCAGAAGGATCTCGTCCGATATCTCAACCTGATTCGCCCGTCGCGTTAATGTGTCGCATCCCGTCGGCTTGGGGTGTGGCGGGCAACCGGCCTTCCCTGCGCCCTCTGTTCTTTCGAGAGGGTTCATCTGATGCAAGGCGCAGGCGAATGCCGCCGCGAGAACGCGCACACGTGTCTCAACGCGTCATTGCGAGCGAAGCGAAGCAATCCAGACTTTCTCCGCCGATTCAGTCTGATTGCTTCGTCGCTTCGCTCCCCGCAATGACAGCAGAAAGGGCACCAGCGCAGAAGCTCCATCGCACGCGGACGCCGAGATGCTCAGCCTCAGCTACCGCCTAAACAATTCGCGCAGCACGTCGTTCATCGGCTGACTATCCTGGTGCGAGGAATCGTCTTGCTCGGCGTTCGGCGGTGGAGGCGCGGCCTGCTGCTGGCCTTGTCCGCGGGTGCTCGCATCGGGCGGAATGCTGCGGCTGCGGCCGCCTAGTCCCTGCTGGATCAGGCCGCCCAGCGCCTCCCCGAGGTTGCCGCCAAGCAGCCCGTTCTGCTCGTCGCCGTTGCCATTGCTGCCACCGGTCAGTCCGTTCAGGAGGCCACTCAGGCCGCCGTTGGGTCCGAACAGGCCTTTGCCCATTTCGCGCAGCTTGGCGTAGGCGGCGTCCGGGTTGTCCAGCATGCCGGCGATGTCGGGGTAGATGCGCGGCTCGGCCCAAGGGCCCTCGATGGCAACAGGGATGCCGAAGCTGACGGGATCGGAGGTCCGTCCCTGGCCCTGGGTGGTCATCACGAGCTTCGGCTCGACGCGCAGGCCGAGCGTCTTCGTAGCTAAATCCACGGTGCCGCCGCCGGTCACCCGCACCAAGGGGCCGACCAGGTTGATGTCACTGGTCGTGGCTTGGCCGTGGTCGATGCGGAACGAGGCCGAGAGCTGGGTGAGATCGGTCGATTGCTCTTTTTCTTGCTGCCAGCCCGACAGCGGATTCGTCGTCAGATTGCGGATCATCTGGGCGACGTTCAACCCGCGAATGGCGCCGTCCTGGAAGTTGGCGAACACCGTGCCGGAGAGATTGGACATGATCGCCTGCTGGCTGGCGCCGCTGGAGCGCGCGGCGATCTTGGCCTGCAGCTTGCCGTCGATCTTGTCGAAATCGGCAAGGCTCGTCAGCAGCGGCAGCGCACTGACGCCGACGAGGTCGCAATGCATCGTAAAACTGGGGGTGCCGGCGGTGGCGTCGACAACGACCTCGCCGCTGGCCTCGCCCCCATAAGTGCCAAGATTGGCGATTGCTGCCTTCAGCACGCCGCCCGCGAGCGTGGCCTCGACAGCGGCCGGAGCGAAATGCGCTTCTCCGATAGTGGCGTCCGCGGCGGAAATCCGGATCTCTCCGTCGAGATAGTTCAGTCCGATGAGATCGATGGGAGCGCTGCTCCAGGGCTGCGAGGGCGAGGTCGGCGCCGCTTTGGCAAGCGGGACATTGAGCCGCTGGAAATCGAGATCGACTTTCACCAGCGGCTTGGAGGCCGCATCGACCGATGCCCAGCCGCTGAAAGCGCCATCGCCAAGCGTTCCACTCACGCCGTTGAACATGACGAGCGAGCCATTGGCGCGAACCTCGGTCTTGGCCGAGAGCGGGGCGTGCAACAGATCGGGCGCGTCGATCCTGAGCTCCACCGGAATGCTCTGCCGCTGCAGCGGCAACGATGGGACATTGGCCGTGACGTCGAATTTGAGCGGAGAGGTGCCTGCGCGCGCCGAGCCAGTCAGCTTGAGTTTGTGCTCGGCATCCATGCTGGCATCGGCGTCGATGCCGTCGATGCGGTTCTCCACCCGGTCATGCGGGTTGGAAAAGACGATCGCACCGTCCGCGATCTTGACGCGATCGATCGCAACCGCCTCCGCGTTCCCGGCCGCTGTCGCGGACTTGGTCGCGACGATCTCGCGGCTGCGCTCGCGCAGCAGCGGAACATAGACAACAGGCCTGGTGATAACGAGCGCATTCACTTGCGGGTGGCCCGACCACACGCTCGACAAGCTCATGTCAGCCTCGATGCTGCCGACGGTGACGCGGTTGGAACCGTCGTGATCCCCCGGGTTCTGCAGCGTCACATCGTTGATGGTGAGGTTGAGCCGTGGCCACAGGCTGAGCCTGGTCGCGCCCGCAATCGTCAGGCGGTATCCGGTCGCGCGTTCGACGCGCTCCTGGATTGCCGAGCTGACGAAGCTGGAGGGAATTCCGACGATCAGCACCAGCGCGATTACGATGATGACGGCGGCGATCGCGGCGCCTGCGATTTTCAATGCTTTCATGTCGACGTTCCCAGCGGCAAACATCATCACGTCCGGCCGGCAGCCATCCCGCCACGCCTGTGTTTCGAACTTATCCCGGAAACGGGAGGCCGCTCAAAAAGGCCCAAACTATTCCGGGTGCTGCAAAGTTATGTGACTTATGGCACACTTCGCGCTGGCCGGAATTTGATTAACCGCCTCGTACATTTAAAGGCATTGCAATGAGCAAACAGGCCGAATTTGCGGTCATCTTGAAAATGAATCCGATGTTCGCGCACCTAGGTTCCGACGAGCTGCAGCGGCTGTCGGGTCTTTGCCAGACCCGGAATTTGGTGAGCGGCGAGGTGCTGTTCCAGAAGGGCGATCCTGGTGATGCCTTGTTCGGGGTTCGGCGCGGCCAGATCCGGATCGAGACCGGCGCCTCCGACGGCAGCCGGCTGACGCTCAATTTCATGGGGGCGGGCGAGTTGTTCGGCGAGGTCGCGGTGCTGGACGGCCAGAATCGGACCGCGGACGCGACCGCCGCTGAGCCGACCGAGCTGTTCGTGCTGCGGCGCGATGACCTTCTCGATTTTCTGGAACGCGAGCCAAGGGTCGCGATCAAGATCATCGCCTTGCTGTGCCAGCGCATCCGTTGGCACAGCGAGCGGATGGAGGAATCGGTGCTGCAGCCGCTATCGGTCCGGCTCGCGCGGCGCCTCGTTGCGCTCGCCGCCGATTTCGGCATGGAGGTGCACGTCTCGCAGGAGCAATTAGGAGTGTTCGTCGGTGCCGCGCGCGAGAGCGTCAACCGCCAGCTCCAGAGCTGGCGCAAGGACGGCATCCTGGATCTGCAGCGCGGCCGCATCCTCGTGCAGGACATGCCGCGGCTCTCCACGATCGCACGAAACGAATAACGCGGCGCGATCCCGAACATGCCCAACAGGTCGCATCACAACGCCGGGCATATCGGGATGAACATGCTGCGAAAGAGGGGACGTTCGCATTCTTCCGCAAGCATAGCGATAACGCCGAGCGCTCAGGCGACCTCGCACATCATCGCCGTTGAGGACTGCCTTGCGCTGTTGCGCGGCATTCCGTCGGGGTCGATCCAGCTCGTGATCTGCGATCCGCCCTACAACATCAATGTCGCCACATGGGATGATCGTGCGCATTATGTTGATTGGGCCGCGCAATGGCTGTCGGAGGTCGAGCGCGTGCTCGCGCCATCGGGCAATTTTGTCCTGTTCGGCGGCCTGCAATATCAGGGCGAGGCAGGCAGCGGCGATCTGATCAACCTGATGGGGTGGATGCGCCAGCACTCCACCATGCTACTCGCCAATCTCATCATCTGGAATTATCCGAACGGCATGAGTGCGCATCGCTTCTTCGCCAACCGGCATGAGGAGATCGCCTGGTTCGCGAAATCGCCGAAGTATTATTTCGATCTGGATGCGGTACGGACCAAACTCGATGCCAAGACGCTGGCCCGCTACAAGCGCGACAAGCGGCTCAATCCGGATCATCTCGACAAGGGCATCAATCCGACCAACGTCTGGAAGATTCCGCGGTTGAACGGCAATTCAAGGGAGCGCGTCGGCCATCCCACGCAGAAGCCGAAGCGCCTGATCGAGCGGCTGGTGTGCGCGCTGTCCTATCCGGGATCGACGGTGCTGGATTTTTTTGCCGGCAGCGGCGTGACCAGCCGGGTCGCGATCGAAACCCGGCGGCACTCGATCTCGGCCGATGTGGACGCGATGTTCCCGACCTATTTCGGGCGGCATCTCGACCAGATCGACGGCGGGGATTCGTTGCCGAAGCCCTATGCGCTGATCGGCAGCGGCGAATGGTCCACGCATCCGGCGTTCACCGCGGCTGGCCGGACCGCCGCCGCCAAATGACGCCGCGGTTGATCTACTCCGCGGCCGCCGCCCGCTTTCGGTCCTCGCGCGCGTCCTTGTGCGCTTCCGCATGCTCCGCATCGGCGTGGGAGACGACCAGCCTTTTGCTAACGCGCCGGATCAGCGAGCCGACGTCGTCCATCACCATGAACATCGCCGGCACGAAGACCAGCGACAGGACGGTCGAGAAGATGAGGCCGCCGATGACGGCGAGCGCCATCGGCGAACGGAACTCGCCGCCGGCGCCGACCGCGAGCGCGCTCGGCGTCATGCCGGCGACCATGGCGATCGTGGTCATGACGATCGGGCGCGCGCGCTTCATCCCGGCGTCGATCATGGCCTCGTCCCGCCGCTTGCCGGCGCGGATGGCCTCGATCGCGAACTCCACCAGCATGATCGCGTTCTTGGTGACGATGCCCATCAGCATCAAGATGCCGATCCACACCGGCGTGGTGAGTTGCTTGCCGGTCAGGAGCAGCGCGCCGATCGCGCCGCCGATCGACAGCGGCAGCGAGAACAGGATGGTGATCGGTTGCAGGAACGTGCCGAACAGCAGCACCAGCACGGCATAGACCATCATCAACCCGGCGGTCATCGCGGTGGCAAAGCCCTCCGACAATTCGTTCAGGCTCTCGGCATCGCCCGAGGGGCTCACCCTGACGCCCTTGGGCAGGCTTTTCATCACCGGCAGATCGTAGATCTTCCTCGTCGCATCGCCGAGCGCGGCCGAGCCGACGAGGTCGGCCGCGACGGTGGCCTGCCGCTCGCGGTCGTAGCGGTTGATGCTGGTCGGCCCCTGGTCGAGCTTGATGTCGGCGACGACCGAGAGCGGCACGCCGCCCTTTTCGCCGTGTGCGCCGAGCGGAACCCGAAGCTGCTCCAGCGTGCGCAGGTCGCTGCGCGCGGAGTCCTCGAGTTGCACCCGGATCGGAACCAGCCGGCCACCGGCGTCGAACTTGGCGAGCGCCGGACCGACATCGCCGATCGTGGCGACGCGCACCGTCTGCGACAGGCTCTCGGTGGAGACCCCGAGCCGCGCCGCCAGATCCGCGCGCGGCTGGATACGAAGCTCCGGCCGGTCCAGAGCCGTTTCCGGAGTCACGTTGGAGATGATGCTGATCCGCTTCATCTGGGTCGCCAGCTCATTGGCGACGTTGTTGACGATGTTGCTGTCGACGCCGGTGACGACCAGCGAGACGGCGCGCAGGCCATTCTCGTCGACGAACCAGAAGCGGATGTCGGGAACGTTCTGCAGCTCCTGGCCGATCGAAAGCTCGAGCTCGCGCTGGGTGACCTTGCGTTCCTTCTTCGGCGTGTAATTGATGATCAGCGCCGCGCGCCGCACTTCCTCCGGCCCTTGCGGAGTTCGTCCCCCGTCCACGAACACGCTCCTCACCTCGGGCCGCTTGCGCAGGCGCGCGACGATGTCCTCGGTGACCTGCTCGGTATGCTCGAGCTGGGAGCCCGGCGGCAGCTCGATCGCGAGCAGCGAGCGCGCGCTGTCCTGCGCCGGCAGGAAGCCCTGCGGCAGCAGCGTGATGCTCCAGACGGAGGCGGCGAAGACGCCAAGCCCGATCAGCACCGTGATGTAATGGTGCTTCACCGACCAGGAGACGACGCGGTGATAGGCCTCCAGCACGCGCCCGTGCGGCGGCTCCTCATTGCTGTGCTGCTTGAGGAAATAGGCCGCCAGCATCGGCGTGACGAAGCGCGCGGCCAGCAGTGAGAAGAACACCTGCACCGAGACGGTGATGCCGAACTGCTTGAAGAACTGTCCGGCGATGCCGGACATGAAGCTCGCAGGCGCGAAGATCGCGATGATGGTGAGGCTGATCGCGATCACCGCGAGGCCGATTTCGTCGGCGGCCTCCAGCGCCGCACGGTAGGGCGTCTTGCCCATCCGCATGTGGCGGACGATGTTCTCGATCTCGACGATGGCATCGTCGACGAGAATGCCGGTCGAGAGCGTGATCGCGAGGAAGCTGACGAGGTTGAGCGAGAAGCCGAGCAGGTCCATCGCCCAGAACGCCGGAAAGATCGACAGCGGCAGCGAGATCGCGGCAATGATGGTGGCGCGGATGTCGCGCAGGAACAAAAGCACGATGACGACCGCGAGAATGGCGCCCTCGAACAGGGTCGAGATCGCGGCCTCGTAGTTGCCTTTGGTGAACTCGACCGAGGTATCGATCAGTTTTAGGTCAACGTCGGGATAGGCCTCCTTCAGCGCATCGATGCGCTTTTGCACCGCGGCGGCGACCACCACGTCGCTCGCGCCCTTGGCGCGCTTGATTCCGAGCGCGACCACCGGCTCGCCGTTGAAGCGGGCAAAGGTGCGGCGGTCGGCGATGGTGTCGGTGACGGTGCCGAGATCGTCCAGCCGCATCTCGCCGCCGCCGAACAGCGGGATCATGGTGCCGGCGAGGTCGTTCAGCGTCTTGGCGCCGGCGAGCGTGCGGATCGCCTGGTCGTTGCCGCCGATTTCGGCGCGGCCGCCGGCGAGGTCGACATTGGTGCCGCGCAGGCTCTGGCTGACATTGACGGCCGTAAGGCCGGCCGCCTGCAGCCGATCGGGATCGAGCGAGACCAGGATCTCGCGCTCGACACCGCCGATGCGTTCGACCTGGGCGACGCCGCGCACGCCCTGCAGTGCGCGTTTGACGACGTCGTCGACGAAATAGGATAGTTGTTCGGGGGTCTTGCCGGGCGCGATCGCGGCATAGGTGACGATCGGAAGCCCAATCACGTCGACGCGCTGGATCAAGGGCTCGTTGACGTTCTGCGGCAGGTTGGCGCGGACGCGCGTGACCGCGTCCTTGACGTCGTTGAGCGCGCGATCAGTGTTGGTCTCGAGCTGGAACTGGATCGTCGTCACCGACAGGCCGTCGGTGATGGTCGAGGAAATGTGGCGTACGCCCTCGACGCCGGAGACGCCGTCTTCGATGATCTTGGTGACCTGGGACTCCAGCTCAGCCGGAGCGGCGCCGAACTGCGCCACCGCGACCGAGATCACCGGGATGTCCGCGGAAGGCAGGCGGGTCACCGCAAGCTTGGTGAAGCTGATCCAGCCGAGTGCCAGCAGGATGATCGAGAAGAGCACCGAGGGAAGCGGGTTGCGGATCGACCATGCCGAGATATTGAGTGCCATCAGCGCACCTGCCGATCGAGTTCATCAGCGGATACCGTCTTCACCTGGTCGCCGTCATGCAGGGAACTGCCGGCATCGGCCACCACGGTTTCGCCGACATCGAGGCCCTCGAGGATTTCGATGTTGGTGTCGGACACGAGGCCGACCCGCACCTTGCGCGTCTCGATGGTGTTGCCTTTGACCACCTGAAGGGTCAGATGGTCAATGGCCGTGCGCGGAACCGCGACCCCGCAGCTCCGCTTGGCATCGATATTGGCGCGGGCGAACATGCCGACCTTCAGCGCCGGATTGTTGGTCAGGGATATCCTGACACGTCCGAGCTGGGTGGTGCGATCGATCTGCGGCGAGATCAGGCGGACGCGTCCGACCATGTCGGGGGCATCGTCGCGGCTGATGCGCGCGGTGGCGCCCGGATTGAGTTTCAGCAGATGGACGGCCGGCACCTCGGCATCGAGTTCGATCTCGTTGTTGACCGAGATCCGGAACATCGGTCCGGCCTGGGGCGAGGCCGGCGCGCCGACGGCGGTCCGGACCTCGGTGACGAGGCCTGCGGCCGGCGCGCGCAGCGAGAACGGGCCGTTGCGGCCAGCGGGCGCGCCAGGCGGCGGCGTCAGCCGCGCCAGCTCCTGATTTTCGGTGACCATGTCGCCTTCGTGGACCAGCAGGTCGGTCACCTTCGAGCCTTCGTGGTCGACCCCGACGACCGCCTCGCGCCGCGGCACCAGATGCCCGGTGACCCGGACCAGATCGGAAAAGCACGCGTTGGTCGATTTGGTCACGACGACCTGCGCCTCACGGAGCTTTTCCGTCTCCTCGTGATGCGGCCGATGCTCGAACCAATAATAGAGCCCAACAAGAGCTGCGAAGAACAGCACGCCTCCCGCGGGTTTTACGTAGTCGGTCAATGTCATCGCCGGATCATTCCAAGGGGTCGCGAGGGCAGTATCGGAGGTGTCGCTGATAGGGTTGAGAGCTGCGGCCGTCCTGAGACGAACAAACGTCCCGCAGCTTCGCGGAACGCAGGGGCCAGAGCGCCGTCACGGCTTCGCCGGCCGGCCGATTACTTCAATGCGGTGGTCTTATCAGCCATGTTGACCACTTGCACGCGCCGATTCGCTTCGGCCGGCGGGTGGCTCGGATCCCCGAACTTGCCCTTGCCCCAGCCGGCGGTGACGGGGTCGGCACCGCCGCGCCACCCCACTTCCAACCAATTGCCGTCTTGGCTCCAGCGCGCAACGCTTGGTTCGGGCGGGAGCGGGCGGTCGGCTCGAATCGTGCTCACCGGACCCCGTATGTCTCGAATTCCTGGACGATGTTGGGGTCCATGGCCCTGGCATTGGCTATATCCAAATCGCCCTCGGGAATCGCCCCATTGCGCTGTTTGGCAAGCCCACGGCCATAGAGCGAGGAGGTCAAGCGCGGATTGATCTTCAGTGCGGCGTCGAAATCGGTGATGGCGTTCTTGTTCGCGCCGGCCTTGAGATTGAGGAGCCCGCGGCTGTCCAGCGCATCGACGAAATTGGGCCGCAGCCGCAGCGCCTCGTTGCAATCCTTCAGCGCGCCCTGGAGATCGCCGACGACGGTGCGAACCCAGCAGCGGTTGTTCAGCGCCTCGACATCTTTCGGATTCAGCCGGATCGTGTCGTCGAAATCCTTGATCGCCAGCTTATAGGCTCCCTTGCTGACATAGACCTGCCCGCGCCGGTACAGCGCGTTGATGTCATCGGGATTGGCGTCGATCTTGGCCGTCAGGCTCTTGATCGTCGGATCGTCGGCCAGCGCCACTTCGGCCGGAGCGGGATTGTTGCCGGCGGGCTTATCCGCCGGTGTCGGCGTGGGCGGCGTAACCTCGACCTTCGGCGGGGCCGTGGGTGTCGGCAGGTTGACCGCCGGAGCTGGGCTCGGCGCCGGAGCGGGCGATGCGGTCGAAGGCGGAGGTTCGGTCGGCGGCAGCGCCGCGATCGCAGCCGCCGGATGCGGATTGCCGCCCGGGACGAAAGAAAAATCCTCCGCGAGCGAGGAGGAAATCCACGGAATCTGCTCCTGGCGCGACGCGCGGGTGACGCCGACGCGGGTGCGGTTGAGCGCCTCTTCGGCCATCAGGTCGGGGACGCGGATTTCCTTCAGCAGCTCCTGCACAAACAGGCTGTGATCGCCGCCGCTGTCGGAGACGACGGAGGACAGCGCCGCCGAATACATCACCAGCGTCCCGTTGGGCGCAACCACCGGGGCAAGCCCGGCGGAGAAGCTGCGGAAGCGACGCTCATAGGGATTGCGCCGGCTGGCATCCAGCAGCGCGATCTTGACCCCGGCGCCGCGGCTATTGATCTCGCCCAGCACCGTCTCCAGACTGATGCCGTCCCGCCGCACGTCCGATTCCTGCCAGATCTGGGCATCGACCGGGATCATGTAGCTCTGGCGATTGGACTGGATGCCATAGCCGCTGAAGAACAGCAGCGCGACATCGCCCGGCTTGATCTCGGCATAGAGCCGGTCGAAAGCCCGGCGCATCGCATCGCCGGTCAAATTCTCGCCGATCTCGAGCTTGAAGCCGTCCCGCTTGAGCTCGTCGGCGACATCCCGTGCGTCGTTGATCGGTTCCTTCAACGGGGCGTCCGCATCGGGATATTTTGCATTGCCGATTACGAGCGCATGGCGGTCGCCGGCGGCGGATGATGAGGCGGTCGAGGCGACCGAGAAAATCAATGCAAGAAGCAATGCGAGGCGGATCTTCATCACTCAGCGGTCCAGCGAAACAGGCGCCGATACCAGCTTGCGCCTCAGCGAAACTAGCTTACGCATAAATCATAATCAAACCGGCCTTGCCATCCGTCAACCATATGGAAAGTCGCGCTTATTGCCGCGCCGGGCAGCAGACGACAGGACTGCTGTCTCTTTCCCGACCGATCGTCGCTGCGAAGCTCCCCGCGCCGCGATCTCGAGTTCCCACAGCAGCCTCACAATGTGACTAGCCTCACACTTAAGCCGCAGTTGCGTCGTCTCGGTGTCCGTCAACCGGTTTGACCTTTGTCGCGAGCAGTGGCTTGCTGCAGCCGCCTACCTTTGCAGCAAAGACAAGGGACACAAATGCAAAACGTCTACGAGGTCTATGCGATGCGCTATGCGACGATGTCGCCGCGCACGCCGAACATGAATTTTCTCTCACCCGATCCCCATGAGACCACGGCCCAGGCGCTCGATTATTTCGTCTGGCTGATCCGTGGGGAGGGGCGTGACATCCTGGTCGATACCGGTTTCAACGCCGAGGAGGCGCAGCTCCGCGCCCGCAAGCTGACGCTCAATCCGGTCGATGCGCTCTCGGGATTTGGCGTTGCGGCCTCGGACATCAGGGACGTGGTCGTCACGCATTTGCACTATGACCACGCCGGCAATCTCGACCGTTTCCCCAATGCGCGCTTCCATTTGCAGGAGCGCGAGATGGCCTATGCCACGGGGCGCTGCATGTGCACCGGCCTGTTGCGGCATCCGTTCTCGGTCGAGCACGTCACGCTGATGGTGCGCCATGTCTATGGTGAGCGCGTCACCTTCCACTCCGGCGACGGCGAGGTCGCGCCGGGCGTCACCGTGCATCGCGTCGGCGGCCATTCCGACGGCTTGCAGGTGGTGCGTGTCGAGACCGCGCGCGGTCCCGTGGTGCTCGCCTCCGACGCCGCCCACTATTACGCAAACCTGCATCGCCGCAACCCGTTTCCGATCCTCTACAACATCGGCGACATGGCCATGGGCTGGGACATCGTCGAGCGGCTTGCCGGCCATCCCGATCGCTTCATTCCCGGGCATGACCCGATCGTGGCGGAAATCTACCCGCGCGCCAGCGACAAGGTCGACGCCTTCGCTTTGCACAAGGCACCGTCGCGTTCGTTCGCGAAATAGCTGGCGGCGCACGCTGCTGCAAACTCCACGACGTCGTCCCGGCCAAGCGAAGCGCGAGCCGGGACCCGTAACCACAGGCAGGTGTGATTGGGAATGATGTCATCGGCCCGGCCCGACACCGGCTGCCATCAGCGCAAAGCGGAAATCGAATGGCAGGCGTACCCGTAGGCTGGGCCGAAAATGACCCGAAGCCGAGCTTTCCCTCATCCATGAAAAGTTTAGCTATCGGCTGCGTCAACAGTTTACGCGCCCGACCCAGGGTATTAGGTGCAAAAGGGATCGAAATCGGAACAGGACGAGATTGCAGCGGTTAAGCAGTGCGCCTCCGCATCATGGGAAAAAGCATGACCAACAATGGGGACTTGTTGAGGCTGCTACTTGCGACCTTCCCGCCGCAGCCCCCCGACGCAGTTCTTTTGGAGGGAAGATCGCCACGATGATGGCTATGAGTTCGGTCGCGATTTGCGTGATTGGCTCGAAGGGCGCCGATGGACAGAGATCAAGATGCGCAATTGGGCGATGGCCGGACACATCCGCATACACAGAGAGCTTTTGGACCCGGCAACCTTTCTCTATTATTTGCCGTCCTTGTTGCTCGGTGTGACTGAGGAGCCAGCGTATCTGGCCTGGGCTCTCGAAGCCATCGTTCCATCGGGGAGAGATCGAAAGCCGAAGAGCAAATGGTGGGGTGAGCTTCTTGAAACCATCTCACCGGACCAGCGTGCTGCGCTTCGGGCTTTCCTTGCATATGTCCGCAGCGACCTCTTGCGGTCTGAGGAAGGACCTTTTGTGATCACGGAGGCAGAGGCACGGACTTCCGACGCCGAGACGTTTTGGGATGCACAAAATCTCGTTGACTAGCTCGATGAAGCGATGAATGTCGCGCAGGTCTGGATGCGGCCCACACCGACGAACTCCGGCGATCATCCGAATGTCGGCTTTCAGTAGGTAGAACGGAAATGCCGGTAAGGCGGCTTTGGGTACTGACCTGGACGAACATTTCTGTGAAGTGCTGGCCCGTTGGATCTAGCGAAAAGCGAAATGACGGTCTAGGTTTTCTACTTTGCTGCATCTTCATACTAGCTTCAGGAAGTTCTATGCGCAGAAGTGCTTTCCGTTTCGCCCGTTGGTCACCTCACGTTGTCGCGATGATCTTAGCAACAACCGGGCTGGCTTCTACTGCAAGCGCCGATGGCTCCTCTCTTCCTTACGGGAGAGGCGGCATGAGATTCCCGGAGATGAACGCCATCATCGCTCGATACAATGCCAGCGGAGAACTCTTCCGGATTGAAGGCAATTGCCGATCTTCATGCACCGAGCTTCTTGCAATCAAGAAAGTCTGCGTCGACCCTAGCGCAACCCTTCAATTTCATGCAGCGTTGGCTGATCCCGCTCAGCCTGTCGATCACGGGCGCAACATGCGAATGGCGAGCTATTACAACCCAAAACTCCGAGCGTATGTACTTGCCAACCATTACATGGATTCTTGGGACTTTCATGACATTTCGGGCGCCGACATCGTAAGCAGATTTGGCTATCGGCCGTGCCCCGCAAGATAGAGCATACTGGGATCTTCGGCTTACTGACGTGACAGATGAAGATTGTAGGCCCGAAATCCATCCCCGCACGCGGTCAGAACTCGGAAATTCAGTCTGCCCGTAAGATGAAGTCCAGCTAGTGTTGTGACTCTGACAATCCATTCCGTCATTCCGGGGCAGCCCGCAGGGCTGAACCCGGAATCCAGAGGTTGTGGCGCGAGATTCCGGGTTCTCGCTTCGCGAGCCCCGGAATGACACCGAGTGAATCAGATGTCAGAGACACAACACTAGTGTCCCGAGTCACAAGTTCGCAATCCTAGAGTCGCGTTAGATTCGCGTCGCTGTGCCAATGAAGGGCAAACAGCGACGGAGCATCCAATGACGATCCGGCGACTTGCCCCCCTGATATTGAGTGATGATGAGCGTGCCGAACTGAAGTCGCTGACCATGCGGCGGAAGACGGCGCAGGCGCTGGCTTTGAGAGCCCGGATCGTGCTGACCTGCGCGGAAGGCGGCCAGAACAAGGAAGTGGCGGCCAAGCTGGGCCTCGACCGGGCGACGATAGGCAAGTGGCGGCGGCGTTTTGTGGAGCAGCGTGTGGCCGGGTTGCATGACGAGCCGCGCTCCGGAGCACCGCGCACGATTGACGATGCCCGCATCGAAGCCGTGATCGTGCAGACGCTGGAGAACTGCCCGGACAACGCCACCCATTGGAGTTCCCGCGGCATGGCGAAGGCCAGCGGCCTGTCGGTGTCGACGGTACAACGCATCTGGCGGGCCTTCGGGCTCCAGCCGCACCGGCTGGAGACGTTCAAGCTCTCGACCGATCCGAACTTTGTGGCCAAGGTGCGCGACGTCGTAGGCCTTTACGTCTCGCCGCCGGAGCACGCTATCGTTCTGTGTGTGGATGAGAAGTCCCAAATCCAGGCACTGGACCGCAGCCAGCCGATGCTGCCGATGCGCCTCGGCCAGCCAGCCCGAAGGAGCCATGACTACAAAAGGCACGGCACCACATCGCTGTTTGCCGCCCTAGACATTGCGACCGGACGAGTCACCGGCAAGTGTTACGGACGGCACCGTGCCGCTGAGTTCCGCAAGTTCCTGGACGAGATCGAGGCCGCCGTGCCGCGCGAACTCGACGTCCATCTCGTCATGGATAACTACGCCACGCACAAGACCCCGTTGATCCGGCGATGGCTAGCCAAAAGGCCGCATTGGCACGTGCACCTGACCCCGACCAGTTCGTCATGGCTCAACCAGGTCGAGCGCTTCTTCGCGCTCCTCACCGATAAGAAGATCAGGCGCGGCATCTATCGCAGCGTCGCAGCCCTCAGGGCCGACATCACCTCGTTCATCGATCGACACAACGTCGATCCCAAACCATTCCGATGGACAAAGTCCGCCGATGACATCCTCGCTTCCATCGAACGCTTCTGCCGATACAATGTCTCGGCCAACCACGCACAGATGTTGCGAACTTCTGGTTCAGGACACTAGCGATCTACCAATTCGGAATTTTACCTGGCGCTCAGCAGGCAGTTTTTCGTTTCGAGTTCGCAGTGCAGATTGGATGTCCGTCGCGCGCCGAACCGCCTCGACGGCACTGTCGAACTACGTGGGATTTGGCCTTTGGTTCTGGCTGATCGCTCGCTGCTCCATGGGGCGCCGTCGCACCCTTCGGTCTGCTGCTGCCGGTGTTCGCCTTGATGTCGAGCGCATTATTCCTTGGCGAGCCGATGACCCCGAAGTTGATTGTTGGTGCGCTGCTGGCGATCTCTGGTGTTGCGTGACACAGTTTAGACCGAGCGCTCGACCGGTTTGAATCCGAAAGCTGCGTGCTAGCGAATTCCGCTGTTGGCCCTTCGCGTCATTCCACTCTTGCAGGGCAACCGTACGGTTCGGGGAAGACAGCGGACCTCGACTTCGCATCGAACCTCCGGGTCTTGTGAAAGACATAGCCTAATGCAGGCCTGATTTGCCCGACAGGCGCGGGTACACGAATTCCTGTCAACCCTCGCGCGCGAAAACATTTCTGTTTTTCCGAAGGCCGAATCAGTCGTATCGTTCGCGCATCCCGCCTCGATGACAGAGGGGCGCATCGCGATCGTCACGAACGCGAGGCGGGTTGCGGTGGACGCGAGAATGCCGACAGACGAGCGGCATGATTGCGGACGGCGAAGTCGCGTGGTCCTGGCGCGCCCATGCAGGCGCCAAGTTGGCGACGATGCTTATCGCATCGCGCGCAAATTTCTTTTGCGCGAGGGCCCCGGGTGCGCGGCCACCCGGCCTTCCCTGCGCCCTCTGTCTTCAGAGGGGGGACGGACGATGCAAAGCTCGGACGAATTCCCGTCGCGAGAAGGCGGGTGCACGTCTCTCCTCGCGTCCAGTGACGTGTGCGCTGTTTGAAATTTGAATCAGGGTGTTTGCCGCGCGTTCCGTCGCCTCGGCCTGCGTGCGGCGGGGCTATCGCTTATGGCGCCGCCGGATTTTTACGCCGATATTTCCGCATCGTCATGGCCGGGCTTGACCCGCCTGCGGGGCCGAAGCCCCTACGGCGAGGCGAAGGCCCGGCCATCCACGCCTTTGTCGCGCGAACCAAGGCGTAGATGCCCGGCACAGGGCCGGGCATGACGAGTTTGTGGGCTAACCGACGAGATAAGGTGCACCGAAGCTGCAGTGTGATCCGTATATGCGATAGCCTTGCCGCAAGCGGCGCGAGGCAACGAGAGCGCTAATACGCCTCCTTGGCGTCGGCCTCTTCGCTCGTTTGAATAAGGCCCAGGCTGCCCTCGATCTTGCCGAGCAGGCGCGCAAGGTCCTTCCGCTCGGCCGCTGAGAGGCAGGTCAGTATCTCCTGTTCCCTGCGCAGCAGGCGCGGGATCAGCTCTTCATAGAGCGTGCTGCCCTTGCGCGTCAGGCGCAAGCGGAACTCGCGGCGATCGTCCTCGTTCGCGACCCGCTCGATCAGCCGCCGCTCGAGCAGCGCGGTCACGGCGCGGCTGATGGTGGATTTGTGCGTGCGCGTGCAATGCGAAATGTATTGCGCGCTGCATGGATCCTTGCGGAAGCCGAGCGTCGCCAGCACCCGCCATTCCGGAATGTCGAGCCCATAGCGCGCTTGATACTCGTTCGACAGCGCAAGGCTGACTTCGGCCGCGAGGCGGTTGAGGCGGAACGGCACGAACTTGAAGAGGTCGAGCCGGGCGTTTCGTTTGGAGGCGCCTTCCTCGCGCGGATTGGCGTCCGCCTCGCTTAGCAACAAGGTCCTCGGCAAAAAATTGCTCCAATTTGAGTTGACGGCCGAATGCGCCCGGCTAAGATAGTTGCAAGTGAAACCATTTTGCAAGATGGTCGGTTCAGATTTCGGGGAGGTTCGAAGGCATGGCGCAGGCCGATGGCCGGACCAAGATCGAGGCCAAGCTTCCGGCGAAGACCCAGTTCGGCTATCACCGCCATGCCGATCAGGATCGTGCCGGCGGCGATCTTGCCGAGCATGCCGTGGTCGTCGTCGGTGCCGGGCCCATCGGGCTGTCGCTTGCGATCGATCTGGCGCAGCGTGGCCACAAGGTGGTGCTGCTCGACGACGCCGACCGCATCGGCGAGGGATCGCGCGCGATCTGCTTCTCGAAGCGCTCGCTGGAATATTGGGACCGGCTCGGTGTCGGCGACCGCATGGTCGAGAAGGGCGTGGTGTGGAGCGTAGGACGAATCTTTCACGGCGATTCTCAGCTCTATGAATTCAACCTGCTGCCGGAGCAGGGGCACAAGCGTCCCGCCTTCATCAACCTGCAGCAATTTTATGCCGAGGCCTATCTCGTCGATCGCGTCGAGCAACTGCCTGCCATCTCTCTGCGCTGGCGCAACAAGGTGACGGCCCTCGAGCAGCGCAATGACGGTGTCGTGCTGACGATCGCGACGCCCGAAGGCCCCTACCGGCTGCTCGCGGCCTATGTCATTGCCTGCGATGGCGCCCGCTCTTCGCTGCGGCAAATGGTGGGCGCGGAATTTTCAGGTCAGGTGTTTGAGGACCAGTTCCTGATCGCCGACGTCAAGATGACGGCGGCGTTCCCGACCGAGCGTTGGTTCTGGTTCGATCCGCCGTTCCATGCCGGCCGCTCGGCGCTGTTGCATAAGCAGCCGGACGACGTCTGGCGCATCGACCTGCAACTTCGTCCCGATGCCGATTCCGTTGCTGAGAAACGGCCGGAGAATGTGCGGCCGCGCATCACGCGCATGCTCGGCCACGACCAGTTCGAGTTCGAATGGATCTCGCTGTATAAATTCCAGTGCCGGCGGATGGACAAATTCATCCATGGCCGCGTGATCTTTGCCGGCGATGCCGCACACCAGGTGTCGCCGTTCGGGGCGCGCGGCGCCAATTCGGGCCTGGAGGATGCGGAAAACCTCGCCTGGAAGCTCGATCGCGTGCTGCGCAAGCTTTCTCCCGAAGGCCTGCTCGAGAGCTATCACGTCGAGCGCAGTGCGGCCGCGGACGAAAATATCCGCGAGTCCACCCGCTCGACCGATTTCATGGCGCCCAACACCGCGCAGGAGGCGCGGCTGCGCAAGGCGGTGCTGGCGCTGGCAAAAGAGACCGAGTTCGCCAAGCGCATGGTCAATGGCGGCCGGCTCTCGGTGCCGACCATTTACGATTCGCCGCTGTCGACGCCGGATCAGGAGAGCTGGCGCGGTGGTCCGCGGCCCGGCACGTCGATGGCCGATGCGCCGGTCGCAACACGGGACGGCCGCAGGCGCTTTCTCACCGATGCGTTCATCGATCAGGGAACGCGCTTCACGCTGCTCGCGTTTGGCAACGGCAGCGCTGTCGAGGCGCCGGAAGGGCTGGGCGCAGTCCGGATCGGCGGCGAGGGCGCTCTTGCGGATTGCGAAAACCTGGCTGCGGCCCGCTACGATGCCGAACCGGGAACGACGTATCTGCTGCGCCCGGACGGCTATATCGCCGCGCGCTTCCGGCATCCGACCCGGCCGGCCCTCGAGGCGGCGCTGGCACGTGCCGCCGGACTCAACTGAGGTTTTCGAAGATGGCGCTCTCGACCGCTTCCAACTTCGCAAGGCCGGATGATGCGTTCCGCGCCATCGTCGAAGCGCATCGCGGCTTGAGCGACGAACAAAGCGCGGATTTCGATGCGGCGCTGGTGCTGATCCTTGCCAATCACATCGGCGACATCGACGTCTTGCACGAGGCGATCGCGCTCGCCAAGCGGCGGGTGATCGACGCACAACAACAGCAGCAACAGCAACAACAATAACCTCATAAGGACATCAGACGATGGCGAAGGGCTTCGCATCCACCACGGACCTTGGCGAGAAGAAGATCACCTTTTCGGAAATCGGTCCCGATCTCTATGCCTTCACCGCCGAGGGCGATCCAAACTCCGCCGTCATCGTCGGCGACGATGGCTGCATCGTGTTCGACGCGCAGGCGACGCCGGCGATGGCAAACAAGGTGATCGAGCGTGTGCGCGCCGTCACCGACAAGCCGATCAAATATGTGGTTTTGTCGCACTATCACGCGGTGCGCGTGCTCGGCGCTTCCGCCTATCACGCGCAAGGTATCGTCGCCTCGCAGGAGACTTACCGCCTGATCGAGGAGCGCGGCAAACAGGATTGGGACTCCGAATACGGCCGTTTCCCGCGGCTGTTCCAGGATGCGCAGAGCATTCCCGGCCTGACCTGGCCGACGCTGACCTTCGAAGGCGAGATGTCGATCTATCTCGGCAAACGCGAGGTGCGGCTGATGCAATTGGGCGCCGGCCACACCTCGGGCGATATCGTCGCCTGGGTACCGGATGCCGAAGTGATGTTTTCCGGCGACCTGATCGAATATCACTCCGCCTGCTATTGTGGCGACGCGCATTTGCGCGAATGGCCGGCGACGCTGAACGAGATTCGCGCGTTCAATCCCAAGGCGATCGCGCCGGGTCGCGGTGATGCGCTGAAGGGCCTTTCCACCACGCGCGAAGCGATCGCGATGACGCGCGATTTCGTCACGACGCTCTATGGCGCGGCCGAGCAGTCGGTTGCGAAGGGCCGCAGCCTCAAGGACACAATGGCGGCGACGCGCGACGTTATGGACCCGAAATTCTCGAGCTTCGCGATCTACGAACATTGCCTGCCCTTCAACGTCTCACGCGCGTTCGACGAGGCCTCCGGGATCGACGATCCCGTGATCTGGACCGCCGAGCGCGATCGCGAAATGTGGGCTGCCCTGCAAGGAGGATGATATGAACATCAACACCTCGCCTGAGAAAGTCACCCAGAGCTCCGTTCACGTCACGCCGGGCTACATGTCCGGCTTCGGCAACAGTTTCGAGACGGAGTCGCTGCCGGGCGCGCTTCCGATCGGCCGTAACTCGCCGCAGCGCTGCGCCTATGGGCTCTATGCCGAACAGCTATCCGGATCGCCGTTCACCGCGCCGCGCGGGACCAACGAACGCTCCTGGCTCTATCGCATCCGCCCCTCGGTCAAACATTCCGGGCGCTTCACCAAAGTCGGTGCCGGGCTGTGGCGCACGGCGCCCTGCCATGAATATGAGATGCCGATCGCGCAGTTGCGCTGGGGGCCGACGCCGATCCCGACGCAGGAGATGACGTTCCTGCAGGGCGTCCACACGATGACCACCGCCGGCGACGCCAACACGCAAGCCGGCATGGCCGCGCATGTCTACATCATCACCAAATCGATGGTCGATCAGCACTTCTACAATGCCGATGGCGAGATGCTGTTCGTCGCGCAGCAAGGTAATTTGCGCTTCATCACCGAATTCGGCCGCATCGATATCGAGCCCGGCGAGATTGCGGTAATCCCGCGCGGCGTGAAATTCCGGATCGAGATTCCTGCGGGACCGGCGCGCGGCTATCTCTGCGAGAACTATGGCGGCGCTTTTACGCTGCCGGAACGCGGGCCGATCGGCGCCAATTGCCTCGCCAATGCGCGTGACTTCCTGACGCCCGTTGCCGCCTATGAAGACAAGGACACCCCGACCGAGCTCTACGTGAAATGGGGCGGCTCGCTGTGGAAGACGACGCTGCCGCATTCGCCGATCGATGTGGTGGCCTGGCACGGCAATTATGCGCCGTATAAATATGATCTGCGCACCTTCGCTCCGGTCGGCGCGATCGCCTTCGACCACCCCGACCCCTCGATCTTCACGGTGCTGACCTCGCCTTCGGAGACCGCGGGCACCGCGAATATCGATTTCGTGATCTTCCCGGAGCGCTGGATGGTCGCGGAAAACACCTTCCGCCCGCCCTGGTATCACATGAACATCATGTCGGAGTTCATGGGGCTGATCTACGGCGTCTACGACGCCAAGCCGCAAGGCTTCGTGCCTGGAGGCATCAGCCTGCACAATTGCATGCTGCCCCATGGCCCCGATCGCGAGGCCTTCGATCACGCCAGCAACGCCGAGCTCAAGCCGGTCAAGCTCACGGGCACCATGGCGTTCATGTTCGAGACGCGCTTTCCGCAACGTGTCACCGAATACGCGGCGAGGTCGGGGACGCTGCAGGAGGATTACGCCGAATGCTGGAAGGGCCTGGAAAAGCGGTTCGACCCGGGTAAGCCGTAAGTGGTTCGCCAGACGCCGCGCCATGCCCGGGCTTGTCCCGGGCATCCACCTCTTCAAGCAAAGGGCGTTCGTGGATGGCCGGGACAAGCCCGGCCATGACGGCGTCGACATCGGAGGAATAAGTTGTCCTACCCCAACGACCCCAGACTCCGCTCCTTCATTCCAGTGGACCCGACGTCGGACTTTCCGATCCAGAACCTGCCGTATGGCGTGTTCTCGACAGCGGCCTATCCCGCTCCGCGGGTCGGTGTGGCGATCGGCGATTACGTCCTGGACCTCGCGGTGCTGGAGAAGGAGGGGCTGCTCGATCTCTCGCCCGCCTTTGGCGTGTTCGCACAAGGCTCGATCAACGCTTTCATGGCACTCGGACCGAAGGTCTGGTCGACGACGCGGGCACGCATCAGCGAGCTGCTGCGTCACGACAATCCGCAGCTTCGCGACAACAAGGACCTGCGCAGCCGGGCGCTGGTGCCGATGACCGAGGTGAAACTGCATCTGCCGGTTGCGGTCGCCGGCTACACCGATTTCTATTCCTCGAAAGAGCACGCCACCAATATCGGCATCATGTTTCGCGGCAAGGACAACGCGCTGCAGCCGAACTGGCTGCACATGCCGATCGGCTATAACGGTCGCGCCTCTACGGTGGTGGTGAGCGGCACGAAGGTTCGCCGCCCGCGCGGCCAATTGAAGCCGCCGAACGTCGAGGCGCCCAGCTTCGGCCCGTGCAAGCGGCTCGACTTCGAGCTGGAAATGGGTGTCGTCATCGGCCAGCCGTCGCCGATCGGCGAGATGATCGACGAAGCGCGCGCGCAAGACATGATCTTCGGCTTTGTGCTGCTCAACGACTGGAGCGCACGCGACATCCAGCAATGGGAATATGTGCCGCTCGGCCCGTTTCAGGCCAAGGCCTTTGCAACTTCGATCAGTCCCTGGGTGGTGACGCGCGAAGCGCTGGAGCCGTTCCGCTTGCAGGGACCGGCACAAGATCCGACGCCGTTGCCTTACCTGCGCCAGAGCCAGCCGAACAATTACGATCTCGCCCTCGATGTCGCCGTGCGCGCGGGCGCGATGGATGAGCCGCAAACGATTTGCCGCACCAATTTCAAATACATGTATTGGTCCTCGGTGCAGCAACTGATGCACCATGCCTCCAGTGGCTGCGCCATGAGCGTCGGCGATCTCCTCGGCAGCGGCACCATCTCGGGTCCGGAAAAGCACCAGCGCGGCAGCCTGATCGAGATAAGCTGGAACGGCGCCGAGCCGGTCGAGCTCGAAGGCGGCATCAAGCGCTCGTTCCTGGAAGATGGCGACTCGCTCGTCATTCGCGGCTGGTGCGAGGGCGACGGCTATCGGGTCGGCTTCGGCGAGGTCGAGGGGACGATTGTGCCGGCGGAATGACGGCCGAGAGGCGCGATGTCATGGTCCCCGCAGCGGCAACTTTCCACTCTCCTTCAGCCGGTCGAGCACGATCGAGGAGCGCACATGTGCCACGCTCGGGTGTGGCATCAGCACGTTGTTGACAATATCGGACAGGCTCTTCAGATCGCGCAGCACGGCCTTCAGCACATAATCGGCATCTCCGGTCAGCGAATAGGCTTCCTGAATGTCGTCGATCCGATTGACCAGGGCGCGGAACTTCTTGGCGTTGTCGGGCGAGTGGGTGGCAAGCGTAATCTGGATGAAGGCGATGACGCCGAAGCCGAGCGCTTCGCTCGCGAGTTCGGCGCGGTAACCCGCAATCACCTTCTCCTCCTCGAGCCGCATCCGCCGGCGCGAGCATTGCGAGGCCGACAGTCCGACGATCTCCGCGAGTTCCTGGTTGGTCAGCCGGCCGTCGTCCTGCAGCGCGCCCAGGATCTTGAGGTCGAAAGCGTCGAGCGAAATCATGCGCGAAATCCACAATGGGTGCACAGATTGTGCATGATCGCGCCAAAACGCAACTCATTTGCACGCCAATTGCGACCCCGACGAGCGAGTATTCCAGGCTGAAGCAAGGGAGAATCGCCATGGGTCCGTTTCCGCACGATGCGCCGCCGGCCACGATCAGCACTGAGAATCCGATGGGCACGGATGGGTTTGAGTTCGTCGAATATGCCCATCCCGATGGGGGCGCGCTGCATGCGCTGTTCGAGCTGATGGGCTTTGCGCCGGTCGCGCGCCACAAGACAAAGAAGATCACGGTCTACCGCCAGGGCGACGTGAACTACCTCGTCAACGAGGAGCCGGGCAGCCACGGCTCCAATTTCGTCGCGGCGCATGGGCCCTGCGCGCCGTCGATGGCATTTCGCGTGGTCGACGCGCAGAAGGCTTTCGAGCGCGCGATCGCGCTCGGTGCCGAGCCGGCCGACGCCTCATCCGCGCAGAAGGTGCTCGACGTCCCCGCGCTCAAGGGCATCGGCGGCAGCCTGCTCTATCTGGTCGATCGCTACGGCGCCAAAGGCTCGGCCTATGATGCAGAGTTCGAATGGCTCGGTGCGGGTGATCCGAAACCGCAAGGGGCAGGGCTCTACTATATCGATCACCTCACGCACAATGTGCATCGCGGCCGGATGGATGTGTGGGCTGGGTTCTACGAAAAGCTGTTCAACTTCCGCCAGATCCGCTTCTTCGACATCGAGGGCCGCGTGTCGGGCCTGTTCTCGCGGGCGCTGACCAGCCCCGACGGCAAGATCCGCATTCCCATCAATGAGGACGCCGGCGATTCCGGGCAGATCGAGGAATATCTGAAAATCTACCGCGGCGAGGGCATCCAGCACATCGCCTGTGGCTGCCGCGACATCTATCAGACGGTCGAGAGCCTGCGCGCGGCGGGCCTGCCTTTCATGCCGTCGCCGCCCGACACCTATTTCGAGAAGGTCGACACCCGCCTGTCGAGGCACGGCGAGGACATCGTGCGGCTTAGGAAGAACGGCATTCTGATCGACGGCGAAGGCGTCGTCGATGGCGGGCAAACCAAGGTGCTCCTGCAAATCTTCTCCGCCAACGCGATCGGGCCGATCTTCTTCGAGTTCATCCAGCGCAAGGGAGATGATGGTTTCGGCGAGGGCAACTTCAAGGCCCTGTTCGAATCGATCGAGGAGGATCAGATCCGCCGCGGCGTGCTGAAGGTCGAGCACGCGGCGTGAACTCTGTCATTCCGGGGCGCGCGCTAGCGCGAACCCGGAATCTCCCGCCGCAACCCCGAGATCCGGGTCCGATGCTTCGCATCGTCCCGGAATGACGTTATGCCTTCCACGCGCTCACCAACTCCCCAATCTCCACCTTCTCCGGATCGCGAATGGCTGACGGCGTGCGCGAGAAGCGCGGGGCGGGGGCGGGCTGGGTGACGCCGTGGCGCTCGACAAAGATCTTCCGCGCCGCCATGTGCGGGTGCTTTGGCGCTTCCGCCATGGTCAGCACCGGCGCGAAGCAGATGTCGGTGCCTTCCATGATCCGGCACCATTCGTCGCGCGTCTTGGTCTTGAACACTTGCGCAAGCTTTTCCTTCAGTGCCGGCCAGGCATTGCGGTCCATCTGCGCGTCGAACGCGGCGTCGGTCAGGCCGGCGTGCTCGCGCAACAGCGCGTAAAACTGCGGCTCGATCGAGCCGACCGAGATGAAATGGCCGCAGGCGCATTCGTAAGTCCCGTAGAAGTGCGCGCCACCATCGAGCCAATTGTTCTCGCGGCCGTCGACCCAGCGCCCTATCGCGGTCAGATCGAAGAACATCGACATCAGCGACGCGGCGCCATCGACCATCGCCGCGTCCACCACTTGGCCCTTGCCCGATTTCGACGCCTCCAACAGGGCCGCAAGTACGCCAACCACGAGGTAGAGCGCACCGCCGCCGAAATCGCCGACCAGGTTGAGCGGGGGCATCGGCCTGTCCTTGGGTCCGATCGCGGCAAGCGCGCCGGTCAGCGAGATGTAATTGATGTCATGGCCGGCGGCTTGCGCCAGCGGACCGTCCTGGCCCCAGCCGGTCATGCGGCCGTAAACCAGTTTCGGGTTGCGCGCGAGCACGACGTCCGGCCCGAGCCCAAGCCGCTCCATCACGCCGGGACGAAAACCCTCAATCAGCGCGTCCGCGCCCGCGAGCAGATCGAGCACCTGCGCGACCGCTTGTTTGTCCTTCAAGTCGAGCTCGATGAGCTTGCGGCCGCGGCCCGCGACAGATTTCATAGTCTTCTTCGCGCCGATGCGATCGAGGGTGACGACCTCGGCGCCCATGTCGGCGAGCATCATGCAGGCGAAAGGACCGGGGCCGATGCCGGCGAATTCGACGATGCGGTAGCCGGCCAGGGGTCCGGAGGCACGGACGCCAGCTTGCGGGGCGGATTTATCAAGCACGTTATTTTTCCGATTTGATTTGTGCTGTCAGCGTTTCCGATCGTGATTGTCTCGCCTTGAGCACGTGCCCGCAAGCATCTTTCGACTGGAATGCCTCTTGAAATTGTTGCGGCGCGCAATGGCATGCGCGCCGCACTCTCGTGTTGCGTTTAGATGCTGTCAGCCCGCGGCCGTCACGGCGCGCTGCGCCATCACCTTGATCAGATGCGCGCGATAATCCGCAGCGCCGTGAATGTCGCTGATCAAACCGCTCGGGGGGATCGTGATGCCGTCGAGCGCGCTGGCCGACCAGTTGCCCTTTAGCGCCGATTCGATCGTACCCAGACGCATCACGCCATCCTGGGACGCGCCGGTGGCGGCGACGCGGACATCACCCGCCTTGGTCTGCGCCACGAACACCCCGGTCAGCGCAAAGCGCGAGGCGGGATGGGGGAATTTCGCATAGCCCGCCTTGGCCGGAATCGGGAATGACACCGCGGTGATGATCTCGCCGTCCTCCAGCGCCGTTGAGAACAGGCCCTGGAAGAAGTCATCGGCCGCGATCGTGCGCTTGTTGGTCTTGATGGTCGCGCCCAGCGCCAGCACCGCCGCCGGATAATCCGCCGCCGGGTCATTATTGGCGAGCGAGCCGCCGATGGTGCCGCGATGGCGCACGGCGGGATCGCCGATCGTGGACGCCAGATAGGCCAGCGCGGGGATCGCCTTTTGCACATCGGTCGAGATCGCCACATCCTGATGCGGCGTTGCGGCCTTGATGGTGACCGCATCGGCCGACACCTCGATGCCGTAGAGCTCCTTGATCCTGCCGAGGTCGATGACATCGGAGGGCGCGGCGAGGCGCTGCTTCATCACGGGGATCAGCGTATGGCCGCCGGCGAGATATTTTGCCTCCTTGCCCTTGGCAAAGAGCGCGGCGGCTTCGTCGATCGAGGAGGCGCGGTGATAGGTTGTTTGATACATGGGGTGCTCCCTGAAATTTTTTCTCGGTCGTTCCGAGGTGCGCCGGTAGGAGCAGAGTTCGGAATCCCGAGGTTTAATCCTTGGCTCCAAATTCCGGGTTCGCTCGCTTTGCGAGCGCCCCGGAATGACGATGGCTTCCTAAGCGGCCTTGCCATGGATCGCGTGCCAGACGCGGTCCGGGGTTGCCGGCATTTCCAGCTTGTTGTCGCCGATCGCGTCCGTGATGGCGTTGATCACGGCGGCGGAGGCGCCGATTGCGCCGGCCTCACCGCAGCCCTTGACGCCGAGCGGATTGCCGGGGCACAGCGTCGTGGTGTGCGACAGCTTGAACGACGGCAGGTCGTCGGCGCGCGGCATGGTGTAATCCATGAAGGACGCAGTCACGAGCTGGCCGTTGCTGTCATAGACCGCGCCCTCCAGCAGCGCCTGGCCGATGCCTTGCGCGAGCCCGCCATGCACCTGGCCTTCGACGATCATCGGGTTGATGAGTCGCCCGAAATCATCGGCCGCAACGAAGTTGACGAACGACGTCTTGCCGGTGGCTTCATCGACCTCGACCTCGCAGATATAGGCCCCGGCCGGGAAGGTGAAGTTGGTGGGGTCATAGAACGCCGTCTCCTTCAGACCGGGCTCCATGCCGTCGGGCAGATTGTGCGCGGTATAGGCCGCGAGCGCGACCATCGGGAATGCAATCTTCTTGTCGGTGCCGGCGACCTTGAACTCGCCGTTCTCGATGACGATGTCGCCTTCGGACGCCTCCAGCGCATGCGCCGCGATCTTTTTCGCCTTGGCCTCGACCTTCTCCATCGCCTTCAGGATCGCCGTCAGGCCCACGGCCGCCGAGCGCGAGCCGTAGGTGCCCATGCCGAACTGCACCTTGTCGGTGTCGCCATGCACGATCGAGACCTGATCGATGCCGATGCCGAGCCGGTCCGCGACGAGTTGGCAGAAGCTCGTCTCGTGGCCCTGGCCGTGGCTGTGCGAGCCCGTGAGGACCTCGATCGTGCCGACCGGGTTGACGCGTACCTCGGCCGATTCCCACAAGCCGACGCC
The DNA here is from genome assembly GCF_045571435.1 of Bradyrhizobium sp. STM 3562. Taxonomy (NCBI): domain Bacteria; kingdom Pseudomonadati; phylum Pseudomonadota; class Alphaproteobacteria; order Hyphomicrobiales; family Nitrobacteraceae; genus Bradyrhizobium; species Bradyrhizobium sp. STM 3562. Next base: position 483,548 of record NZ_CP120694.1, read on the forward strand.
GGCACCCAGGCTGCCGACCGCTTTTGAGGGGGCAATGCCGCAGGCTTCGATGTAGCAGGAGATGCCGATGCCTCGGAGCTTGCCGTTCTTCCTGGCCTGCTCCTTCCGCGCCGGAAAGCCCTCATAGTCGATCGCCTTCTTCGCGGCCTCGAGCGAGGCGACGAAGTCGCCGGTGTCATAGGTCATGATCACCGGCGTCTGATACGGGAATTGTCGGATGAAATTCTTCGTCCGCAGCTCGGTCGGATCGACCTTCAATTGCCGCGCCGCGGTTTCCATCATCCGCTCGACCAGATAGCTCGCCTCGGGCCGGCCCGCGCCGCGATAGGCATCGACCGGCGTGGTGTTGGTGTAGACGCCGATCACCTCGGCATGGATCGCCGGGATCACGTACTGGCCGGACAACAGCGTCGCGTAGAGATAGGTCGGCACGGACGACGAAAACAGCGACATATAGGCGCCGAAATTGGCGTGGGTCTTCACCCGCAGCCCCAGGATCTTGTTGTCCTTGTCGAAGGCCATCTCCGCCTTGGTCACGTGATCGCGGCCATGCGCGTCGGTGAGGAAGGATTCCGAGCGGTCCGCTGCCCATTTGATCGGCCGGCCGACCTTCTTGGAGGCCCACAGGCAGACCATCTCCTCGGGATAAATGTAGATCTTCGAGCCGAAACCGCCGCCGACATCCGGGGCGATCACCCGCAGCTTGTTCTCGGGCGCGATGTTGTAGAACGCCGACAGCACAAGGCGTGCGACATGCGGATTCTGAGAGGTGGTGTAGAGCGTAAAGTGCTCTTCCGCAGCGTCGTAATTCGCAATCGCGGCGCGCGGCTCCATGGCGTTCGGCACTAACCGGTTGTTGGTGAGCTCGAGACTCACCACATTGGCGGCCTTCGCAAAGGCATCCTTGACCGCGTTCTCGTCGCCGAGCACCCAGTCATAGACGATGTTGCCGGGTGCCTCGGGGTGCAACTGCGGCGCGCCCGGTTTGATCGCCGCATGAACGTCCGGCACAGCCGGAAGCTCTTCGTAATCGACCACCACGGCTTCCGCGGCATCACGCGCCTGGTTCTTGGTCTCGGCGATCACGACCGCGACCGCCTGTCCGACAAAGCGCACCGTCTCCGGCGCCATTGCCGGCCACGCGCCCATCTTCATCGGCGAGCCGTCTTTCGAGGTAATCGCCCAGCCGCAGATCAGGTTGCCGATCTTGTCGTCGACCAGTTCCTTGCCGTTCAGCACCGCGAGCACGCCGGGCATCTTCAGCGCCGCCGAGGCATCGATGCCTTTGACCTTCGCATGCGCATGCGGGCTACGGATGAAATGAGCATAGCTCGTGCCGACAAGCTTGATGTCGTCGACATAGCGGCCCTTGCCGGTGATGAAGCGCTTGTCTTCCTTGCGCACCACGCTGGCGCCGATGCCTTCAATACCCATTGTTGTATCCTCCCTCCCGGAGTTTGGCTGGCCGCTGCTTCCCTCGAAGCGCGCCGCTCTTGTTTCGAATGATGAAAGCCGCTGCGAGCGTTCGCTATTCAGCGGCTTGCGCGACCTTCATGCGTCCGGCCGCATCCAGCACCGCTTTGACGATATTGTGGTAGCCCGTGCAACGGCAGATATTGCCTTCGAGTTCGTGGCGGACCGTTGTCTCGTCGAGATTGCCGCTATGCCGGTTCACGATGTCGATCGCCGACATGATCATACCGGGCGTACAGAAGCCGCACTGCAGCCCATGATTGTCGCGAAATGCCTCCTGCATCGGATGAAGCTGGTCGCCCTTGGCGATGCCTTCGATGGTGGTGACGTTGGCGCCATCGGCCTGTCCTGCCAGGGTCGTGCAGGATTTCACGGCGCGGCCGTCGATATGCACGACGCAGGCTCCGCATTGGCTGGTGTCGCAGCCGACATGGGTTCCGGTCAGGTTGAGATGATCGCGCAATAGATGGACAAGAAGCGTGCGGTCTTCGCAATCGACCGAAACCGCCCTGCCATTTACTGTCAATTTGACTGTCGACACGTCGAGCCTCCCGTTGATTTTGAATTGGTCTAATTAGAGACAGGGGCTCAAAGACTTTGCAACTGCGATTTTCGTCGCGAGGGTCATCGAAGGGTCACGCGAGGACGCGTGCATGCAACTGGTCCGCTGAATGCCACGCCTTACATTCGTCGTGCCGGCGAAAGGCGGGACCTTGGCGCGAGCGCTTGCGCCCATCGCGGTGCCGCGGAGTCCATCAAGGGGCCCACGCCGGCAGACGACCTTCGCGCGAACGAAGGCCTGTGGTTATGGGTCCTGGCTTTCGCGTCCTCGCCTTCTTGCGACGCAATGTGCCCGAGCCTCGCCAGGACATCGGCTCCCTCCGGAAATAAGCGGGCGCAGGGAAGGTCGAGTGCCCGCCGCCGGCACCCATGGCACAGGAGAAATGCACCGCGCGTTGACCACAGGTGCAGCCGCAATCACGCCCGGCTTCCCTGCGCAGTGGCTTTAGCCGTGGTCCTTCGTGCTCCCCGGAGAGCCAGACGTTGTTGTCATGGTCATCGGTGAGATGCGAAAGCCGATCTTCGCCGACTACTCCAGGCTTGAGGTGGCGCTCGTGCAGCGATACGGTCTCGTCCACCGCATTCCGACCACCCGACATCGGTAACCATAGCGATGCTCCTCTCGTTCTCGGGCCTGAACAAAAAGAGAACTTTATCTCAATCTGGAGCAGATCAAGAGGATTGCGGCCCCGCCATCCAGCCGGGTCATTGTGCCGGAGCCGCCACTTCGGATTGCAGATCGCGCTTCGGTCTCGCCGTGACGGTCTGAATTTACCGGCTTTTATGAATTGTGCCGTAGTTGTACGGGATACGATCGGGCGCTGTCGTGTCCCGGTCCGCGCTGTTTGATTGTTTTGATTTGGGAATACGCGTGAGGTCGGAATGTCTGGGGCTGAGGGTACGAAATGGCATCTCCCGAAATTCTTCACCTTGCGATTCCGCGGCAAAGTCCTGCTCGGCTTTGCGGCGGTGCTGCTGATCTCGACCGTCAGCCTCGGCATCGCCTATCTCGGCTTTGAACGTGTATCCGCCGCCGTTGCAGCCTATCGTGATAGCGTGTCCGAGGCGGATCTGGCGCGCAACATCGACGGCGCGCTGATCTCGTACCGCTCGCTGGCCAAATACTACGTCGTGACCGGCAAGGAGGACGACGCCAACGCGGCGCTGGCGGCGGAAGCAAGCTTGAAGGCTGCGATCGATCAGGCGCTGAACAGCACGAGCAAGTCGGCGCGGCGAGATGGACTGAACAAGCTCGCCGCCGAGTTCAAGCATTTCTCGCAGATTTTTGCCGATGTCCTGAAGCTCAAGCGTGAGAGCGCGCTGCTGACGCAGAACCAGCTCAACCGCAGCGGCAATATGTTGCGTTACAAGCTTGACGACATCGCCAGCAACGCGTCGGAAGAGCAGCTCGGGGCGGTGGAGATGGGCGTCAAGCAGGTCAGCACGCAGCTCCAGACGGCGGTCGCGCTCGCCAATAACTTCGTCATCAATTCCGATCGGACGGTCGCGAGCAGCGCGCTGGCGCGGCTGAAATTCGTCGAGAGCACGATGAATGCCGTGGATGCCGGCGGCAACGAGAACGTCGCCGGCGGGATCAAGCAGGCCAAGGCTCTCCTTGCTGAATACCGTGATGCGCTCATGAAGCTCGTCGACAACACCAAGGCGGTCGACGAGCTCGTCAAGGAGATGACCGGTTCGGCCGGTGCGATCAGCCAGGGCGCGAGCGCCATGAAGGATGACCTTGTCTCCGAGCAGCGGCGGATCGAAACCGGCACCGATGGCATCGTCGGGCAAACCGAGCAGCTCATCATCATGCTCGCGGCGGGCGGCTTCTTGCTCGGCGGCTTGCTCGCGCTGTTGCTGGGCCGCGGCATCTCGCGGCCGATGATCGCGATGTGCCAGGCGATGCGCGAGCTCGCCGGCGGCAATTTCGACGTCGTGCTGCCCGGACTTGGGCGCACCGACGAACTCGGCGAGATGGCCGCCGCGGTGGAGGAGTTCAAGCTGCAGGCGATCGCCAAGGCCGAGCGCGATGCGGCCGTGCATGAGGAGCAGAGCAAGGCGGCCGGCGCGGCGCGGCGCGCCGAGCTGATCCACTTCGCCGATCAATTCGAAGCGGCGGTCGGCTCGATCGTGTCCAACGTGTCGACGTCGGCCTCGCAGCTCGAACAAGCCGCCGGCCTCCTGACGCGGACGGCCGAAACCACGCAAAGCTTGTCGAGCCAGGTGACCGGCGCCTCGGAAGAGGCGGCGAGCAACATTCAATCGGTGGCCTCCGCGACCGAAGAGCTCTCGACCTCGGTCGATGAGATCGGCCGGCGCGTGCGCGAGTCCAACAAGATCGCGGAATCCGCGGTCGTGCAGGCGCAGCAGACCGACGAGCGCATCAGCAAATTGTCGCGCGCGGCGCAGCAGATCGGCGACGTCGTCAAGCTCATCACCGCGATTGCCGAGCAGACCAATCTGCTCGCGCTCAACGCCACCATCGAAGCCGCGCGTGCCGGCGATGCCGGACGCGGGTTTGCGGTGGTCGCCTCCGAGGTGAAGTCGCTGGCGAGCCAGACCGCAAAGGCGACCGACGAGATCTCCAACCACATTTCCGGCATGCAGCAGGCGACGGAAGAATCGGTGGCCGCGATCAAGGAGATCGGCGCGACGATTGCTCAGATCTCCAGCATCGCATCCTCGATCGCGGGCGCGGTCGAACAGCAGGGCGCCGCGACGCAGGAAATCGCCCGCAACGTGCAGAACGTCGCCTCGGGCACGCAGGACGCCGCCGCCAATATCGTGAGGGTCAACCAGGGCGCCACCGAAACCGGCTCCGCCTCCGAACAGGTGCTGAGCTCGGCCAAGACCCTGTCAGGCGAAAGCGCCCGCCTGCGCGCCGAACTCGACCGCTTCATGGCGAATATCCGGGCGGCGTAGAGTGCGCTGTGAAGGTCTCAACCTCCGCCGTCGTCGTGGCGTAAGCCAGGACCCATAACCACAGGCGGATGTTGTCGCGGTAATTCGTCGCCCCTGCGTGGTCAACAAGGCACGCCAGTGGTTATGGGTCCCGGGTCAAGCTCGCTTTGCTCGCTCGCCCGGGACGACGGAGATTCTGGCCAACATCACTCCCTGCCAAACTCGCGCTTCAGCTCGTCCTTCGCCCGTTCCAGTCGCGCGCGCTCTGTCTTCGGCAAGTTCTTGCCGGCGCGGTTGATATAGAACGTCAGCATCGACAGCGCTGAGCGGTAGGCGCTGGACTTGCGGCGACGGCTGGATTCCGCCGAGCGCTTCAGCGAGGCGGCAATCTTCCTGGCGCTGGTCTGCTTGAAGACGCCGTGCTCCAAATCGAGCGCGTTGCTTTCGCGGGTGACGCGCTGAGACCAGCGCTTTGTGGTGCGCTTGGCCGTCGGCCTTTTGCGTGCCGCACCTTGTTTGCGCGTCGCGCTGGCGCGGGCCGTCGATGCTTTCCGGGAGGTCTTGCGCGAAGTTGCCTTGCTGCGTGTCGCCATCGGTCAACTCCAAGAGCTTCCTGTGAGGCATCCCCGTGAAACCGGCGCCTCGCCGATCGGTTCCGTTCGGAACCAACGTGCCGCATGCGGCGTTGTCGCACCGCTGCGGGCAGTGTCTTTGCCGCGATGGCGCATGAGGTCCTTCACGAAAAACTCGGGGGCGCAGGCCCGCGAGAGGGTTTGGCACTGGTACCATCCGATGGAGTTGCAGCAGAGTCCGGCCATCAACCATGGCGCCACCGTCTGCGCCGCCGCGCCGGCCCGCGATGATCGTATCATCGAGACCAATATCCCCTCGCGTCTCGATCATCTCACCTGGAGCGGTTTTCACACCCGTGTCGTACTCGCGCTCGGCATCACCTGGATTTTGGACGGGTTGGAAGTGACCCTGGCCGGCGCCCTATCCGGCGCCCTGAAGCAAAGCCCGCATCTGCAATTTTCCAATTTCGACATCGGTATCGCCAACAGCGGTTATCTCGCGGGCGCCGTGCTTGGCGCGCTCGGCTTCGGTTGGCTGACCGACCGGATCGGGCGCCGAAAACTGTTCTTCATCACGCTTGCGCTCTATCTTACCGCGACCGCCGCGACCGCGCTGTCCTGGAGCGTCGTGGTTTACACGCTGTTTCGCTTTCTCACCGGCGCGGGCATCGGCGGCGAGTACACCGCGATCAACTCCACGATCCAGGAGCTGGTGCCGGCGCGCTACCGCGGCTGGACCGATCTTGTGATCAACGGCAGTTTCTGGATCGGCGCGGCGCTCGGCGCAAGCAGCGCCATCATCCTGCTCGATCCCGCGCTGCTCGAACCCGACCTCGGCTGGCGGCTGGCTTATCTCATTGGCGCCGGCCTTGGCCTCATCGTGCTGGTGATGCGGATGTGGATCCCGGAAAGCCCGCGCTGGCTGATGATCCACGGTCACCCCGAGGCCGCCGAGAAAATCGTCACCGAGATCGAGCGCAGCGTGCTCGGCCACGTCCAAGATTCTGCGCGGCCGGACTTTGCAAAGATACGATTGCGGATGCGCGATCACACCCCGCTTAAGGAGGTAGCGCACACGCTGTTTTCCTCCTATCGCACGCGTGCGCTGGTGGGACTGACGCTGATGGTCGCGCAGGCGTTCTTCTATAACGCCATCTTCTTCACCTTCGCGCTGGTGCTGACCGATTTCTACGGCATCGGCGCCGATGCGGTCGGCTGGTACATCCTGCCCTTTGCCGCCGGCAACTTCATCGGCCCGGTGGTTTTGGGCCGCCTGTTCGACACGCTCGGACGACGCGCCATGATCGCGCTGACCTATGGCGTCTCAGGCATCCTGCTTGCGTTCTCGGGCTATCTGTTCTCGATCGGTGTCCTGAGCGCGCAAGGTCAGACAATTGCCTGGATGGTGATCTTCTTCTTTGCTTCGCCGGCCGCAAGCGCGGCCTATCTCACTGTCAGCGAAACCTTTCCTTTGGAGGTGCGTGCGCTTGCGATTGCACTGTTCTATGCGATCGGCACCGGCATCGGCGGCGTCGTCGGTCCTGCGCTGTTCGGCGCATTGATCGATACGGGATCGCGCAGCAGCGTGTTCTTCGGCTACCTGCTCGGCTCCGTACTGATGGTCGTCGCAGCCGCCATCGCCTGGCGCTACGGCGTCGCTGCCGAACGCAAGTCTCTGGAATCGGTTGCGCGCCCGCTGGCTTTTTTGGAGTAGGATGACATGATGGAAAATCTGGCTGAAATGCAGGACGAGCTACCAGAAGAGCAGGATACGCCGGACCAGGTACCGGTGCCGCAGTCGTTGGTGCCGCATTTGAGCGAGACCGCGATCCTGCTCGATATCGACGGCACGCTGCTCGACCTGATGCCGACGCCGCGCGAAGTCTGGGTGCCGCCGGGGCTCGCCAAGACGCTCAATCGCCTGATGGCGCGGACCTCGGGCGCGCTCGCGCTGGTGAGCGGGCGCTCACTCAACGACATCGATTTGATCTTCGCACCGGACCAGTTTCCGGCCGTCGGCGGCCATGGCGCGGAAATGCGGCTCTTCGCGGACGCCGAGGCGGTTGCTGCCCAGGCACCGCCGATGGACAAGGAGTTGAAGCGCAGGTTAGCGGCGATCGCGCGGCTCAGCCCCGGAATATTGCTGGAAGACAAGGGCTATTCACTGGCGCTGCACTACCGGCTCGCGCCGCACGCGGAGCGCGCGATCTACGAGGCGATCTCGCTGATCCGGGCCGATCTGCCGGAGGCGCCGATCGAAGTTCTGCCGGGCAAATGCGTGTTCGAGATTAAGCATGCCGGCTTCACCAAGGCCAATGGTGTCCGCGAATTGATGAAGCACGCGCCATTCAACGGACGGAAACCGCTCTTCATCGGCGACGATGTCACCGACGAAAGCGTCTTTGCCATCATGCCCGATCTGAATGGCCTATCCTTCTCGGTCGGCCGGCGCGCGCAGGGCGTCAACGGACATTTCGATGCGCCGAGCGATGTGCGCGAGTTCCTTGCTCATCTTCTGGACGACGAGCGTAGCCCGGCACCGTAGCGACCGCGTGCCGGGTTTTCGCATGGTTCCAAGATGCCGATTTGGCAGCGCGCGGTGACTTGTCTTCGAATTGTCACCCCGTTCTCTTTTTTTCGGCATGATGTCTTCGCAGCGCCCGCCGCTCGATTGTCCCCATCGCCGGGCGTAAGTGCCGCTTGGTTGTGAAAAATCGTGCGCGATCAGGGCGTGGCCAGCGACACTGTGTCGCCATCACATTCGAGCGCGGCATTCCTGCACCAGCCTCTCATTTTGTTGAAGCGCCCGGGTTCCTCCGCCGTCCGGCCCGATTTCGGTTTCAATTCGCTGGAAGGCTAAAAGGAACCATATTGATGAACGGCAGTTAAATGACACGCCGTAACAGGAGGGGACTCCTCGTGAATCTCGTTGTCATTTCAAATCGCGTTGCGCGCGGTAAAGCCAATGAGCCGATGACGGGCGGGCTTGCAGCCGCCTTGTTGCCGGTCGTTGAGAACTCCGGCGCGATTTGGGTTGGTTCCTCGGGCCGCGTGCGCGATGGGTTCCAGAAGGAACCGTTCGCCGAAATCGAGGCGCTCGGGTGTGGCGCGTTGGCCATGCTCGACCTGCCGGCCGCGCACTACGGCGGCTATTACGAAGGCTTTGCGAATTCCGCGCTGTGGCCGGCGCTGCATTCGCGTAGCGACCTGATCCGCACCTCGCAGGGCGATTATCTCTCCTATCGTGAAGTCAATGCCTTCATGGCGCGCGCATTGATGCGGTTCCGCAAGCCGGACACCGCATTCTGGGTGCAGGACTACCATTTCCTCGCGCTGGGCGCCGAGCTGCGCGAGCTAGGGGTCACCGAACCGATCGGCTTCTTCCTCCATACGCCATGGCCCGCGGCGGCCGTGGTCGAGGGCGTGCCGCATCATCGCGAACTGATCGAGGCGATGCTGGCCTACGATCTCATCGGCTTCCAGACCACGCAGGACTGCGACAATTTCCTATCCTATGTCCGCGACGATCTCGAGCTGCCGGTACGCGACGGCGTCGTCAACTCGCGCCATGGCCGCACCCGGCTGGCCGTGTTTCCGATCGGGATCGATGCGGAGAAATTCGCAACCGGCGCCGCCAAGGCGATCTCGCATCCGGATGTGTCGCGGCTGCGGCGCAGCCTGAACGGCGAGCGGCTCGCGATCGGCGTCGACCGGCTCGACTATTCCAAGGGCCTCGTCAACCGCATTCATGCCTTCGATCGCATGTGGACGCTGCATCCGACGCTGGCGCGCACCGTGTCGCTGCTGCAGATCGCAACGCCCTCGCGCGGCGGCATCGAAGCCTATGGCAATCTGCAGAACGAGGTCGCGCGTCTGGTCAGCGACGTCAACGGTCGTCATGGCGAGGTGGACTGGACGCCGATCCGTTATCTCAACAAGGGATTCAGCCAGTCGGTGCTCGCCGGCCTCTATCGCACCGCGCAGGTCGGCGTGGTGACGCCGCTGCATGACGGCATGAATCTGGTCGCCAAGGAATATGTCGCCGCACAAAACCCGGCCGATCCCGGCGTGCTCGTGCTGTCGAAATTCGCCGGCGCCGCCAATGAGCTCGACACCGCGCTCTTGGTCAATCCGCATGATACCGACGGCATGGCCCGCGTGATCGCGATGGCGCTATCGATGCCGCTGACCGAGCGGCGCATGCGTTATGAAGCGATGATGGACAAGCTGAAGACCCATACGATCACGCACTGGTTCGCCGATTTCATCCGCGCCTTGCAGCAGAGCCAGAGCGAGTGCGCGCCTCCGATCGCCGACCAGGGTATGACCGAACCGGACATGCCGGAGTCGTCGCCGATGTGGCGGCTGCGCGGCGCGCAAGGCGTGGCGCGGTTTCACTGATAGGGCCTGGAGCGCGATCAGATCGAATCGCGCTCCAGGTTTTTTGCTTAAGCACGATCTTTTCGGAAAACCGCGGCGCACTTTGCGCTAACGCGGCCTTCCGGGTCCGGATCATGCTCTAACCCTCAATAGCAGTAGCACGCCGTCCAGGGCAGCGCAGTCAGCGTCGCTTGCTCCGCCTCGCCGCCCTTCCGCTGCTTGTCTGATCCCCGATCAATCGTCGCGCCAGCACCGATTCCGGTTCGGCACCAGGGTCCGGAACGGCCCCGGCCCGGCTCGCCGCCGGCCGATGAGGCGTAAATATTGTGTATACATTTCAATGATTTGCATAAATTTCTCGCGCCCGGCCCGGCGCCACTTGCAAAAACCGCCACGCCCCTTCAAGAGAGGGCATCCGGAGAGATGGCCGAGTGGCTTAAGGCGCACGCTTGGAAAGCGTGTGTGCGGGAAACCGTACCGTGGGTTCGAATCCCACTCTCTCCGCCATCTGCGTTCATGTCCAGCCCGGAGACATGGGTAACAGAACGTACCTCAGACATGGGTGACAACCTCGTGCCGAACGGTTGTCGAGGGCTTGCAAGGTTTTCTGCTCCAGGTCGAAACAGGATCGCTCGCTTTGCAGACGGACGTTCTCAGCTACTCTGCGCTGCAGTTGCTGTTCAAGCTCATCGATCCTATGCCTCAGGTCCCCGCCCACGTGCTGGTCATTGCTAGCGGGTTTGGCGCCCAACCTTAATCGCAACTAGGTCAGTCCCAGGCCGCCGTCGACCGCGATGATCTGACCTGTCATCCATTCCGAGGCGGTACCGGCAAGCCGGACGATCCACTCAGCGACGTCGTCCGGAACGCCGCGGCGTCCGAGCGGTATGCGCGCACGCTCCTGTTCCTTGACGGCCGCGGCTTGTTCCGGGGTTAACCCCATCATGCCGGTTAGCGCACCAGATTCGGTGGGCCCTGCGGCGACGGCGTTCACCCGTACACCGAATGGCGCAAGCTCCAGCGCCCAACAACGGGTCAGATGCTCCAATGCCGCCTTGCTAGCTGCGTAATGCGACAATCCGGCCGCCGGCTTGTGACCAAAGGTGCTGGACACGTTGATGATGGTGCCTCGCGTTGCCCTCAAGTGCGGGACGGCAGCCGAAGCAAGCAGGCTCGGACCGAGCACGTTGACCGAGAAGATATCCATGATCCGATCGGCCGTCGTATCGGCCAGCGGCAGGATCGCGCCGGCACCAGCGTTGTTGATCAAAGCATCTACCCGGCCCCAGAGATCGACTGCTTTGGCGACCGTGCGGCTGGCGTCTTCGGCGGAGGCCGCATCCGCAACGAGCCCCACGATGTTTGGATGCTCGGCAACCGTTTGCTCGAGAGGGCCCGCACGGCGGCCGGTCACGAGCACCTTGTCGCCTTGTCGGGCGAGACGCAGCGCCGCCGCCCGCCCGATTCCTGAGGTGCCGCCGGTCAGGATAATGATCTTTTCGTTCTGCATGTTCGTTCTACTCATCGCGTCTTAAATTTGAAGCGGTCACATATCCTCGCTTCGGTTTCAGTGGCTCAGTGAGTGCGAAGTGTCGAACCAGAGCGTGCACTCATGACGCCATGAGTACGCGCCCTGATCCGGCTCTAACCTGACAACTCGTCAGTAGTCCCAGAAGGCCGGTACCCAACGAAACGCGTCACCATCCACCGCGACGCGACCGACCGACGGGAATGGCAGGTGAGTGGCGACCAGCATCTCGCCGGTCTCAGCCAGCTCCCGCAAAAGACGGACCCGAACGCGCGCCGCCTCCTCGGGGTCGTGCTCGAAACCGTTGTGCCACTCAGGCTGCTCGAACCCGACCGTAAACACGGCGTCGCCGGCGAACGTCAGTGCGTCGCCGCCGGACGCCAGGCGGACCACGCTGCCCGGGGGTGTGGCCGCCGGTGCGACGGACGACGACGCCCGGCGCCACCTCGTGCTCCTCATCGAACTGCCGCAACTGGTTGTGGTATTCCTTCGTGAACCGCTTGGCGGCCGACCGAAGCGCGTCCGGGAACCCCGGCGGCATGGCGGTGTGAGAGAAATCGGGCGATTCCCAGAATTTGACCTCGGCGGCCGCCACGTGGATCAGCAGGTCCGGATGCAGCCGGTCCTTCACCCCGTCGACGAGCAGCCCGCCAATGTGGTCCATGTGCATGTGGGTCAGAACCACGTCGGTCACGGACGCAAGATCGATGCCGGCGGCGTCCAGTCGCTTGATCAACTGCCCGGCCCGCGGCAAGTGCAAGTCCGGGTCGCCCCCAGCCCGGCGTCGATGAGGATGGTCCGACCGCCGCTACGCACCACGACCGCGTTCAGCGCCCAGTCGAAAGCGTCCGGCGCCAGGAACATGTGCTTCAGCCAGGCCGCCCGGATGGCCGGGTCGGCGTTGTGTCCTAACATTTTGGCGGGCAGCGGTAGTACCCCATCGCTGACCACCAGCACGTCAATCTCGCCGACCTTCAGCGCGTAGCGCGACGGTACCAATTCGTCGCGCTTCGATCTAACGGGGCGCGCGGTCATATCCAGGCTCATGTCTGTCTCCTGCTGAGTGTTGTGGATCATCTGATTCATCTTTGAAAACTGCTGCGTTCGGTCTTGACCTTCGATCTTGGTGCTCGATGCTGGCGGGTCGTGCTTCCCACGTGGAAAGCGCGGTCCGGTGAGGGGTTCAGAGATCGGTGACACGCTCCGGATCAGCCGACGCCAGCGCAGCCGCGCGCTCGGCTCGAGGCGGATAGATCCAGACGGTGTTGATCTCTCGCTTGGTTTTCTTTGCCTCGTCGCCAACCATCTCGAGCTTGCGCTCCCAGCCGCGCGTGAAGAGCGCGCCGGCCTCGCCGAGATCGAGGCAGGTGACGTAGGCCTTCTGGTGGTAGGGCTTGGTCGGCACTCCCAAGAGCTCCGCGGCGGCATTGTTGCCCGCAAAAGCGCCCATCCGCGTGGCGTGCTGGCACGACATCAGCGCGTAGTTGCCGACCTCATCGCATGCTGCCCTGGCGGCGTCGCCGGTGGCGAAGACGCCAGATACCGAGAGCACGCGCAGATCGCGGTCGACCAGCAGCCGGCCGAAATTGTCGCGCTCGGCAGGGATCTGCGCGGTCAACGGAGCCGCGCGCATGCCGGCAGCCCAGATCACGGTCGCGCATTCGATGCGTTCGCCGTTCGAAAGCGTCACGCCGGACTTGTCCAGTTCGGCGACGCCGGCGCCAAGCCGGATCTCCACACCGAGCTTGCGCATTGCCTGTTCGATGATCGGGCGCGGACCCTCGCCCATATCGGGAGCGATTGCACTGTTCCGATCGACGATGATGACGCGCGGCTTGGCCTCCTTGCCAAGGATGCCACGAAGCCGCGCAGGCAGCTCCGTCGCCGCCTCAATGCCGGTGAAGCCGCCGCCTGCAACAACGACCGTGTCGCGCCCGTTCTTTGCTGGCCGATCGGCCAGGTCGTGCAGATGCCGGTCGAGGGCGATCGCATCATCGAGCTGGTCAACGCTGAAGCCATGCTCGGCGAGACCAGGGATATTTGGACGGAAAAGCCGGCTGCCGGTGGCCACGACCAGCCGATCATAGGAGAGATTCTTCTTCGAGAGCATGCCTGCCCATACCTGGTCGGCAAGTCCTGATGGCCACGTCACCTACGTCAGTGCCAGCACGCTTTCTTATATCGGGGAGCTCGCGGACAAGCCCGGACTTTTCCACGTACTGGACAATGCGGGCTGGCGTCGCGCCATACATCCAGACGATTATCCGCTCGTTATGGAGAAACGGCGATACTCTCTGCTGACGGGCGTTCCCTTCGACGCCGAATATCGGGTCCGCAGCCGGGATGGCACCTATCGCTGGTTTTGGCCCTTTGGGTCGCTCGCGCGCGATGGCCAAGGTCGCCTTGCCGGCTGGTATGGCACCATGATTGACATCGAAGAAAAGAAGCAGGCCGACGCGGCGCTGCGGAGCAGCGAGCGGCAGCTTCAGCAGCTTATCGATGCGGTGCCAGCGTTGATCTGGAGCACCACGCCCGACGGAACGCCGTCCTATGTCAACAAGCGATTCACCGACGTCACCGGCGCCACACTTGCGGACATCACTGCGCCGGATGGGTCACCGTCCTTGAGCGTCATTCATCCGGACGACAGGCCCTTCGCGGCACAGGCGGTCGCCCATTCATTTGCGACGGGCGTCCCCTACCTCTTGAGATATCGCCAGCTTCGGCGTGACGGCTCCTATCGTTGGACCGAGACCCGCGCAGAGGCATTGCGTGATGAATCTGGCGGCATTCTGCAGTGGTACGGCGTGAGCGTTGACATCGACGATCTCGTGACCGTGCAGGAAGCGCTGCGACAGAGCGAGCGGGAGCTTCAGCAATTGATCGACGCTTTGCCGGTCCACATATGGAGCTGGACGCCGACGGGCGAACTGGCTTACGTCAGCAAGAGATATCTGGAACATCTTGGCCTCTCTCAAGCGAATTTTGCAGATTTCGCGAAAGTGGTGAAAGAATTGATTCACCCCGAGGACAGCGCCGACGTGCAACGTACGGCAGAGCGCTGCCTCAAGACCGGCGATGCCTTCATGATGCGATATCGCCGGCGTTGCATGGATGGCAGCTATCGTTGGATAGAGGGCAGATCCGAGCCTTTGCGCGATCGTGATGGAACGATTGTGCGTTGGTATCACGTCTCCATCGATGTCGACGATGCGGTGCGCGCGCAGGGAGAACTGCGCCTCGCCTATGAGAACCTCGCACGCCAGAGCCAGGCTGCAAGCCTAGCGGAGCTCTCCGCCTCTATTGCACACGAGGTGAACCAACCTCTGGCCGCTGTCGTCGCCAACTCGCATGCCTGCCAGCGCTGGCTTACGGCGGACCCGCCAAACATAGAACGAGCACGCAGAACCGTCGACCGCATCATTCGTGATGCGAACGGCGCGGCGGATGTCGTGAGCCGTATTCGCGCCTTGTTCAGGCAGGCGGTGAAAACGGGAGGTAGCACGCTGCTGGGCAGCGTCATTGCCGAGGTCTGCGACCTCATGCCGATGAGGTGGCGCGGCGGCGCGCTCGCATCGATATTCGCATCGACGCGGATGTTCCCTCCGTTGCGGTCGATCGCGTCCAGATTCAACAGGTTCTTAGCAACCTCATCCGCAACAGCATGGACGCGATGGACCGGGCTGCGGGTGATAAGTTGATTCGGATACGCGCGCATCGGATGGACGATGCGGTTCAGGTCGAGATCAGCGATAGCGGTCCGGGTGTCGAGTTTCCCGATCGGATATTCCAGCCATTCTTCACGACGAAAGAGTCCGGAATGGGCATGGGACTGGCCATCTGCCGTTCGATCATCGTGTCTCATGGCGGGCGGTTGTGGGTCGAAGAGAACCAGCCACGTGGGGCGACGTTTATCTTCACATTGCCGCTCGAAGCGAAGCCAACGCGATGACGGCTGGCGATCACATTGTCTTCATCGTGGATGACGACGAGCGTATTCGCGAGGCGCTCAGCGAGCTGCTGGCCTCGCACGGCATCCACTCCATGACGTTCGGGTCGGCCGGCGACTATATCGACGCGGACAAGCCCGACGCCCCGGCCTGTCTTGTTCTGGACGTGGAGCTGCCCGACATCAACGGTCTCGATCTGCAGGGGCAGATCGCGGAGAGCGATCATCCGCCGATCGTTTTCATAACGGAACATGGCGACATCCCATCTTCAGTCCGTGCGATCAAGCGCGGCGCCCTGGACTTTCTGACCAAGCCCTTCAGCGACGAAGACTCATGACAGCGATCGAGGCGGCGATTGCGCAGGATCGCGTAAAACGATCGGATCGGGCCGAACTCGCTGCGTTGAGGCAACGTTACCTCAGTCTGACGCCGCGCGAGCGCGAGGTGCTGCCACTGGTCGTGAGCGGCCTGCTGAACAAGCAGGCCGCGGCGGAGCTGGGAATCAGTGAAGTCACGCTGCAGATTCATAGAAGGAATGTGATGCAGAAAATGGCGGCGGCTTCGCTTGCCGACCTCGTGCGCACCGCCGAGAAGCTCGAGATACCGGTTACCCACTCGCGTCGCGCAGGCGGGGACCGATCGTGAGCAAGGGGAGAGCCGTTATCGCGGTGGTGGACGACGATCCCAGGCTGATTGAGTCGCTGGAGGATCTCCTGGAGTCCGCCGGCTATCAGGCTCGCTTTTTCTCATCGGCGCATTCGCTCCTTGCCGGCGGATTCTCAGATGTGGACCTGCTCATTACCGACATTGGAATTCCCGACATCGATGGGTTCGAACTTCGGAATCTCGCCTTGAAGGCGCGGCCGGATCTGCCGGTGTTCCTGATCACCGGCCGGCACGAGATGGCGGACCAGAGCCGCGCTCAAGGCATAAGGGGATTGTTCCGCAAACCCTTTGATGGCCAAGTCCTGCTTGCGGACGTGGGCGATGCCTTGCGTGACAGAGACATGGAGCGGGACAATGAGAATTGACCAACCATCTCAACGAACATCGCTCTCTGCATCAATGCAACGGAGGAGCGATGCGGACCAGCCGCTCGTCATTATCGTCGATGATGATGCATCGGTTCGGGAGGCGCTATTTGAGTTGATTCTGTCGGCAGGCTTTGAGCCGATCGCCTTTGCCTCGCCACGAGAATTGCTCGATGCTGGTGATGTATTGGACCGTCCAGGCTGCCTCGTCCTCGACGTGCGGATGCCGGGAGCGAGCGGCCTCGATCTGCAGCGCCGACTGGCTCAAACCGGCAATGCCAAGCCGATCATATTCCTGACCGGGCATGGCGACATTCCAATGACTGTGCAGGCGATGAAGGCCGGTGCTGTCGACTTTCTTACCAAGCCCGTGCGGGACCAAACATTGCTGGATGCCGTGATTGCCGGCATCGCGATGGATGCCGCACGACGGCAGGACGCGATCGTCAAGAGCCATATCGAACGGTTCAAGAAGCTGACACCCCGTGAGCGTGAAGTGCTTCAGAAAGTTGCCAGCGGCCGCGTCAACAAGCAGGTCGCCTTTGATCTTGGGATCAGCGAGGCGACAGTGAAGCTCCATCGCGCCAACGTCATGCGGAAGATGCAAGCGACCTCGATCAGCGAGCTCATTCGCATTTGGGAGTCGCTACCCAAGTCCATAGGCGATGCCTGTGCGGACACTCGCGATTAACTCCGGTCGCACCATAGCAAGCCCGACACAGCGCAGGTCCTACTGCGCGCGCGATCGTGCGAGGGCGCAGCCGAAAATGCGCGCAGTAGAATGATTGCTGTTGCGGCCAAGATCGAGTCCGACGGCGAAGCCATCGCGTGGCGGCAGATGTTTCGATCGCAAAGATACCACTAAAAGCCTTAGACCGCGGCACCGCGGCGATCTTTTAAAGAGGGCATGGCTGAATCAGCAGGGACCGCGGCCAGTGGCGCCGCCAGTCCACTCGCACCACTGCACTCGGGAGCCTATACTTGCCGTCGAACGCTGGTTGGGGCCGACGTGATCGGAACAGCTCCAGTTGCTACAAACGGCGTTGTCACTCCAGTTGACCCATACGCTGGTGTTGCAGTGATTGACCCAAAAAGGTCCGCTGTAGTCGACCGATAGGCAGGTGGCATGAACTCCGACTGCTGAAGTTGCCAAGAAGAATCCGGCTGCCGTAAAGATTTTTGATAAGAAACGCATTTTCTCTCTCAACCAATATAATCGCTACTGCCTACCTCAGCGCCGGGATGGGTTCGTGTTCCGACGTTGAGATGCAATGAATCTTTACCTCGGAGGCGTCCAACGTGCTTGACCCATATGAGCTATCTGCGGACGCTGCGACGTTAAATGGATCGGCCAAGGCAGCGACTATCAGCGAAATGCTCTCATCCGCGAACGGTAAAGCCAGCGCATCACCGAAGGGACAGTCCTAGCCAATAGCCCGAGCATTAATAAGAGCGCTGACCAACCCTCGTTCCTGTGTGGGACGGCCGGAGCCTGCCAGTCGAATTTCGACGAAGGTGCGGAAAGCTGCAGCGCGTGACCTCGGTCCCGCGCCCATGCAACGATAGTTAGCCTGCTCCCCGAAATAGCCCAAATGGGTCATGCCCGGCTACCCGGTGCCCAATAGTTGTTGTTGCCGATTGAGGTAAAATCGTTGCAATCTACAGTTTCATCAAAGGCATCGGACGGTGGCCCGAACCTTCCCCCGGGGCGCCGTGGGGTGGGAATATTCGTCGCCGGGAATGTGGGATCTTTACAAGATAGAAGAAGCCTTCCGGGACGCCGCAATCGATCCCAGCCTTTGGACACAAGCCCTAAACTGCGTGTCCGAGCAGACCGAAAGTCGCGCCGCCCTGCTGTTGCCGATTCGCGGCAATCGGCTTCCCAACGCTCCTGTAAGCGACGGCGCCGCACGATCCACGGAGAGCTATTTCCGGGATGGATGGCACCTGCGCGACGAACGTCTTCTCGGCGTGCCGACCCTGCTGAGAACCGGCATCGCAGATGACCTCGATTGCGTGCCCGCCGAGTTGATCGCGAAGCATCCGTATTATCAGGAATTCCTGGCGCCAGCCGGTCTTCGCTGGTTCGCCGGCGTCAGGATGGGCATGGGTGACGATATTTGGTGCCTATCGATTCAGCGCGGCATCGACCAAGCCCCGTTTTCTCCCGAGGAGAAGGCAAAGCTCACCCAGCTTTCACGCTCACTCTCGACCGTCGTAACGTTCGCTCTGGCGCTTGGCTCCGCGGCTTCATCCGCTGTCCTGGACGCATTCGATGTCAGTCAAACCGCAGCTATTCTGCTCAATCGTCAGGCCGAGGTGATTCGAACCAATCGGACGGCCGATCGGCTGCTGATGGGAGAGGTCCGCATCTCCGGTGAGCGTTTGACCGCACCTGACACTGCAGCGACGGCCGCCCTTGACCGAGCCCTTCATCGATTGCTCTGGGCGCCGTCCGGCGCATCGCTGATGCCAGCCATTCCGCTGCCGCGAACCGGTCAAATGCCGATCTTGGCTTACCCATTGAAGCTGCCCAGCCTCAGCGCCAGTGCCATGGCAGCGGCACAGGCGGCCGTCGTCCTCATCGATCCATCCGCCCGCGGACGGCCGATTGAGACAAGTCTCCGGGCTGCCTTCCGATTGACGCCCGCCGCGGCCCGGCTTGCGACCTTGCTGGCATCCGGAGACCCGCTCGAATCGATTTGCGAGCAGCTCGGGATTTCCAAGGAAACCGGTCGCAATCAGCTTAAGAGCATTTTCGCAAAGACCGGCACTAATCGCCAGGCCGAACTGGTGCTCGCGATGGCCAAAATGCTCTGACCCTCGATGAATGGCGCACGCCGCAGGCATGGCAACGCATGACACAATGGAATCTGAACAAGATCGAGGAGTCGTTCGTTGCAGCGGCAATCGATCCGACCCGCTGGTCGGATGCTCTGCACTGTATCTCGACCGAGACGGGTGGCTGCGGCGCCATCCTGCTTCCTGTGACGGCGAATCCAATCCCGAACGTGCCCGTCACGGAGGAACTCGCCAGAGCGGCCGAGATCTATTTTCGCGACGGCTGGCATTTGCGCGATGTGCGTTACAACGTTTCCATCCCGAAATTTGTTCGAACGGGTCTGATCGACGATTTCGATTGCGTGCCTTCCGAAGAGATCGAACGTCATCCCTATTATCAGGAGTTCTTGGCGCCTGCCGGATTGCGATGGTTCGCCGGCGTGAGCATGCAGGCGGGTGACGATATCTGGTGCGTGTCGATCAACCGCAAGATCGATCAAGATCCATTCTCGCCCGATGAAAAGCGTAAGCTCGCGCAAATTTCGCGCGCGGTGTCGACTGCGGCCGTGTTCGCGCAGGCTCTCGGATTCGCTGCCGCTAACGCAACACTGGAAGCATTCGACGTAAGCGGTACAGCGGTCGTCCTGCTGGATCGGCAGGCCGAGGTGATCAGGACCAACCGCGCGGCTGATAACCTGCTGCGCGACGGAAGCGCTCGCGTGATCGGCCGGCGCCTTGTGGCTCAGGATCCGAGTGCGACGGCCGCACTGGGGCGCGCGCTGCATTCCCTCCTCTGGAGCAGCGCCGGATCGAGTCTGATGCCTGCCGTTCCCCTACCGCGCGAATCCAAGGCGCCGATCCTCGCCTACCCGCTGAAATTGCCGACCTTGAGCGCCAATCCATTGGGCACCGCTCAGGCTGTCGTCGTCTTGGTGGACCCAAGCGCGAAGCGCAGGACGCCCGAGGTCAACCTGCAGCGTGCGTTTCAATTGACGGCCGCCGAAGCGCGATTGGCGTCGCATTTGGCGGCGGGCGATCCACTCGATGCCGTTTGCGACCAAATCGGCATTTCAAAGGAAACCGGACGCAATCAGCTCAAGAGTGTCTTCGCGAAGACCGGGATCAATCGCCAGGTCGAACTGGTCTTGTTGCTGTCGAGAATGCTCTGATACCGACTACCTCCTGCACAGGGTAACGAGGAGTGCTTGAAGACTGGAGCGTCTATGTTCAAGACCTCCGACGCCGTGGCATACGGATTGGAAATCCTGCCGTATCATGCAATTTCTAGCGAGCCGGTTCTGTCGCATGACCCGTTTGGGTCATTACGAGAGGCATTGAGCTGATGCTATTCTTTTGCAGTCAGAGATTTGGCGTAATTCCATCTAAAGAAGATGCACTAACGCTCGCCCGGCGAGGCTCCAGAGTGGTCCGGTTATTAATAGCGCTTGCCGTTGCTTTGATCGTCCCAATGGATGCGCGCGCGGAAGAGGGTGGTTTCAGCGATCTCCGCGGGCCGTATTTTTGCTTGCGTTCGATCGCGTGTCGCGATCATTGCCCGACGAAGTACGACGATCATTGCTCATTCGCATGCAAGTCGTCTCTGACGCTTTGCCAGGCGTATAGGACAAAAAACAAGCTTGTCTTCAGAGCAGCATTGGTTGGCTGGGCGAGCGCGAGATCCTTGAGAGAGCACGAAAAGCAGGATCGAATACTGGAAGCCCGCCCGATCACCAGGGTCGGGGCGCTGCTTGAGGAATGCGAGAGCCGGCAGCCCTCGGAAAGAGAGGAGTGCGTCAATCTCGTCGGCGCTTGGGGATCGATGATGATTAGAAACGGCAGACAGTGGCGGACGGGGATGAAGGAGCGTCGGCCTGGAGCGGCCTGCGCAACAATACCCATTGCAGATGCCGACTTCGCGCAAGCATTCATTGAGTGGGCGAAGACGCATCCGTCAGAACGAGATCTCGACGTGAACGCCGGTCTTGACGCCGCGATCGCGACAGCCTGGCCCTGCTCAAAGCCGGATGCCGAGTAGGTCTTCTTGCGTTCCAATTCTATCAATGCATGTGCAGTAAGGCACCGCGATGATCAGGTTATCTACAGTGCTCGCCTTCGCGGTTGCATCGATCGTGCCGCTGGTGGCCTCTCGCGCCGAGAGTGATCGCTTCAATAATCCTCCTGCTTCGTATTCGTGTTTCCAATTCCCGGATTATTGCCTGAAAGACTACGCGAAGACGCATGACCGCGACGTTTACGACCTGTGCCTGCTTTCGGAGAGAATCTGTCGAACCCACCGATATGATTGGAAGCTGATGAGCGCCCGCCGAAAGGAAGGCCCTGCAGTCCCGAGCGACTGTTTTCCCGTCGTGTCGGTTGAGGACTTGCTGAAGCTGTGCAAGGGCGAAGAGGATTGGGAGAAGGACGCATGTCGCCAAAACGTGGCCACGCTGACGTCCCAAACAAATCTGCGCGGCAAGAACTGGCGCTCGTGGACCAAGAGCCATCTGCCGGTGTTCTGCCCAAAGGCGGAATCGATTTCCGATGCGGAGTACCTCAAGGCTTTCGTTGACTGGGCGGAGAAGCATCCGTCACAGAAGGACCTTAATGCGGATGCCGCCATGATAGAAGCGACCGTGGCGGCGTGGCCATGCCAAAGCGCGACGGTCAAGAGGAGACGTTCGCAGTAGTCTACAGGTACCAGAGCAGTTTTTTTGCGCGGCAAGCCCAAATGCACGCATGAGAGCTCTTGTTAATCAGCGATGCGACAACTATCAATTGATGCATGAAATCCATCCGCGCCCACCACTCGATATGCCGTCCTCGCTGATTAGCGCGGGGCAGCACGGGTGTGCGGGAGGGATTTATACCCCCTTAGGCAGCAGATGGCTGTTCGCGGGCCGGTTCGAGTCCGGCGCCCCGTACCATATCATCGATAAATTCGTACGCGCTCGTTTGCAGTGAAACGCGCCTCTTGCAGCCGCGTGGCGCGAGCAATGCGACGTAGCGCCGCTGCGTGGGGTCGGCCGTGAATCCAAGAACGACTACGTGTAGGGAGCCGTGCGCCGCATTGGGTGGTGGGCCAGAGCGCTTGCATGCGCCCTTCTCGGAAGCGCGACCAAAGGCCATTGCCTCGCAGGTGAAGCGCCCCGCGAGGCAGCGCGATCGTATGCGCACGCTTGGCTGCCAATGCATAACCTTGACCCCTCCCATCCGAGCTGTACGCTGCCGAATCTGCTCGCGACAATCGTTGGTGCGAACAATGGACGAAAACGGTCGCCACCTCCTGCACGAGTTTATGACCGGTCAGCGACCTCGACCGAAGCCGAACAAATGGGTCAACGGCACGCTTTGGATGCTGATATTGCTCCTCCTCGGGGCGCTGGCTTATTTGTTATCTGGAGAGTTCTCTCAGACTCGGCGCGAACAACCTGGCGGGCTCAATTCGAAAACCCAGGCTCGCTGAGCAGCCGGAAAGGAAAAGCCAGGCCATGCGCATAGCAAGCCTGGTCGGGCATCATACGTTCTGTCCCCACCTGATCGTCGTGAATGATGTTCGGCCAGCGACGCTGCGAAAATTCTGAGCCTCGCCGGCGCGCTTAGGCGGTGGAGGCGTGGGCGCAGCATCACCAGCCGGGGCCAGCATTGAAGACGACATCGGCACACCATGAGGAAAGAGCGTCGCGGGTGTAAGCGTGGAAGACACATGACCCAAATGGGTCATCGGCAGATTTGCTCCGCGCAGCCCATGTCGCATTCTTGCAACTGTCCAGGAAATTTCCGCACCGCGCGCGGCGGATAGCCCAAATGGGGGAAGTCGCCAAAGATGAGGTCGCGCACCCTTACCTAATTCAGGACCGCAGATTTCCTCTGTGGGGGCCAAGACGGCGCCAAAGCGCCGTCGACGTAGGGGAGAAATATGAACTTCGGACTTAAGACGCTTGCTTTATCTGTTTCCTTGATCGGTTTCACTTTCCCCGCAAATGCACAATCCTTCTCCAATGTCGTATTTTTCGGCGATAGCCTGACGGATACGGGCTGGTTTCTTTACAGGCCTTTCCTCTCCGGCACCGGGCACCCACCGTCTGGGTTTGGAAGTGGTGTGGCACCTTCCGGCGCGGGAACATGGACCACCAACACCGATCCGGGTTGGGCCCAGATTTTTGCGAACAAGTTCGGTTACTCGGCGACGCCCGCGGACACCCCCGGCACCGGCGGCAACAACTGGGCGATCGGCGGTGCACGCGTCATCGCAGGCTACTACAACACCTGGTCGAGCCAACAGCAGCTAGCGGCCTACCTGGCAAGCAACGGTGGCGTCGCCGACCCGAATGCCCTCTACACCTATTGGATTGGTGCCAACGACCTGAAAACCACCACAACCGCATTCGGGCCTTATCCCGGCAACATCGTCAGTCCGTCGAACGTTGCGCAGCTTACGACATTGGCCGGGCAGACCGTCAGTCAGATTTCCGCCCTCGCGGCTGCTGGGGCGCGCTATATCCTCGTTCCCAACGCCCTGGGTTACACGCCCACGGGAGCGGCTGCGATGGGCATCCCCTATAATGCGAACACCACCGCCTCGCGCAACCTGTATAGTCAGCTCGTTTGGGACGGTCTTGCCACCAATCACGTCAATTTCATTCCGGCCGACATTGCCGCGCTTTGGAATTACGTTCTGACCAATCCCGCGCCATTTGGAATCACTGTCACCAACTGGAACACGCCGGCTTGCGGGAGCGTGAATTCATTCCAATGCACCGCCGCAAATTTGGTCACGCCCAATGCGAACAAGACGTACTTCTGGGCGGATGGTCCTTCCGCACCCGACGGTGGCGGTCATCCGACCGGAGCGGTCCAGCAAATCGAAGCTGATTATTTCTACAGCCTTGTGGTGGCGCCGAGCGAGATATCGTTCCTGGCCGAAGCGCCGCTCAAGACCCGTGAGCGCGTAATCAATTCGGTCTACAACCAGATTCCGCTCTCCTACGCCACGCCGGGAGCTTTTCACGGCTGGGTCAGCGGCGATGTGTCCTGGCTGAAGATGACCAACAACGCGGCCGGCTTTCCCGACGACCCCGGCACTCCGCTTGCCGCGACTGCGGGTTTTGACTACGCGATCACTTCGAACTGGCTGGTGGGCGCGGCATTTTCCGGTCTGACGACGACGCAGTCCTTCAGCCTGGGTGGCAATTATAGGCAGGATGAGTTCGCCATCAGCCTCTACACGGCCTATCGCCACAGCGCCTTGTGGGCCGACGCGATCGTGAGCTGGGGTACGCTGCACGACGCGGTGAACCGACAGATTCCGCTGGGCATCAGCACGCAGTCCAACCAGGGTAGCACCAACGGCAGTAACGTTTCACTTGCCGGCGAAATCGGTTACGACTTCTCGACCCCGATCGGTGGCGCGGCGGCGGCCAGCCCAGGACTTTCATACAAGGCGCCGGCTCCTCAGCCACTGGTGCTGACCCATGGACCAATCGTCGGCGCGATCCTGCAGCAGGTATACATCGACGGCTTCACCGAGACCAATTCGAGCGGCGCACCGACTGCATTGTCGTTCGGATCGCAAACGCGCAACTCGGCGGTGAGCGAGCTCGGCTATCAGGCGAGCCTGAGATATGGCATCTGGGAACCCTACGCCAAACTCGTCTGGGACCACGAATGGGCCGATCTCAATCGATTGGTGACTGCCTCGCTTACATCAGTCGTGGCACCTAGCTACACGATGCCTGCGGTCATCCTCGGGCGTGATTGGGCAACCGGCACCATCGGCACGCGCGTCAGGCTCGCCAGCAATGTCAGCGGCTATGCGGCGATCACTGCTGAAATGGGCCAAAGCAATGCGATGATCTATGGCGGCCAGGTCGGCGTCAACGTCGCGTTCAATCCGCCTGCATCCCGATAAGGTGACAACCGGTTACGTTCCAGGAGCAGTGCGAAAAGCGCGAATTGTGCAATGGCGGTCTTTGCTCGGTGCCTGCGAGCATTGACCGATCATTGAAGACCGCTGAGAAGCAGTGTTCGGGACGCGACTCGCTGTTGGGCCTACAGATGCCGGAATGGCCCGGTCGAAACCGTGACGTTCTTCTAAGTCCCTGCGGGTAAGCCGCCCGCCGGTGCTAGACTAGCGAAGCACGAGCTTAGCCAATACGGCGACCGGCTCGCTCTGCCGGGAGACACCCACCTTGGAGAATACGCGCTTGAGCACGGTGCGGGCCGTTTCTTCGGCGATGCCCAGCCGCTCGGCGGCCTCTTTGGGCGGCAGACCCGACCCCACGAGGGCCGCGATCCGCGCTTCCCCTAGAGTCAGCCCAAGCACGTCGCGCACGACGGCGGGATCTGCGGGCTCATCGAGCTTTTGCTCGATCGCAAGTACGATGGCGCGTGTATGGGTGAGAAACTGCTCCGTCAGGCTGCTTCGCATCGCGACCGGAAGCAGATAGACCACCAGCCGACGGTCTACGCCGGTGGAATGAACGAAAATGGGCTTTGGATCATCGATCAGGTCACGCGGATCTCCGCGGAGCGTACGCGCGACTGCCTCGTCGATCGTCTCGCGGACAGCGCCAGAGCCGATGCGCAACCGCTCCCGGACAAGCTGCAGTTGATCTCCGACCAGCCGCTGCCCGGCCGGATTGGAGAAGACGACGCGCCCAAGCGAATCGAGCGCGAAGACGCCAATCCCGATGCGGGCCAGCGCTTCGCCGAGACCCAGCCTCGCGAGTTCAGCATCCAAGAGCCGAATCGAAAGGCGTAGAGATTTTTCGACATGTCGACCGATTCGGCCGAGCGTTTCGAGTTCGTCGTCGGAATATTCGGATCGATGCGCGTGGCGTTGCATGCTGAGGATAACGCCAACATGCGGGTCGGGCGATACGGCGACGCATCCAAACGGTCCAAGGCCGTGCTGCGCCCTGAACTGAATGAAGAAAGGATCGCTCAACACCTCTTCTTTCGACACGATATGCCGATTGGTGAAGGGCTCGCCATTGAAGAAGTACCCGCGCTCCAGGGCCCGGGCAGCCGCTAGATCGCGACGCGTCCAACCGCTCTCTTCGTAATCCCTTTGCGCTTCGACGAGGCGTTCGGAGACCATCGTACCATAGGAACCATCGTCCCGGCGCCAGAGCAGCACCGCCCCCACATCCCGGAAGCAATCCGCAATCGCACCCAGCGCTCGCGGCCACTGCAACGGATCCGGTGCTGCATCATAGATCGCTTCGACGGCCCTCAGAAGCCGTCCTTCCGAGGACGACTTATTCACCCGAACCGTCTCCGGTTCGTGCCAGCGTGCGACATTAGAGCTTTACCCCCGCCACGTCGTCATCAGCGTAATCGAGGCCAGCTACTTCCGCCAGCCCTGGCGACCCATCATTGGGTGAGGGGATAGGCCCATCCGCTCGACCGCGAGGAGGTCAACCCACGAGCTAATGGCCCGCTGATCAGCGTAGCACCAGCTTCGTCAACAAAGTAGCCAACTCGCTTTGACGCGACACGCCGACCTTTGCGAATACGCGCTTGAGCACATTGCGGGCCGTGTCTTCCGCGATTCCGAGCCGCTCAGCAGCCTCTTTGGGCGGCAGACCCGCTCCAACTAGGGCCGCGATCCGCGCTTCGCCGAGCGTCAGCCCGAGCACGTCGCGGACGACGGCGGGATCGGCGGGCTCATCGAGCTTCTGCTCGATCGCGAGCACGATGACCCGCGTGTGGGTGAGGAATTGCTCGGAAAGGCTGGTTCGCGTCGCGACCGGCAAGAGATAAACCACCAGCCGGCAGTCTGCGCTGGTTGAATGGACGAGAACGGGCTTCAGGTCATCGATCAGGTCGCGCGGATCGCCGCGCAGCGTCCGCGCGAGAACCTCGTCGATTGTTTTGCGCGCGGCGCCGGAGCCGATCCGCAACCGGTCCTGGACAAGCTGTAGCTGGTCTCCGATGAGCCTCTGCCCGGCGGGATTCGAGAATACCACGCGCCCCAGCGAATCCAGGGCGAAGACGCCAATCCCGATGCGGGCCAACGCGTCGCCAAGCCCGAGCTTGGCGAGTTCGGCATCCAACAGCCGGATTGAAAGGCGCAGCGATTTCTCGACATGTCGGCCGACGCGGCTCAGAATTTCGAGTTCGGCATCGGAATATTCGGATCGATCTGCATGGCCTTGAATGCTGAGGACAACGCCAATATGCGGATCCGGCGATACCGCTACCCCTCCGAACGGTCCAAGACCGTGCTGTGTCCTGAACTGGACGAAGAAAGGGTCGCTATGAATCTCGTCCTTCGACACGACATGACGATTCGTGTACGGCTCGCCGTTGAAGAAATAGCCGCGCTCCGTGGCTCGGATAGCCCCTATATCGCGTCTGGTCCAACCGTTTTCTTCATAATCCCTTTGCGCTTCGACGAGGTTCGCGGAGACAATCGTGCCAACTGAACCGTCATCCCGGAGCCAGCCTAGCAGCGCACCGACATCTCCGAAGCAATCCGCAATCGCGCCCAGCGCTTCCGGCCACCGCGACGGATCAGGTGCTGCATCATAGATGGCTTCGATAGCCTTCAGCAGCCGGCTTTCCGACGGGGCCGTATTCACGAGAACCGCCTCCGGACAGCACGGATGTCCTCCATCAGGCAAGGCCATTGATCAAGGGCCAACACGACTTCACCGAACCGGGCTTTTGCCCGTTCGAATTGCATAATTTTTGCGCACACCGAGAAAGCCCCCGCCAGCAATCAATCAGCCCAATCCAGATTGTCGGTCATTGCATACCACAAATGGGGGATGCTCACACCTGCACGGATTCGCGAAATAGGGGCTTAGCTCTGGGATTGACGTGTCGCGGCAATTGCATGGTTAACCAATCGATCGAGCTTTCTGGGATTTCGCGAGTCCATGCCAGATTGGGTGAAGCGGCGGTCGACCCGAGCAGATGGAAAGACCTGCTGGAGGAGATGTGCCGCGCCATAGGCGCTGAGGGCGCCAGTCTCCGACAGGCGGGAATTCGCACCTCCGACGTTCCCTATACCGCTTCGATGGAGGACCTGACCAAGGTCTACTTCAAGGAAGGTTGGCACCTCCGGGATATACGCGTCCCGCGCGTCCGTAGGCTGTTCGCCTCTTCCCGTCCGATCGCCCCAGCCTTCTGCGACGCCGACATATTCGGCTACGACGAAATTCAACACCTGTTCCGCAAGGACGCCTATTTCAACGACTTTCTCCGGCTCGGAAAGCTGAAATGGGGAGGTTGGATCCGATTCACGGTCATGGGGCATCCTTGGCTGGTCGCTTTTCAGCGGACCGACGCTCAGGGGCCGTTCGAACGGGACGACATGCTTCGACTGTCGCCGCTTGCGCAAGCCCTTGCTGAGGTTGCCGACTTATCCGCTGCAGTGGGACGGTCCGTGCTCAGCGGTGTGTTGGACAGTCTAAATCTCGTTCAGATGCCCGCGCTGGCGCTGGATCGAAACGGCCTCGTTTTGGGCGTCAACTCGGCCGCCGATGCTGTCTTCGACTCCGATTTTCGGGTCCACAATTCCCGTCTGTTCATCCGCGACGGCAAGGCGTGTGCGGCGCTCGAGCGCATGACGTCAGATCGCGCAGGCGACGGCGACCTTCATCCGCGCACGAAAAGTCGAGTGGGAAATGTCATCGTTGCCAGGCGCGAGACCAAGAAACCAATTCTGTTGAAACTGCTGCCGGTCCCTGGGGCGGCGAGCGCTCCCTTTCTCGGAGCGAAATTCATCCTCACCTTGACGGACCTGGCGGCCGTGCGACGGTCATCCCCGGACGTCCTTTCGGAAGCGTTCTCGCTGACCGCAGCGGAAGCCAAGGTCGCATCGATGATCGCGGCCGGATCGTCTCCCGAGGAGATCGCAGGCGAGCTGCAGGTCTCCCGGGAAACGGTGCGGAATCAAATCAAGGCGATCTTCGGCAAAACCGGGACCCACCGGCAGAGCGAGCTCGCCGCCTTGCTATCCCGAGTCCAACGCTAGTTTCGCGTATTGAGCATCTCGCCCGTAGCCGGGATGCTCTCCGAGAGATTGCAGCTTCAGCGGGTCGGTCGATCGGGCTTATTTCTCGCGCTGCTCGTTCATGTTGCGCTGATCGTGCATGCGGTCGCCGGGCGAATATTCGGAGGCGCCTTTGCTGGTGCCACGCGACATCCCGGTGGTGTTCTTGTCCTGCATGCGATCGCCCGGGCTATATTCCGATGCGCCTTTGCCGGTGTCGGTCGTCGAGTTTTGCATCTCGTGACCAGGTGACGTGCTCGATGCTCCCTTTTCCGCCGCATCTGCAAAAGCCCCGGTTCCAAGCAGCACCGCGGCCGCGACGATGAGCGTCTTCTTCATCGGTGTTCTCCATTGCTGGGCAAGTGCCCGACAACGAAGCGGTCAGGGGCTTGTTCCCAACGGTTCGGGAAACTTGATCGCGGGGAGATCACGAAGATGCACAACAAAGAAACAATTCGCAGGTTCGGAAAACTCCTCCGCGATCTCGCGATAAAGCGACGCTTCGACGTCGGATGCCGCACGGATTCGTGAGGATAGATTGCCGTCCCATGCTTCGCTCTTGCTTACGCGGAACTCGGTAAGCGCTCGCGCAAACCAGCCCGCGCGGGAAAATTCCTCCGCCTGCGGCAGGCAGTCGGCCTCGAATGCAAAGCGTGGTTCATCGTGGACATCCAGGACAAAGATGGGGCGCTGTGCGTGTGGCATGATGAGTCCTTCCTCCAGCGTACGGACTGTCTCGCTAATCCGAGCTGACCGCTGCCGTGAAACTGCGGTCCACGGCTTTGCCGATGTCGAGCTGCTTGCTCAGAATGCCGTAGCGCGTCGCGCGATCGGATGCCTGCTGCACCTCCTTGACGATGTCGTCGTCGATCGCGATCGGGCTGGTGTGTTGTGCCGTGTAGGCCGCAAGCAACACGTCCTCGGGCAGCTTCGTCAGCTCGGCGGTGTTCCTGGCGTACTCCGTTACATGATCGAGCGACCACAGTCGTGCCTTGTTCAAGCGCTGCACGAGATCGGCCACTGCCTCGCGTTTGGTCGCGATCGCGCTGTCCGACGCCACGATGAAGGTGATCGTCGGCGTCAGCCCTGCGCCATCAGCCACGACGCGCGCATTGTCCTTCAACTTGGCAAAGGAGACATAGGGCTCCCACACCGCCCAGCCATCGATCGAGCCTGCAAGCAGCGCGACCTTGGCGTCGACGGGACCAAGTGGCGCGAAGGTTGCATCCGCGATCTTGCCACCGTTCTTCTCCAGCGTGGCGTCAATCAGGAACTGGCCCCAGCCGCCGCGCGTCCCCGCAAGGCGCTTTCCCTTGAGGTCGGCGGATGATTTGATCGGTGAATCCTGGCGCACCAGGATCGCCTGGGTCCTGGGATCGGAGCGCGTCCCCCCGACCGCTTTGATCGGCGCGCCCGTAGCGTAGACCGAGAGGAAAGCGAGATCACCGGTATAGCCGACATCGAGTGCGCCGGCGTTGAGCGCTTCCAGAATGGGCGCGGCGGCCGGGAATTCCGACCACTCGATTTTGTAGGGCAAGTCCTTTGCTAATCCGGAAATTTCCAGCAGCGAGCGATTGCCGCCCTTCTGGTCGCCGACGCGGAGCACGATGTCGTCGGCCGCAAATGCGGTGATGGCCGTGCACAGCGAGAGCGTCGCGGCAAGCAGCGCGGCGATGGCGTTGTGCGGCATGTTGCGCGCCATCGGGTTCGGTTGGATCGTCCGTCTAGCGCGCGTGCCCATGATCCATACCTGTCTGCCGCATGTCCTCGTGACATGATGAGGAACGTGCGGGGAGTCTATGAGCCGCCCTCACGCAGTCAATGAAATGACCAACCGAATTGGCACGGGCGCGAACAATGAATGTGTCGTCATCGGCGCGTGCCTTAGAAGGCGATATGCGCGAGTTGCTCGGATGCTGAGGACCTATGCAACGACATGCGCGACGAATCGCGAGATCGCGCCGGTGAGGATCGAAAATCCTTTCATCGCCATTGTGGGCGGCGGTGGAGACAATCCATCGCCGACGCGCAACATTCGAAATTCCATTTCATTGACGATGGTGCGACCGCACCGCATCATTTGCGTGTTGAACTGATCGGCGAGAAACCGCCAGGCGGAACGCTTACTCTGAACGAAGCTCCATGAGTTGAGGGTGCGCAACGCAAAGGCGTCCGCGCGCAGCGATAGAGCTTTGTCCAATGCGAGGTACTGAAATGTCTAATGACGAAAATCGGGGCGGATCGCCGCTCGATCGCCGCACCCTGCTGCGCGCGGGCCTTGCTGCGGCCGTGGCGCTGCCCGCCGGCGCCATCGGTGCGCAGGCGTTTTCGCCGCGCGCCATAGGACCCGCGACCGACTTCTCACAATTTCCACTCTGCAAGACTGCTTCCGATGCGCCGCCTCTGACCGGCGCGCCGCGCAAATTGAAATTGTCGTGGAATGCCGGGGCTGTGTGCCTCGCGGCGCTTCCGGTTGCAATCGATTACGGCTTTTTCCAGAAGCAAAATCTCGACGTCGAGCTTGTCAATTACTCCGGCTCGACCGACCAACTGCTGGAAGCGATCGCGACCGGCAAGTCGGATGCCGGACTCGGCATGGCGCTGCGCTGGCTCAAGCCGCTGGAGCAGGGATTCGACGTCAAGATTGCCGCAGGACTTCATGGCGGATGTATGCGCGTGCTGACGCGCACGGATTCGGGCGTGAACAAGCTCGCTGATCTCAAGGGCAAGGTCGTTGCGGTCGGTGATCTCGGCGGGCCCGACAAGAATTTCTTCTCCATCCAGCTCGCCAAGCTCGGTATCGATCCCGTCAAGGACGTCGATTGGCACGTCTATCCGGGCAACCTCGTGAACGTCGCGGCCGACAAGTGTGAGGCCAAGGCCTTCCTGGCTTCCGACCCGCTCGCTTATCTCTGGCTGAAAGACCCTGCCTACAAGGAAGTCGCGTCCAACCTGGACGGCGCCTACCGCGACATAGCATGCTGCATCGTCGGCTTGCGCGGGAGCCTCGTGCGCGACGAGCCGCAGGTGGCGCGCGCGATAACGCAGGCGCTGCTCGATGCGGCGATGTTCACCTCGCAGAATCCGCAACTGGCCGCAAAATCTTTCCAGCCCTACGCGCCGAAAGCGGCGACCCTCGAAGATCTCGAAGCTATGGCCCGCTATCACACCCATCATCATCACCCCATCGGCGAAGTGCTCAAGCGCGAGCTCAAGGGTTACGCGGACGACCTGAAGACGGTCTCGGTGTTCAAGCCCTCGACCGACACGACCAAGTTCGCGGAGCGAATCTATGTCGACGTATTCTCTGTCTGATACCGGCGTAGGTCGGCCGGCGTCGACGACGCAAGGCTTGCGGGATTTCCTGCGCGCATCCGGCGCGGGTGTTGCCGCCAGTGCGGCGTGGGTCGCGTTCGGCTTGTCGTGCCTGTTGTGGGAGGACGTCGGCGATTGGTCGCGCACGCATTCGCTCGGCACCGGCGCCTTTGTGGTCGCGGCGGTCGTGCTGCTCGGCACGCTCTCCGCCGACTATCTCGGCGGTGCCGGCCGTGCCCTGCGCATCCGCGCGGCATGGCTCTTGGCGCTCGGGCTCTTCTTCGCGCTGTGGGAGGTGGCCACCGCGAAATTCGCCTGGCTGCCGCTGCCGTTCTTTCCGCCGCCGCAGGCCATCATCGAGGTCTATACCGACGATCTGCCGAAACTGTTCGACAGCGTGTTTGCTTCGGTGAAGCTGCAGCTCGGCGGTTATCTGATCGGCGCCGCGCTCGGTTTTGTCACCGGCGTGTCGATCGGCTGGTCGCGCAGCGTCGGCTATTGGGTGCATCCAGTGCTCCGCTTCATCGGACCGCTGCCGGCGACGGCCTGGCTGCCGATTGCCTTCTTCACCTTTCCTTCGAGCTGGAGCGCCTCGACCTTCCTGATTGCGCTGGCGACCGGTTTCCCCGTCACGGTGTTGACCTGGTCGGGCGTCGCAAGCGTCAGCAGCGCCTATTACGACGTCGCGCGCACGCTCGGCGCCAAGCCGTCCTTCCTGGTGCTGAAGGTGGCGATCCCGGCCGCGCTGCCGCACGTCTTTGTCGGCCTGTTCATGGGGCTCGGCTCGTCCTTCGCGGTGCTGGTCGTTGCCGAGATGATCGGCGTCAAGGCGGGGCTTGGCTGGTATCTGCAATGGGCGCAGGGCTGGGCCGCTTACGCCAACATGTATGCCGCTCTGGTCGTGATGTCGCTGCTCTGCTCAGGCGCAATCACGCTGTTGTTCTGGACCCGCGACCGCCTGCTCGTCTGGCAGAAGGGTGTGGTCAAATGGTAGCTCCTGCGACCGCCGAAGCGATCGCCCATCCCGCGGTCGGCGCCGGGCTTGATATCGAGAATGTCAATCATGCCTTCGACATCGATGGCGCCGCGTTGCCGGTGCTGCAGGATGTGAACCTCGTCATCGAGCCCGGCGAATTCGTCGCGCTGCTTGGACCTTCTGGCTGCGGAAAGTCCACGCTGTTACGGCTGGTCGCCGGGCTGGAGCGGCCGCGATCCGGCGTGTTGCGCGAGGACGATGCGCGTATCACCGCACCCAATCCGTCGCGCGTGGTGGTGTTCCAGGATCCGACGCTGTTCCCATGGCGAACGGTCTGGGACAATGTCGCGCTCGGCCTGGAGGCGCAAGGCATCCTGACGCGTCACCGGCAGCGGGTCGACGATGCGCTCGAGCTGGTCGGGTTGTCGGCGTTCCGCAGTGCTTATCCGCATCAACTTTCCGGCGGCATGGCGCAGCGCGCCGCGCTCGCGCGGGCGCTGGTCAACGATCCCAAGATTCTCATTCTCGACGAGCCGCTCGGCAAACTCGATTCGCTGACGCGCATCACCATGCAGTCCGAGCTGGTCGCGCTTTGGCAACGCAAAGGCTTCACCACACTGCTGGTTACGCATGATGCGGAGGAGGCGCTGGTCCTCGCCAATCGCGTCATCGTGCTCAGCGAGCGGCCGGCGCGGATCAAGGCCGATATCGCGGTCGAGCGTCGCTATCCGCGTCATCGCGGCGATCCTTACCTGGCGGACCTGCGCCGGCAGATCCTTGGGCTGCTCGGATTGGAGGCGACATGGTGAGGGTGCTCGGGACCGTCGCCACAAGCGAGCGCGCACAGCCGCGCGAGCCCGATCTCTTTGAACGGGCCGAACAGCTCGCCGCGCGCTTTGCGGAGCGGGCGGGCGCGCACGATCGCGAGGCGAGCTTTCCGTTCGAGAATTTCAAGGAGCTCTCCGAGGCTGGGCTGCTGGCGCTGACGGTGCCGGCGGCGCTTGGCGGACTGGGGGCCGGCGCGCGCGACGCAGCGCGCATCCTTGGCATCTTCGGCAAGGCCGATCCGTCGACCGCCCTGGTGCTGTCGATGCATTACATCCAGCATCTGGTGATGGCGAAAAGCACGCGCTGGCCCGGCCGGCTTGCGCGCAAGCTCGCCAGAGAAACCGTGGAAGGCATCGCGCTCGTCAATGCGCTTCGGGTCGAGCCGGAGTTGGGTTCGCCCTCGCGCGGCGGATTGCCCGCCACCATCGCGCGGCGCACCGAAACGGCCTGGCGGCTGACGGGCCGCAAGATCTATTCGACCGGTGCGCCGATCCTGAAATGGTACGCGGTATGGGCCAGGACAGACGAGCCAGAGGCGCGCGTCGGGCTGTTCCTGGTTCCGGCCGGCCTGCCGGGCACGCACATCGAGCAGACCTGGGATCATCTGGGTTTGCGTGCCTCGGGCAGCCATGACGTGATCTTCGAGGACGTCGCTTTTCCGCTCGACTACGAAATCGATGTGCGAAAACCGCAAGACTGGGACAAGCCGGATTTCACGCAAGCGACCGTCCATGCGGTCTTCATCGCGGCAATCTATGACGGCGTCGGCCGCGCCGCGCGCGACTGGCTGATCAGGTTCTTGCGCGAGCGGGTACCGGCCAATCTGGGCGCGCCGCTCGCGAGCCTGCCGCGCACGCAGGAAATCCTCGGCGGCATTGAAGCGCGGCTCACCGTGAACGCGCGCCTGATCGACAGTTTCGCCGGCGATTTCGATGACGGCGCTCTGCTCAACGCGGCCGAATCCAACGCGATCAAGCTGACGGTGACCAACAATGCGGTGGCGGTCGTCGAGGATGCGCTGTCCCTGACCAGCAATCATGGCCTCACGCGCGCCAATCCACTGGAGCGGCATTTCCGCGACGTGCTGTGCGGAAAGGTCCACACGCCCCAGGACGACGCCACCCGCGTGAGCCTCGGCCGCGCCGCGCTCGGCCTTTGAAGAGCATCAAACCGGAGCTTCACGATGTCGATCGAGTTCATCGGCTATATCAGCAACAACAACTCATCGGAGACGATCGTCCGGCAGGGGCCGGTGCTCGACCCGACCCATATCGAGACGGTAGCGAAGGCGCATGAGAACGCCGGCTTCGATCGCGCGCTGCTCGCGTTTCATTCGACCACGCCCGACAGCCTGCAGGTCGCCCAGCACGTGCTCTCCGTGACCGAGCGGCTCAACGTGCTGATCGCGCAGCGGCCCGGCTTCACGGCGCCGACCCTGCTCGCGCGTCAATTCGCGGTGCTCGACCAATTCTCCAAGGGCCGCGTCGCCCTGCACGTCATCACCGGCGGCAACGCCAAGGAGCTGCGGCAGGACGGCAACACGCTCGATGACAAGGACGAGCGTTACGGGCGTACCAGCGAATTCCTCGACATCGTGCGGGCCGAATGGACCAGCGACAAGCCGTTCAACTATGCGGGCAAATACTACCAGGTCGAGAACGCGTTCTCGCAGGTCAAGCCCTATCGGCCCGAAGGCATCAGGATCTACTTCGGCGGCGCCTCCGATTCGGCCATCGAGGTTGCCGGAAAGCATGCCGACACTTTCGCACTGTGGGGCGAGTCCTATGCCCAGGTGCGGGATGTGACGTCGCGCGTTCACAGCGCAGCGGTGAAGCATGGCAGGCCGACCCCGCGGTTCAGCCTGTCGGTGCGGCCGATCCTTGCCGACACCGAGGAAAAGGCCTGGGCCAAGGCGGAGGCCATTCTCGAGCAGGCCACGCGGCTGCAGGACCGGACTGGCTATCGCAAGCCCGCGGACGGCCATGCCACCGCCGGCGCGCGGCGCCTGCTTGCATTGGCCGATCAGGGCAAGCGCATCGACAAGCGCCTGTGGACCGAGATCGCCAAGCTCACCGGCGCCAACAGCAATACCACCGCGCTGGTCGGCACACCCGAGCAGGTCGCCGAAGTGTTCGGCGATTATTACGACCTCGGCATCAGCCATTTCCTGATCCGCGGCTTTGATCCGCTGATCGATGCCATCGAGTACGGCCGCGAGCTGATCCCGTTGACGCGCAAGCTGATCGCGGAGCGGCAGGCTGCGAAGGGGCTGGCCGCGGAATGATCCGGATTGCTCTTGCCATTGCGCTGCTCGTTGCGGCTGGCAGTGTCGGCGGCGCGCAAACCTTGCTGCGCGTCGGCGACCAGAAGGGAAATTCGCAAGCGGTCATGGAAGCGGCGGGCGTGTTGAAGGACGTGCCCTACAAGATCGAGTGGAAGGAGTTTGCCGCCGCTGCGCCCTTGCTCGAAGCGCTCGGGGCAGGGGCAATCGACACCGGGCTGGTTGGCGATGCGCCTTTCACCTTTGCTGCCGCCGCCAACATCCCGGTGAAGGCGATCGCCGCCATCCGGCAGTCGCGCGAGGGGCTTGCGATCTTGGTTCCGGAAAAGTCGTCGATCAAAAGCTTCGACGATCTCAAAGGTAAGAAGATCGCGACCGGCCGCGGCTCCATCGGCCATCAGCTCGTCCTTGCCGCGCTGGAAGCAAAGGGATGGACGGCGAGCGATGTGCAGATCGTTTTCCTCGCGCCGTCGGATGCCAAGGTCGCCTATAGCCAAGGTTCGGTCGATGCGTGGTCAACCTGGGAGCCCTATGTCAGCCAGGAAGAGGTGCTGTTCAAATCCCGCCGAATCCTCACCGGAGAAGGGCTGACGCCGGGCCTGAGCTTTGAGGTCGCAACGCCGGAGGCCATCCGCGACAAGCGCGAAGCGCTTGCGGATTTTGTCCAGCGTCTCGCCGCCGCGCGGGCCTGGTCGCTCGGCAACGTCAACAGCTACGCCGAGACCTGGGGCAAGCTGATGAATATCCCGCCGGCGGTCGCGGTGAACTGGCTCTCGCGCGCAAAGATCCGGATCGCGCCGATCGACGACAGCGTCGTGGCCGGCGAGCAGCAGACGATCGATCTATATGTTCGCTCCGGGCTGATCAGGCAGAAGCTGGAGGCTTCGGCCATTGTCGACCGCTCGTTCGCGGAAGCGATCGCCAAGGGAGCGGGACTATGATCCAGCCCCGTCTCATCCCTTGAGGGCCGCCAGCAACTCGTCCGGGCGTTCCGTCATCAGCATATGGCCGGCACCGGCGAGCACGACGGTGCGCGCATTGGGGATCGCCGCCGCGAGCGCCTTGCCGGCCTTGGCGGGCGTCATCATGTCGCGCTCGCCGAGGATGATGGTGGTCGGCACCATGACCTTCGCGGCCGCCGTGAGCGCATCCTGATATGAATTGCAGGCGTTGAGATCGGCGTACAGCACGCCCGGGGCGCAATGCTGCAGCACGCGCAGCGCGCCGCCGTGCATCCACAAACCGGGTGCGAGGCTGCCGCCGAGCTCGGCGGCAAAGCCCAAGCCCCAGATCGAGACCATGTCGATCGCGGCAGGGTCGTTGGCCTCGGCGGCTTTGAGAAGATCGGGGCCGACGGTCATGGTGGCGGCCGTGCCGATCAGGCTGAGCGCCGACACCTTGTCCGCATGCCGGGCCGAAGTCTCCAGTGCAATCAGCGATCCCATGGAGTGACCGATCAGATGCGCCTTGGCCACGCCGGCCGCAGTCAGCAGGCCAGCGATCCAGTCCGCCATCGCGGCGATGCTTTTCAGGGCCGGGCCGGCCGAACGGCCGTGCCCGGGCAGATCCGGCACCAGCACGGAAAAACCATGATGGGCGAACCAGCGGCTGTGCAGTGCCCAGGTGGAATGATCGAAGCCTGCGCCATGGATCAGGACGACGGTCGGCTGCTTGGCATCGAATGCGCGGCCGCCGGTCGCAACGAAGGCATCAACGCCGTAGACGGATAAATTCATGGCTTCAGACCTTTTGCGAGGCGCGCAACGCGAAGGAGAGGTCATCGATGATGTCTTGCGCGGCTTCGATGCCGACCGAGAGCCGCACCAGCTCCTCACCGATCCCTGCGGCTTTCAACTGCTCGGCATCCATCTGCTGATGTGTGGTCGAGGCGGGGTGAATGACCAAGGTCTTGACGTCGCCGACATTGGCGAGATGGCTGATCATCCGCAGCGACTCGATGAATTTGCGTCCCGCGGCGCGGCCACCCTTGATGCCGAAGCTGACGATCGAGCCGGCGCCGCGCGGCAGCAGCCGTTTTGCCAGTTGGTAATCGGGATGATCCTCCAGCGCCGGATGCAGCACCCATTCGACGGCCTTGTTGCTCTTCAGCGCGTCAAGCACGGCATGGGTGTTTTGCATGTGGCGCTCCATGCGAACCGGCAGCGTCTCGACGCCCTGCAGCAGTTGGAAAGCGTTGGTCGGCGACAGGCAGGCACCGAAATCGCGCAAGCCCTCCGTGCGCGCGCGCATGATGAAGGCGGCGGGGCCGAACTGTTCGTCAAAGACGATGCCGTGATAGCCGGCATAAGGCTCCGTCAGCAGCGGAAATTTTCCCGAAGTCCGCCAGTCGAAATTGCCACCGTCGATGATGGCACCTCCGATCGCGATACCATGGCCACCGAGCCATTTTGTCACGGAATGCATGACGATATCGGCACCGTGCTCGATCGGCCGACTGAGGTAAGGCGTCGCGAAGGTGTTGTCGATCAGGAGCGGGATCTTTGCGTCGTGCGCGATTGTCGCAACCGCGGGAGTGTCGAGCACTTCAAGACCGGGATTGCCGATGGTCTCGGCGATGACGAGCCGCGTATTCGGCCTGATCGCAGCGCGAAAGGCGCTGAGGTCGCGCGGCTTGACGAAACTCGTGGTGATGCCGAAGCGCGGCAGCGTATGCGCGAGCAGGTTGATGGTGCCGCCATAGAGCGATGCCGAGGCGACGATATGGTCCCCGGCATTGAGCAGTGTGGCGATCGCAAGATGCATCGCCGCCATGCCGCTCGCGGTGCAGATTGCACCGACGCCATTCTCGAGTGCAGCGAGCCGCTCCTCGAGCACGGCCGTGGTCGGATTGGAGATGCGGGTGTAGATGTGCCCGGCGCGCTCCAAATTGAACAGTGCCGCCGCGTGATCCGAGTCCTCAAACACATAGGATGTGGTCTGGTAGATCGGCACCGCACGGGCACCGGTCGTGGGGTCCGGATGCTGGCCTGCGTGCAGGCTCAAGGTTTCAAATGCAGGTGGCTTTGGCGCGGGCATTTTGTCTCCTCGCGGATCGGCAGTGTGCGGAGGTGTTGTGCCACAAACGGCGGCCGGACGTCAGCTTTTTTGGGGTGCTCCTTTTTCAGTGAATCGGCTGGTCCGGCGCCGTCATTCCGGGGCACGCGAAGCGTGACCCGGAATCTCGAGATTCTCAGGTGCGCAATTGCGCACCATAGTTCGATGCTGACGCATCGCCCCGAAATGACGGGAAGACCGGGGAGCGAATCGCCGGAATTTGCCCCAACAGACTCAAAAGGAAACTTCTATCAGCCGCCTCGCTTTCGCCAGCAGGTTCATTCTCCCACCTTGGTGAAGAAAGAAATTCTGTAAGATTGTTAGTTTTGTCGAGCGTGGTTTCATAGACGGCATCGATTTTCGCGGCGCTTTTGCGCCTGTTTTGCTGGGGATCACGATGTCGGACATTGCGGTGAAGTCGGCCACGACGGCCGCCTCGAAGGATAATTTGAGTGAAGACTGGCTTGCGGTTGTCATCGGAGTGCTTGTGTTCGCGCTCGCGTTGTTCAGCCTCAGCGGCCGCGACCTCCTGGGCTGGGCGGTGACGACGTCGGTCTATACCGACATCACCGGCGCGCTCGCGCCCGTTGCCAAGGCGTATGCGGGGCTCGGCGGCGTGGGCGCGCTGCTTGCGACCTATGCCGCGCTGCTGGTCGTGCTCAGCGCAGGGGTGACGGCGCTCGGCGCCGACGTGAAGAAATTCGCTGTTGCCTTCACCGTCGTGTTCGCCATCGCTTACGCAAGCTGGGTCATCGGCAGCTATGCTCACATCGCCGCAGTCACGCCGGCCGAGCAGCAGAAATTCGGTGTTTCCTGGTCGCTCAAGCTCACCAATGAGGGCGGCTTTATCGTGGCGCTGCTGTCCGGTCTCGTGATTGCAAACTTCTTTCCCCGCTTCGCGGAGTGGTTGAAGGAAGCGATCCGCCCCGAGCTCTACATCAAGATCGCGATCGTGATCCTGGGAGCGACGGTTGCGGTCACCGCGGCGGGACGGCTCAACCTCGCTTCCTCGATCCTCTTGCGCGGCGTTGCCGCGATCATCGAGGCCTATCTGATCTATTGGTCGGTGGTCTATTTCGTCGCCCGCAAATGGTTCGGTTTTTCCCGCGAATGGTCCGTGCCGCTGGCTTCAGGCATTTCGATCTGCGGCGTCGCCGCAGCGATCGCCACCGGCGGCGCCATTCGCGCGCGTCCCGCGGTGCCGGTGCTGGTGTCCTCGCTCGTCGTGGTGTTCGCGGTGGTCGAGGTCTTGATCCTGCCGTTCCTGGCGCAGACGTTCCTGTGGCACGAGCCGCTGGTCGCCGGCGCCTGGATGGGGCTTGCGGTGAAGACCGACGGCGCCGCGGTCGCCGCCGGCGGCATCACGGAATCGCTGATCCTGGCGAAAGCGGCTGCGGAAGGCGTGAAGTATCAGCCGGGCTGGATCTTGGCGACGACCGCGACGGTCAAGGTGTTCATCGACATCTTCATCGGCGTCTGGGCTTTCATCCTCGGCTATATCTGGACCAACCATATCGACAAGCGCGCGGACAAGGCGAGAGCCGGCGAGATCTGGGAGCGCTTCCCCAAATTCATCCTTGGATTTGTCGCGGTGTTCGCGATCTCGTTATGGCTTGCGCTCGGCACCACGGCTGACATCGCCAAGGCGCTGCCCGCGGCGGCGGGCGAGGCGAACGTGTTCCGCGTGATCTTCTTTATCCTGACCTTCTTCTCGATCGGCGTGCTGTCGGATTTCCGCAAGCTCTGGCAGGACGGCTTCGGCAAGCTCGCCGCGGTCTATGTCGTCTCGCTGTTCGGCTTCGTGATCTGGGTCGGCTTGTTGATCTCGTGGCTGTTTTTCTCGGGCTTCAAGCCGCCGCTCGCGAGCTAAGGAGGTTTCGATGTCGTCTGATGTTAAAGTCGAGGATGGAAGCAACGCCGGCGAGCCGCTACTGCCGATCGAGAAGAAGCTGATCGGCTACAGCCTCGGTCTCGGCATCGCGCTGCTGATTATTCTGGTCGGGCTCAATCATCTGTTCCCGGTGAAGCTGTAGATTGATCCGGACTGGATTGAGGCAAACTCAGAACTATCGCCGACATCCCTGAGAAGGCCGCCAACGGGTCCGCGCTCCGCGCGCGGACCCGTTGGCGAGCGCCTCAGGATGACGGGTTTAGATTAGCGACCGCAACAAAAAAGTGCCCGCCGCTCGCGCCTGGAGAACGCGCGAAGCGGCGGGCTGGTTTCGCCAAGCCTTAACCGATCGGCATGGCGACGAAGTGAGTGTTGTCGGCGGTCTTCACCCGCATCAGCACGTCGTGCTTGCCCTGGCTCTTGGCATCAGCCAGCGCCTGGCGCAGCTCGCTTGCGGAAGAGACGCTCTTGCCCGCGACCTCGAGGATCACGTCGCCGGACTGGAAGCCGTGCTCGGCCGCCTTGCCATCCGGATCGACGGCGGTGACCACCAGACCCTTGCCGCCGGCGCCAGCGACTTCGCCCGCCGGTGCGACCGAGAGGCCAAGGTGTGGCACGCCGGGGCCGGAGAAGTCTTCGTGATTGCCTGCATTGGCCTGCTTCTGGTTGGGCATGGTCGCAAGCGTCACTTCGATGGTCTTCGACTCACCCTTGCGCAGGATGTCGAGCTTTGCCGTGGAGCCGGGCGCCATGGTCGAGATCTGACGCGCGAGATCGCGCGAGTCCTTGACCGCCGTGCCGTTGACCGCGGTGATGACGTCGCCCGCCTGGATGCCGGCCTTTGCCGCCGGCGTATCTGCCTGGGCTTCGTCGACCAGCGCGCCTTCAGTCTTCTTCAGCCCAAGGCTTTCGGCAATGCCGGCGGTGACCGGCTGCACCTGCACGCCAATATAGGCGCGCGTCACGGAGCCGTGCTCCTTGAGCTGGGCGATCACAGACTTCGCGGTCTGCGCCGGGATATCAAAGCCGATGCCGACCGATCCGCCGGTGGGCGAATAGATCGCGGTGTTGACGCCGATCACGTTGCCGTTGGTGTCGAAGGTCGGGCCGCCCGAATTGCCCTTGTTGATGGGCGCGTCGATCTGGATGTAGTCGTCATAAGGACCGGCGCCGATTTCGCGGCCTTCGGCCGAGATGATGCCGGCAGTTACGGTACCGCCGAGACCGTACGGGTTGCCGACGGCGACCACCCAGTCGCCAACGCGCGGCTTCTGATCCTCGAAATTGGCGTAGGCAAAATCCTTGCCTTTGCCGTCCACCTTGATCAGCGCAAGATCGGTCTTCGGATCGGTGCCGATCACCTTCGCGTCGTAGATCGTGCCGTCGTCCGTCGTGACCTGGACCGACGTGGCGTGGTCGACCACGTGGTTGTTGGTCACGGCATAGCCATCGGCAGAAATGAAGAATCCGGAACCGACTCCGGTGATGACCTGATGACGCTGCAGCCCTTTCGGATTGCCATCGAAGCCGTATTGACGGAAGAATTTTTCAAACGGCGTGCCTTCGAAGGGCATGAGCTCGTTGCTGTTCTGGCCGAGCATGTCATCGCTGGCGCTTTGGTCGACCTTCACGCGCACGGAAATCACCGCCGGCTTTACCTTGGCGACAAGGTCGGCGAAGCCGGTCGGCCCTTGCTGCGCGGCCTGCGTCGCAGCGAACGCTGGTTCGGCGAAATGGCTGTTGCTGAGGGGGCCGCCCAGCACCAGGGCGGAGCCGAGCACCGCAGCCGAGCCAAGGAGCGCGAGCCGCCGCGTGGATAGTATCTGACGAATTGGATGTTCCTTGCCTTCTGTCATCGCGAAATCTCCAAGTAATGCTTGAGCCCCGTGGCCTTGCTTGGAGACGTAACGCTTTGGCCCTTACCGCATCCTGTCGGGCGGATTAATTTGTGCTTTCGGCGGAATTAATTCTGAGTAAGGCGGCGGGCCGCCTGAGGCTGGCTGCGACGGGGATGCGCGCCGCGCCTCACGTCCGGCGGAACGAGTCGAGCAGGTTGGCGATGATCTTGCGTCCGCGCTCGCGCAGCTTCTTCGGGTTGTCCGTCCCCGGCAGCATCAGCGCCATCTTGCAGATCATGGCGTCGACCATGCGGCCGAGCAGACCGACGTCGTCCAAATGAAGCTCGCCGTCGCGCTGGCGAGGCCCTGATCTGTTGGGGCGCCGTCCGGATGACCATGACCGGCGAGCGCTTCGGCGTGAAACCCAATGGCAGGCAGGCCGAACTGCCGGTGTTCATTCAATTCGAATTCAAGGACGGCCTGATCGCGCGCGAGCGCTTCCTCTTCGATCTCTCCTCGCTTTGCGCGCAATCCGGCGTTTCGACGGATGCGGTGCGCGAAAAGCTGTTCGGCAAGGTCGCCGCCTCCGCTGCAATGTGAAAGACGCGAGTTCAGCGAACACGCTCGTTGCTCGCTGCAATTGGAGATCATGTCCCATGAAACCGGATGCCCGCATCAAGGCTGTCGGCGACATCACGACGACGCATCTGTTCGACATCGTCATCGATCTCAATCCGCGCCTCAATATCGGCGAGGGCCCGCTGGGCCGGCGCGTTCTGTTCGGCGCCGCCGGCGGATCGTTCGCAGGTCCAAGACTATCCGGCACGGTCCTTGCCGGCGGCGGCGATTGGGCGCTGTTTCGCGCCGACCGCGCGATGACGCTCGACGTCCGCCTGACGCTGCAGACCGACGATGGCGCGCTGGTGCAGATGACCTATGGCGGCCGCTGGATCGTTCCGCCTGATCTCCGTGCGGACATTGCCGATCCCGTGAAGCGGTACCAGGTCGATCCCTCCCGCTATTATTTCCGCACCAACCCGCTGTTGAAACCGGCGCGAAGGACTACGCCTGGCTGAACGACGTCGTCTGCGTGGGGGTCGGCTATCTGGTCGAAGGCGGCATCGCCTACAAGGTGGCGCAACTCGTCTGAGGCGATGAAAAGCAAGAACCCGCCAGCGCGTGACTGACGGGTCCTCGCTGCATTGAGCGCGGATGGCTCAGTATTTGCTGCGCGGCTCGTTCGTACGATCACCAGGAGCCATTTGCGACGAGCCCCTGGTCGCGCCTCGCGACTGTGACTGTCCGGTCGTGCCTTTGCTCTGCACGTGGCCGCCGGGGTTCACTTGCGATGCTCCACTGCTCGTGTCCGACGGGGAGCCCTGCATCTCCTGATCTTGCGGCATTGTAGACGTGCCGCCCTTGGTACCTTGGGCGAACGCGCATACGCTCGTTCCAAGCAGGAGTGCTGTCGCGACAGCGATCGTCTTCTTCATCAAAATCTCCATCGTTGATGAGTGCACGACAAC
Organism: Bradyrhizobium sp. STM 3562; assembly: GCF_045571435.1. NCBI lineage: Bacteria > Pseudomonadati > Pseudomonadota > Alphaproteobacteria > Hyphomicrobiales > Nitrobacteraceae > Bradyrhizobium > Bradyrhizobium sp. STM 3562. The sequence goes on from NZ_CP120694.1 coordinate 528,440, forward strand.
GATGCTTGCTGGTTGCTGTTCCCAAGAACGCGACAATGAAATTGGGGAATCGACTTCCCACGTCGAGACTGTGTCAAAAATCCAGCGGCGCGTTGTCGACGACTTCCTTCATCACAAAAAAGGTGCGGGTCTGCCGCACGCTGGGCAATGCGATCAATTGTTCGCCATGAATGCGATTGAAGTCCTCCATGTCGCCGACGCGGATTTTGAGGAAGTAATCGAAGTCGCCCGCCACCAGATGGCAGTCGAGCACGAACTTCAATTTCGCCACCGCCTGTTCGAAGGCGGCAAAGCTTTCGGGTGTGGAGCGGTCGAGCACGACCCCGACCATCGCCAACGCGCCCTTGCCAACCTTGCGCGGCGCGATCATCGCGCGGACCGCGCCGATAAAGCCCTCGTCGAACAGTCGCTGGGTACGGCGGTGACAGGTGGCAGCACTGACGCCTACCATCTCGGCCAGCTCAGCGTTCGAGAGGCGGCCGTTATTCTGCAGCAAACGCAATATCTTGAGGTCGATCCGGTCGAGCCGCGCTGACATGGAAGATTCTTTCGAAAATAAACCAAATGGCGATCGAAACTACAATGAAATTACGGAGTTGTGCGATAAATCACGCAACAGGTTGCTCCATTTAGAGAGCACATTTCTCGCCGTTGGTGATAGGGCCTCCCGCGACGGTTAAAACATCGGGACACCAGATGCTGGAAAAATTCGCGCGCTATCCGCTCACCTTCGGCCCCACCTACATCGAGAAGCTGGAGCGGCTCTCCCGCCATCTCGGCGGCAAGGTCGAGATCTACGCCAAGCGGGAAGATTGCAATTCGGGCCTTGCCTTCGGCGGCAACAAGCTGCGCAAGCTCGAATACATCATCCCGGACGCCATCGCCTCCAATGCCGATACGCTGGTTTCGATCGGCGGCGTGCAGTCCAACCACACGCGCATGGTCGCGGCGGTTGCGGCCAAGCTCGGCATGAAGTGCCGCCTGGTGCAGGAAGCCTGGGTGCCCCATGAGGACGCGGTCTACGATCGCGTCGGCAACATCCTGCTCAGCCGCATCATGGGCGCCGACACGCGCCTGGTCGATGACGGCTTTGATATCGGCATCCGCAAGAGCTGGGAGGAAGCGATCGAGGAGGTGAAGGCGAAGGGCGGCAAGCCCTACGCGATCCCGGCGGGCGCGTCCGTGCACAAGCTCGGTGGCCTCGGTTACGTCGGCTTTGCCGAAGAGGTGCGCGCGCAGGAGAAGCAGCTCGGCTTCTCCTTCGATTACATCGTGGTCTGCACCGTCACCGGCTCGACGCATGCCGGCATGGTGGTTGGCTTCGCCAAGGATGGAAGGCAGCGCCGCGTGATCGGCATCGACGCCTCCTTCACGCCGCAGCAGACCAAGGCGCAGGTGCTCGACATCGCGCGCAATACCGCGCGGCTGGTCGAGCTCGGCCGCGAAATCGAAGATGACGATGTGGTGCTGATCGAGGATTATGCCTATCCGGCTTACGGCATTCCCTCGGAGGCGACCAAAGAGGCCATCCGGCTCTCGGCGCGGCTGGAGGGCATGATCACCGATCCCGTCTATGAGGGCAAATCCATGCAGGGCATGATCGATCTCGTGCAGAAGGGCTACTTCCCGGCGGGATCAAAGGTGCTTTACGCCCATCTCGGCGGCGCGCCGGCGATCAATGGCTATGCATACACGTTCAGGAACGGGTGATTCTTCTCAGCGTTCTTCACGGGGCGAGGTGAAATCGGCTATGGCGACCCACGTCGACCGTAGGACCGTAGGATGGGTAGAGCGGAGCGAAACCCATCGCTTTGCGGATCGCATTTGCAATGGTGGGTTTCGCTTCGCTCTACCCACCCTACGAAGCTGGCTCGGCGCGGTTTGCCGTGATCACCGCGATCAACTCGGCACCGTAATGCTCGAGCTTCTTGTCGCCGATGCCGGCGACGCCGCGTAAGCCGGCAAGCGTTGACGGGCGTGCGGCGGCGATGCCGTCGAGGGTGGAGTCGTGCAGCACGACATAGGCCGGCACGCCGCGCTTGCGCGCCGTTTGCGAGCGCCAGGCCCGCAATGCGGCCTGCAGATTGGGATCGGCTCTGCCGAGGCCAGCCGCAGTGGCTGCGAGATCGCCGCGCCTCGATTTGGCGCGGATCGCGCGGTTGCGTGGGCCCTCCTGCTCCTCGCGCAGCCACACCTCGGTCTCGCCGCGCAGCACGCCGCGCGCCGTCTCCGTCAGCTTCAACGCGCCATAGGCTTCGTGATCGGCGCGCAGATGGCCCATGGCAATGAGCTGCCGCAGCACCACGCGCCATTGCTTCTCGTTGAGCTCGCGCCCGACGGCGAATACGCTCAGCTTGTCGTGCTCGAATTGCTTGACCCGCTCGGTCAGGCGGCCAACGAGAACATCGATCAGATGCATGGCGCCGAAGCGCTGCCCGGTGCGGTAGACGCAGGACAACAGCTTTTGCGCGAGGACCTTGCCGTCGCGCAGCCGCGGCGGCGACAGGCAGTTGTCGCAATTGCCGCAATTCTCGCAATGAAACGTCTCGCCGAAATAGGACAAGAGCCGCACGCGCCGGCAGTTGGCTGCTTCGGCCAGCGCCACCAGCGCCTCGAGCTTTTGCACCGAGACACGCTTATAGGTTTCCGAAGCATCGGATTCGTCGATCATGCGCCGCTGCTGGACGATGTCCGACAAGCCGTAAGCCATCCAGGCCGTCGAGGGCTTGCCGTCGCGGCCGGCGCGGCCGGTCTCCTGATAATAGGCCTCGATGCTCTTGGGCAGATCGAGATGGGCGACGAACCGCACGTCGGGCTTGTCGATGCCCATGCCGAAGGCGATGGTGGCGACGATGACGATGCCGTCCTCGTTGATGAAGCGATCCTGGTGGCGGGCGCGCACGCTCGCCTCCAGCCCGGCATGATAGGGCAGGGCGGGGATTCCGGCATCTTTCAGCGCGTTTGCGACTTCCTCGACCCTGGCGCGGCTCAGGCAATAGACGACGCCGGATTCGCCCGGATGCCGCTCGGCGATGAAGGTTTTGAGTTGCCCCACCGCATTCTTCTTGTCGACGATCTCGTAACGGATGTTCGGTCGGTCGAAGCTCGAGACGAACTGCGGCGCATCGGATAGCGCCAGCCGCTCGATGATTTCCCTTCGTGTCAGCGCATCGGCGGTCGCGGTCAGGGCGATGCGCGGCACGGCCGGGAAGCGCTCCGCGAGCAGCGAGAGCCCGATATATTCGGGCCGAAAATCGTGCCCCCATTGCGAGACGCAATGTGCTTCGTCGATGGCGAACAGCGCGATGCGCGCCTGATCGAGCAGCGACAGACAGCGCGGGGTGAGCAGCCGTTCCGGTGCGACATAAAGCAGGTCGAGATCGCCCGCGATCAGCCGCCGCTCGACCTCGGATGCCTCCTGATAGGAGAGGGTCGAGTTCAGGACGGCGGCATTGACGCCGGCCTCGATGAGGCCCGCAACCTGGTCCCGCATCAGTGCGATCAGCGGCGAGACCACGATGCCGCAGCCTTCGCGGAGCAGCGACGGCAATTGATAACACAGCGACTTGCCGCCGCCGGTCGGCATCAGCACCAGACAATTGCCGCCAGCCGTGACATGCCGGATGATTTGGTCCTGCGCACCGCGAAAGGCCGTCAGCCCGAACACGGAGTTCAGAACGGAATGGAGGCGGTCAGTCTCGAGCACGCGATTGCAGGTTGGGGTGAAGTCGGGTGCGATGGGATTTGCGGAGCGGTCAATCTATCCGCCTTTGCGCGACAGTGCCAGCCTGACGCGCCTGGCCGGGCGGCCGTCCGACCCTGGCCCTATTCGGCCGGCCTGGCCAGGAAGCCGAGCCAGTTCCTGAAGATCACGCTCGCGGCCACGCCCGCGGCGATATCGCCGCGAAGCGTGAGGCCCGGAAGCTCGGCCGCAAGCGTCGGCTCGCGTTTCGCCCTCGCGCGCCGCTCGAAGCTTGCGAGCCTTGCCTCGGTTGTTGCGTCGAAATAATTGACGGGAATCGCGGGATAGTCATCGCGCTCGCCGGCCAGGAAACGGGCGAGGTCGCGCATATATTCGCGCTGCAAGGACAACGCATCATATTCCGGATGGCCCTGGAAGAAGATGAAACGGCTTTGATACTGCTTGACGAAGATATCGACACCTGCGGCTTGCGATCGCGTCAGGACCTGATAGCCGCGTCCCGCAAGGTCCTCCTCGCGCAGCTCGTTGAGGCGCGAATGGGCAATCTTGAGCGGGGCGCGCAGGCCGCGGATCAGCCAATCGTCCTGCACCCGGACGCAGCTATAAATGCCGGAGCATTTTACGCTGAGCCGCTGCCGTTCGATGCCGTCCAGATGCAGCACGGCGGCGTGTGCGGCGAGGCAGGACCAGATCGTCGAACGCGTCCTCGTCTTGGCCCATTCAATGATGTTCGCGAGATCCCGCCAGTAAGGCTCGTTCGCCAAGGCTGGCGCGATCGGCTCGGCGCCGGTCACGATCAGCCCGTCGATGTTGAGCCGGTCGAGCTCGGCGATATCGCTGTATTCCTTTGCGACATGCGATTGCGCCGCCGGCGAACGGCTGATCGAGGGCGGGGAGAAGCAGTGGAGGCGGATGCGCAGGTTTCGCGCGGCGCCGCCGAGCAGGCGCATGAATTGGCGCTCGGTGGCCTTGAGCGCGCTGTCCGGCATGTTGTTGATCAGGCCGATGGTCAGCTCAGCCGGCGCATCGCCGACGAGTTCATCCTGCCCGGGCGCGAGCGCCGGACTTGCGATCGACTGATTATTGTCGAACAGGAGCACCATGGTACTGTCGCCGCCTATTCGGCGGCCTCGAGGCGGTCGTGCTGCGGACAAGCCTTTGCGAGCGCCTGATCGAGGTCCTCGATGATGTCGGCGATGTGCTCGATGCCGATCGAAAGTCGGATGGTTTCCGGCAGCACGCCGGCGGCACGCTGCTGCTCGCGCGACATCTGGCGGTGTGTCGTGGAAGCAGGGTGGCAGGCGAGTGATTTGGCGTCGCCGATGTTGACGAGCCGGGTGATCAGCTTCAGCGAGTCATAGAAGGTCTTGCCCGCCTCCAGGCCGCCCTTGATGCCGAAGGTGAACAGCGAGGAGGCATTGCCAGCGAGATATTTCTGCACCAGCGGATAGTAAGGACTGTCGGGGAAGCCGGCAAAATTGACCCAGGCGACGCGCGGATCACTGCGGAGGAACTCCGCGACCTTGCGCGCATTTTCGACATGCCGCTCGACGCGCAGCGCGACCGTCTCGATCCCCTGCAACAGCAGGAAGGCGTTGAAGGGCGACAGCACCGAACCCATGGTGCGTTGATAGACGCTGCGTGCGCGCTCGATATAGGCCTTGGCGCCGAACCGTTCGGCATAGACGAGGCCGTGATAGGAGGCGTCCGGCTGGTTGAAGGCGGCAAAGCGGCGCGGCTGTTCCTTCCAGGGGAAACGACCGCTGTCGACGATGGCACCGCCGAGCGTGGTGCCGTGGCCGCCGAGAAATTTCGTCAGCGAGTGCACGACGATATCGGCGCCGTAGTCGAAAGGTTTTAACAAAATCGGCGTCGCCACGGTGTTGTCGACGACCAGCGGCACGCCATGACGATGCGCGATCTTTGCCAGAGCCCCGATATCGCAGACATTGCCGGCGGGGTTGCCGATGCTCTCGGCGAACACGGCCTTGGTATCATCGTCGATGAGCTTCTCGATCGCGTCCGGCCGGTCGCTTTCGGCAAAGCGCCCGGCAATGCCCTGGCGCGGCAGGATATGCGAGAGCAGCGTATGTGTGGTGCCGTAGAGCTGCGGCACCGAAACGATGTTGCCGCCGCCGTCGGCGAGGTTGACAAGCGAGAAATGCAGCGCCGCCTGTCCGCTCGCCACGGCGAGCGCACCGACGCCGCCTTCGAGTTCGGCAATGCGTTTTTCCAGCACCGAAGTGGTAGGATTGGCGATGCGGCTGTAGCGGAAGCCCTCCGCTTCCAAGTTGAAAAGTGCCGCGCCGTGATCGGCGCTGTCGAAGGCATAGGAGGCGGTTTGGTAGATCGGCACCGCGACTGCCTTGGTGGTCGGGTCGGGGTCGTAGCCGGCGTGAATAGCGATCGTCTCGTTGCGCATCATCGACCTCCAGCCTGGCGCATCGTTTCTTCTTGAAAGTGCGGTGGCGCCGGCCGTTTTGTTAGAGAGGTGGGATGAACGGGGCAATAATTCGCGCAAAGATCGACGAAATAACCCTAATGAATTGCAGCGAGGGATAGGTAAAATTTGAATCAATTTTGCTGAGGGGCATTCCGGGGCGCGCGTGAGCGCGAAATCCGGAATCTGGAGATTCTCAGTGCGCAATTGCGCACCATAGTTCGATGCTTCGTATCGCCCGGAATGACTGGCAATCCGGCATCAATAAAGGCTCACCCCACCGCGCGCCGGACCTGCTCGCCGATTTGCGAGAGCACAAGCCGAGCCTGCGGCAGCACCGCGCCCAGACAATGGAAATTATGAATCATGCTCTCGTGGCAGACGTGCTCGACGGTGACGCCCGCCGCGAGCAGTTTTCGCGCATAGGCGTTGCCCTCGTCACGCATCGGATCATATTCGGCGGTGTGGATGATTGCGGGCGGCAGGCCCGCGACATGGAGCCCGCGCAGCGGCGAGATGCGAGGGTCCGCAAGGTCCGCGCCCTCGGGCAGGTAGTCGGCGAGATCGGCCTGCAGCGTCAGCCGATCGATCAGATGGTTTTCGGCAAATTGCTCTCGCGACGGTGACGTTTCCTCGAAGTCGAGCACGGGGCAGATGAGGCACTGCGCGGCAATGTCCGGCCACGCGTGCCGGACCGCATGCTGGCAGACCACGGCGGCGAGTGTCGCGCCGGCGGAATCGCCGCCGACCACCAGCCGGCGCGCATCGATTCCAAGGTCGGCGGCTTTGCTGAGCACAAATTGCGTCGCGGCGATCGCGTCCTCAACCGCAGCGGGGAATTTGTGCTCGGGCGCGAGCCGGTAATCCACCGAGATCAAGCGACAGGCGGTCGCCTGTGCCAGCGCCGCCGCGATGCGATCGTGAGTTTCGATGCTGCCTGCGACCAAGCCGCCGCCATGAAAGAACACAAAGCCCGGCGCGGCCACGTCGCCCTGCGCGGCAGAAGGTGCATAGAGCCGGTAGGCGATGTCGCCCGCGGGGCCCGGCAACGCGCCGTCCTCGCGCGCGACGTCGCCAACATCGCCGCGGGCAAATTGCATCAGCTTTGCCAGCGCCTGCCGGCGCTCCTCGGGCGTCGGCCGCTTCCTGTCCACGGAGGAAGCCGCGGCCATCATGGTGAGCAAGCGTTTGGCGAGAGGATCGAGCGGCATGGCGGCACCGTTAACCAAGGCGGGCATGGAGCAGACAACCATAAATCGAGCACCATTGCGGCGGGAGAGGCAAGGGAATCCTTAAAACCTCTTGCGACAGGGTGGCGCCCATGGTGCGGCGCGCAGACGCCCGACATGGAGGCCGCATGGTTCCCGGCAGCAAGCCCGTCAGCTATTCACAAACCTGGACGTTCTTCGAAGGCAGGTGGCACGAAGGCAATGTCCCAATCATGGGGCCGCGCACTCATGGGCTGTGGCTCGGCTCGACGGTGTTTGACGGCGCGCGCGCCTTCGAGGGCGCCGCGCCCGATCTCGATCGCCATTGCGGGCGGGTCAATCAATCCGCGGTCAATTTCGGACTGAGGCCGCTGGTCGATATTGAGACTTGGCTCGAGCTGGCTCGCGAGGGTATCCGCCGCTTCACGCCGAAGGCCGAGCTCTACATCAGGCCGATGTATTGGCCGCAGCACGGAGCCGGCGGCGGCGTGCTGTTCGATCCCGATACGACCGCCTGGTGTCTCTCGATCTACGAGGCGCCGATGCCGCAGCCGACGGGAAATGCGATTACGCTCTCGCCGTTCCGCCGGCCCACCATGGAGTGCGCGCCGGTCGATGCCAAGGCGGCGTGCCTTTATCCCAACAATTCGCGGGCGCTGCGCGAGGCGGCTTCGCGCGGTTTCACGAACTGCCTGATGCTCGATGCGCTCGGCAATGTCGCGGAATTCGGCAATGCCAATGTGTTCATGGCCAGGGACGGCATCGTCTACACGCCGGTGCCGAACGGTACCTTTTTGAACGGCATCACGCGCCAGCGAGTGATCGAGCTCTTGCGCGGCGATGGCGCCACGGTGGTCGAGACGACGCTGCGCTATGCCGACTTTGCCAGTGCGGACGAGATTTTCTCGACCGGCAATTTCGCAAAGGTCGCGCCGGTGATTCGGATCGACGATCGCGAGCTCAAGCCGGGTCCGTTCTATACCCGGGCCCGAAAACTGTATTGGGAGTTCGCGCATGCGGTGCCGCTTGCGGCGTGACCCCCGTCATTCCGGGTTCGGTGCTTTGCACCGCCCTGGAATGACGGCGCATGCCATTACGGCCCGTAAATCACGAGCTCGGTATCAGTGAGATCGCACAGCCGCGGAGGGTTCGGGCCCTTGAAATATTTGCGGCCGCGCGCCTGCGTATAGAAGCCGGTCAGCCCCTCCACGCGGCCGTTGGCATCCAGGGCAACCGCGATCTTGCCGCGCCGGAGCAGGAAGCGGCCGATGCTGCCCGCGCAGGCGATGTAGTCGGCGACGTCGCGGCAGTAGATCAGTTGCATTGCCGGCAGGCCGATCCAGCCGCGGCGGATGCGCATCGGCTGCAGGATGAAGGGAAAGGCGCGGCCGTCGGCCGCGCGGCAGACCAGGCTGAGGCAGCCATAGCCGGCGTGCCGCGTCAAAAGCGCGACCTCGGCCGCGGATAGCCCGTCGATCGTGTGCGGCTGTTGCGAGGTGATCTCCAAGCGCATTCCTTGCGCGGCGCGCGACAGCGCGGGAAACGAGAAGAACAATCCGCTGCAATAGGGCTGAAACCCCTGCGCTTCGATGATCCGCCAGGTCCAGCTCGCCGGACTGATATTGACGTAAGTAACGTCCTTGTGCCGTTGCGCGATCTTGGTCAGCATCGGCGCGTAACCGCGGAACGCGGGTTCGACATACCAGCTCGAAAGATTGCAGCGAATTGAGGGCTCGCTGCCCTCGTCATGCGCCGTGTAGATCAAAAGCAGCACGCCGACCGGCGTCCCCTGATGATCGAGCATGTAGCCGAAGCGCGGAACGCCGTTCGGCACCTCGCGTGTCGCCTGTCGACGCAGACCGCCCACCCAATAGCCGCGCGCACGGCCGACAAAGCCGCGCGTCAGGAGATCGGCAATCACCTCCAGATCGGAGATGCCGATTTCACGACAGCGGATCACGGGCCTGGGCTGCGTCACAGCATCCGCTTATGACTATGATCTCAGCGCCAGCCCTCGACATGGGCGTCGGCATCGGCGTGGATCGGGAACCCCAGCGTTTCGCGCACCTTCGACGGCCACCGTTTCAGGTCCGTGCCGTGGGTGTGGAACATGGCGACGGCCAGCCGATCCATGCCGAAGGCGACACAGCCGGTGTGGGCCGGCTCGCCGTTCGCATCCTCGATGCCCCATGTGGTGCCGAAATGATCACGGTGATAGTTGAAACTCATGCAGGCGGTCGGCTGATCCTCCGAGCGCAGCGGCACCAGCAGCTCGAATTTCAGCGATTGCTGCTTCTGGCTCACCGCCTTCATCTGGCCGACGCGGCCAAAAAAGGGATCGCTCGCCTGATCGACCTTGAAGGTCAGCCCGAGATCGCGGGCAATGCCCTGCGCGCGCACCATCCAGCGCTCGCGGAATGCCGCCACGTCAGAAGGATCGCCGATGCAGACATATTCACGCATCCGGAAAGATTGCAGCCGATCGAGATGGCGCGAAGGCTCGCGGCGGAAGCAATCGGCGGCGACATCGAAGCGCAAGCCGCCTGCTGGCAGCGGGCCACGGTGTGCTGCGATCGGATAGACGGGATAGCAGGCGGCCGGCGACAGCACGAGGTCGGCCGGCGACAGCGACGTGGTCCAATCGCCGCCCGCATCAAACCGGCTCACCGCGGCGTGGATCTCGCGTTCGGTGCCATGCAGGCCGCAGACGCAGCCGAGCAGATTCGGGAAGCTCTTGAGGTATCCGGACTTTTCGAGCTGGGCGCGGCTCATGACCGGCGGAAAGCGCATCACCTCGGTCTTCGGCTCGCGATGCCGGCTGATCAGCGCCGCAAGCCGCTCCACCACGTCTTCATAGAGCGCGGTGCGCGCATAGACGCCGTCACTGCCCATCCTGTGAAACAGGATGTCGGCGAGGTGGTCGAGCGGATCGGTTGATTGCGGCGCGAGTTCGGGGGAGTCGGTTTGAACGGCGATCGTCATAGCGGCAGTCCTGGCATTTCCATCAATCACGAAGGGTCGTAGGCACGGCGCTCATCAAGCTCGCGGTGGCGATATTCGCAAGGATGCGGTCGTTGTTGATCATCAGCGGCGCCGACAGCGTGTCGCGCAAATGGCGGCCGATGGAGAATTCGCCGTCATTGCGATAACCGGCAAGGCCGCAGGCCCGCATGGCGTGCGTGACGGTCTCCACGGCAAGCTCCGAGGCCTGCACCTTCAAGAGGTTGATCGCGGACTGGAAGTCGATCGAGCTCAGCGCGCGCTCGTCATATTCATGCACGGCGTAGAGGTCGAGATGGCCTGCGATCATGGCGCGGAGCTTGGTGAGGGACATCTTCGCGGCCGTGTAATGCGCCGCGCCCGGCGGCATCTGGCCGCCTGCACCGCGCGCGGCTTTGCGGATAAAGCGCTGGGCGCGTTCGACGGCGGCCGCCGCGATGCCGGCCCACACCGAGGACCAGGTGAGATGCGCGACCGGCGTCATCGTTTGGGCGTGAATCCGCTCATAGGCTTCCGGGAACATCATTTCCGCCGGGCCCTTGATCTTCAGCTCGAAGCCTGCGCTGCAGGTGCCGCGCATGCCCAGCGTTTCCCAGCCCTGGCCACGGGCGAGGGTGTAATGATCCTTGGTCACCGCCAGCAGCACTTGGTCGGAAGCCGCGGCATCGTTGGCACGGCGCGCGATGGTGACGATGCCATCGGCCTCGGCGCCATAGGAAATCACGGTGGCGTTGCGGGTGAGCGAAATCCCATCGGCATCGTGTTCGACGGCCGCGGCGCTCGCGCGGATATTGCCGCCGTTCTGGCCCTCGGTGGTCGATGACGCCAGCAGCAATTGTTCCACCGCCACGCGCCGCATCAGGTCTTGGTGGTAGCGGCTGCCGGCGCCGTGCCGGACCAGGCAGGCGACCTTGGTCTGATGCATGGCAAAGATCATCGCGCTCGATGCGCAGGCGCGGCCGAGCGTGTAGCAGATTTCGGTCACGTCCTGGATCGAGGCGCCGAAGCCACCGAATTCGACGGGGATCAACATGCCCAGCAGCTTCTGTTCGCGCGCAGCATCGAAGGCGGCCCTCGGAAAGCGCGCGTCGCGGTCGACCTCCTCCGCCTCGGCCGCTGCCGCGGCCACAACGGCTGCGGTGCGCTGCTGGAACAGCGAGCCGCGGTCCATCAGCAGGTAATCGTCGTCTGCCGCAGGTTTGGCGTGCTGGACATTCATGACCGACCTCCGGTTTTTATTGCGTCGTGCAGCGCGTCAGGCGAGGCGCCTGCGCCAGCATCGGCTGTCTGATTGTTCTCGATTGAGGCCGGAGGCTATGGATTTAATTCAAATGCGTCGATGAAATTCAGGGTAAATGATTGCCTTTCGAGATGGACAGTTAATCCTCGGTGTTCGCCTGGCGAGAAAAGTCGTGAAGACGCGTTAGCCTTAAATGCAAAAGCCGCATTTGATTAGAATGCGTCAACCTCAACGTCAGGCATTTGTCCCTATGATCTTTGCTGTTCTGATATCAGCACCGTATCTCGATTGTGGGAATAAGAGTTGAGCATGCAAAGCCACGAGGCCGATATTCGCAACCGGATCGCCGCCTTGGTGAAAGCGGTCATCGAACAGAATTCGCTCACCGCTGAAGTCGCTCCGGACGCCAAGCTCGTCGACATCGGGCTGACGTCGATGGACATGGTCAACCTGATGCTCTCGGTGGAAGCGGAGTTCGATTTCACGATTCCGCAAGATGAGATCACGCCGGAGAATTTCCAATCGGTCGAGACGCTGCAAAGGATGGTTGCGAGGCAGCTTCAGCCGACGGCGGCTTAGTCGTTTTCACGCGGTCATTCCGGGGCTCGCGAAGCGAGAATCCGGAATCTTCGGGTTCGATGCTGGCGCTTCGCCAAGGAATGACATCTTCGTCAACCATCGCTCCCGCCGCAAATCTCCGCTAGACTGGCTCGGACCAGACCAGCGGGGAGATCATGGCAAAGGCAGTTCTTGGCATCATCGGCGGCTCCGGCATCTACGATCTGCCGGGGTTGGAAAATGCGCACGACGAGGCGATCGCGAGCCCGTGGGGTAAGCCGTCCTCGCCCGTGCGCCGCGGCACCATCGCGGGCCTGCCGATCGTGTTCCTGCCGCGGCATGACAAGGGCCACCGGCTGTCGCCCTCTGATATCAACTATCGCGCCAACATCGATGTGCTCAAGCGCGCCGGTGTCACCGATCTGGTCTCGCTTTCGGCCTGCGGTTCCTTCAAGCAAGAATTGTCGCCGGGAACTTTCGTGCTGGTCGACCAGTTCGTCGACCGCACGTACAAGCGCGAGAGCTCGTTTTTCGGCAAGGGCTGCGTCGCCCATGTCTCGATGGCTCATCCGGTCTCGCCGCGGCTGCGCATCCACCTTGCGGCGGCGGCGGAAGCCGAGGGCATCAGAGTTGCGCGGGAAGGCACCTATCTCTGCATGGAGGGTCCGCAATTCTCCAGTTATGCCGAGAGCATGACCTACAAGAACCTCGGCTATTCCGTCATCGGCATGACCAACATGCCCGAGGCGAAACTCGCGCGCGAAGCCGAAATCTGCTACGCTACTGTGGCGATGGTGACAGATTTCGACTGCTGGCATCCGGATCATGATGCTGTCACCGTGCAGGACATCATCCGGGTCCTGAACTCGAACGCCGACAAGGCAAAGGCGCTGGTGGCGCGGTTGGCCCGGGATTTTCCAAGGGAGCACGAGCCCTGTCCGATCGGCTCCGATCGGGCGCTCGACACCGCGTTGATCACCGTGCCGGAAGCGCGCGACCCCGAGTTGCTGAAAAAGCTCGATGCGGTGGCGGGGCGGGTGCTTGGGCTTAAGGCCGCAACAGAAATGGGTGTGCCGTGAAGGTCGATGGCAAACATTTCCGAAGTATCTGGCTCGACGAGGACGGCTGGTCGGTCCGTGCCATCGACCAGCGGCGGCTGCCGCATGAATTCGTGATTGCGCGGCTGACCAACTGCTTGGAAGCCGCGGAAGCGATCCGTTCCATGCTGGTGCGCGGCGCGCCGCTCATCGGCGCCACCGCGGCGTTCGGCATGGCGCTCGCCATGCGTGAAGATGCGAGCGATGCCGCGATCGATCGCGCGTACGCCGTGCTGGTTGCCACGAGGCCGACCGCGATCAACTTAAAATGGGCTCTGGAGGAGATGCGCGCGTTGTTGCGGCCGCTTGGTCCGGCGGCGCGGGCGGCGGCGGCTTACGCCCGCGCCGCCGCCATTGCGGATGAGGATGTCGTCATCAACCAAGGGATCGCGCAAAACGGGTTTGCGGTGATCGAGGCGATTGCCGCCCGCAAGAAGCCCGGTGAAGCCGTCAACGTGCTGACCCACTGCAATGCCGGCTGGCTTGCGACCGTCGATTGGGGAACGGCGACCGCGCCGATCTATCTCGCGCATGATCGCGGCCACAACATCCATGTCTGGGTCGACGAGACCCGTCCGCGCAACCAGGGTGCATCGCTCACCGCCTGGGAGCTTGGCCATCACGGCGTGCCGCACACCGTCATTCCCGACAACACCGGCGGCCATCTGATGCAGCATGGCATGGTCGATCTCATCATCGTCGGTACCGATCGCGTCGCCGCCAATGGCGACGTCTGCAACAAGATCGGCACTTACCTCAAGGCGCTCGCGGCCTTCGACAATGGCGTACCGTTCTATGTCGCGCTGCCTTCGCCGACGATCGATTTCAATGTCAGCGACGGGCGCGCGGTGCCGATCGAGCAGCGCGGCGGCGAAGAGGTCGCGACCATGACCGGCCGCACTGCCGACGGGCGGATCGAGACGGTGCGGATCGTGCCGCAGGAGTCGCCCGTCGCGAATTACGCATTCGATGTAACGCCGGCGCGGCTGGTCACGGGCCTGATCACAGAGCGCGGCGTACTGAAGCCGGAGCGCATGGCACTGGCCGCCACGTTCCCGGAGCGGATGGCGAGCGCAGCGGAGTAAGTGCTGGTCGGTCATCCTGAGGCGCTCGCGCAAGCGAGAAGGATGAACGGCCCCGCTGGTGCAGCCGGGCCGTCGCCCTTCGAGACGGCGCTTCCGCGCCTCCTCAGGGTGAAGGTGATGGTTTGGCGTACTGTTCTTGGTCAGGCGAGCTTCAACCCCGTCGCCGCCTCAAGGTCCGCAATCGCCTGGGCCGCGCTCGTTACCTTGATCGTCGTCATCCCCATGGCGCGGGCCGGCTTCAAGTTGATGCCGAGATCGTCGAGATAAACGCATCGCTTTGGATCCACCTTCAGCGCCTCCACCATCATCCCGTAGATGCGCGGATCGGGTTTGCGCAGGCCGATCCTGGCGGACTCGATGACATGGTCGAACAGCGCCATCACCTCCGCGATATAAAGCTTTCGGCCGGCGGCGCTGCCGATCGCGTTGGCCGGCAGATTGTTGGTGATGCAGCCGGTCTTGAATTTGGCATTGATCCGCTTCAAGGCTTCGACCATCTCCGGCCGCAGATCGCCGGCGAGAAGCGGCAACACATCGCGCCCCCGGACTTCCGCGCCCAGCGCCAGCGACTCCGCGGCGAACAGCTTGTCGAAGCCGTCGATGTCGATCTCCGCGCGTTCGAATTTCGCCCAAGCGTTTTCCAGATGGTTGGCGGCGTTGGTGCGCCGGATGATGTCCATCGGCAATCCGCGCTCGCGCTCGAACCGCGCGAAAGCCTCGAACGGCGAGGTGGTCAGCACCCCGCCGAAATCCCAGATCACCGCTTCAATCATCAAGTCCTCTAAGCTTTCAAACGCCGTTTCAAACGGGCAAGCAGGTCAGCCCGGCCGGACCAGTTATGCATCCTTGGCGGGACGTGTGCGAGCGGTTATGGCTGGAGACATGAAAATTCTTGCACTGTTCGCGGCGGCCGTCGTGCTGCTGAGTTCGCCCGCCGCCCAGGCCATCGTGGGCGGCGCGGCGCCGTCCAACGAGGGCATTGGCCGCGCCGTGGTCACCATTGTCGGCTCGCGCGGGAATTTTTGCTCGGGCAGCCTGATCGCGCCCGCGCTGGTGCTGACGGTCGCGCATTGCGTGCAGCCGGGCGCCGAATACAAGATGGTCGAGTATGATGCCGAGCGGAAACCGCAATTGAGGGATGTGAAGCGCATTGCCATTCACCCCGGCTTTCAGATGCAGGCGATGCTGGCGCATCGCGCCACGGCCGACGTGGCGCTGTTGCAACTCGAAATTCCGGCAAAGGGAAAAACGTCCGCGATGCTTGGTGCGCCCGTTCCGCCAGTTTCGCCGGGCGGCAAATTCACCATTGCCGGCATCGGCGTGACCGTGCGTGGCGACGGCAAAAGCGGCGGCATCGTCCGCAGCGCAGGCCTGGTGGCAACGGGAAAGCCGGGCAGCTTGCAGATTCGGCTGGTCGATCCGGCAACAAGCGGCTCAAGGGACGGACTTGGCGCCTGCACCGGCGATTCCGGCGGGCCGGTGTTCGAGGATCAGCAGGGCGCGCCGACCATCATCGGCGTCATTAGCTGGTCGACCGGACCGAACGGCAGCGCCGGCTGCGGCGGTTTGACCGGAGTGACGCCGCTCACCCTCTACAAGGACTGGATTCTGCAAACTGCGCGGCAATGGGGTTTTGCGCTGTGATTGCGTCAGCAACTAGTCTAAGTCATTTTGCAAGGCGTCGCTGCTAAGCGACGACCCGAGAAGATCAAGGTCCGGAAAGAGACCAATTCCTAGGGAATGGAAGCAACCAGATGAACATCGAGACCGCACGATCGATCTCCAATCTCGCGTCCCCAACACCTGAACATTTCGATGTGCTGATCGTCGGCGCCGGCATCTCCGGCATCGGCAGCGCCTATCACTTGACGACCCAGCTTCCCGACATGCGCTTCGTGATCCTCGATGCGCAGGAGAGCTTCGGCGGCACCTGGATCACGCATAAATATCCGGGCATCCGCTCCGACAGCGATCTCCACACTTTCGGCTATCGCTTCAAGCCGTGGGTCGGCCCTCCGATCGCGACGGCCGCCGAGATTCTGTCCTATATGGGCGAGGTGATCGAGGAGAACGATCTCGCCAGGCACATCCGCTACAAGCACCGCATCCTGTCGGCGAGCTGGTCGAGCGAAACCAGGCTCTGGACCATCACGGCGGAGAAGACCGACAGTGGCGAGCGCGCGAATTTCACGGCCAATTTTTTGTGGATGTGCCAGGGCTACTATCGGCATTCCGAAGGCTACACGCCTGACTGGCCGGGCATGAAGGAATTTGACGGCCGTATCGTGCATCCGCAGCGCTGGCCCGACGATCTCGATCTGACAGGAAAAAATGTCGTCGTGATCGGCTCTGGCGCGACCGCGGCCACGCTGATTCCAAACATCGCCGACAAATGCGCGCACGTCACCATGCTGCAGCGCTCGCCGACCTATTTCCGGCTCGGGCGCAATGCCATTGAGCTCGCCGAGGAATTGCGTCGCCTGCAGGTGAAGGAGGAATGGATCCACGAGATTGTCCGGCGCAAGATTCTTTACGAGCAGGATGCCTTCACCAAGCGCTGCGTGGCCGAGCCGGAGCAGGTGAAGAAAGAACTGATCGGCCAGATCACCGCCGTGCTCGGGCCGGACTATGATGTCGCCGCCCATTTCACGCCGCGCTATCGGCCGTGGCGGCAGCGCATCGCGTTCGTGCCCGATGCCGATATGTTTTTAGGCATCAAAAGCGGCAAGGCCTCCGTGGTCACCGACGAGATCGAGCGCTTCACCGGGAAAGGCATTCTGCTCAAATCGGGCAAGGTGCTGGAGGCTGACATCATCGTCACGGCGACGGGCTTCAACCTCAATGTGCTCGGCGATATCCACTTTGAGATCGACGGCAGGCCGCTCGATTTCTCCCGGACCATCACCTATCGCGGCATGATGTTCACCGGCATTCCGAACATGGCTTGGGTGTTCGGCTATTTCCGCGCAAGCTGGACGTTGCGTGCCGATCTCGTGGCGGATTTCGTCTGCCGGCTGCTCAAGCACATGAAGCAGAAGGGCGCCGGGAAAGTCGAGGTCGCGCTGCGGCCCGAGGACCACAACATGCCGCTATTGTCCTGGATCGATCCGGAGAATTTCAATCCCGGCTACATGATGCGCAACATGCATCTCTTGCCCAAGCGCGGCGACAAGCCGGAGTGGCAGCACAGCCAGGATTACTGGGCCGAGAAGGACGAGATCCCGGCGATCGATCTGGACGACAAGGCGTTTGTGTATGGGTGAGGTATTGCCGTCATTGCGAAGCGAAGCAATCCAGGCTTTCTCCGCGGATGCGATCCGGATTGCGCTCGGAACCGCGGAAAGATCACTCCGCCGCGCCGGCCGATCGCAGCAGTGGCTCTCGGCCGCTGGCGTTACCGCTGCGATTGAAGCCAGCATGAAGATTGACCTGGCCCGCCGGGAAATCCTTGCCCAGCGGCACCGATAAACGGCAAATGAGGCCCTCCGTGCGCCAATCGAAGTCGGCCCGCCCGCCGAGCTGCGACTCGATGCTGGCGATCACGCTGCGTGTGCCGAAGCCGCGCGATATCGGCGTTTGCACCAGCGGTCCGTCGCGCTCTTCCCAAAGGATTTGCAGGAGATCGGGCCGCACCTCCCACCGGATCTTCAGCCGGCCGGAATGCGCGGAGAGCGCACCGTATTTGGCGGAATTGGTGACCAGCTCATGAACGGCCAGCGCCAGCGTCTGCGCGGTCGCGGGCTCGAGCTGCAATTCCGGCCCATAAAGCTCGATCTGTTCGCCGGTGGAATAGGGCGAGATCTCCTCGTCAACCAGCCGTCCGATCTCGGCGCCCTGCCAGTTCGACAACGACAGGATGGTGTGAACGCGCGCCAGCGCACTGATCCTTCCCTCGACCGCCTGGATATATTCCTGCAGCGTCGCCCCGCGCGTCAGCCGCACGATCGATTGCGCGAGCGCGAGGGCATTCTTGGCGCGATGATCGACCTCTCGTGCAAGCAGGTTTTGCCGGTCCTCCGCGCGTTTGCGTTCGGTGATGTCGATGGTGACGCCGCTCACCCGCACCACCCGCCCGGTCCGATCGACGGACGCGGCTGCAGTGCCGACGCACCAGCGCTCCTCACCATCAGGGCGCACAATGCGGAATTCCGTTTCATAGGCGTGGGTGCCGCGCTCGAAATGGCTGACCGCCTTGCGCAACTGCTCGAGATCATCCGGGTGCAGCAGCTTCTTGATGTTCTCCGACGTAACCTCAAAGCTCCTGGGATCGACGCCAAAAATCCGGTATTGGCCCTCGTCCCACATCCAGTCGCCGTTGACCCAGTCCCAATCCCACGACCCCATCTTGCCGGCGGCGAGCGCCATGCTGCGGCGTTGCTCGCTCTCGACCAGCTTGGTGTTCGAGTTCTCCAGCTCGGCCGTGCGGGCGCGGACGCGGTCCTCGAGCTCGGTGTTGAGCCGCTCGAGCTGTCTCGTCTTGCGATAGAGCTCGGCAAAGACCTTGATCTTCGCGCGTAACACTTCGGGAACGACGGGCACCGGAACATAATCCACCGCTCCCATCTCGTAGCCACGCAGGCGGTCGAGGTCGCTGACCTGGATGGCCGAGATGAAGATCATTGCCGTCTTCTGAAAGCGCGGATGCTCTCGGATCATGGCGGCGAGCTCGAAGCCGTCCAGTTCGGGCATGCAGACATCGACGAGGATGACCGCGACCTCGTTCTTGAGCAGATATTCCAGGGCCTCGCGGCCGGAGGTCGCGACCGCGAGATTTTCGCCGAGTTCTTTCAGGATAACTTCGTAGGCGAGCAACTTGGCCGGCTGGTCGTCGACCAGAAGAATGTTCACCTTTTCATGATCCATCATGGAGGCCATCGATCAGCGGTGCAGCCACATGCGAATGGCAAGCAGCAGTTGCTCGGTATTGACGGGTTTTGCGAGATAATCGGAGGCGCCTGCCTCCAGGCATTTCTCGCGGTCGCCTTTCATCGCTTTCGCGGTCAACGCAATGATCGGCAGCCGTCCGAATGACGGGTTCTGCCTAATTGCGCCGATCGTTTGATAGCCATCCATCTGCGGCATCATGATGTCCATGAGCACGATGGCGATCTCCGGGTTCGACTCGACCAACGCCACCGCCTCGCTCCCCGTCGTCGCGGTCAGAACCTTCATGCCGCGCCGTTCCAGCACGCTCGAGAGCGCAAAAATGTTGCGCGCGTCATCGTCGACCAGAAGCGCGGTCTTGCCGACCAGATCCTCGTCGGAACTGTTCAGCTTTTCCAGCATCCGCTGCTTTTCGATCGGCAGTTCCGTGATCACGCGGTGCAGGAACAGTGAAGTTTCGTCGAGCAGGCGCTCCGGCGATTCCACCCCCTTGACCACGATACTGCGTGCCATCGTGTGGAGTTCCGCATCCTCTTCGGGGGAAAGCTCGCGCCCCGTGAACACCACGACGGGAACATTCGACAGGATTTCGTCGTTGCGGATCTCATCCAGCACCTCGAACCCGCTCATGTCGGGAAGGCGCAGGTCCAGCACCACACAGTCGCAAGGCCTTTCCCGCATCAATGACAACGCGCCCCTGCCAGTATCGGCCGCAAGGATCTCGATGTCGTCGTGGTGCAGCAGTTCGCGGATCGAGAGCTGCTCCGCCTCGTTGTCCTCGACGATGAGGAGCCGCTTGCGGCGTGGCTTGGCATATTCCTTGATCTGCGCCAGCGCGGCGGCGACGCCCTCGGTCGTGGTCGGCTTGTTGACGAAGGAGAAGGCGCCACGCGCCAGTGCATGTTGGCGATCTTCATCCAGCGTGATGATCTGAACCGGAATGTGCCGTGTCAGCGGATTGTGTTTCAACTGGCTCAGCACCGTCCAGCCCAGCATGTCAGGCAGGAACACGTCGAGCGAGACCGCCGCCGGCTGGTATTGTTTGGCAAGGTCCAGCGCTTCGGCGCCGCGCGCCGCCACCAGCACCTTGAATCCCTTGTCGCGTGCGAGATCGACCAGCACGCGCGCATAATGCGGATCGTCCTCGACGATCAAGAGAATCGTGTCGCCCGGCTCAAGATTGAGACGGTCGTCGGGGAGCTGCTCGATCGCGCGCTCCTGCGTCGGTGCCTGCAGCGCCGGCGTGCCGCCATACGAGGAGGACGTGACCTGTGCGCGCGCCGCGATCGTCGGGCCGGAATATTTGAGCGGCAGATAGAGCGTGAAGGTCGAGCCCTTGCCGGGCGCGCTCTTCAAGTGAATCTCGCCGCCGAGCAGGCTCGCAAGCTCGCGGCTGATGGCAAGGCCAAGGCCCGTGCCGCCGTATTTGCGGCTGGTGCCGGCATCCGCCTGCTGGAAGGCCTCGAAGATCAGCTTTTGCTTCTCCAGGGGAATGCCGATGCCGGTGTCGGAGACCTCGAAGGCGATCACGGCGGGCGCCGTATTCAGCACCGGATGATCGCCGCTCCACCCCGACAGCGCGGCTCCAACCTTGAGCTGCACGCCGCCTTCGGCGGTGAACTTGAAGGCGTTGGACAACAAATTCTTAAGCACCTGCTGCAGGCGCTTGGAATCGGTGACGATGCTGCGCGGCAGGTTGGGATCCACCTCGATGGTGAACGACAGTTGCCGGTTGTCGGCCTCGTGGCGGAATGGCCGCCCCACCGTCTCCAGCAGGTTTGAGGTGAGGATCTCCTCGGCGTCCACCGTCACCGTCCCCGATTCGATCTTGGACAGGTCGAGAATGTCGCTGATCAGGTTCAAGAGGTCAGTTCCGGCGCCGTGGATGGTGCGGGCGAATTCGACCTGCTTGGGCGTGAGATTGCCGTCCGGGTTTTCGGTGAGCTGCTGGCCGAGAATGAGGATCGAATTGAGCGGCGTGCGCAGCTCGTGCGACATGTTGGCCAAGAATTCGGATTTGTACTTCGACGTCAGCGCAAGCTCGGTCGCCTTTTCCTCGAGCGCGCGGCGCGCCTGCTCGATTTCCTGGTTCTTGCGCTCTACCTCGACGTTGCGTTCGGCGAGCTGCTGCGCCTTCTGTTCGAGCTGCTCGTTGGTCTGCTGCAATTCGCGCTGTTGCGCCTGCAATTCGCCGGCGAGCTGCTGCGACTGCTTCAGCAGTCCTTCGGTCTGCATCGTCGCTTCGATCGAGTTGAGGACGATGCCGATGGAATCGGTGAGCTGCTCGAGGAACGTCATCTGCGAGGTGGTGAAGCTGCTCAACGACGCAAGCTCGATCACCGCCTTGACCTGGCTTTCGAACAACACAGGCAGGACCACGAGATTCCTCGGCACGACGCGCATCAGCGCCGACCGGACCGGAACGGTGTCGGCCGGAATGTCGGAGATCAGGCGCTGGCGCTTGTCGAGGGCGCATTGGCCGATCAGCCCCTCGCCGAACAGCATTGCTTCCGGATGCGGATAGTCGCCGTCGCCGGCATAGGTCGCAAGCAGCCGTAGCTGCGAGCTGTCCTCGTTGTCGACCTGGTAGATCACGCCCATATGGGCGTTGACCAGCGGGGTCAGTTCGGTCAGCAGCAGCCGGCCCACGGTGGTGAGATCGCGCTGGCCCTGCAGCATGTTGGTGAAGCGGGCAAGGTTCGTCTTCAGCCAATCCTGCTCGGTGTTGAGCTCGGTGGTGAGCCGCAGGTTGGTGATCATGGTATTGATGTTGTCTTTCAACTCGGCGACCTCGCCGCGTGCATCCACCTGGATCGACCGGGTGAGGTCGCCCTTGGTCACGGCCGTGGCGACTTCCGCGATCGCGCGTACCTGCGAGGTGAGGTTGGCGGCGAGCAGGTTGACGTTGCCGGTCAGGTCCTTCCAGGTGCCGGCGGCGCCGGGCACATTGGCCTGGCCGCCGAGCCGCCCCTCGACGCCAACTTCGCGCGCCACGCTGGTGACCTGATCGGCAAAGGTCGCGAGCGTCTCGGTCATGTTGTTGATGGTTTCGGCAAGCGCCGCGACCTCGCCCTTGGATTTCACCGTCAGCTTCTGCTTGAGGTCGCCATTGGCGACCGCGGTGACGACCTTGACGATGCCGCGCACCTGCTCGGTCAAGTTGGCCGCCATGAAGTTCACGGTGTCGGTCAGGTCCTTCCAGGTGCCCGCCACCCCCGGCACCTGGGCCTGGCCGCCGAGCTTGCCTTCGGTGCCGACCTCGCGGGCGACGCGCGTCACTTCGCCCGCGAAGGCGTTGAGCTGGTCCACCATGGTGTTGATGGTGTTCTTCAGCTCGAGAATTTCACCCTTCACGTCCACGGTGATCTTGCGCGAGAGGTCGCCGCGCGCAACGGCCGTGGTCACTTCCGCGATGTTGCGCACCTGCGTGGTCAGGTTGGCTGCGAGCAGGTTGACGTTGTCGGTCAGATCCTTCCAGGTGCCGCCGACGCCGGGCACAACGGCCTGGCCGCCCAGCCGTCCCTCGGTGCCGACCTCGCGAGCAACGCGCGTCACCTCGGCGGCGAAGGAGCGAAGCTGCTCCACCATGGTGTTCAGCGTGTCCTTGAGCAGCAGGATCTCGCCGCGCACGTCCACCGTGATCTTCTTCGACAGGTCGCCGCCGGCGATCGCGGTCGCGACCTCGGCGATGTTGCGCACCTGGGCGGTCAGGTTCGACGCCATGAAGTTGACGTTGTCGGTGAGGTCCTTCCAGGTGCCGGCGACTTCCGGCACCTCGGCCTGGCCGCCGAGCTTGCCTTCGGTGCCGACCTCGCGCGCCACACGCGTCACTTCGGAGGCAAAGGCGTTGAGCTGGTCCACCATGGTGTTGATGGTGTTTTTCAGCTCGAGGATTTCGCCTTTCACGTCGACGGTGATCTTGCGCGAGAGGTCGCCGCGCGCGACAGCCGTGGTCACTTCGGCGATGTTGCGCACCTGCGCGGTCAGATTGCCGGCCATCGAATTGACGCTGTCTGTCAGGTCTTTCCAGGTGCCGGCGACGCCGGGCACGTTGGCCTGGCCGCCCAGCCGTCCTTCGGTGCCGACCTCGCGCGCTACGCGCGTCACCTCGCCCGCGAAGCGGTTGAGCTGGTCGACCATGGTATTGAGGGTTTCCTTGAGCTGCAGGATCTCGCCACGCACGTCGACCGTGATCTTGCGCGAGAGATCGCCATTGGCGATCGCGGTCGCGACCTCGGCGATGTTGCGCACCTGGGCGGTGAGATTGCCGGCCATGGAATTGACGCTGTCGGTCAGGTCCTTCCAGGTGCCGGCAACGCCGGGCACCTCGGCCTGGCCGCCGAGCTTGCCATCGGTGCCGACCTCGCGCGCCACGCGCGTGACTTCGCCGGCAAAGGCGTTGAGCTGGTCGACCATGGTGTTGAGCGTTTCCTTCAATTGAAGGATTTCGCCTGACACGTTCACGGTGATCTTTTTGGACAGATTGCCCTTGGCCACCGCGGTGGCGACTTCGGCGATGTTGCGGACCTGCGCGGTCAGGTTGGAGGCCATCGAATTGACGCTGTCGGTCAGGTCCTTCCAGGTGCCGGCGACGCCGCGCACCATGGCCTGTCCACCGAGCTTGCCTTCGGTGCCGACCTCGCGGGCCACGCGCGTCACCTCGCCCGCGAAGGCATTGAGCTGGTCCACCATGGTGTTGATGGTGTCCTTGAGCTCGAGGATTTCGCCGCGCACGTCGACCGTGATCTTCTTCGACAGGTCGCCATTGGCGACCGCGGTCGTCACCTCCGCGATGTTGCGGACTTGCGCGGTCAGGTTGGAGGCCATCGAGTTGACGCTCTCGGTCAGGTCCTTCCAGGTGCCGGCGACGCCGAGCACGTTGGCCTGTCCGCCGAGCTTGCCTTCGGTGCCGACCTCGCGCGCGACGCGCGTCACTTCCGAGGCAAAAGCGTTGAGCTGATCGACCATGGTGTTGAGCGTTTCCTTCAACTGAAGGATCTCGCCCGACACGTTCACGGTGATCTTCTTGGAGAGGTCGCCGCTCGCGATGGCCGTCGCGACGTCCGAAATGTTGCGGACCTGCGCCGTCAGGTTCGAGGCCATGAAGTTGACGCTGTCGGTGAGGTCCTTCCAGGTGCCGGCGACGCCGGGCACCTTCGCCTGGCCGCCGAGCTTGCCTTCGGTGCCGACCTCGCGTGCCACGCGCGTCACTTCGGAAGCGAAGGAGTTGAGCTGGTCGACCATCGTATTGATGGTGTCCTTCAGCTCCAGGATCTCGCCGCGCACGTCCACCGTGATCTTGCGCGAGAGATCGCCGCGGGCGACGGCGGTGGTGACGTTGGCGATGTTGCGCACTTGTGCGGTCAGGTTGCCGCACATCGCATTCACGGAGTCGGTGAGGTCCTTCCAGGTGCCGGCGACGCCGGGCACGATCGCCTGGCCGCCCAGTTTGCCGTCGGTGCCGACCTCGCGGGCGACGCGCGTCACTTCGGAGGCGAACGAGCGTAGCTGGTCCACCATGGTGTTGATGGCTTCCTTGAGCTGCAGGATCTCGCCCCGCACGTCGACGGTGATCTTTTTCGACAGGTCGCCGTTCGCCACCGCGATCGTCACCTCGGCGATGTTGCGGACCTGGTTGGTCAAGTTGTTGGCCATGGAGTTGACGCTTTCCGTCAAATCCTTCCAGACGCCCGTCACTTCCGGCACCTGCGCCTGGCCGCCGAGCTTGCCTTCGGTGCCCACCTCGCGCGCCACGCGCGTCACCTCCGAGGTGAATACGGAGAGCTGCTTGATCATCGTATTGACGATATTGGCCGACTGCAGAAACTCGCCGCCGAGCGGGCGGCCGTCGACGTCAAGCTGCACCGTCTGCAAGAGATCGCCCTGTGCCACGGCGGCGACCGCGCGCGTCACTTCGCGGGTCGGCCACAACAGATCATCGATCAGGGTGTTGACGGAGTCTTCCATGTCGGCCCAGGAGCCGGAAGCGAGGCCGAACTTGACGCGCTGGCGGGTCTTGCCTTCGCGTCCCACCGCCTGGCCGACACGCTCGAGCTGCTGGGCCATGCGCTCATTGGCGGCAACGATCTCGTTGAAGGTGTCGGCGATCTTGCCATCGACGCCGTGATGATCGCCGCTCATGCGGACGGAGAAGTCGCCGCTGCGCATTGCCTGCAATGCGTGCAGCAATTCCTGCTGAGGGTCTCGTGTCCCGGTTCCGTTGGGTGGTAACTTCACGCCGCGACGGCTCGATGATGCAACGGGATCGAGGTCGCTCATGGCATTCCCCCAAAAAATGCGCCGCCGATTTGGGACACAATCTACACAAGAAAGCTTCGGCAGAATTCCAGATCAAGCAACAAAAGGAAGACGGCAAAAAATGGAACCTGGCCGATTTGGCCTAGGTAAACCAATCGAAAGCATCCGAGTTGGTTCCAGCCGGAATCTAAAAAAAGCGCCATGCAGTTCAGCGCGGTGGAGATCTGAAATTCAGCAGAGCGAAACCGATCCGTAAGCCGGCGCTTGGTTCCTCTCCGGGATGAACATTTATTCAGGTCCGCTTGACCGGGTTCGGTCGGCCGCTGCGGGATTATTGCCGCCTGGGGCTCTGGCGGCGTGGCGGGCCTGCGAATTGGCCGCCGATGGAGGCTCGAACTTCTGGCTCATTTTGTTGGCAGCGTCGCTGACGTCGAGCAGGGTGCGGCGGCCTTCCTCCATGTAGATTGCCGATTTGCGCCTGAAACCATCGGCCATCTCGCGGATGGACCTGACTTTTTCAAAGAGTTCGCTGGCCTTGCCATCCGCCAGGCCCGGCACCAGCCCGTCGATCCTGGTGACCGCGTTGTCAAAGCTGGCAAACGCGCCCTCGGCCTGATCGATGACGTCATCGATCGCCTCGCCCTTGCTCTTCAATGACGCCGTATAGCTTTCAAAAGAGAGCAAAGTGTCCTTTAGCACGGCCTGGTTGTCCACGATCACCTTGTCGACGTTGTGCAAGGTGTCCGTGATCGATTGTTGTTCGCTCCAATCGGCGGTCAACACGGGTATGCCGTCCTGATCCTGCGGGACCGGTGGCGCGCTTGCAGCGCCGCCGACCAGCGAGATCGCCGCAAGCCCGGTCAGTCCCTGGAACTCGATGCCGACAACGGTGTCCTTGCGGATCGGGGCCGCCTTGTCCAGCATCACCATCGCTACAATCCTGCGCGGGCCTTCCAGTTTGATCGATGTGATCTCGCCGGAGGGAATGCCGTCGAAGTTCACCGTGCCGCCTTTGCGCAGGCCATTGGCCGAGCCGTCAAATACGATGCGCAGAGGGCTGCGCTGTTGCGCGTGGCGCAGCTTCTGAACGGAGAGCATGCCGACGACGACCGCGGCGATGACCGCAAGCGTTGTCGTCCCGATCACGAGGTTGGTAAGGCGCATTCTGATCCCGCAAGCCGCATCCGCCCGGCGGCGGAGCGCCGGGACGTCATTGTACGTTCAAGGGGATGAAAGCGGAAGATTAATGACCGGCCGCATCCTTGGCGGCGGCGTTGTTGAGCACGATCAGCGCGTCCACGGCGACCCCGGTCTTGGTATTGATCAGGAACGGGTTGACGTCGATAGACGCGATACGATTGCCGGCATCGGCGATCAGGTTGGATAGCCCGACCAGAGCCTTGACCGCCGAGGTCTCGTGCAGGGCGGGCTTGCCGCGATAACCCCGCAACTTCACGCCGGCCTTGGTGCGGCCGATCAGCTTGCGCGCTTCCGCCTCGTCGATCGGCGCGCCGGCGAGCGCCACGTCCTTCATCAGCTCGATCTCGATGCCGCCGGTGCCGAACAGCACCACAGGCCCCATTTCGGCATCGAGCGAGGCGCCGACGACAAGTTCGAGATCGGCCTTGACCTGCTGCGCGATCAGGATGCCTTCGAGCCTGGGCTTGTTCTTCAGCTTCTTCACCCGCGCGGTGATGTCGTTGAAGGCCTTCCTTACCTCGGCTGCGCTGTTGAGATTGAGCGCGACACCACCGATATCGGACTTGTGCAAGATGTCGGGGCTGACCACCTTGGCGACGACGGGAAAGCCGATCTGTTTGGCGATCGTCACCGCCTCTACAGCGTTCTGCGCAATTCCTTCCTTGGAGATCGGGATGCCGTAGGCTTTCAGCAGCTTCTTCGAGGCGACCTCGTCCAGGGCCGCGCCGCTTGCGCTTCGAAGCGTCTTCTCCAGCAGCGCGCGGGCTTGAGGTTTCGAGCTCGAAACGATATCCGGCACGTCCTTGTCGAGCGCGGCATAGTCGATCAGCGCCTTGATGGCGCCGACGGCGCGGTCCATGCCTTGCAGCACCGCGATGTTCGGCAGCGCTTTGCGTAAGGCCTTGGTATGGTCGGTGAAGCCGATCGACATCGCGCTGATGTAGATCACGGGCTTCGCGGCTTCGCCCGCCATGTCGTTGACGATGCGCAAGCTGCGCTCGCGCAACTCGTGCGGCGCTTTCGGCAGCTCGGAGTCGATGATGACGACGTCGGTGTCGGGGTCGTCGATCATGATCTTGATCGATTTCATGTAGACCGAGGGATCGACAACGGCCGCGAATCCGGCGTCCAGCGGATTGCCCACGATCGAGCCAGGGCCGAGCATGTTGGCCAGCTTCGCGCTGGCGTCCCGGCTCAGCGGTGCGAAATTCAGCCCGGCCGAATGAAACGCGTCGATCAGAAGCCCGCGCTTGCCGCCCGACAGCGTCACAGCAGCGAGGCGGTTGCCCTTGGGCAGATCGGCATGGACAAAACACTCGGTGGTTTCGATCAGCTCGTCGAGGCCACGGACACGGATGACGCCTTCGCGGGTGGAGATCGCATCAAAGCTTTCGATCGAGCCGGCGAGTGCGCCGGTATGCGCCATCGCCGCCGCGCGTCCGCCTTCGGAGGCGCCGAGTTTCAGGGCAATCACCGGCTTGCCGGCGGCGCGCGCGGCCTTGCAGGCATCGCGAAACGCCTTGGTGTTGCGCACGCCCTCGAGATAGACCACGATCACGCGAATGGAAGGATCGGCGGCGAAATAGGCCATCAGATCGGGCGTCTCGAGCCCCGCCTCATTGCCTGTCGTCACCATGTAGCCGACGCCGACGGCGCGATCCTCCAGCGCCTGGCGGATCGCCATCACGATCGCGCCGGATTGGCCGGCGATCGCCACCGCGCCTTGCTCCATGGTCACGATACGATCATCGATGTTGGTGAAGATCTTTTCGCCGGCGCTCAAATTGCCCAGGCAGTTCGGCCCCGTGACGGCAAGCCCGCTCTCGCGCACGGCGGCCTGCAGCTCGGCCGCAAGCCGCTGGCTCTCTTCGTCCTGCAATTCGCTGAAGCCTGAGGTAACGACGGTCGCTGAACGTGCGCCGGCGGCCGCCGCATCGCGCACCACCTGCACGGCGACGCGCGCCGGCACGAGCACCAGCACGTGATCGGGCTTTTCGGGCAGCGAGGCAAAATCCTTGTAGCAGGTCACGCCCCACACCGTGTCACGCTTGGCGTTGACGGGATAAAGGCCGCCCTCGTAGCCGTATTTGATGAGGTTGTTCCAGATCCGCTCGGCGTAGTTGCCCGGCTTGTCGGTGGCGCCGACCAGCACGATGTTGCGCGGATGCAGCATCGCATGGATGCCCTTGATGACCGGGCTTGCGTCCGGTGACGGCGACCACTTTTCCGAGATGGCGGAGACCTTGGCTTCCATGGCGTAACTTTCCCCTTGTACGTTTTCGTTCTTTTTCCGCGCGGCGGTGAATTCGCATCACCTCCTCTTGCGAATTTTTATGGACAGTCGGAGAGCGTGGCAACTCACGTCAGGCGATGGGCGCCTTGCGGGCAGGCCTCTCACCAACTTGGTCGCGGCCGCGAAGGTGAGGCAATGCCGGCAAGCAGCACGGCGAGAATGCCGGTGAGGAAAATGCCGTCGAAGGTTCCCGCGCCGCCGATCGAAGCGACAGGCGCGCCGAGCCCGCCGATCCTGCCGAGGTTCATCAGGTCGGCGCCGATCAGCGTGCCCATGGAGCCTCCGATATAGGCGAGCGGCGGGGCATATTCGCGGGAGAGGATAAAGGCGAGAATGGCGGTGGCGACCACCGGCGCAAAGACGGGCACGGCGATGCCGACGCCGTGCACCGGCGTTGCCATGGCATGGATGATGAGCGCGATGACGATCACGGCGATGGCTGCACGCAGCCAGAGCTGATAGCGCAGCACCAGATAGATGGACATCAAGGTCGGGATCACCGCGCCACCGACATTCACGGCCAGCACCGTGCCGGGATAGCGGGTGACCAGCGGCACGACATATTCCATGCCGAAGAAGTCGACGATTTCTCCGGTCTTTACCGTCTCCCCCGGCAGTATGGTGACTGGGATGTTGAAATAGCTCCCGATCAGCGAACCGAACAGCAGCAACAATGCAGCGCCCGGCCCAACGCCCAGTCGCGTATAGGCGTAGCGCAGGATGCGAAGCTGGATCAGGATGATAAGCGCGGCGAACAGCAGGACCAGGATGGAAAACAGGCCCGGCGTCAGTGGCAGGTAATGAATCTCGGAGTCCATGCGTCTCGCGCGCTTCGACTAGGTTGATCCGATCGGCTCGGATCGGAAGCATCTCACGGGATTGGCGCCATGACAAACGAGAAGCGGTGGGCGGGATTTAGGAACCGGGCCCAACCAGCACGGCATGGACGACATAGCGTTCCGGCCCTGGCGTCAGCGCCCCAAACGGCCAGCAGGTCGACAGCACAAGCTCATATCCGTCGCGCAGCGGATCGATCCCCGACGCATCGAACCGGACCACAGACGCGCCGTCGACCCGATAGCGGAACCGCTTGCCATTGCTGCGGGCGACGTCGATTTGATCGCCAATGACGACGTCCTGCAGAAAGCGGAAATGGGTGTCGCGATGCGCGGAATAGACGGCAACGCCGCGCTCGCCGGCTTCAGGCGTCAGCTCGACATGTCCCGGGCCGAATGCAAGCGCCTGGCCGCTGGAGCCCGCGAGCGCGATGCTGCTGACATGCAGCCGCTTCACCTCGATGCGCGCCACCGGCCAGGTATCCGCCCATGACCACGGTTTGGTTGGCTGTCCGGTGGAGATGGTCCTTGCAAAAGCGCGCTCCAGCAGAAGCTGCGCAAGCCACGCCTTTGCATGGATAGAGGCGCCCTGACCGAACAAGAGGATGCCGACGAGGGTGATGAGGAGGGCGAGGCGGGGCAATCCACCTCCTGGTCGTCCTGGCGAAAGCCGGGATCCATAACCACGGGATTGCGTTTTTGCGAAGGTCGTCGGCCACTGTGCCATAATTGATAGCTTCCGCGGTATGGGTTCCGGCTTTCGCCGGGACGACAGGAAAAGCAGCGCGCGCGGCCTGGTGGGACGGGTAGCCGCGCGCGCCTCGAGAGCGGAGCTTGGGGTCTTTCGCTCTCGATCACGGCGTCAACGCGCAAACCGTTGACGCCGGTTGACCGCCAAGAGGATCAGGCCGAGCGCGAGCAGGATGCTGCCCGCCATCATCTTCGCTTCCGCATCGGTCGCCGTCTTCGGCAAGGTGATGGTGCTCGGCGCGGGCACGACCGCTGGCCGTTTGAGCAGTGCAAGCTGCGTCTTCGCGGCCTCGGCATCGGCGCGACGCTCGGTCGGCTGCACTGGCAGACGTGCGCGCTCGCCGAACACCTTCTCGAAATCCCAGCCCGCGGGAAGGTTGAGCGGCAGCTCCGTCAGTTTCAGCGGCTCGCCCACAGGGCGGCTCGGCGTCTTGTCGATCGCAACCAGGCTGGTGAGCCGGGAGACCAGCCGATGCTCCAGCGCGAGCGCCAGGATGGCCTTGTCGGCTTCCTCGGGCGACATCTGCCGCATGGTGCGCGCGACTTCGGCATCGCTGATCTTGCGGCGTGCCCAGAGCTTCGAAATGCCTTTGCCTTCGGCGGCATTCGCAAGCGGCAGCGTCACCATCCACGGCCGGTCGCCGATCCGGCCCTTGATCTCGATCGACCCCGCGAGCCTGTCGAGCTTCGCCGCCAGCACCAGTGGCTCGTCGCGATAGAGGTCCGGAAGGGCCGCGGGCGTGATGTCGGCCGCCGCATTCGAAAATGTCGCGGCGAGGCCGGTGACGACGGGATTTTCCAGCTTGGCGAACAGACCGCGCATCCGCTCCTCGACCTGATCGACCGAGCCGATATGGGTGAAGGCACCGCGGCCGAGTTCGGCGGCGCGCGTCATCAGGAACGTGTTCGGCGCCGAGCCGATGCCGACCATGAACACCCGCGAGCGGCCCCGCATGGCGGCGATGGTGTCGAACAATTGCTGCTCATTGCCGATCGCGCCGTCGGTCAGGAACACGACCTGACGGACATCATCGCCATCGAGCCCAGCATTGTCGGTCAGTGCCGCGCGCATCGCCGGCACCATTTCGGTGCCGCCGCGTGCCTGCAAGCCGTTGACGAACGACAAGGCGGTGTCGAGGTGCCGGTTGTCGGCTGGTACGGAAGAGGGGAACAGCACATCCATGGTGTCGTCGAAGCGGATCACGTTGAAGCGGTCATTGGGACGTAGCCGGCCGAGCGCGTAAACGAGGCTGGCTTTGGCCTGAACGATGGAGGTGCCGCCCATCGAGCCGGAATTGTCGATCACGAAGATCACCTCGCGGGCGAGCTGCTTCTGCTCGACTTGCGCAGCGGACGGCGGCGTCACGAAGGCCAGGAGATAGTCGGCACTGCCGACATGCTCGCGAAACAGCCCGACCGACGGCGCCTGTTCGGCGGCCGCTTTCCAGGTCAATTCGAAATCGCGATCGGCAGGCACCGGGCCGTTGGCGAGGTGGATAACCCGCGTCGTCTCGTCAGGACTCTCGATCTGAACCTGATGGTGATGGCTCTTCACCTCGCCCAAGGGAAAGCCGGCTTGCAGACGCACGGTGATGCTGGTCGGGTTGGCCGGCGCGTTCTCTTCAGGATCCGCTACCTGCGGCGAGATGCGGTCACGGTCAGGAACGGGATCGGATTTTGTCGCGCCCCAGCCGCTGCCGTCCGCGCGCAGGTCGGCGGTTTGCACCACCGGCGCCGGATTGTAGCGCGGCGCGACGACCAGAGGCACGCGCAGCGAGAACTCGTTGCCGGATTGATGCACCGGCTCCTGATATTCGATCTGCACCAGCACGGTCTGGCCGGGGCCGATATTGGCGAGCGAATTGGTGAAGATGTTCGGCCGCTCCTGCTCGGTCAGCGCGGCCTTCTGGCCGTTTTGCTTGGCCTGCTCATAGATGACGCGGGCCTGCTGCCGCTCCTTGATGTCGCCGACGATCACGCGGTCGCCGACCACCATCTTGAGCGTATCCACGGCGCCGCCATCCGGCAGGGGATAGACGTAGGTCGCCTCCACCCATTGTTGCGTCGGATTACGGAAGAGCTGGGTGACACGGGCGCGGATGGTCGGCCCGGACACCGTGATATCGACATCGATGCCAAGCCGCGTCGCGTCGGCATAGCCATCGTCGTTCTTCAGCAGCAGCGAGCCGGCGCGGGCATCGCTTGGCTTGATGAATGCCGCGGGCTGGGCCTCGGCCGACCAGACCGGCTCGAAACTGACCGCGAGCGCCACCGATCCGATCAGCAGGGTGGCCACGAGCTGCGCCAGCAGGAACAGCAGGATTGTGACTATTCTCGACAGGATTGAATGGCTATCGGTCTCGATCTCATTGCAGGTGATCATCTGGATTGCTCCCGAAATTGCTCTTCCGGTCGGGATTTCTGCGGAATGGCTTGCCTTGGCGCGAGCAGAATGATCGGCAATGTTCGGCCGCCGCCCGTCCGGTCGCGCCGCCTCGGAGGCGGTCTTGTCCGGTTTTGTGCCGAATTGTGCGTCTGCTAGAATTGGAAGGAATCGGACAGGGGTTATGATGTCGGAGCCGGACAACCAGCTTTCCGCCGAGCAGAGCCGGCAGATCGCAGAACTCATTCGCGAGGAGATCGCGCGGCGGCGGATGTCGCGGCAGGCGCTGGCCGAGCAGGCGAAGCTCAGCCTGTCGACGCTGGAGAAAGCGCTGGGCGGGCGGCGTCCGTTCACGCTGGCAACGACGGTGCGGCTGGAGCAGGCGCTCGGCGTCGCCTTGCGCAAGGCGCCGGACAGCGCACCGGTCGCGCCGCTCGTCAACGGCGATATCGCGCCCGATAGCCTTGGCGCCTATTCGCGCCGGGCGGTGGCCTGGCTTGAGGGCACCTACATCACTCTTCGACCCTCCTTTGGCGACAAGGAGGCGATCTATGCCTATCGCACCGAGATCGCCTGGGACGCCAAGGCGACGTCGCTGATCTTTCGCGAAGGTGAAAGGCAGGATGCAGCCTATACCCAATGGGGCGAGGTGGCGGTGCCGAACCAGTCCGGCTTCATCTATCTCGTCACCAACCGCAACGGGCAGCACCGCCTGATCACGGTGTCGCGGCCGACCATCTCCGGTGAGATGTACGGCATCATCACGACCCTGCTGGCCGGGCGCGGCTCGCTGCTGACACCGATCGCCGCGCCCATTGCGTTCCTGCCGATCAAGAACGTCGCGAACCCGAGCGTGGGGCGGATTTCGTCAAGCGATGCGAACTACGCGCTTTATCGCCAGCATCTGCGGCGCACGACGGAAGAGCCGTTCGCGTTGTTTCTGCCGGGGTAGCGCCTAGCCTCCACAAGCACACTGTCGTCCCGGCGAAAGCCGGGACCCATACCGCGGAATCTTTCCGGAGGCCCACTTGGTCGACGATCATCGCGACAACGCAAGCCTGTGGTTATGGGTCCCGGCTCTGCGGCCGGGACGACAGCAGAGTTTGTCTACCGTCCCGTCTCGGCGCTGATGACGTCGCCGAACAGGTCCCATTTGCCGTTGGTGAAGCGCATCATCTTGAGCTGCTCGATCGGCGCGAAGTCGGTCGGGCTGGTGTTGACCTTGATGCCGGGGATCAGGGTCTCAGCCGCGAAGTCCTTCAGGCTCGCCGCCTGCTTCATCACGTTCTCGCGCGTCAGCTCGTCGCCGCACTGCTTTAACACCTGCACCATCGTCTGCGCCGCGGCATAGCCGTAGGCCAGATTGAGGTCGGCGAGATTGGCGCCCGGCATGTATTTCTCGGCAAAGGCCATGAACTTTTTCATGCCTTCATCGTCCTTCCATTGCGGGTCGGACGCATCCTTCAGATAACCCGCCGACAACACGCCTTCCGACGCCTCCAGTCCGGCGGGCTTCATCACGGCACCAATGGAGATGGAAACGTCGGTCAAGAGATGCATCGGCTTCCACTGCAGTTCGGCCGCTTTCTTGATCGCCTGGGCCGCGAACTTCGGCGTGGTGATGTCGACGAGGACGTCGGCGCCTGTGCCCTTCAGTTTCACGATGTGGGAATCGATCGAAGGCTCGGTCGTCTCATAGCTCTCTTCGGCG
Organism: Bradyrhizobium sp. STM 3562; assembly: GCF_045571435.1. Taxonomy (NCBI): domain Bacteria; kingdom Pseudomonadati; phylum Pseudomonadota; class Alphaproteobacteria; order Hyphomicrobiales; family Nitrobacteraceae; genus Bradyrhizobium; species Bradyrhizobium sp. STM 3562. The sequence goes on from NZ_CP120694.1 coordinate 563,086, forward strand.
ATGATCAGGGTCGATGCCTTCTCGCCCAGGACGTCCTTCAGCCCCGCGAGATAGTCCTTGCCGAAATCGTCGTTCTGGTAGAACACCGCGATCTTGGCATCGGGCTTCTCCTTCAGAATATATTTGGCGAAGATCCGCGCCTCGGCCCGGTAGCTCGGTTGGAAGCCCATGGTCCAGGGAAAGTTTTTCGGCTCATCCCATTTGCTGGCGCCGGTGGCGACGAAGAGCTGCGGCACCTTCTTGGTGTTCTGATATTTCTGCACGGCCGTCTGGGTCGGCGTGCCCAGCGCGTTGAACACCAGGAACACCTCGTCGCTTTCGATCAGCTTGCGCACCTGCTCCACGGTTTTCGGCGGGCTGTAGCCGTCGTCATAGGAGATGAAGTTGATCTTGCGGCCGTTCACGCCGCCATTGTCGTTCACCATCTTGAAATAGGCGTCTTCGGTCTTGCCGATGATGCCATAGGCGGAAGCCGGTCCACTATAGGCCTCGACATTGCCGATCCTGATTTCGGCGTCGGTGACGCCGGTGTCGTATTTCTTTTGCGCGAAGGCGCTTGGGATAGCGAGCAGTGTGAAGGTGGCTGCTGCGACAAGTAACGGCAATCTCTTGTTGTTCATCGAGCGTTCCCTAGACTTTCTTGGCTGTTGAAGATTGATAGGCAGGGTTCGAAAACCGGCGGTCTTGCACCGCCTTGTGACGCAGCTTGCCGAACCTGGGCGCAGCGCGCCAGCAGGACCTTTGGCGTGGTGCCATAGGCGCGCAGGTTGGGGAGGCTTTGCGGTAACCTGTCTTGCGTTGACCTGGCTGAGCGGTTCGTGCCGTTGGATCATTCCGCAGCACGGAATAGACTGGGCTGAGGTGATGCGAAGCATCGCAATCGGGTCTGAGTTACAAGCAATCGGGAATAGTGAGGAAGCAACAGGAAGATCCAATGATCACCCTTTATCACTGCGACGGCGCGCGCTCGTTCCGCCCGCTCTGGATGCTGGAAGAGATGGGTCTTGCGTATGAGCTGAAAATGCTGCCGTTTCCGCCGCGGGTGCTGGCGAAAGTTATCTCGCGCTCAATCCGCTCGGCACCATTCCGCTGATGATCGACGGCGACCTCAAGATGACGGAGTCCTCCGGCATCTGCCACTATCTCGGCACCAAATATGGGCCGACGCCCTTGATCGTCGGCGTCGACGACCCGGCCTATGGGACGTTCTTGAACTGGATGTATTTCAGTGACGCCACGCTGACCTTTCCGCAGACGCTGGTGCTGCGCTACAGCCGGCTCGAACCGGAGGAGCGGCGCAGTCCGCAGGTCGCGACTGACTACGCCAAGTGGTTCCTGGGTCGGCTGCGTGCCGTTGAGGCTGCGACCGCGAACGCGGAGACACTGTGCGCCGGCCGCTTCACCGCCGCCGATATCGTGATCGGCTATGCTCTGCGGCTCGCCGACAGCATCGGTCTGTCAGGGGATTTCGGGCCGAATGTCGCGGCCTATTGGGCGAGGCTGCAGCAGCGCGACAGCTACGAGCGAGCCCGCGAGGCTGAACGCCGGGCCGGGGTAGAGCAGAATGTCGCGCCGCGTTTGCGGCTGTGATGTATAGCCCCGTCATTCCGCCATGGCGCGTCAGCGCCGGACCCGGAATCTTGCGCCACAACGTCCAGATTCCCGGTTCGATGCTTGCGCATCGCCCGGGAAGGACGTCGTGTGGTTAATCTATCGGCCGGTGACATCGCCCGAATTTGCGTTATCTTGCTGGCAACCGCAACGGCCGCAAAGAGCCGCGCGAGGAGGAGCTGCTGATGGACGAGAAGGGCCACGCATCCGGTCATTTGATGCTGATCACTCCCGAGCGCGTGTTCTATGCCGGCCTTTTGGGTCGGCCCCGGGCGCGCTGTTCCGGCGCATTCCACGTCTATGTTGCGATAGAGGGCGGGCTGCGGCTGTCGACCGCGGAAGGCCGCGAGGCCCACGGCGAATTGCTGGCGGTTATGCCGAATGTCCGTCACACGGTCAGCAGCGACCACCGTTCCGTAATTTCCGTGACCGTCGAGCCGGAAAGCGTCCGTCCTGGCTCCCTCGACGAACTGACGGCGCGCCTGTTGGGCGAAAAGCGCGAGCTTTTCATCGGCCGCATTCGCGCGGCCTATGACGAACTGCACAGCCGCACCTGCCGTGAGGATATCACGAGCACCGCCTTCGATCGCATGTGCTTTGGCGAAGCCTTGCCACGCCGCATGATCGATCCGCGCGTCGCCGGGGCGATGGCTCAAATGGTCCGGTTCTCGGGCGAGCCGGTCACGGCAGCGAGATGCGCGAGCGAAGCCGGTCTCTCGACCTCGCGTTTCCTGCATCTGTTCAAGGAGCAGACCGGCATCTCCTTCCGCTCCTTCCGCGCCTGGAAACGCGCGCGGCATCTGCTGCACTTCGCCAACCAGGATCTCAATCTCGCGCATCTGGCGCAGGACATCGGCTATCCGGATTCGACGCATTTCAGCCATTCGATCCGCCGCTTCTACGGCTTGAAGCCGCGCGCGATCTTCCGGGGCTCGCGGGATCTTGCGATCTATCGCAGCGGCCGCGTCGAAGCTGTCGACAGCGCACGGACGCAAGAAGCCAATTTGCCGGCTATGCCGTGATCGGATGCGGCATCGACGTGGAAGCCGAGAACCCGGATTTGTAGGGTGGGCAAAGGCGCGTTACGCGCCGTGCCCACCAAGCCTCGGCATCACAGTGGTGGGCACGCTTGCGCTTTGCCCACCCTACGGCAGCGCGAGCGCCCGCCCCGTACCCTCATTCAGCAAGCACGCCACCTGATGTCCCGGTGATGCATCGCGCAAGGCCGGGCGCTCGACCTTGCAGCGCTCCATCGCGTAGCGGCAGCGGGTGTGGAAGGCGCAGCCTGGAGGTGGATTGACCGGGCTTGGCACGTCGCCGTCGACCAATGGCGTCAGCCGCTTCATCTTGGGATTGGCAAGCGGCACTGAGGCCAGCAGCCCCTGGGTGTAGGGATGACGGGGATTTTGGAACAGCTCGGCCTTGTCGGCGATCTCGACGATGCGGCCGAGATACATCACCGCCACGCGGTGGCTGATGTGCGAGACGACCGCGAGATCATGCGCAATAAAGAGGTACGAGAAGCCGTGGTCGCGCTGCAGGTCGATCAAGAGGTTGATCACCTGTGCCTGGATCGAGACGTCGAGCGCGGAGACGGGCTCGTCGCAGACGATCAGCCGCGGCTGCAGCGCAAGCGCGCGCGCGATGCAGATGCGCTGGCGCTGGCCGCCGGAAAATTGGTGCGGATAGTTTCGCATCTGGTCGGGCCTCAAGCCCACCTGCTGAAACAGTTTCGCCACGCGCTCCTGTTTTTCCTTGCCCGTCGCCAGGCCATGCACCTGCAATGGCTCGCCGACGATGTCGCCCGCGGTCATGCGCGGGTTGAGCGAGGCGAACGGGTCCTGAAACACGATCTGCATCGAGCGCCGGAACGGGCGCAGCGCGGCCTTGCTGAGAGCGCTGATATCGGTCCCGTCGATGCGGATCTGACCGCTGGTCGGCTCGACCAGGCGCAGCACGCTGCGCGCGACCGTCGATTTGCCGCAGCCGGACTCGCCGACCAGTCCCAGCGTCTCGCCGCGCGCGAGCGAGAAGCTGACGCCATCGACCGCATGCACCGTGCCGACGGCGCGGCGCAGCACGCCGGCGCGCACCGGGTAATGTTTGATGAGGTCGGAGACCTCGAGCAGCGGGCGCTGATCGCTCATGATGCCACCGCCATTTCCCCGGCGCGCCAGCAGGCCGCCCAATGGTGGCCGCCGAAATTCTCCAGCGGCGGGTACTCGCCGCGGCAACGCTCGATCGCCAGCGGACAGCGCGGCGCAAAGGCGCAGCCCGGCGGCAAGCGCACCAGCGACGGCACCGTGCCGGGGATTTCCGCAAGCCGCGCCGCCGGCTTGGCCCCTGGCATCGGCAGTGCCGGGATCGAAGCCATCAGGCCACGCGTATAGGGATGCCGCGGATTGGCGAACAGGGTGTCGACATCGGCCTCCTCGACCTTCTTGCCGGCATACATCACGATCACGCGCTGCGCGGTCTGCGCCACCACGCCGAGGTCATGCGTGATCAGGATCAGCCCCATGCCGAGTTCTCGTTGCAGATCGAGAATGAGCGCCAGAATCTGGGCCTGAATGGTGACGTCGAGGGCGGTGGTCGGCTCGTCGGCGATCAGGAGCGCCGGGCGGCAAGCCAGCGCCATGGCGATCATGGCGCGCTGGCGCATGCCGCCGGAGAGCTGGTGCGGATATTCCTGCGCGCGCCGCGCGGGTTCGGGAATGCGGACCAGGCGCAACATCTCGACGGCCTGCTCCCAGGCGGCTTTGGCGGTCATGCTCCGGTGCAGCCGCACCGCTTCGGTGATCTGGTCGCCGATCCGCATCACCGGGTTGAGCGAGGTCATCGGCTCCTGAAAGATCATGGAGATGCGGTTGCCCCTGATATCCCGCATCTCGGCCTCGTCCAGCGCCAGCAGGTCGGTGCCTTCGAGCAGCACTTCGCCGCCGACGATCCGGCCGGGCGGGTTGGGCACCAGTCGCATGATCGACAGTGCGCTGACGCTCTTGCCGCAGCCGGATTCGCCAACGATCGCCAGCGTCTCGCCGCGCCGGACGCTGAAGGAGACATGATCGACGGCCTGGAACAGGCCAGAATTGGTGAAGAACACCGTTTGCAGGTTCTTCACGTCTAACACAATGTCGTGCGTCGCTTTGCTCATCAGCCGCGCTGCCTCGGATCGAGAATGTCGCGTAGCGCATCGCCGAACAGATTGGTGCTGAACACGGCAAGGCTGATCGCGATGCCCGGGAAGATCACGAGCCACGGCGCGACGCGCACATATTCGGCCGCGGATTCCGAGAGCATGCGGCCCCAGGATGGATACGGCTCGGGAATACCGAGGCCGAGGAAGGAGAGCGAGGCCTCGGTCAAGATGGTCGAGCCGAGCTGGGCGGTCGCGAGCACGATCAGCGGCGCCAGCGTGTTGGGCAGCACGTGGCGCAACGCAATCCGCATCTCGCTCATGCCGATCGATTTTGCGGCTTCCACAAAGGGCTGCTCGCGCAGCGCCAGCGTGTTGGCGCGGATCACGCGGGCGACGATCGGCACCAGCGGGATCGCGATTGCGATAATGACGTTGGGCAGCGAAGGTCCGAGCGCCGCCGTCATCACCAGCGCCAGCACCAGCAGCGGCAGCGCCTGCAAGATGTCGGTCACGCGCTGGAACACCAGGTCGACCGAGCCCGAGAGATAACCCGAAGCAAGCCCGATGATCACGCCAAAGGTTGCGCCGAGCGCGGTCGAGCCGAGGCCGACCGCAAGCGAAATGCGCGAGCCGTGAATGATGCGGCTCCAGACGTCGCGGCCGAAGGAATCGGTGCCCATCCAGTGCTGCCAGCTCGGGCGCGCCAGCGCATGCGCGGCATCCACCGTGAGCGGATCATAGCGGCCGATCAGGTCGGCAAAGAGTGCGGTCAGCACGAACAGCGCCATGATCGCGAGGCCGACCGCGCCGAGCAAATGGCGCCGTGCCAGAAAGGCGAGCTTGCCCCAGCTCCCGGTCACGCGTGCGCCGGCGCGTCGGAGTTCGCTTTCGAAGTCGATCGCAGCCAAGCAAAACTCCTAGGTTAGGATGAGATCAGGTTGAACTGGCGTGCTCGATTCACCTCTGCCCACTGGGGAGAGGTGGACCGAGTTCGCGAACGGTCTGATCTGGCCGAATTCATCCCTTCAGTCCGAATAGCGGATGCGCGGGTCGAACACGGCGTAGAGCATGTCGACCGTGAAGTTTGCCAACACGACCACGACGGCGATGAACATCACGAGATTCTGCACGATCGGATAGTCGCGCCAGCGGATCGCCTCGACCAGGAAGCGGGCGACGCCGGGAATGTTGAACACCGTCTCGGTGACGATGAGCCCGCCGATCAGGAATGCCGCCTCGATGCCGACCACGGTGATCACGGGCAGGATCGCATTCTTCAACGCATGATGGAAATTGACGGAAGCATCGGAGGCACCCTTGGCGCGCGCGGTGCGGATATAGTCCTGCCGCAACACCTCCAGCATCGAGGAACGGGTGATGCGCATGGTCAGGGCCGAACTGCGGAAGCCGACGGCCATGGCCGGGATGCAATAGGTCGCGAACAGCTCACCCCAGGTCTTGGGGTTGGGGTTGAAGATCGGGATGTCGCCGAACATTGCGACCGATGCGGTGAGGATCAGGAGCCCTAGCCAGAACGAGGGCAGCGACAATCCGCTCAGGCTGACCACGCGCAAGACGTAGTCGAGCCGCGACCCCTGCTTCACCGCGCTGATCACACCGAGCGGAATGCCGACGGACGCCGAAAACAACAGCGCCATCCCTGCGAGGCGCGCGGTGATCGGAATCCGTGGCAGGATTTCGTCCAGCGCGGGCTTTTCGGAGACGTAGGAATAGCCGAGGTCGCCATGCAGCAGCCCGCCGATCCAGTGCAGATATTGCAGGATCAACGGCTGGTCGACGCCGAGCTGACGCTCCAGCTCGACCTTGTCGGAGGGATCGACATAGCCGGCCGCGGCGAACAGGATGTCCACGATGTTGCCGGGAACGATCCGCAGCAGGAAGAAGATGACGATCGATATCCCGAGCAGGGTCACGAGCATCAACGCAAGGCGTCGCACGATGTAAGCGAACAATTGGGCCTACTCCTGTTGACCGATGGCGGCGGCGGGGAGGGTGGCTTCCTGTTTCAAATCAGCTCCGATCTTGATCCGTCATCCTGAGGAGGCCGCGAAGCGGTCGTCTCGAAGGGCGACGGCCCGGCTGCTGCAGCGGGGCCGTGCATCCTTCGAGGCTCGCTTCGCTCGCACCTCAGGATGACTGCGATGGCGCGCGCGTTGCGGCAATCGGCTCGTCATGCTCTGTGCCTTTGCCTGCCGCCGCTCACTTATCCAGCCACACGTCCTCGTAGCGGTAGCCGTTGTAGGAACTGTTCACCATCACGGTGACGCCCTTGACATAAGGCTGCCAGCAGGTGCCGGTGCGGGCGTAAAAGATGATCGGCCGTGCCACGTCCTCCTGCAGCTTCTTGTCGATCTCCCAGACCAGCTTCTTGCGCTTGTTGATGTCGGTCTCCTGCGACTGCACGTCGAACAGCTTCTCGATATCCTTGTTGCAGTAATTGGTGTAGTTGCGCTCGGAGCCGCAGGAATAGTTTTCGTAGAAGGACTGGTCGGGATCGTCGACGGCGTTGCCGGTGAGGTTCAGTCCCAGCGCGTAATCCTTGCGCGCGATCTTCGGGAACCAGTTGGCGGTCTCGACCACGTCGAGTTCGCCGTCGATGTAGATGCTCTTGAGCTGGTCGATCAGGATCACCGCAGGATCGCGATAGACCGGAATGTTGCGGGTGGAAACCCTGACCGCGAGATGCTTGTCCGGGCCGTAGCCGGCCTTCTGCATCAGCTTGCGCGCCTCTTCGCGGTTGGCGTTGATGTCGGGCCCGTAGCCCGGGATCTGCTCCATCATGTCCTTCGGCATCGACCACAGGCCGGCCGGGGCCGGCAGCATGGAACCGCCGACGTCGCCCTGGCCCTCGAACAGGATGTCGATGAACGCCTTGCGGTCCAGCGCCAGCGCCAGCGCGCGGCGAATATCGGGATTATCGAAGGGCGGGCTGGTCGAGTTGACGATGATGTTGGTCGAGACGTTGTTGGGCTCGACCTTGCAGACCGCGTTCGGCGCCTGCGACTTGACGTCCTTGAGCAGCGGGATCGATACCTCCGTCGGGAAGGTCATGTCGAATTTGCCGGCAACGAAGGCGAGGATCGCGGTCGAGCGGTTGGGGATGATGGTGAACTCGATGCCGTCGAGATGCGGCAGGCCCTTCTTCCAATAATCCGGGTTGCGCGTCAGCTTGATCGACTCATTGGCTTTGAATTCGACGAATTTGAACGGCCCGGTGCCGATCGGGTGCGTGCGCATTTCCGCCGGCGATACATGGCAGGGATAGATCGGCGTGTAGCCGGAGGCGAGCAACGCCAGCAACGAGGGTTGCGGCCGTTTGAGGTGGAAGGAGGCCTCATAGTCGCCGTTGGTGGTGACATCGTTGACCTGCTCGTACCAGGCCTTGCGCGGGTTCTGACGGAATTTCTGCGGCGACTTGCCCATCAGCATGTCGAAGGTGCATTTGACGTCGGCCGAGGTGAAGGGCTTGCCGTCATGCCATTTGACGCCCTGCCGCAATTTGAAGGTGAGCGTCTTGTTGTCCGCGCTCCATGCCCAGCTTTCGGCGAGGTCAGGAACGATGGAGTCCATGCTGTTCTGCGGTACGTCCTGCTTGTAGATGACGAGATTGTTGAAGACCGGCATGAACGGGACGTTGACCGAATAGGTCGCGCCCTCATGGATGGAGGCGCTGCCGGGGCTGTCGCGATGGTAGATCCGCAGGATACCGCCTTGCTTCGGCTCCTGCGCATGCACGCCTGCCGTCATCGCCAACAAGGACAAAGCCGCCGTGACGGCCAGCGTGCAGACGCTCCGCATGCATTCCTCCCTGAACTCTCAGCCTTTTTGGCAGGCCGATGAGGCCGCGACGATAGCCAGCGCCGCCTGCATAGGCAACCGGGTGAGGCGTGAGGTCACATCGGCAATTTGGATGAATGCAGATGCGTCCAGGTCACACTGAGCCAACGTGCATTGGTCCCGCCGGACGCGTAATCGTCTTCCACGATGTGCAATGCGATTATCCCGCAGTGCATCGTGCAGCGACATCACCCGCGCTCATGGCGGTGTCATTTTCTTTATGCGTTCTTTTTGATAGGTGCCGGGTTCCCCGGAGCCCTATCGGCTACGCCCCGGCCGCTTCCATCTCCGACATCAGGCCGCACGCTTTTGCTGAGGCATCGAGGCAAGCAGCGTGCGCAATGCGAGCACCGAGGGGGAAATCTCGCCGCGGCGCCAGACCAACGGCGTCGTGATCTGGGCCTGCGCTTTGGGGATCGCATGCCGCTGCACCTTGGCCTGCGGGATGACGTCAAGCACCGATTCCGGCATCAGCGCGATGCCGGCGCCGGCCGTCACGCAGGCGATGATGGCATGATAGGATGACAATTCCAGCACGCGGAAGGTCACAAGACTGTCACGACCGAGCCAGCGTTGCAGCACGCGCCGGTAGGCGCAACCTTCCGGAAACGCGATCAGGGAGGCCCCCTCGACGTCGCTTGCGCGCCTGATCGGCGGGTGATCCAGGCTGGAAATCAGCGTCAGCCGCTCGGCAAAGACCGGAAGATGTTCGAACGCCTTCGTCGGCGGGGATTCCGCGATGAAGGCCGCATCGAGCTGCCGCTCCGCGAGCTGCTTCAACAGGGCATCATTCGTGCCGGTGATGAGCTCGAGCCGCACGTCCTTGTAGCGGGCGTGAAAGCCGGCAAGGATCGGCGGCAGCCGGCTTGCCGTCGTGCTTTCCAGCGCGCCCAGCCTGAGCACGCCGCGCGGCTTCGTTCCGGAGACGACGTCGCGCGCCTCATCCGAGAGGCGGATCAGCCGGTCGGCATAGTCCAGCAGCAACTCGCCGGCGGGCGAGAGGTGCAGCCGCTGCTTGTCGCGATGAAACAGCTTCACGCCCATGGACGCCTCGAGCTGCTTGATCCGCGTGGTGACGGCGGAGGGTACGCGGTGCAGCTTGCTGGCAGCCCGGATCACGCCGCCCTCCTCGACGACGCTCTTGAACACTTGCAGGTCGGCGAAGTTCATCACGGCTCCATATTCTATTTTCACAAACAAGTTTGGTTAGAATTTTCAATATCATAGAATATATGCGTGCGCTAATCGAGGGGCATGACTGGAAAAAAGCTCGAGCCTTCCGCCGCGGCCGCCGCCCTGATCGGGCTCGTGGCGCTGGCCAGCGCCATGGGCATCGGGCGCTTCTCGCTGACGCCGATTCTGCCCCTGATGCAGCAGGACGCGGGGCTGACGCTGACCGCGGGCGGTTGGCTCGCCACGGGCAATTATGTCGGCTATCTCATCGGTGCGCTCATTTGCATTGTGCTGACGCCCGCACCCGCCTTCGCCATCCGTTGGGGTCTCTTGTGCGTCGGCCTGTTCACGCTCGCGATGGGGCTTTGCGACTCCGAGCCGGTGTGGCTTGCCTTGCGATTTCTGGCCGGTATCGCCAGCGCCTTCGTGCTGGTCGGCACGTCCGCCTGGGCGATGCCGATTCTCGCGCGCCACCGCCGGGAGGAATGGTCCGGTCACGTTTTCTCCGGCGTCGGGATCGGCATCGCCTTTGCCGGCCTGTTCGGTCTCGCGGCCGGCCTCGATGCGTGGGGCTCGCGCGCGACCTGGATCGCGCTCGGCGTGGTCGCGCTTGTGCTCGCGGGCCTGCTGTGGCGGAAGCTTGGTGCCGATATTGCGGCTCTATCGCGCCCCGCTGCAGAGCAACGTCCGGCGCTGCCGCGTCGGGCGCTTGTTGCCGCGGCCTGCTACGCCACCTTCGGCTTCGGCTACATCATCCCGGCGACGTTCCTGCCGGCCTTGGCGCGCGGTTATGTCGATGATCCCGCGATGTTTGGCTTGATCTGGCCGGTGTTCGGTCTGGCCGCCGCGGTTTCGACGATCGTCAGTGCCTGGCTGTTTCGTGGGCTCGCGCCGCGACAATTATGGGTCCGGGCGAAATGGGTGCTCGCCGCCGGCGTGCTGGCGCCCGCGCTGTGGCTGAACCTCTCGACCCTTTTGATCTCGGCCGTCTGCGTCGGCGGCACGTTTGTCGTCATAACCATGGCCGGCATCAAGGAAGCCTTGCGGCTTGGCGGCGCACCGGCCTCGCTTGCGGTCGGCGTCATGACCGCGGCGTTCGGCGCCGGCCAGATCGCGGGTCCTTTGACGGTGAGCCTGTTCGGCCGATCGGATCATGCCTTTGCCTGGGCCAGCGTGATCGCGGCGGCCATGCTGATCCTGGGAAATGTCGGGCTGTTGTTCCTTGGCCGGCCGAGCGGTGACGCGAAGGCGTGAGCCGCGGATGTCATTCCGGGGCGTTCGCATCGCGAGCGAACCCGGAATCTAGAGGTTGTGGCGCGAGATTCCGGGTTCCGCCCTGTCGGGCGGCCCCGGAATGACGGCGTCCTCGCTCACACGATCCGCGAGCTCTTGTTGCCCCAATAGCGGTCTCGCAGCAGCCTCTTGTAGAGTTTCCCGGTCGGCAGCCGCGGCAGCTCCTTCTCGAAATCGATCGAGCGCGGCACCTTCTGCCGCGCCAGCGACTGCTTGCAGAAGGCGATCAACTCTTCCTCGAGCTCGGCACAGGCGTTTATGCCCGGCATCGGCTGCACCACCGCCTTCACTTCCTCGCCGAGATCGGCATTGGGCACGCCGAACACCGCGGCGTCCGCGATCTTGGGATGAGTGATGAGCAAATTCTCGCATTCCTGCGGATAGATGTTCACCCCGCCCGAGATGATCATGAAGGTGCGGCGGTCGGTGAGATAGAGATAGCCATCGGCATCGACATAGCCGACATCGCCGACCGTGCTCATGGCCCCGTCCGGCGAGCGCGCTTCCCTGGTCTTTTCAGGATCGTTGAAATATTCGAACGGCGAGGCCGTCTTGAACCATACCGTGCCTTCCGTTCCCGTCGGGCATTCCCGCATATTTTCATCGAGAATATGCAATTCGCCGAGCAGCACCTTGCCGACCGTGCCCTTGTGCTTGAGCCATTCCGCGCTGTTGCAGGCGGTGAAGCCGAGGCCTTCCGTTGCGCCATAATATTCCTGGATGATCGGCCCCCACCATCGGATCATCTCCTCCTTGACCTGCACCGGGCAGGGCGCCGCGGCATGGATTGCGATCTCCAGGGTTGAGGTGTCGTAGCGCCGGCGCACCTGCTCCGGCAGTTTCAGCATGCGGGAGAACATCGTCGGCACCAACTGGCTGTGCGTCACGCCCCACCGCTCGACGAGTTCGAGGTAACGCTCGGGATCGAAGCTCTCCATGATGATCGCGGTGCCACCTGCCCGGATGGTCAGGTTGACGGCAGCCTGCGGCGCGGAATGATAGAGCGGCGCCGGGGACAGATAGATCATGCCTTCGCGGTACTGCCAGAGTTTCTCCAGAAAATCGAACAGCGGCAACTGCCGCGCTGGCGGCTGCTCTGGCAGGGGGCGCAGAATGCCCTTCGGCCGCCCTGTCGTGCCAGAGGAGTAAAGCATCGCCGTGCCGACGCATTCATCAGGGATTGGCGTTGCGGGCAGCGTCGCCGTCGCGGCTTCAAGGCCCACGATGCGCGCGCTTTCGCCGGCGCCGTCGGCGACGATGCAGAGCTCGATCCTCGGGCATTGCTTGATGGCCTCGCGCGCGACGTCGAGCTTTGCCCGCGACGTGATGAGGATGCGCGATTGGCTGTTGTCCAGAATATAGGCGAGCTCGCCCGCCGTGAGGTACGAGTTCACGCAGGTGAAATAGAGCCCGGACCGCTCGCCCGCGCCGCAGGCCTCGATGTAGCGGCTGTTGTTCTCCATGAAGATCGCATAGTGATCGTGGCGCTTGAGCCCGTGCTGGCGAAACAGATGCGCGAGCCGGTTGGCGCGCGCTTCGAGCTCCCGATAGGTCACGGCCTCGCCGGTGGATGCCATGATGAAGGCCGGTTGCAGCGGCCGCAGACGCGCATGCTTGCCGGTGTACATTCGCCTCGTTCCCCCTTTGCGTTTGCTCCCACAGAGATTTTTGTGTCGCTTTATTGTTTGAAGAACAATCTAGCGGAGCGATGTGGCCGCGTCATGTGTGAAGACGCCGTCTTCCGGTCGCAGGATGCGGGGCCCGCCCTTGCTGACGGCGCGTCATTCCGGGAGACGATGAGGCGGTTCCATACGCGGCCCCGAATGGCCGCCGACGCGAATAAATTCGCGCCACAAAACTCGCGTATGGAAATAGCCGACGAGCTGTCTTAGTCTTGACGGCTCGCGGGTCGGTCGCGGCATGTGAGCGAGGGGGGCGTTGCAAACGATGCTACCATCGAAGCCTTTCATCAAGACCCTGCCCGGCATGCTGCGGTTTGGCGCCTTGGGCGCGGCGGTCGTTTTGCTCGGCTGCGCGCTGGCGGGCTGCGAGCAAAAGCCCTCCGCCGCCGCAGCGGCGACACCGCCTCCATCGGTCACCGTCGCCCAGCCGGTCCAGCGCACGGTCACCGATTGGGATGAATTCACCGGCCGCTTCGAGGCGGTCGAGGAGGTGCAGGTGCGCCCCCGGGTCGGTGGCTATGTCACGAGCGTCCAATTCAAGGACGGCGACATGGTCCATGCCGGCGACCTGCTCTACGTCATCGACTCCCGTCCATTCGAGGCCGTCGCGGCCCAGGCGGACGGCCAGCTCGCGGACGCACGGGCGAAAGCCGAGCTTGCCAAACGTGAGCTCGACCGCGGATTGGTCCTGAATCAGACGCAGGCCGTGTCGGACCAGATCGTGGACCAGCGCCGGCAGGCGCTGCAGGCGGCGCATGCCGCGGAAATACAGGCCGAGGGCGCGCTCAAGGCCGCGCAGCTCAACGTCGAGTTCACCCATGTGCTGGCGCCGATCACGGGCCGGGTCAGCCGTCATCTCGTCAGCGTCGGCAACCTCGTGCAGGGCAGCGACACCGGCGCCTCGACGCTGCTGACCACCATCGTCTCGCTCGATCCCATCTACATCTATTTCGACATGGACGAGGCGACGTATCTGAAGAACAACAAGCTCTGGTTCGAGGGCAAGCGGCCGAGCTCGCGCGACACGCCCAATCCGGTGCAGGTGGCTCTCACCGGAGAGACCAAACCCTCGCATGAGGGGCACATGGATTTCGTCGATAACCGGCTCGACGTGTCCACCGGCACGCTGCGCGGCCGCGCGATCATCCCGAATCACGATCTGTCCGTTCTGCCGGGACAATTCGGCCGGGTGCGACTGATCGGCAGCTCGCCCTATCAGGCGCTGCTCATTCCGGATACCGCGATCGCGACCGATCAGTCGCGCAAGATCGTGTTCGTGGTGAAGGATGACGACACCGTCGACGCAAAACCGGTCGAGCTTGGTCCGCTCGATGCAGGCTTGCGTGTCATCCGCGACGGGCTCAAGCCCGAGGACCGCGTCATCGTCGATGGCATTCAGCGCGCCCGCGTCGGCGCCAAGGTCAGCCCGCATGCGGCCGCGAGCGATGGCGGCAAGAACGGCGGCAAGACATGAATCTCGGCCGCCTCTCCGTCGAACAGCCGATTCTCGCGATGGTGCTGTCCATCGTGCTCCTGATCGTGGGGGCGATCGCCTACACCACGCTGCCGGTCGCGGAATATCCGCAAGTCGTGCCGCCGACCGTGGTGGTGACCGCACAATATCCCGGCGCTTCGGCCCAGACCATTGCGGACACGGTCGCCGCTCCGATCGAGCAGCAAATCAACGGCGTGGAGGACATGCTCTACCTCTACAGCCAGGCCACCTCGAACGGCCAGCTCACCATCACCGTTACGTTCAAGCTCGGCACGGATCTCGATAAGGCACAGGTGCTGGTGCAGAACCGCGTCGCCATCGCCCAGCCGCAACTGCCGGAGGAAGTGCAGCGCAACGGCGTCGTCACGCGCAAGAACAGCCCGGACATTCTGATGGTCGTGTTCATGCTGTCGCCGGACGACACCTTCGACCAGCTCTATATCTCCAACTACGCGCTGTTGCAGGTGCGCGACCAGTTGCTTCGGCTTGACGGCATCGGCGACATCCAGATTTTCGGCGCACGCGATTATTCGATGCGGCTGTGGCTCGATCCCGACAAGATCGCAACGCTCGGCATGACCGCAGACGATGTGCTCGCCGCGATCCGCGCCCAGAACCTGCAGATCACCGGCGGCCAGCTCGCCAGTCCTCCTATCGCCGACCGCGCTTTCCAGCCCAACCTGACCTTCACCGGGCGGCTGAAGGATGTCGCGCAGTTCGAGGACATCGTCGTCAAGGCCGGCGAGGACGGCCGCACGGTGCGCTTACGCGACGTCGCGCGGGTCGAATTGGGCGCGCTGGACTATACCACCAACAGCTTTCTGCTGCGCAAATCCGCCGTCGCCATGCTGGTGACGCAGCGGCCGGGCTCGAACGCGCTTGCGACCGCCAAGGGCATTTCCGATGCGATGGCCCGCCTCAAGCAAAGCTTCCCGAAGGGGCTCGACTACAACATCGGCTACAACCCGACCGAGTTCATCGCCAAATCCGTGAGTGAGCTGATCAAGACCATCTACGAGGCGATGCTGCTCGTCGTCATCGTCGTGCTCGTGTTCCTGCAGGGGTGGCGGCCGGCGATCATCCCGATCGTGGCGATCCCGGTGTCGCTGGTCGGCACCTTCGCAGCGATGGCCGCGCTCGGCTTTGCCGTCAACAACCTCACTCTGTTCGGCCTGGTGTTGGCGGTCGGCATCGTCGTCGACGATGCCATCGTCGTGGTGGAAAACGTCGAACGCCATCTACGCGACGGCAAGAGCCGGCGCGATGCCGCCTTGCGCACCATGGAAGAGGTGGGCGGCGCGCTGGTCTCGATTGCGCTCGTGCTGTGCGCGGTCTTCGTGCCCACCGCGTTTTTGGGCGGCATATCCGGGCAGTTCTTCCAGCAATTCGCCGTCACCATCGCGGTCGCGACCGCGATCTCCTGTTTCTGCTCGCTGACACTGTCGCCGGCATTGGCCTCGCAGATTCTGGTGCCGCATGAGGAGAAGCGGCCGGCCGCGCGCTGGAACCTGCTCGGGCGGGCCTGGGAGAAATTCACGGCCGGCTTCAACCTCGTCTTCGACCGCCTGTCGCATGGTTACGGCAACGCCGCCGATTTCGTGATCCGGCACCGCATGGTCATGCTGCTAATCTATGTTGCGCTGATCGGCAGCGCCGGATGGCTGCTTGCCACCACGCCGCAAGGGTTCATTCCGGCACAGGACCGCGGCTATGTCATCGTCTCCGTGCAGTTGCCCGGCGCCGCTTCGCTGGCGCGCACCACCGAGGTCGTCCGCGAGATCGAGCGCATCGCGCTCGATGTGCCCGGCATTGTCCGCGTGCCGGCCTTTGCCGGCCTGTCAGGCGCGACACGCACGCAGGCGAGCAATTCTGCCGCGCTATTTCCGGTGTTCGACGAGCCGGAAGTGCGGATCAAGAAGGGGCTGACCGCCACCAAGATCACCGCGGAATTGCGCAAGCGGCTGGCGGCGATCGAGGGTGCGTTCATCATCGTCATTCCGCCGCCTTCGGTGCCCGGCATCGGCACCGGCGGCGGTTTTGCCATGCGTATCCAGGACCGCCAGGGTCGCGGTCCGCAACTTCTGGCCGCGGCAACCGACGAGCTCGTTGCGGCGGCGCGGAAAGTGCAGGGGCTGACGGCGGTCTTTTCGCCCTACACGGCGAACACGCCGCAGGTGTTCGTTAATATCGACCGCGTCAAGGCGCAGAAGCTCGGCGTGCCGATCCAGAACGTCACCGATGCGATCGAGACCTATTTCGGCTCGGCCTATGTCAACGACTTCAACCTGTTCGGGCGCACCTACCACGTCACAGCGCAGGCCGACTTGCGCTTCCGAAAAGAGACCGCCGATCTGGCGCGGTTGCGTACGCGCAACGCCGCCGGCGACATGGTGATGCTCGGCAGCGTGGTGGATTTCAAGGACGTCTCGGGGCCGGACCGCGTCGCGCGCTACAATCTCTATCCCGCGGCGGAAGTGCAGGGCGACACGCTGCCCGGCGTCAGCTCGGCGACCGCCATCAACATCATGAAGCGGCTCGCGGACGAAATGCTGCCGAGCGGCTTCGCCTATGAATGGACGGACCTCTCCTATCAGCAGGTCACCGGCGGCAATGCCGGCCTCTACGTATTCCCGATCTGCGTGCTGTTCGTTTACCTGGTGCTGGCCGCGCAGTATGGAAGTTGGAGCCTGCCGTTCGCCGTGATCCTGATCGTGCCGATGTGCCTGCTCGCCGCAACGCTTGGCGTGCGCATCATGGGGCAGGACGTGAACATCTTGACCCAGATCGGCTTCGTGGTGCTGGTCGGATTGGCCGCCAAGAACGCGATCCTGATCGTGGAGTTCGCGCGCGACATCGAGCGCGAGGGTCACAAGCGGCTCGATGCCGTGATCGAAGCATGCCGGTTGCGATTGCGGCCGATCCTGATGACCTCGTTCGCCTTCATCCTCGGCGTGCTGCCGCTGGTCGTCTCCACCGGAAGCGGATCGGAGATGCGACAGGCGGTCGGGGTCGCCGTGTTCTTCGGCATGCTGGGCGTGACGCTGTTCGGCCTGATCTTCACGCCGATCTTCTACATCGTCGTGCGCAATTTGGCCGACCGTAGCCAGCGCAAGGAGGCGGCGCCCGCTGCCTGAAGCGCTCTTTTCAATCCCCGCGGCTGCAATACTTTTGGCTGACGTGAAATGGGTGGGCAGGCGCGGGGTTCTTCAATATCATTGCGCAATAGAAACTGCTGGGAGGCTTGTATGAAATTGGGATTTTGGGCGGCTGTCGCCGGGTGTGTGGTGTTGCTCGCGCAGCCGGCCTCGGCGCAGGTGAAGATCGGTATCCTGAACGACCAGTCCGGCGTCTACGCTGATTATGGCGGCAAATATTCGCTGGAAGCCGCCCGAATGGCGATCGAGGATTTCGGCGGCGAAGTGCTGGGACAGAAGGTCGAGCTGGTCACGGCCGATCACCAGAACAAGCCGGATCTTGCGGTGGCCATTGCGCGGCGCTGGTATGATACCGAAGGCGTCGACATGATCACCGAGCTGACGACCTCCTCGGTCGCGCTCGCGGTGCAGGAGCTGTCGAAGGAGAAGAAGAAGATCGACATCGTGGTCGGCGCCGCGACCTCGCGCATCACCGGCGATGCTTGTACGCCCTACAGCTTCCACTGGGCTTACGACACCCGCGCGCTCGCGGTCGGCACCGGCGGCGCACTGGTGAAGGCGGGTGGCGATACCTGGTTCTTCCTGACTGCCGACTATGCGTTCGGCTACGCGCTCGAGAAGGACACCACCGACATCGTCACGCAGAATGGCGGCAAGGTGGTGGGCTCGGTTCGCGTTCCTCTCAACTCGTCCGACTTCTCCTCCTTCCTGCTGCAGGCGCAGAGCTCGAAGGCGAAAATCGTCGGTCTTGCCAATGCCGGCCTCGACACCACCAACTCCATCAAGCAGGCGGCGGAATTCGGCATCGTCAAGGGCGGCCAGAAGCTGGCGGGCCTGTTGATGACGATTTCGGAAGTCAATGGGCTCGGGCTCGATGCGGCGCAAGGCCTGGTCCTGACCGAAGGCTTCTACTGGGATCACGACGACCGCTCGCGCGCCTTCTCCGAGCGCTTCTTCAAGCGCACCGGGCACATGCCGAGCATGATCCATGCCGGCACCTATTCGGCAACGCTCAGCTATTTGAAGGCAGTGAAGGCCGCCGGCACCAAGGATTCCGATGCGGTCGCCAAGAAGCTGAAGGAGCTGCCGGTCGACGACGCCTTTGCCAAGGGCAAGGTGCTGGCCAATGGCCGCATGGTCCACGACATGTACCTGTTCGAGGTCAAGAAGCCCTCGGAGTCCAAGAAGCCGTGGGACTATTACAAGCTGATCTCGACAGTGCCGGGGGACCAGGCCTTCTTCACGGCCAAGGAGAGCGGCTGTCCGCTGACGAAGTAAGCTGTGTTGGTAGCCCAATTTGTGGTCGTCCTGGCAAAAGCCAGGACCCATAACCCCGGGCGGTCATAGATCAGGGAATGGTGGCCAAACACGTCATGGCCGGGCTTGTCCCGGCCATCTACGCCTCTCCTCCCCCGGAACGAAGACGTGGATGCCCGGGACAAGCCGGACAAGCCCGGGCATGACGGAGGAGCGCCGTAGCTGATGACCGCAGTTGCTGCTTGAAAACGTCACCCCTGCACCAATCGCCACACGATCGTGCCGAGCGACCCGAGCAGCAGCACGAAACAGGCAAGTGCCTGGATGAAGAAGCCCGGGCTGCGCCGTGCCACGGCCTGGGTATAGCCGATCATGTAGATGATGCGGCCAACGATCCAGGCCAGGCCGACCAAGGCGGCGCTCTTGTCGCCGACATAAACGGCAAACAGCCACAGCGATGGCAGGAAGATCGGCATCCATTCCAGCGCGTTCATCTGCACGCGAAACACGCGCTCGAAATCGGGATGGCCTGATATGGCCGGCAATTTGACACCGTATTTCGCACGCGCGCGGGCCACCGAAGCACTGGTGAAGAAGTAAAACAGGATCGCCAGGCACGTGACGAGTGCAGTGAAGTGATACATTGCTTATTACCTCTGACAGGGGGGCAAGATTCTGGAGCATGGGGTGTTGATCGAAACGAGCTCCCAACCAACACCGTCACCCTGAAGGAGGCGCACAAGCGCCGTCTCGAAGGGCGACGGTGTCGGTTGCACCAGCGGGGCGTTCATCCTTCGAGGCTTGCTTTGCGAGCACCTCCAGCGACAAACGGCAAGGCCGTTTGCGCGGGGATAACGGTTGAAACGCGGATTTCACATGATCCCCTAGTACCCCGTCAATTCGAGATAGCCCACTCCGGTGTGCGTGCCATGAAAGCTGATCGGGCCCTCCCAATAGGAAACGCTCGTGCCCATCCAGGCGCGCGGGTTGAGCGGGACCGTGTCGATCGCAAGCTGCAGCGTAGGAATCGCGATCTGCCATTGCACCGGCAGCCTGTGGCGATCGATCTCGACGATGTCTTTCGGCGTCATGGTGACGTCAGCGGGAGTGAGTTGCCGCTTGTCGCCCGCAGGCGAAACGAACGTTCCGGAGATGTAGTCGCGGCCATCCTTCTGCCGCATCCGGTAGAGCATCAGCTTCTCGCCCGAGGTCAGGTGCAGCGCGAACCAGTCCCACCCGGTTTGATCGGAGGCGAGCGGCTGACTGCTCCATTCCCGGTCCATCCAGGCCTGACCGGTGACGTCGACCGGCTTGTCGTCGATCGTGAGGCGGCCGGCCACCTTGAAGAACGGCTGGCTGTAGTAATAGGAGGCCTGCTCGCGATCTGATTTCTTGCTGTAGCCGGCATCGCCCTGCAGCACCAGCGGCCGGTCCGTCTCGAGCTGAAGAGCGTAGGAGAAATCCTTCGCGGTGGCGCGGAGCGTGAGCGGCGCAATGGTGTTGGGATCGGTGCGATCGGAGCCGCGCATCTCCCAGGAATCGATCCAGGCCCGGAATGGTTCTGTCTCGACGCCGGCCTGTCCGACCCCGCCGCGTGCGACGGTTTGGCTGAAGCGGTGGGTATCGGCGCGCGTCACTGCCGCATGCGCCATCCAGAGCTGCTGGTTCGCCCATCCCTCGCGTTGCGAGCCCGGCTGCAGCGCGTGGCGAAACAACGTCCATTGCAGGCCATAAGGCGTGCCGCCGCGATCTGCGAGATTGGCGGTCAGATACCACCACTCGATGCGGAAGTCAGGATGCGGGCCGTGATCGGCGGGAAACGAGAATGTCTTGCCCGGCGTGACCTGCGCAAAGCCCTTGGGATTCGAGCTAAGTCCCGCAAGACCCTGCGCAAGCGTGCGTTGAGGAGCAAGGGCGAGCATCCCAAGACTGCTTGCGACGGCGCGTCGCGTCAGTTTCGTTTCAGCGCTCATTGACAAACACCTTCACGAGACTTGCCGGCTGCATACGCGCGAGCCTTGCGACCGGCAACAGTGCTGCCGCCAGCGAAGCCGCCATCGCGACGCCCAGGAGCTTTATGAGCTGCAGCGGGAACACATGAAACGGCAGCCGCCAGCCGAACGCTTTGACGTTGACGATCGCTATCAAACACCAGGCCACCAACAAGCCGAGGGGCAGCGCCAGCACGGCGGTGATGAGTGCGACCGACAGCGTCTTGGTGAGTTCGATCCCGGCAAGCCGGCGGCGGGTGATGCCGACCGCCCAGAGCGGTGCAAGCTGCGGCAGGCGGGAATTGGCCAGCGTCAACAGGCTGGTCAGGAGCGCAATGCCGGCAACGCCAAGCGTGAACGTATTGAGCGCGGCGGTCACCGCAAAGGTCCGGTTGAAGATCCGCAAGGATTCGGCCTTCAATGCGGTCTGGTCCATGAGATTGCGGCCATCGAGGCCGAATCGATCCGATAAAGCGGAGATCAGCGCGGCCGTGCCGCCGGGCTTGACGCGCAGCGCAAGCCGCGTTCGCGGTGTTTGCGGAAAATGCGCCATCAGGGCGGCGGTATCCACGGCAAGCTGGCTCTTGGGGTTGCCATAGTCGGCATAGATGCCAACGACGCGAAGCTTCCAGTCTCCGGTCGGTGTTGGCACCTCGATCGTTTGGCCGAGGCTGAGATTGGCGCGCTCCGCCAGTTGCTCGCTGATGAAGGCCGCATCCGCATCGCGAAGCCGGCTCCAGGCGTTTGGAGAGGACTGCAACAGCGGCCAGTGCGCCTGATACGTCGCATCGTCGGGCAGGCCGAACACCTCCAGCGGCGCGCCGTTCAGTTGGGCGTCGGCGCGACCGCCCTGCAGCACGGCTTCGACCTCGGACCGTTCGCGCAGCCATGCCTTGATCGCCTCCGCTTGCGCGTCATCGGTGGCAGAGAGATAGATGTCGGCGGTCAGCCGTCCGTTGAGCCAGGTGACAAAGGTTCGGCTGAACGTCTCGACCATGGTGCCGACGCCGACATTGACAGCGAGCGCGAGCAGCAGTGCCATCAGCGCCAGCGACAGTCCCGAAAGCTGCTGGCGGCTATCGGCCCAGAACCATGCGACGAGCGCGCCGGCGGCGCTGCGCTCGCCGGCCGTCAGCGCCGCTTCAAGCAGGGCAGGCAGGATCAGCGCGGCGCCGAGCAGAAGTGCCGCGAGCACGCCAAATCCCGCGAGCAGCGAATTGCCGTACCACACCAGCCAGCCGGCACCGGCCAGAATGGCAAGGGCGGCCGCGCTCTGCAGAATCAGCCAGCGGCGCTGCGCCTGATGCCAGGCATAGGGCTGCGCCGCGGCAAGGATGGGAAGCCGAATCGCTTTGGCAAGGCTGGTGGCCGCCGCGACCAGCGCGCCGGCGATGCTGATCACGAGCCCTGCCAGCCACCATTCCGGCTTTAAGCTCAACTCGCCCGGAATATCCGCGCCGTAGAGCCCGCGCAGCGATGCCGCGACATCGGGCAGCAGCGCCGCTGCGATGAAATAGCCGCAGACAAGGCCGATGAGGCCCCCGATCAGCGCCAGTGACACGAGCTCAATCACCAGCACGGCGTTGAGCATGAGGCTCGAGGCGCCGCAGGCGCGCAAGGTGCGGAGCATCGGCAGCCGCTGCTCGAACGCGAGCCCGATCGCCGAATTGACGATGAACAGTCCGACCACGAAGGACAGCAGGCCGAATGCCGTGAGGTTTAAATGAAAGCTGTCGGTCAGGCGCTCGAGCTCGGTCTCGGCATCCGCCTGCACGAGGTGGAGCTGGTCGCCGACGACGCTTTCGAGCGCGAGCGCAGGGCCCTTCGGCTTGCCGACCAGCAGGCGCGAGAGCTGCCCCGGCTTGTTCAGCAGTTTTTGCGCGATCCCGATGTCGACCACCAGCACGTTACCGACGAGCTGCGGCTGCGCGTGCAGCGGCGGCAATGGTGCGCCGCCGCTGATGTCGGGCGTCGCCCCTTGGGAAAGGCCGAGATCGGATAGAGTCTCCGGCGCGACCAGGGTCTGCCCGGGCGGCGTGATGAAGGCCAGGAGGTCCTCGCGTCCAATCGTCGGGGCATTGCCGACTTCGGCCGGCAGGGTCACCGGCTCGATGCCGAGCAGACGATAGGAATGTCCCTCGATCTGCACGCGGCCCTCCAGCACCGGCGATACTTGCCATCCGGCGCGGCGCAGTTTTGCAAACAGCGCCTGCGGGAAGGTCCCGCCATTGCGTGCAACGAGCGCGGCAGTGCGTGCGCCGCCGAATACGGCTGCCGCGCGGTCGTAGGATTCGCGCGCCTGCTGGTTCAGCGCCTGCACGCCGCTCCAGAGCGCGGTCGCCGAGATCAAGCCGATCAGCAGTGTGGCGAGCTGCATCCTGTGCCGCCGCCAATGACTCAAGAGCACGGCGAGGATCCACAGCGCGCGCCTCATGCAACGACCCCGTTGTGCAGCGTGACCCGCCGGTCGAGCGTCGCGGCGAGCCGCAGGCTATGGGTCACCATCAGGAAGGCGCAGCCGGTGCGCGCGACCAAGTCACGCGCCAATGCCAGCACGTCATCGGCGGTGGCCTCGTCGAGATTGCCGGTCGGCTCGTCCGCAAGCAGCAGCACCGGCTTGATGGCCAGTGCCCGCCCGATCGCCACCCTTTGCTGCTGGCCGCCAGACAATTCCTCGGGGTAGCGCCTGAGCAGGTCGCGAAGTCCGAGCCGCTCGATCAGCTCGCTTTGCCAGGCCGGATCGTGGCGTCCGGCAAGCCGCGCCTGAAAGGCGAGATTATCGGCGACGTTCAGGCTCGGCACCAGATTGAACTGCTGGAACACCAGGCCCAGCCGGTCGCGTCGCAACGCGGCGCGGCCGGTGTCGGACAGTTTGGTGACGCAATCCTGGCCGATCCAGATTTCGCCGCCGTCGGCGGCATCGAGCCCCGCAATCAGATGGAGGAGCGTGCTCTTGCCGGAGCCGGACTCTCCCGTCAGCGCCACGCGCTCGCCGGCGGCGATCGCGAGATCGACCCCGCGCAGCACCGCGACCTCTTCGCCGGCCGAAGGATAGGATTTTGTCAGATTGCGAACGCTCAGCACGATGTCCTTGCCCGTTTGCGGTAGCGGGCGCGAGCGGAGCCCTTCACGATGGTTGCGGCACCATATAGCAAGGTCGGCCGTGGAGATCACGGCATCTGCCCGCGTCTGGTCATGTAATCCTGTCGTGTGGCCGGTTGCGCCGCACACGCCCTGATCACGAAGGCGAGGGTTGCGTTGCCGGCGATGCCGCCTGTAGCATCGGAACTCGCCGGCTCGAAGGGGCCAATCAAGAAACAAACCAAAGATACGACGGGGAGGGATCGCATGGCCGCGCAGCCGACGCCCAAGGAGCCGACATCAAAGGAGCCGACACCAAAGGGCGCCTGGAAGATCACCTTTCTGCTGTTCCTGTTCATGCTGGTGAATTTCGCGGACAAGATCGTGGTCGGCCTCGCCGGGGTGCCGATCATGACCGATCTGAAGCTCGAGCCTGAGCAGTTCGGGCTGCTCGGGTCCTCCTTCTTCTTCCTGTTCTCGATCTCGGCGATCGTGGTCGGCTTCATCGTCAATCGTGTCGAGACGCGCTGGGTATTGTTGGCGCTGGCGCTCATTTGGGCGTTGGCACAATTTCCCATGGTCGGAACCGTCGGCTTCGCGACGCTGCTGATCTGCCGCGTCATTCTCGGTGCGGGCGAGGGACCGGCATTCTCGGTGGCGGCGCATGCCGTCTACAAATGGTTCCCTGACGAGAAGCGGGGATTGCCGACCGCCATCCTCTCGCAAGGTTCGGCCTTCGGCGTGATCGTCGCGGTGCCCGCGTTGAACTGGGTGATTGTGAACTATAACTGGCATTACGCTTTCGGCGCGCTTGGCATCGCCGGGCTGTTGTGGGCGCTCGCTTGGCTGGTGCTGGGCAAGGAGGGACCGCTTGTCGAAGCCTCGAGCACGCAGGCCGCCGAGCCAAAAATACCTTACGCGCAACTGCTCACCTCGCGCACCTTCATCGGCTGCATCGCGGCGACCTTTGGGGCCTATTGGGCGCTGTCGCTGGGGCTCACCTGGTTCACGCCTTTCATCATCAAGGGGCTCGGCTACTCCCAGCAGCAGGCGGGTTTCATCTCGATCTTGCCGTGGATCTTCGGCGCAGCCATCGTGCTGCTCGCCGGCTGGCTCTCGCAGGTCCTGATGGCGCGGGGCGTCTCGACCCGCATCGCGCGCGGCGTGCTGGGCGCGGCACCGCTGGCAGCCGGCGGTGCAATCCTGGCGATAATGCCGCATGTGCAGGGAACGGGCCTGCAGATCGCACTGCTCGTGGTCGGCACCGGCCTGTGCGGCGCGATCTATGTGGTCTGCCCGCCGATGATCAGCGAGTTCACGCCGGCGTCGCAGCGCGGCGCCGCGATCGCGATTTACGGCGCGCTCTATACGCTCGCCGGCATCGTTGCGCCGGCGGTGATGGGCAGCGTGATCCAGCACTCCCCGACGTTGCTTGACGGTTATTTCACCGGCTTCACCATCAACGCCGTGATCATGGTCGTCTCCGGCCTGCTCGGCCTGCTCCTGCTCTGGCCCAACACCGAGCGTGCGCGGCTGGCGGGGCAGGCAGTCGCCACACATTCCCCCGTCGTTCCGGCCAAAGCCGGGACTCATCCGGCGTGATGTCGCGACAGGGGCGTGGTGAGCGGACCGCGGTCTTGATTTTGCGGCTCCCCGCCTCGCCCCTCCTCCTTCGTTTGGAGCCTACTGCGTCGTCCGTGAAAATGAGCCGAGGCCGTTGAGCGGGAATCGGTTTTTGGCGCCGGTTGCGGTTTTGAGATTGCAAGCTTTCGAGGGTTGAGGCCTCGAAAGCTTGCAATTTCGTTTTGGAGATTCCCTCGAATCGCCGGGCATGATTCCGTGGTCGCAGCGGAGGGGACCGATGCGACCGAAAAAGTCGGAACCGACAGCGGAAGGCGATCTGTTTCGCGCCAGGCTGGATCAGATCATCAATCTGAAGCACGAGCTGGTGCAGCTCGGCGCCAAGATCGACTGGGATTGGATCGATCGCGAGATCGCACCGCTCTACAGCGACAAGGGCCGGCCGGGCGTGGCGAGCCGCTTCCTGATCGGGCTGCTGCTGCTCAAGCACATCTACGGCTTGTCCGACGAAGGCGTCTGCGAGCGCTGGGTCTACGACCCGTATTTCCAGCACTTCACCGGCTTTGAATTTTTCCAGCATGAGTTCCCGCACGAGCGTTCCGGCCTCAGCCATTGGCGCAAGCGGCTTGGTAGCAAACTGGAGCTGTTGCTGGCCGAGAGCCTGAGGGTAGCGCATGAGACTGGCGCGTTGCGGACGCGCGATCTGAAGCGGGTGACGGTGGACACCACCGTTCAGCCCAAGGCCATCACCTTCCCGACCGACGCCAAGCTCGTCCATGCGGCGATCAAGGGCCTCAATCGGCTGGCACGCGCGCACGGCGTGCGGCTGCGGCAGTCCTATCTGCGTATCGCCAAGCGGGCGGCGATGATGGCCGGGCGCTATGCCCACGCCAAGCAGTTCAAGCGCCATCGTCGGCAGTTGCGCAGCTTGCGAACCTGGCTCGGCCGGCTTATCCGCGACATCCGCCGTAAGATCGGAGGTCAGTCGGAGCTTGAGGCTGCCTTCGAGCAGGCGCTTTTGCGCGCCGCGCAAATCCGCTCCCAGGAGCAGCGCCAGCGTGGCTGGAAGCTCTATTCCTTCCACGCGCCCGAGGTCGAATGCATCGGCAAGGGCAAGGCCTCGGCGCCTTATGAGTTCGGCGTCAAAGCCTCGATCGTGACCACTAACGCCCGCGCTCCGGGCGGCGGCCAGTTTGTGCTGCACGCCCAGGCGCTGCCGGGCAACCCATATGACGGCCACACGCTCGGTGACGTCATCGAGGCCACCGAGAAGCTCACCGGTTGCGCGATCGAGCGCGGCTATGTCGACAAGGGCTATCGCGGCCACAAAACCGAAAACCCGCGCCGCGTCTTCATCTCCGGCCAGAAGCGGGGCGTCTTCGGCGCAATCAAACGCGAACTCAAGCGCCGCTCAGCCATCGAGCCCGTGATCGGACACATGAAGACCGACGGTCAACTCGGCCGCTGCTATCTCAAGGGCCGCGAGGGCGATGCGGCCAACGTCATCCTCTCTGCCGTCGGCCACAATCTCCGCCTCGTCCTCGCCTGGCTTAGCCTTCTGCTACGCTTGATCTTGAACGCCTTGATGCGACTGCTCGCCGCCCCAACCGCGCTCAATTGGGCTTCTTAACGGACGACTACTGCAACTTTCTCTGCACGCCGCGCACCAGCTTTCCCGGCCGCGCGCCGGTGGGCGCTCCTGCGCGCTGCGTCACCACGCCGGAGACGATGGTGGCGTCATAACCGTCGACCTGCTGCAGCAGGCGCCGGCCGCGCATGGGGAGATCGTAATGCACCTTCGGCGGATGCAGGTGCAGGCGGTCGTAGTCGATCACATTGATGTCGGCCTTGTAGCCCGGCGCGATCAGGCCGCGGTCGTTGAGCCCGACCGAGAGCGCGGTCTTGCGCGACTGCGCTGCTACGACGAAGGGGATCGATAGTTTCTCGCCGCGTTTGCGGTCGCGCGTCCAGTGCGTCAGCAGATAAGTCGGAAAGCTCGCATCGCAGATGATCCCGCAATGCGCCCCGCCGTCGCTGAGGCCCGGCACGGATCGCGGATCGCACAGCATCTCGCGCGTCGCATCGAGATTGCCCTCGGCATAGTTGAGGAACGGCACATAGAGCATGCCGCGGCCGTCGTCGGAAAGCATGGCATCGTAGGCGAGCTCTTCCGGCCGCTTGCCGAGCTTGCGCGCCCGCGGTCCCAGCGCATTCTCCGGCGGCTGCTCGTAGTCAGGCGGATCGCCGAGCAGGAACATCTTGTCGTAGTTCGGCCGGAAGAACAGCGGGTCATCAGTTGCGCTTGGCGTCTCGCTGAGGATCGCCGCGCGCATCTCCGGCTGCTTTAGCCGCAGCAGCCGCTCCGCGAGCGGCAGATGCGCGATCGCCCTGTAGCTCGGATGGGTCTGGAACGGATTGCGCGACAACTCCAGCCCCAGCAGCAGCCCGACCGGACGGGCGGCGATCTGCGCGGTGACCGACAGTCCCCTCGTCGTTGCCGCATTGATCTCATCCAGCGTCTGGCGCCAGCGGCGCGGCGCCTTGTCGTTCTGGGTGACGGAGAAAGAGATCGGGCATTTGGTCCGCTCCGCGACCCGCAGCATCATCGGCAGATCTTCGTGGAGCGTGGAAGGGTCGAGCACGAATTGCAGCACGCTGCGGCCTCGTTCGTGCATGGCGCCGGCGATGGCGGTGAGCTCGTCCTCGCCCGCTTTCAAGGTCGGGGTGAAATCGCCGGTCGAGGTGCGGTGATTGAGCGTGCGCGAGGTGGAGAAGCCGAGCGCGCCGGCGCGCACCGCTTCGCCCGCGAGTTTCGCCATCGCCCCGTTGTCTTCCGCCGTGGAGGGATCGCGGCGTGCGCCGCGCTCGCCCATTACATAGACGCGAAGCGCCGCGTGCGGGAGCTGCGCGCCGATGTCGATGTCGAATGCGCGCCTCGACAGCCAATTCATATAGTCGGGAAAACTTTCCCACTCCCAGGGAATGCCGGCGCTCAGCACCGGCTCCGGAATGTCCTCGACGCCTTCCATCAACTGGATCAGCCGCTGGTGATCGTCCGGCCGGCACGGCGCGAAGCCGACGCCGCAATTGCCCATGATCGCCGTGGTGACGCCGTTCTGCGACGAGGGCGAGATGTCCTGGCTCCAGGTCACCTGGCCGTCATAATGGGTGTGAATGTCGACAAAGCCCGGCGTCACCAGCCTGCCGCGCGCGTCGATCTCTTCGGTGCCTTTGCTTGAGACCTTGCCGACCTCGGCGATGCGGCCGTCCTTGATCGCAATGTCGGCTTGGAATAATTCGGCGCCGGTTCCGTCGGCAATGGTGCCTCCGCGGATGACGAGGTCTGGATTGGCGGTCATGGCGTTCCGTCCTCGATGCTTGTTTTCGTTGGGCCGTATCATCGGCCCGCACCGGGGACTGTCAACCGCCGCGAACAGGCGTCAGCAATGCGTCAAGCGCCCTCAAGCGCTCGCCAGGCGCTGCTCGCGCTTGCGCTCGGTGAAGGGTGCGAGCACGACGGTGAGCACCATGAAGGCGGCGGAGAGGCCGAACACCCAGCGCGGCAGGCTCTGGTCCATGATCCAGCCGAACAGGAGCGGGCTCAGGATGCCGCTGAAATTGAACCCGGTGGAGACGATGCCGAAGGCGCGGCCTGCGGCGCCCGCCGGCGCGGCATTGCGGACCAGCATGTCGCGCGAGGGCGCGATCACACCGCCGAGAAAGCCCGCGGCGGTCATTGCGGCTGTCAGCACGGCCGGCGGCAGGGCCAGCATCGCGATCAGCAGCACGATTCCCGCATTGACGCCGAAACAGATCGCCGCAACCTGCCCGTGACGGTGGGTGTGATCGGCCAGAAAGCCGCCGGCGAGCACGCCGACGGCGCTCGCGCCGAGATAGGCGGTCAGGGCGACATTGGCGGTTGAAAATGCGGCGCCATAGCCGTTCATCAGCGCCACCACGCCGAAATTGCTGATGCCGGCATTGGAGAGGCCGAGCAGCATGAAGAAGATGGTCAGCACCATCAGGGCCGGCGTGACGATGTTCTGCTTCGATGCCGGGCCGCCGGCACCCCGCTGATGCTTCGCGCTCGCCTCGGGCACGCCGAACACGAGCAGCGCGAGCGCCACCATAGGGCCGATCGCACCCGAAACGATCAAGGCGCCGACGCCGCCCACGGACGTGACCAGCGCCGCAACGATCGCCGGCGCCACCGCGCCGCCGAGATAGCCGGCGAAAGTATGGACCGAAAAGGCACGGCCCATCCGCGCTTCGTCCATATGCGCCGACAGGATGGCGTAATCTGCTGGATGATAGACGCTATTGGCAAGGCCGAGCAGCACGGCGCATGCAATCAAGGCGGAATAGCTCAAGTGCAGCCCGATCAGGACCAGCGAAAGCCCGCCGAGGCAAAGGCCCAGCAGCAGGATTTTGCGCGCGCCAAAATGGTCGACCAGATAGCCGGTCGGCGCCTGCGTTAGCGCGGAGACGACCGCGAATATGGTCAGCGCGAAGCCGAGCTCGATATAACCGACGCCGAGCGTCGTTTTCAGGAACGGAAACAGCATCGGCAGCACCAGCATATGGAAGTGGCTGACCCAATGCGCCGCTGAAATCAGGGTGAGTGTACGCAGCCCAGTATCCGCCTTGCTTTGCTGCGGTGCGGCGAGAACGTCGGCCATTGCTGATGCAGGTTCCGTCTGTTTTCCAGGCAGCCAAACTATGGGCAGAGACGGTTATTTGTCCATGAACGGCGCCGCATGGCAGCTCCATCGCGCGCCAACACCGCCGTCATTCCGGGGCGCGCGCAATGCGCGCGAAGCCGGAAATCCAGAGATTATGGCGCGGAGATTTCGGGTTCGCGCTACGGCGCGTCCCGGAATGACGGAAAGCAGCTAATACGGCTCCTCGTCCGGGCCGTAGCGGTCTCGCTTTGGCGTGGCGATGTCGCCGTCTTGATAGAGTTCGTCCCACTCCGGAGGCGTTGGCTTCTTCTTTTTGTTTTTCTCCGCCTTCGTCGCGGGCTCGTCCTTTTTGCCGGCGCCGCCGGCCTTGTCGCCTGGCATGGTCAGGTCCCTTTCACGCCGCCATCACCGGCCCTCCGGCTTTCTTCCAGGCATCCATGCCACCGGCGATATGGGCGGTGTTGAGCAGGCCGGCCTGCTTGGCGGCGCACACCGCCATGGCCGAGCGTTCGCCGAAGGCGCAGAAGAACACGATGCGCCGGCCGGTCGCGGCCGCGACTTCGCGCAACATGCCGCCCGGTTTGAGACTCTCTTCGATCGAGGGGTAGGGCGCATGCAGCGCGCCGGCCAGCGTGCCATGTTTGGCGCGCTCGCCGCTCTCGCGCAGATCCACCAGGAGGATGTCGGGCCGGCCGAGGGTTTCGATCGCCTCGCGCGGAGAAAGCACCCGGCCCTCCTTGGCAAGATCCTCCTGGTGCCAGCCGACATGCATGTTGGCGGGCACGGCGACGTCCATCATCTTCGGGTTCGGCAGTTTCAGATTGTTCATCAGCTCGACATATTCATCGGCCGATCGCACCTGTAGCCGCGGATTGTAGCGCTTCTCCTCGCCGATGGTGGAGACGGTGTCGCCCTTGTAGTCATGCGCGGGATAGACCAGCGTCTCCTCTGGCAGCTTGAGCAGCCGGTTGAAGATGGAGTCGTATTGCTCCCGCGCGCTGCCGTTCTGGAAATCGGTGCGGCCGGTGCCGCGGATCAAAAGCGTGTCGCCGGTAAAGACGCGATCGCCCATCAGGAAACTGTAGGAGTCGTCGGTGTGGCCAGGCGTGTACATTACGTCGAGCGAAATGCCCTCGATCGTCACCTTGTCCCCATCGGCGACTCGCATCGACACCACGTCGGCCTTGCTCTGATCGCCCATGATGGTGATGCAGTGGGTGCGATCGCGCAGCTCGCCGAGGCCGGTGACGTGATCGGCATGCAGATGGGTATCGACGGCCTTGACCAGCTTGAGGTCGAGCTCGCGCAGAAGCTGGCAGTAGCGATCGGCCTTCTCCAGGACGGGATCGAGGATCATCGCCTCGCCGCCGGAGCGGCTTGCGATCAGGTAGCTGTAGGTTCCAGAGACGCTGTCGAAGAGCTGCCGAAAGATCATGGCCGGCCTCCCAAGAAAATGATTCTAAATATTAGCGCATGACGAGAAAAATTGTGTAGCGGCTTTCGGTCGCGATCAGGCTCAAGTGAGAGTGGCGTGAGGATTCCGGCTGTGGCGGCGCACCGTCATTCCGGGATGGTGCGGAAGCACCAGACCCGGAATCTCGAGATTCCGGGTTCGGCTCGGAGCCTGTCATCGTGCCGCGCTTGCGCGGGCCCGTTGGAGCCGCCCAGGAATAACGGCGGGAGCCTCACGGCCTCACCAGAGTATACCCGTTTTCGGTGAGCAGCAGTATCTGCGCGACCCCGACCTGGACCGGCGTGGCAGCGGGAATAATGTCAGGACGCTTGCCGGTTTCGCGCTCGATCGTCTCGACGGTATTGAGGCAGACGTCGAAGCGCACGCCTTGCGCGATCAGGCTTTCGACCAGCTTGCGGCTGGTACTTTCGCTGCGCAGCAAATCGATGCCCGGACCGAAGGCCACCACCTCGATGGCGACCTTGTCCGGATCGTAGAACTTCAGAAGGTTGTTGGCGACGCTGATCACGAGCGCCTGTTTTTTCGGGTCCTTGTCCGAGAGCTGCAGCACGAGCTTGTGCTCGGCAAATGGCTTGTCCTGCAACGGCGCCTGCTGGGCGCGCGCCGGCGGCGGGCTTGCCGGCGCCAATGCGACGAGCAGCGCGCAAATGATTAGCTGATGGCGCGAACGTCGTTTCATTGCTGGCCCACGATGCCCGGATTGCCGTCGATGCCCTTCAAGGTCACGCCGCTGCCGTGTGCGCTCAGTGTCTTGCCCGCGCGCAGATGGTTCGCGAAAACGTCCCACACGGGCTTGCCCGCTTGCGCATTCATCGAGGCCCAGCCCGCAACCTTGTAGCTTTTTTGAGCTTCGATCGCCCGGCCATTATCGAGCCTGAGCTCGGAAATGCGCTGGCCCACGCTTTGGGCGGGCGTGCAGACATAGGACAGGCCGCCGGTGCGAACCATGTCGCCGCCCTGCTGGTAGTAGGGATCGGGGTTGAAGAGATTGTCGCAGACGTCTTCGAGCACGGCCTTGATCTCGGCGCCGGTCATGCTCTGCACATAGGTTTCGGGATAGGTGATCGCGGTCTCGCCGAGCACATCTTCCATCGTCAATGCCTGGCCGGCGAGCGCCGTGGTGCCCCAACGAAAGCCCGGTGACAGCGCGATCTCGGCATCGAGCTCGCCGCGCAGCGCGTCGCAGATCAACTGGTCCATGGGGCCGGAGAAATTGCCGCGGCGGTAGAGCAGCCGGTCGGTCGTTGCGATCTTGTCGAACCAGGCCGCATGCGGCTCGCGCAGCTTGTCGATCAACGCGGTCATCGCCGGGTCGGGTTTCAACAGCTCCGAGAACACCGGCAGCAGCCGATAGCGCACGCCACTGACCTTGCCCTTGCCAAGCTCGAGATCGAGCACACCCAAGAACTTTCCGTTCGAGCCGGCATTGGTGACCAGCGTGGTGCCGCCGGCGTTCTTCACCGGGACCGGTTGCGGCACGGCGTCATGGGTGTGGCCACCAAGGATGACATCAATGCCCGTAACGCGGCTCGCGAGCTTCAAATCGACATCCATGCCGTTGTGCGACAGCAGGATCACAGCATCGACCTTCTCGCGTTCCCGCAAGTCGTTGACGAGCGTCGAGAGCTTGTCGTCGTGAATGCCGAAGGTCCAGTCCGGCGTGAAGCGCTTGGGGTGCGCGACCGGTACGTAGGGAAAAGCCTGGCCGATCACCGCCACGCGATAGCCGCCGAGCTCCTTGATCGTGGCAGGCTTGAAGACGCGGCGGGAGGCGGGATCGAACGCCTTGGCGTCGTTGAACGCGGCTTCTTCCGTGAGGAAAACGTTCTGGGCCAGGAACTCGCCCTTGAAGCGGGCGAGATTGTCGCGCAATACGGCCTCGCCATAGGTGAACTCCCAATGCCCGGTCATTGCCTCGATGCCGAGCAGGTTCGCCGCTTCCACCATGTCGGCGCCCTGCATGGCGTTGGCAAGTCCCGTGCCCTGCCAGAGGTCGCCGCCGTCCAGAAGCAGCGAACGCGCCTCGCCGACATCAGCGCGCAAGCGGTCGATCAGCGTCTTCAATTGCGCAAAGCCGCCGAGCTTGCCGAAGCGGGGCGCGGATTTCTCAAAATCGACACAGGTGAAGGCATAGGCGTCGGCACTATCTGGCTTGATGCCAAAGCGGTCGAGAAAGGCCCCGCCGACCAGATGTGGCGGCTGGCCGGCCATTGCCCCTAACCCGATATTGACGCTGGGCTCGCGAAAATAGACCGGCTTGAGCTGCGCATGGGTATCGGTGAGATGCAGGATGCGCGCGTTGCCGAAGCGCTCGAGGTCGTAAATGCTCGCCACGTCCGCCGCGCGCGCCAAGCGCGGAAGAGCGGACAGCGCCGCGGCACCCGACAGTTTAAGGAATTCCCGTCGGCGAATTGGCATCGCGCCTGATCTCCGCGCCCGCAAGAAGAGTCTGGAGCATGATCCGGAAAAGTGGACGCCGGTTTTCCGGAAAGATCATGCTCAAATGAAAATCCAGAGCGGGATGACGATTCAAAGAAGCGTGATCCCGCTCTAATGAATTTCGGCATCCTTCCAGCGTTGTTTCTCGCTGGTCGCCTGAAAGATCGAAGCCTTCGCCAGCGCCTCGGCTTCGTTGGCCGAGGCGGTTGCGGTATCGAAATCGCCTTTGTCAGCGGCCTGTTTGGCCGCCTTGAGCTTGGCTTCGGTCGTGATCCATTGATTGCGCAAGGCGCCTGCTTCTTTTTCCGCGGCTTCGGCCGCGGCATAGGCGGTCTTGAAATCGGCTTCCGAGGCCGCCCGCGCGGGCGCGGCAACGGCGGTCAGCAAGCATGCCGCGAGCACCGCGCCCCTGATGGCCGTCCGCGTCATGGCCTTGCTCCCGGACCGGCGACAGGCAGGCCGTTGCTGACATAAGAGAGGAAATATTCGAGGTCGCGATAGTCATCCGATTGCGGCTCCTCGGGAACGGCGCGGGTCTGGCTGTTGCAGGTCACGAAGCGGCGGCTGATCGTACCCATGCCGGCCCATTCGGAGCGGTAGATCGGCATGGCGTTGAGAATGCCGAGTGCGGGCGCCAGCGTCTCGGCGCGGAGGCGTTCGCCCGGGCTTTGCACATGGCAGCTCGCGCAGGAGAAGTTGAGCTGCCCGCGGCGGGTATAGAAATAGCGCTTGCCGTTCTCATAGGCCGCCAGTGCGCGCGGATCGTTCGGGATCTTGATGTCGAAAGGCTTGCCGCGCGAAGTGAAAGCCATGTAGGCGGTGAGCGAGGCCATATCGTCCTTCACATAAGAGAGCGGCGCTTCGCCATTGGCTTCGCGGCAGCGATTGAGCGCGAGCTCCAGCGTGATGACCTCGCCTTCCTTCGCATCGAAATAAGGATAGTTCTGGCGGATGCCGATGCCGCCGTTCTCAAAGCAATCGGCATAGCTCTTGCCGTTCTTGAACGGCTTCGAAAACATCTCCTTGCCGGCCTCGAGCGCGAATTCGTAAGGCGGGAATTCCTCCTTCTCCTGCCATTGCCGGCGCATGTCCTCATTCATCGAATAGGGACCGTTGACGAAATCCTCCTGCTTGACCTGCGGGAATCTCTTCACGAAATAGTCGCGGAACGCCCTGGCGTCGGCTGCGGGATCGATGGCATCGGCGGCGGGCGCCGCGCGCACGATCACGGCGAAGACGCCAAGCGCCAGCACGGCCGAAGCGAGCGAAATGGCAAAACGCGCGCGCATCCTATTGGATCTTGGCCGTGGTTGAGTCGCTCGTACCCTTGTTGTCGACCCAGCTAATCTTCAGCTCGTCGCCCTTGCTGGCGCCCTTGAAGGCGAACTTGATGTAGGGGTCTTTCGACACGGCAGGCCCCCAATTGGCGACGAAGACGGATTTGCCGTTGTGCTCGAAGGTCAGCCGCTGGATGAAATGCGCCGGAATGAGCTGGCCCTGTGCGTCCTTGACGAAGCCGGAATCCATCGGATGCTGGATCAGCGCCTGCACCTCGGTGGTCTCGCCATTGGCGGTCGCACGCACACGAATTGTCGATGCCATGGGATCCTCTGTTCTGCTCGTTAGCCGCCGCAACCGCCGACGGTGACCTTCACTTCCTTGGTCGCGCTGTAAAGCTTGCCGCCGGCTTCCACGACCGCGATCACATTGCTGGTCTGCTGCATCTTCAGGCGGTTGGCGACGACAGGCAGCGTGCCTTCCGGAATCTGATAGGAAGCGGCAAGCGCATTCGGGTTGCCGCTGACTAAAAACGAGATCGAGGTGACGTTTTCGAGCGTGGTGGTCACCGAGATCGGGACCACCGCGCCGTTCTCGGCAATCTCCGGCGCATCGAGCTTGACCTTGTCGGAAGCCTCGGCGCTCCTGCCGTAGAGGGCCTGGATCGCGTCCTTGTCGCCCTTCTGCTTGAAGGCATCTTCAGGGTATTTATCGTTCGCCGCCGCGAGCGCCGGCAGCGCGATCAGATTGCCCAATCCGGCCAGCGCGACAGCTCCCGCGCCCTGCAGGATCAGGCGTCGCGTCGCCGAAAACCGCTCAAAAGAAAAAGTCATCCTGGTCTCCAAATAGAGGCGCCGTCACAACGTCTCGAGAAAATCAACGATCGCGTCGATCTCCTGCTCGGTCAAAATCCGGTTCCGGCCGAACGGCGGCATCATGGTCTGCGGATTGCGCATGGTCTCGTCATTGAGGATCGCGACCAGCTCGTTCCGATCGGGATATTTGCTTTTGATGTCCTTCAACGCGGGTCCGATCGTGCCCGCAAGGTCGCCGCCCCTGATCTCGTGACAGGTCAGGCAATTGCCCTTGCCCCGGTCGAAGGCGAGCTTTTGTCCCTCGGCCGCACCCGATTGGGCTCGCGCGATGGCGGTCGGACCCGCCAGCAGCAGGAGCACGAGGGAGGCGGCAATCGCGGATTTTCGGCAGGACGGCGCGATCAAGGGCGGTTCCTAGGGGAGCGCTATGTCGATGATCTCTTTGGGAATATAGGCGGTGAAAAGCACAAAGGCGATTGTCTGGCAATGCCGGTGATAAATGAGGCGAAAAGAGGTTAAAATACTTTCGCACTGCACCCAGACAGGCTGACTGTCCATTGCGGGCGGGACTTGGGCTGGGCCTGGGCTGGGCTTTGGGCTGGTTCTGCGGATCAGGCCTTTATCGGAGCACGCCGTGGCGGACTATGTGGTGGAATTCGGCAAGGATGGCCGGCGGATCGAGGCGGACGGACGGCTGGATGCGGCGGCCTTCCATCGCAATCACGAGCCGATCTGGGCTGTGCTCGAGCAGTTCCTGGCGGGGAAGTCCGGCGATGTCCTGGAGGTCGGCAGCGGCACCGGGCAGCATGTGGTGCATTTCGCCCGGCATAGTCCTGGCATCACCTGGTGGCCGAGCGATCTCAACGAACAGCATTTGAAGAGCATCAGCGCGTGGCGCGCGCATGCGCAGGCGCCGAATATTCGCCCGCCGCTGCGGATCGATCTGTCCGATCCGGACTGGGTGCGGCTGATGCAGGCCGCCGGCGGTCCGCCCGAGGTGCTGGCGGTATTTTGCGCCAATGTGATCCACGTTGCACCCTGGCGCGTGGCGCAGGGCCTGTTCGCCGGGATGGCGAGCCTGCTGCGCGCCGACGGCCGGCTGTTTCTCTATGGACCGTTCAAGCGCGACGGCAAGCACACCGCGCTCTCCAACGCCGTGTTCGATACGTCCCTGCGCGAGGGCAATCCGGAATGGGGCGTCCGCGACATCGCCGATCTGGCCAAGCTTGCCGACAGCGCCGGCATTGCCTTGAGCGAGATCATTGAAATGCCCGCCAATAACCTGATCCTGGTGTTCGCGCGCGCTTAGCGCGTCACGCATTCGCCGAGCTTACCGCTGCCCTCGCGCGGGGCGAGGGAACGGCCCCGTTCGTCGTACGACTTACAGATGATGCCTTGCATCCGTCCGCAACGCATAGCCTCGGCCCGGCCGCGGCGGTTGATCGCTCACTTCCCGCTCTCCATAGTGGGTGCATGTGAATCGGGCCCGCACGGGCCGGAAGGGCCCCATGCTTGACGTGACCGCGCGCGAAGAGATCGACGACGACGTGCGGGCGCGTACGAACGTAGCCAGACTCGCTGCGGCGCAGGCGCTGACCGGCGCCAATTCCGCTGTCATCTTTGCCACGGGCTCGATCGTCGGAGCCACTCTCGCGCCCGACATGTCGCTCGCGACCGTTCCGATTTCGATGTACGTGCTGGGTTTGGCTGCCGGCACCCTGCCGACCGGCGCGATCTCGCGCGCCTACGGGCGCCGTGTCGCCTTCATCATCGGCACCGGCTGCGGCACGCTCACGGGCCTGATCGGCGCTTATGCGATTTTGCACGGCCTGTTCTGGCTGTTCTGCGGCGCGACCTTTCTCGGCGGTCTCTATGGTGCGGTGGCGCAATCCTACCGTTTCGCCGCCGCCGATGGCGCAAGCGCCGGGTTTCGGCCCAAAGCGGTGTCGCTGGTGATGGCGGGCGGAATCTTTGCAGGCGTACTCGGTCCGCAGCTCGTGCAATGGACCATGGACGTCTGGCCGCCTTATCTGTTCGCCTTCAGCTATCTGGTGCAGGCCGCCGTCGCGCTCCTCGCCATGGCAATCGTGGCCGGCGTCGATCTTCCGAAGCCCGCGGTGGCCGACATGCATGCGGGGCGTCCGCTCGCCAGCATCGTGCGCCAGCCGCGTTTCGTCGCGGCCGCGCTCTGCGGCATCATCGCCTATCCCATGATGAACCTCGTGATGACCTCGGCGCCGCTCGCCATGAAGCTCTGCGGCCTCACGGTGGGCGACTCCAATTTCGGCCTGCAGTGGCACATCGTCGCGATGTATGCACCGAGCTTCTTTACGGGCTCGCTGATCGCGCGCTTTGGCGCGCCGGTCGTGGTCGCGCTGGGGCTGGCCTTGGAGGCGGTGGCGGCGACCATCGGTCTTTCCGGCATCACGGCGATGCATTTCTGGGCGACATTGATGGTGCTGGGCCTGGGCTGGAATTTCGGCTTCGTCGGCGCCTCCGCGCTCGTGCTGGAGACGCACCGCCCGCAGGAGCGCAACAAGGTTCAGGCGTTCAACGATTTCCTGGTGTTCGGGACCATGGCAATCGGCTCGTTTTCATCGGGTGCATTGCTCGCCAATTACGGCTGGTCGGCCGTGAACCTGGTGGTCTACCCGCCGGTCGTACTCGGCCTCGTCGTGCTCGCGCTGACCTCGATCGCCAAGAGACGGCGGACGCGGCTCGAGGCGATCGACGAATTTCCCGAACCGAGCATCTGATGCCAACTGCTGACAGTTCGGCGGCAGTCGAAGCTTTGCTCTTTGCCGATCGGCTAGTTTTGGTCGTCATGGCCGCGCTTCGTCCCGGTAATCCATCTACTCCGTCATTCCGGAGCGATGCGGAGCATCGAACTCTGATGTGCAGTTGCACATCTGAGAATCTCGAGATTCCGGATCTGGTGCTGACACACCATCCCGGAATGGCGGTGCAACAATTGGAGACCGGTTGAGCCCGGTCGTGACGGCGTGGGTGGCAACGAGATTCGAAATGGACGCAACCAGCCAGATCTCCATCGACGAAACCTCTATCCGCTATGACGGCTGGCGCATCGTCGTGGTTTGCTTTCTGGTCGCGACCTTCGGCTGGGGCTTCGGCTTTTACGGCCAGAGCGTCTATCTCGCCGAATTGCATCGCGCGCGAGCCTGGCCGGCCTCGCTGATCTCGGGCGCGACCACCTTCTTCTATCTGTTCGGCGCGGTCATCGTCGCCTTCGTCGCCGAGGCGGTGCGCGCCTTCGGTCCGCGCAACTGTCTGTTGGCCGGCATCATGGCGATGGCCGTGGCTGTCATTGCGATCGGTCAGGTGACATCGCTCTGGCAGCTCTATGCCGCGAACGCCCTGCTTGCCTTCGGCTGGGCCGGCACTAGTCTGGCGATCATCACCAATACGCTGAGCCTCTGGTTCGACAAGCGGCGCGGCATGGCGATCAGCCTGGCGCTGAACGGTGCGAGTTTCGGTGGCATCGCCGGCGTGCCGCTCCTGGTGCTCCTGATCGGCGCTTTCGGCTTTTCCCGCGCGATGATGGTATCCGCGCTTGTCATGCTCGCCGTGCTGGTGCCGATCGTGTTTGGCCTTATCGGCCAGCCGCCGCTCGCGGGCACCGCAACGATGAATGCTGTGCGCGACGCACCCTCATCGGCGCAAATCCGCGCCCGGGCGTTGCGCGACATCGGCTTTCTCTCGATCGCCATCGCCTTTGCGCTGGTGCTGTTCGCACAAGTCGGGTTCATCGTGCATCTGATCTCGTTCCTTGATCCGGTGATCGGTCGGGAGTCGGCGGCGGTGGCGGTCGCGGTGCTGACCGCCATGGCCATGGCCGGTCGCATCCTGTTCTCGACCGTGATCGACCGCCTCAACCAGCGGCTGGCGTCGGCGCTATCGTTCCTGAGCCAGGCCGTCGCGCTCGCGATCGTCATCAATTCACGAAGCGAGATATTGCTGATCGCGGCCTGTGCGCTGTTCGGCTTCTCGGTCGGCAATCTGATCACGCTGCCGTCGCTGATCGTGCAGCGCGAATTCGACCCACGGGCGTTCGGCGTGCTCATCAGCCTTAGCACCGCAATCAACCAGGTCACCTATGCCTTCGGCCCCGGCGTGATCGGCCTCTTGCGCGATCTCTCCGGCAGCTACACGCTGCCGTTCTACGGCTGCATCGCACTGGAGGTGATCGCGGCCGGGCTGATCATGCTGCGCGGGGGAGGGGCGCCATTGCGAGCCGACGGGTCCGTGCAAAGCGCGGCCCGCCCCTGAAGGCTCTCGATTGCTTCGTCGCTTTCGCTCCTCGCAAAGACAGCGGAATGCTGGCGATGGGCCTAAGCAAGCTCCGACACTTCCCCCTCAGGCAGTCCGAACTCGAACGTGTTCAGCGTCATCGATACCAGCGTGTAATAGCCGCACAGGCCGATGATCTCGACCAGGCCGCGTTCGCCGAGCATGTCGATCGCGGCATCGTACAGCGACTTCGACAGCCCGTGGCCGTCATGCAGCGATTTTGCCACGTCATAAATCATCTGCGCCTTCGCATCGTCGAACTGCGGCGTCCGGCGATCACGGATGGCGTCGACAATGTCAGCCTTCAAGCCGCCCTTGAGCGCGAGACGCTTATGCGCCCACCATTCGTAATGCGCCGTAAAATGCCGCGCCGTGACCAGGATCGCGATCTCCGATAGCTTTGGCGGAAAGATCGTGTTGAAGCGCAGCATCTCGCCAAGTCGCGTGGCGTGGCGCGCCATCTCCGGGCTGCTCAGCCAGGCCAGCATCGGCGCCGGCGCCGCGCCGCGCTTGCCGGCGACCGCCTCGTCATGAGTAGCCTTCTGGTCCGGGCTCATTTCATCAGGCGAAATCAGCTTCAGCCTCATGTCCGTTTCCTCTGGTTCTTGTTGGGCCTGCAATCGATAGCGCCGATCGCTCCCTTTGGCCACGGCCGGAGTGACCCCGCTCCGGGGCAGCCCCCAGGGCTCGCTTCGCGGGCCCTGGGATGACACCCAGTGAATCAGATGTCAGAGACACACCACTAGCGCGGCGGCTCGGCCGTATGCGTGAGTCGCTTCATGTCGGTTAAACTGTCGCCGGTGCCCTCAATTCCCGAGGAGGGACGGACTTCGAATGAAATGCCGCCCGGAAGAACGTAGATCAGATCTGGACCGGCGCGGCGTGGTGTATCGTCCGTTGCCGAGCTGCCTGCTGCCTCCGAGGCGGGAAGTGTCTCGTCGACACGTCCGCGAGGATCGGTCTGAGGCGTGGGAGATGGCGGGTTTACTGCGCTTCCACCGGTGACGGTGCGAACACTCATACTCATACTACAACTCCAACAAGGGCCCGTAGGCATGCCAGTGCTCGCAATATGCGTGCCACTGTCACTGTTTTTCCGATCAAGGGCTTAGGGGCGGTGCGCTTGCGTGCTCAGGTGTTGCCGGGCAGAAACGGCCAGGCAAGATCTGCCTGCCTCGCCCAAACGATAAAGAAGAATTAACACTGGCGTCTTAGCCTGACTGCTCATGAGCGATCAGGTCATCCGCAGCGCGGCCGAGCCATTCGCAGCGCGAGCGGCGCTGCCCTGGCTGGTGGGCGCGGGCGTCTATGCTCTGGTGCTGGCGCTCGGCCCGCACCTGCTGAACGATCCGGACACCTATTCTCACATCGCGGTCGGGCGCTGGATCATCGCCCATCGCGCCGTGCCGGCGAGCGACCCATTTTCCTTTTCCATGCACGGTCAGCCCTGGGTCGCGTTCGAGTGGTTGTCGGAACTCCTGTACGCCGTGACTTACGCGCTCTCCGGCTGGCCCGGCGTGGTGGTGCTGGCGGCGGCGGCGATCGCCCTCGCCGTCGGTCTCTTGATGCGCTTTCTGCTGCGCGAGCTTCCGCCGACGCCTGCGCTGCTCCTTGTCGTCGCGGCGGTCGTCCTGTTGGCGCCGCACATGCTGGCCCGGCCGCATGTGCTGACGCTGCCGGTCATGGTGATCTGGGCGGCGGCGCTCGTGTCCTGCATGGACCGGCGTGCGCCTCCGCCCTATTGGGCGCTGCCGCTCCTGGTGCTATGGGCCAATCTGCACGGCAGCGTGGTGTTGGCGCTGGGGCTGATTGGGCCGGCCGGGCTCGAGGCCCTGCTGAACGAGAAGCGCAGCGAATGGCCGCGCGTGCTCTCGCGCTGGCTGCCGTTCACAGCCCTGGCCGTTGCGGCGTGCTGCCTCACGCCGTATGGACCGCAGCCGCTGCTGATGCCGCTGACGACGCTCAGCGCCGGCCATGCGCTCAATTATATCATGGAATGGCGGCCGCAGGAGTTCGGCCATTTCGGCGGTTTCGAGTTCCTGCTGCTGGCGGGCATCTTGGCGCTATCGCGTGGCGTGACGCTGCCGATAGTGCGGGTCATGGTGGTGCTGGGCCTGCTCCACTTCGCGCTGGCACAGGTGCGCAATGCGGACCTCTTGGCGATGCTGGCGCCGCTCTATCTGGCTGCGCCGCTGGCACGGCAGCTTGGCGCGCGGGCCGAAGACGACACGGTCGCCTCGGCGCGCGGCGTGAGCCTGATGGCCTTTGTGCCGATGATCTCGGGCCTGATGATCGCGGCAACGGGGCTCGCGCTGGTGCGCGACGTGCGCCCGGCGCTCAACAACACACCTGAGGCGGCTGTAGCCAATGCCGGTCTTGCCAAGGCAGGACCCGTGCTCAACGACTATGGGTTCGGTGGTTATTTGATCTTCGCCGGCATTCCTACGTTCATTGACGGCCGCAGCGAGTTGTATGGCGGTGCGTTCATCGCGCGCTACAATCGTGATGTGGCGCTAAGCGACCTGCGCGATTTTCTTGCGCTGCTCGACGAATACAAATTCAGAGCAACGCTGCTCACGCCGGAGACGCCGGCGGTCGCGCTGCTCGATCGCTTGCCGGAGTGGCAGCGCGTCTATAGCGACGACGTTGCGGTGGTGCACAAGCGGCGGGAATAATTCAGGCCGTGCCATAAGCGGCGTATTGCGCGCCGAGCGGCAGGTCGCCGAGACCGCGCTCGATACGGCGCGCGGGTGACGTCTCCCACGGCAGCAGCAGGAAATGGCGCGCGCCGATCTTACGCAAGCCGCCGGTGGCCAGCAGTTTCCGCACCTTGCCGGCGCCGAGCAAGGCCGCGTCGCGGTCGAATTCGCAGCGCGCGACCGCGAGCCGGGTCAGCGGATTGAGCGGATTGTGCTCGATGACGCAGACGAGTCCCCCGGGTCGCGTGACGCGGCGCATCTCGTGGATGAACTGCGTCCATTCTTCGGGCGCGACGTGGTGCAG
Organism: Bradyrhizobium sp. STM 3562; assembly: GCF_045571435.1. NCBI lineage: Bacteria > Pseudomonadati > Pseudomonadota > Alphaproteobacteria > Hyphomicrobiales > Nitrobacteraceae > Bradyrhizobium > Bradyrhizobium sp. STM 3562. The sequence continues at coordinate 606,401 of NZ_CP120694.1, forward strand.
GACGCAGATCGCGGTCACCAGATCGAAGCCGGCGTCGGCGAACGGAAAGCGGCGGCCGTCGAAGGCGCGGTAGTCGACGTCGCGGTTATCGGCGCGCGCCTGTGCGATGCTGTCTGCTGAGACGTCGATACCGCTGAGGCGCCCGACCATGCCGCGCAGCAGCGGGTGAAGGCTGCCGACGCCGCAGCCGACGTCGAGCATGGCGGGCTTGTCCTGCCCGAGGCGGTCCGCGATCAGCTCGCGCAGCAGGTCGGCCTTGGCGCGCATGAAGAAGCTGTGCGGCAGGCCGGAGAAATCGATCGAGGACTGGACGACGTCCCGGTAGTTGCTGCGGTAACCGTCGAAGAGCTCGGCCATATCAGGGGTGCGCCTACTCGTGTATGGCGCGGAGCGCGCCTTGCGCCGGCATCGACTGGCCGCTTTCGAAGCCGAGACGCGTCTGCACCACATAGAGCGGGCGCCGCTTCACCTCGGCATGGATGCGGCCGACATAAAGTCCGACGATGCCCGTCATCAGCATGTTGATGCCGCACAAGAGGGACATGATCACGATCGTCGAAGACCAGCCCGCGACCAGATGAGGGTCGTTGCTCATCCACAACACCATGACCCAGCCGCCGTAGAGCAGTGCCAGGCCTGACACCACGAGCCCGCACCAGATCGCGAGCCGCAACGGCGCGTCGGAAAAGCCGAGCGCAGCGCTCATGGCGAGCCGTGCCATCTTGAACAGCGGATATTTGGTTTCGCCGGCCTCGCGCGCGAGGCGATGGAACGCGACCTCGGTCTGCCGGAAGCCGAGCCAGGCGATCATGCCGCGCACGAAGCGGTCCTGCTCCGGCATCTGGCGCAGGGCGTCGAGCACCTTGCGGTCGATCAGGCGGAAGTCGCCGACGTCGGCCGGAATGGGGACCGAGGACATGCCTCCGAGCAGCCGATAGAAGAGATGCGCGGTCGTGCGCTTGAACGGGCTTTCGCCTGCGCGCGACAGCCTGCGCGCATAGACGACGTCAAAGCCTTCCTTCCACTTCGCGATGAGCTGGTCGACCACTTCCGGCGGGTCCTGCAGGTCGGCATCCATGACGATGATCGCTTCGCCCTGCGCCGCATCCATGCCGGCCGTGATGGCGATCTGGTGGCCGAAATTGCGCGACAGGCCGATATAGCGATAGCGGGGGTCCCGCTTGGCAAGCGCCTGCAGCACGATCGGTCCGGAATCGCGGCTGCCGTCGTCGACGAAGATCACCTCCGCGCCCTCCTGCAGCCGGGCGAGCATCAGGTCGAGCCGGCGCAGCAGGACCGGCAGCACGGCTTCCTCGTTGTACACGGGGATCACGATGCTGTAGCTGATCGTCGTGGGATCGGCCGCCATTCGAGAGGTCCACTTCCGCTGAAATCGCCGAAGTCTAGACCACCGATCGTTAAGGTGGCCTTGCCGCAATTTGTGAAAGGCGGCCCGGTCTCGAGTCGCTTGCAGCGATCACCGGTCCCACAGGGGATCGGGTGGCGCCGTCGCGCTTAGAGCAGTCGGGCCCAACCTCAGTCGTCATTGCGAGCGAAGCGAGGCAATCCAGACTTTCTCAGCGGGTGCAGGCTGGATTGCTCCGTCGCTTCGCTCCTCGCAATGACGCGCCTGATGAAGGCGCTCGTCCGGCTCTGCACTTGATCGTCGAATGCTCAAGGCGCGCGGCGGATCCTGTAGAGGACAAAGCGCGCGGACCTGTCCACTTCCTCAAGCAGGTCTGGCAGAGGGTTCACCACGGTCGGGCCTAACAGGTAAAGATAGTCGTAATCCCGATACCAGGTGCGGATGAAGGGCGGGGCGTCGGACGGTGCGAGCTGGCCCGCGGCGATCGCGCTCAAGAGGCGAAGCGGCACCGGCCCGCCATAGGGGATATCGAGCCGGCGCACGGCGGCGCGCGGCTGGATCGGTTGCTTGCCTGCCTCTGTGAAGACGTTCGGCACGAAGGCATTGGCGTAGTGGACCGCCAGCGTCGGCGCATAATACATCGGATATTGCGTGAGGTCGTTGAACGGCGGGTCTGCCTCCTCACCGCGGCTGCCGATCAGCACCATCGCGCCATGGTCGATCTTTCCAAAGGATTCGATGATCGCCGCGTAGTCCGCGCGATAGGACAGCCAGACCGCCAGCACCACGGCCAGATTGGCCAGCGTGATGCCGCTGGTGATCGTGAGGCCGGCCATCGTCGATCGTCGGTCGGGCAGCGACAGCGAGCAGAACGAGGGGAGGATCAAGGCCGCCGCGGGGATAAGGCGAAGGTCGGCAAATGACGTACCGAGCAGCTTGGACGGAATCGCGAGATAAAGCAGCGCGAAGCCGATCGCGAGCCAGATGCCGGCCGGTTCAAGCCTGAGAAAGCCGCGCTTGACCGCGACGTAGAGCGCGGCCGCCAGCGTCAGCGCAGTCGCCGCCGAAACCGTCATGTTGTAGCCGTTCATGATGCGAAACGGCCAGATCGGCTTGAATGCAAAAAACCAGGCGTTGCCCTCGCTTCCGATCGAGCCGGCAGTCGATCGCATAACGATTAACAATGCCAGCGCCGGTATCGCGAGGATCACGAGCCGCAGTGCGGCGTCGCGGTAACGCAGTTTCCGGTCGAAGCTGCGCCACAGCTCGTACAACCCAAGCGTTGCGCCATAGACGCCGAGCGCAAAGAAGTGCGCCGTAAACAGTGCCGTCACGAAAGCCGCATTGATCGCGAAACGTAGCGGCCATCGCCGCTCCGCCAGCATCAGGTAGGCGGCGATGCCCCAGAGCGCGATGCCGAGACCGCATTCGAAATTAACGAAGCCCCAACTGAACGGCAGGCAGTAGAGGAACATCAGTGCCGCGAAGCCTGCGAGATGGACGCGCCGCTTCACCGCCCATTCGAGTGCAAGTGCGCCGCTGATGATCGAGAGCTGGCTCAAGAGGAGAAACAGCCGCGCGGCACCTTCGACACTCATCACGCGCGCCAGCCGCGGGATCACCAGATCCATCGCCAGATTGGGATAAAGCGCCCAGGCCGCCTGGTAGTACGGATTGGCATTCGCCGTGCCGTCCCGGGTCAGAATGTACATGCGGGTGAGGTGATTGACGTAATCGACCATCGCCGGAATGGGCGTGAGCAGCGTCGGGAGAAGCGAGGAGGCGGTCAGGAGGGCGAAAACAACCATCGCCACGGACCGGACCGAGCCATACCGCGCCGGAGCCGTTACGCCCTGCCAAGCGCCCGAGACCATGTTACCGGATTGCTGCATCTGGCTTAATGCATGGCCGAGCGGACATCGGCTCGGGCGTGGTACAAGGTTATCAGCAAGATGCCCCCATTCTCGATCGTTCGCGCCGTGCAACCGGTCGAGAAGTCTAGGCGGCCTTCGTGAACGAAGAGGTAAGGGTGCCTGGTGGCATGCTTAACGAGGACCTAAGAAGGCTTGCTGCGAGTGATTTTCCGCCTCGAAATCGCGCAGCCCACGAGTCCTGATCGGAGTTCATTTCCATGGATATGCTGGTGAAATTGTATGACCTGCCGGACTCCGCTCAGAGCTTGAGCCGCCTTGCCGCTGCCGGAATATCGATCCGCCGCGCTTTGCCGCCAGAGAAACATAGGGTCCTTGACTGGGTCCGAAGCAGTTTCAGCCAGGTATGGGCCAGCGAGGCCGACGTTGCCTTTGCACGCGAGCCCGTGTCCTGCTTCGTCGCGATCCAGGCAAAGAGTTTGCTGGGCTTTGCGTGCCATGATGCGACATGCCGCAATTTTTTCGGTCCCACCGGCGTCGATGCGAACGCCCGCGGCAAGGGAATCGGCGCCGCGCTGCTGCTGGCGTGCCTCGAAGCCATGAGGCACCAGGGCTTCGGCTACGCCATTATCGGCGGCGTAGGTCCCGCCGATTTCTACGCGAAAACTGTCGGCGCTATTCCGATCGCGGGATCCGGGCCCGGCATCTATCGGGGGCTGCTTTGACGGATGTTGCTTGTAAGGTGGACGGGCCAGCCTAGGTGCATCATTGCTATCGAGGCTACCATAATGCGAACTCATGCGCTGCCAACCGTCACGCGTGCTGCCCTCGCCTTAGGCAGAAACGTGATGAGAAGGTCGACCGAGAACGCGCCCGCGCCATCTCTTGTTATCCCTGCCGGGGCCCGCGCTGCGCGAGCTACGAGGTAGGACCCGCATCGACGGGGCGGCGAAGCCGGCTACGCACGCTGAGCGTCTACGCTCTCTTCAATCGCGAAGCCCAGAACGGAAAAATAGAAAAAAGAATCAAAATCCCAAATTTTCAAACGAATCATTCATCGGTACTTTTTACCTCCCCCCTCTGATTCTGGGTCATTCCCTGAGCGACATTGCCGATCAAGTCTTACGCGCCGCAGATGCCATTATGAGCGCTGCTCCTGAGAACCTTGTCGCGAGTGTGAGAGACGCCCTACGATCGTTCCTCAGCTCCGACTTTGTAGTTGGTTCGGGCTCTATCCACGATGCATTTGGGAAATTGACGCCGACCTACCCAATTGTCATCTATCGTGCCAGTAATGAGCCCGCACCAGGGGCAGACGAACAGATCGCAATCTCTGCTGATCAGACGGCCGTGGTAATCGAGGTATGTAACGAGCTCAACGTCGATCGCTTGCGCAATGCCTATGCAAGAGTATCGCAAGCGAAGCAGCTCGGCAAAACGCCGGTGCCCGTGGGCGAAGCGCGCACCAACATAATTTTGGACCTCGTCCTTGCAGCCAAGTCGGCCGTCTCGCTCGATTCATTGGCGGACGAACTGTATCAGCTCAACATAGCGGATGCGGTGGACGCGAAGGTGCTGTCTGACGAGCGGCACAAGCGCGGACGGTGAAGTCGTGTGATTCTGGCGCCCCATGGCTGGCGCTAAGGTCGCGACGATGCTTCTCGCATCGCGCGGGTGACGGTGGCAACAAAGTGTGGTTCACCGGGAAAGAGCGCGAAGTAAGCCGTAAACCACTCGCGCAGGGAAGGCCGGCGTGACTGCGGCTGTACCTGTGGTTATGACCCGTGTGCGCTTTTGCGCAATTTTTTGCACACGGGGCCATGGGTGCGGCGGGCACCCGGTCTCCCTGCGCCCTCTGTTGTCGAGAGGGTCGAGGTTCGCAGCACAGCTCGGGCGCAGTGCGTCGCGGGAACGCGCACGCGCATCTTCATCGTTGTTTGAAAATTGAATCGAGAAATCGGGCAGACGCCCACACTCACCGGTCATCGCCCGGCTTGGCCGGGCGGATCCTGTCCGCCGCGGCCTCGCCGTGTAAGTCGAGCGTCTCTGGAATACTGGATCACCCGTCTCCGCGGGTGATGACAGCAGCCCGTGAGGCCCGTCCCGCCGGCTAAATCATCTGATTGGCGGCGCGTATTGGATCCCGCCGGCATTCCAGAGCTGGTTCAGGCCGCGCGGAATGTGCAACTTCGATTCCGCCCCGATGTTGCGGTCGTAGACCTCGCCGTAATTGCCGACGTGGCGGATGATGCGCACGGCCCAGTCCTTGGTGAGGCCGAGGTCTTCGCCGAAGCTGCCTTCAGTGCCGACCAGCCGCATCACATCAGGCTTCTTCGACTTCAGGGCCTCGTCGATGTTCTTCGAGGTGACGCCGAGCTCCTCGGCGTTGATCATGGCATAGAGCGTCCACTTGACGATCATCATCCAGTCGTCGTCGCGCTGGCGCACCACGGGCGCGAGCGGCTCCTTGGAGATGACGTCGGGCAGGATCATGTGATCGTTCGGCTTGGAGAGATTGAGCCGCAAGGCGTAGAGCTGGGAGACGTCGGCGGTCAACGTGTCGCACTGGCCGCTGTCATAGGCCTTGACCACATCGTCCAGCTTGTCGAACTTCATCTCCTGATATTTCATGTTGTTGACGTGGAAATAGTCGGCGAGGTTGAGCGCCGTCGTCGTGCCCGACTGCACGCAGACCTTGCTGCCGTTGAGGTCGAGCGCGGACTCGATGTTGCGCGAGCGCGGCAGCATGAAGCCCTGGCCGTCATAATAGGCGACTGCCGGGAAATAGAGGTCGTAATTCTCCTCGCGCGACATGTTCCAGGTGGAGTTGCGCGAGAGGATGTCCACCTTGCGGTTCTGCAGCTCCTTGAAGCGCTCATTGGCGTCGAGCGGGATGAACTTCGCCTTGCTCGGATCGTCGAAGATCGCGGATGCGACCGCGCGGCAGAAGTCCACGTCAAAGCCGGTCCAGTTGCCCTTCTCGTCGGGAATCGAGAAGCCAGGCAGGCCCTTGTTGACGCCGCAATAAACCTCGCCGCGGCGGATCGTGCGTTTCAGCGTGCGGGTATCGTAGATCTCATAAGCGGCGGCACCGGCCGCGACCAGGACGGCGACCGCGAGCCCGATCGTCAGGCCGCCTCGGAATGTGCGCTTCATTTGCCCCTCGCAGTATCAGGAGACGAAACAGCAGAAAACGGAAATGGAAGCCCGCGCCTTACAATTCGGGCTTCTGCCTGACGATGACCTTGGTGCCAACGGGCACGCGGTCGTAGAGATCGGTGACATCGGCATTGACAAGGCGGAAGCAGCCTGAGGAGATCTTGGTGCCGATGGTCCAGGGCTGATTGGTGCCATGGATGCGGTAGACGGTCGTGCCGAGATACATTGCCCGCGCGCCGAGCGGGTTGCCGGGCCCGCCGGCCATGAAGCGCGGCAGATAAGGCTGGCGCGCGATCATTTCCGGCGGCGGCGTCCAGTCCGGCCACTCCGCCTTCCTGGTGATGTTGAGCAGACCCTGCCACTGAAAGCCGTCGCGGCCGACGCCGATGCCGTAGCGCACCGCGCGTCCGCCGGGCTGCACCAGATACAGATGTCGCTCGGCCGTGGAGATGATGATGGTGCCAGGCGGTTCGGTGGTTCGATAATACACCACCTGCTTCTGCCACTCCGGATCGAGCTGATAGGAATCGTCCGCCACAAGTCCGGGCTGGTCGCCGGGATCGTTCTGCTGCTGCGCGAAGCCCGGTGCAGCCGAAACGACCAGGCCGAGCGCCGCGATCATCATCCAGCTCAAGTGACGAAACGTCGTCATCAAGGACTCTCCTTGTGGGATGCCAGCCAAATCAACGCAACCATCAAATCTCAGCGGCAGCTTGATGGCAAGTTGATGATGGTGCCCGCGCAGAGACCTCTCCAAGCCCTTGAATCTTTCGTGACAATTGTAACGCGCGGCGGGGCTTGCCCTGATGCGCTTAGTTCGCCCCCAGCCAGAGGTGCAGGATCAACGCGACCGTCGCGACCGCGCCGACCCCCGCCAGCCACAGCGCCACGAACCAGAGGAGCCGTCGCGCCAGCGGTGTGGTCGGGTGCTCCGGAGCCATCAGTGATAGCCGCTGTCCGGCTTCACCTTGCCGCGAAAGACCCAATAGGCCCACGCTGTATAGCCGAGGATCAGCGGAATCAGCACGGCGACGCCGACCAGCATGAAGAGCTGACTGTTCTCGGGCGCAGCCGCCTGCCAGATGGTGATGCTCTGCGGCACGATATAGGGGTACATGCTGATGCCCAGTCCCGCATAGGACAACAGGAATAAAAGGAGCGACAGCACGAAGGGTTGCCGGTCCTGCTTGTCGGCGAGGCTCTTCAGGAGAGCCACCGTTACGACGGCCACCGCCAGCGGCACCGGCGCGGTGAGGACGACATTGGGCCAGGTGAACCAGCGCTGCGCATAATGGATGGTCAAAAGCGGCGTCGCCAGGCTGACCGCGGCGATCGCGGCGAGCATGCCGAACAGAAGATACCAGCTAATGTGGTAGGCCTTCTCGCGCAGTTCGCCCTCCGTCTTCAGGATCAGCCAGGTCGCGCCCAGCAGCGCGTAGCCGACAACCAGCGACGCGCCGGTCAAGAGGCTGAACGGCGTCAGCCAGTCCCACCAGCCGCCGGCATATTGCCGCCCTTCGACATGCACCCCCTGCAGGATCGCGCCGAGCGCAACGCCCTGCGCCAATGCCGCTAGCCACGATCCGCCGCAGAAGGCGATGTCCCAGCGGTTGCTCTGGGAACGCGTGCGCCAGCGGAATTCGAAGGCGACGCCGCGAAAGATCAGGCCGATCAGCATGGCGATGATGGGTGTGTAGAGCGCGGGCAGCAGCACGGCATAGGCGAGCGGAAACGCTGCCATCAGCCCGCCGCCGCCGAGCACGAGCCAGGTCTCGTTGCCGTCCCACACCGGCGCCACGGTGTTGGTGATGACGTCGCGATCCGCCTTCGCCGGAAACAGCGGAAACAGGATGCCGAGCCCGAGATCGAACCCGTCCATCACCACATAGACAAACACCGCAAAAGCGATGATGAAGGCCCAGATGGTTGCGAGATCGACGGTCGCACTCATGACGCGCCGACCTCCGTAGGGATGCCCGCGGCTGGCGTGATGCCGGCGCTGCGGACCGGGCTCTCGGTGCCGGGCCCTTCTTCGCCCGGATGCGGCGGCTGCGCCATCAACCGCAACAGATAGAGAATGCCGGCCGCGTAGACCGCGAAGTAGACGATCACGAAGGCAAGCAGGGACGAGCCGACCGCGGGTACCGCCAGCGGCGAGACGGAGTCGGCGGTGCGCAACAGGCCGTAGATGGTGAACGGCTGGCGTCCGGTTTCGGTGGTGACCCAGCCTGCGATCACGGCGAGGAAGCCGGCGGGCCCCATCAGCAGCGCGAAGCGGTGCAAGAGCTGCGACTGGTACAGCCGCCCGCGCGAGCGCTCCCAGAGGCTGAGCAGGCCGAGGGCGAACATCAGAAAGCCGAGGCCCACCATGATGCGGAACGCCCAGAAGGTGATCGGCACCGGCGGCCAGTTCTCGCGCGGCACGGTGTCTAGTCCATCCATCGGCGCATCGGGGGAATGTTTGAGGATCAGCGATCCGAGCTTCGGAATATCGATGGCATACTTGACCTTGGCGGCCGCCTCATCCGGCAGACCGAAGAGATAGAGTGGCGCGCCGTCCTTATGGCTTTGGAAATGGCCCTCCATGGCCATGATCTTCACCGGCTGATGTTCCAGCGTGTTGAGGCCGTGTTGGTCCCCGGCCAGGATCTGGAGCGGCGCCACCAGTGTCGCCATCCACATCGCCATCGAGAACATCACCCGGGGACCCGCGAGATGCTGGTCGCGCAACAGGTGAAAGGCGCCGACAGCGCCGACCACCAGTGCCGTGGTGAGGTAGGCCGCCAGCACCATATGCACCAGGCGGTAGGGAAAGGACGGATTGAAGATCACCTTGAACCAGTCGGCCGCGACGAATTGGCCATCGGCGTTGACCGCAAATCCGCTGGGCGTCTGCATCCAGGAATTGGCGGAAAGAATCCAGAAGGCGGAGATCAGGGTGCCGATCGCCACCATCAGCGTCGCGAGGAAATGCAGCCTCGGCCCGACGCGCCTTAAGCCGAACAGCATGACGCCGAGAAAGCCCGCTTCGAGAAAGAACGCGGTGAGCACCTCATAGGCCATCAGCGGTCCGATCACGGGGCCGGTCCTGTCGGCAAAGACCGACCAGTTGGTCCCGAACTGGTAGGACATCACGATCCCGGACACGACGCCCATGCCGAAGGCGACGGCGAAGATCTTCAGCCAGTAATTGAACAGGTTGATGAAGACGTCGCGCCCGGTCCAAAGCCACAGCGCTTCCAGCACCGCAAGATAGCTCGCAAGCCCGATCGAGAAGGCGGGAAAGACGATGTGAAACGTCATGGTGAATGCAAATTGCGCACGGGCCAAAACAACTGCATCCAAGCCGAGCATGCACGCCACCATCGTTATTTGCGCGGCTGATTTATCACGCCTGCAGTGGCGAGGAAATTGGACGTTGCGTCCCACTTTGGCGGCAGCGTGCAAAATAAGAACGACCCGGGAGGGGGCATCCCGTCCGGGTCGTTGGAGGTCCTGGGAGGTTAAAGCGGTAAGCTAGCTGACGACTAAATCGATTGCGTACTGAAATAGCAGATCAATCTTTCAACGTGATTTCGCCGATTGTTTCAATTGCTTCGTCATCCTTCAATTTCATTAAGCCGCAAGGCTGTCGACGCCCGCGCCCCTCAAGAGATCGGCGAGCTGCTTGCGGGCGTAGAACATACGTGTCTTCACCGTGCTCTGAGGAATGCCGATGATCGCGCCCACCTCCTCCACGGACTTCTCGTGGTAGTAGACGAGATTGATGATCTCACGGTGCGCCGGCGACAGTTTAGCGACGCAGGCGCGCAGGATCTCGCTGGTGGTTGCGCGATCGAGCGAGGCTTCCGGCGTGTCGGCATCGTCGGCGATCTCGCGCACGTCGTCCTGATCGATGTCCTCGAAGCGCCGCTGGCGCAGGGAGGTCAGCGCCTTGAAGCGTGCGATCGACAGCAGCCAGGTGGATACCTGCGAGCGGCCCTCGAATTGGGCCGCCGTGCGCCAGACATCGAGGAACACCTGGCTGACCAAGTCTTCCGCCACGCTGGCATCGCGGACGATGCGCAGGATGAAACGATAAACCCTCACATTGTGCCGGGCGTAAAGGATGTGCATTGCGGTCCGGTTGCCATCGGCAATGCCCTCCAGCAGCATCTCGTCCGAGGCAGCCTGAGCGGCGTCGATGCTCTGGCGGGCTGCCGCGTTGATAGCGACGACGTTCTGCATGACACTCTCCCCATGTGCCGCCTATGCCGCGGCGCTTCCTTGGGAAGAAAGTGTTAATCAGGCAAAGTTTCCGGACGTCTGCACCGCAAGCTCAAAATGGTTTCGTCGGTAAGAGAATTGTTTCGTCGGACGCCCCGCGACGAAACATTCGGGACAAAATTGTGAATGTTTTCAATGCATGGAAAATTGCCGCGGGAGATCGAAACAGACCGAAACAGGAAGCTGTCGCTGTCGCGCAAGCCCGGGACCGATAGGCCCGAGGCGTGGCTTTGTGGAAGCTGACCTCGCCCCGCTCGCGGGGGAGAGGGCGCGCAGCGCGGAAGGCTACGCCTTCTCCTCGGTCGGCGAGAACAGGTAGCCGCCGCCGCGAATGGTGCGGATCACCGCGGGCTTGGTCGGGTCCGGTTCGATCTTGCGGCGGATGCGCATGATCCGCAGGTCAACGGCGCGGTCGAACGCCTCGCTGTCGCGGGCATTGGCGAGTTCCAAAAGCCGCTCTCGCGACAGCACCCGCTTGGGATTGGCGGCGAACACTTTCAGGAGTCCGAATTCGGATGCGGTGAGTGGATGCTCGTTGCCCTCCTCGTCGCGCAGGGCCTGTGCCTCGAGATCGAGCCATTTGGTGCCGAACCGCACCAACTGCTCTTTGCCGCTCTTGGCCGCCGCCGAGGCGTCCGCGGCGGCCTTGGGTGGTCCGCTCCGCCGCAGAACCGAGCGGATACGCGCCATCAATTCGCGCAGCTCGCAGGGTTTGGCGACGTAATCGTCGGCCCCCAGCTCGAGCCCGACCACGCGATCGATCGGGCTCGCAGTGGCGGTCAGCATGATGATCGGAATGTTGGAGCGGCTCTTGAGATCGCGGATGACGGACAATCCGTCCTCCTCGGGCATGTTGAGGTCGAGCACCACAAGGTCGGGTGCGCTGGTTTCGATCGCGCTGCGCAGGCTCTTGCCGCCGTCGCACAGCGTCACGGTGAAGCCGTGCATCTTGAGATAATCGCCGACCATCTCGCGCGCCGGCGCCTCGTCATCGACGATGATGATGTGCTGGCTCTGGCTCATGACATCTCGGTCGCAGGTAGAGTGATGGTGAAGGTTGATCCCTTGCCGGGACCGGCGCTGTTGGCGGTGACTTCGCCGCCATGCATGTCGATAATCCGCTTCACGATCGACAGCCCGAGCCCCGTCGAGCTTTCGCCCGCGGTGGGCTTGGCCGAAAGCCGCTGAAAGCGGCCGAACAGCCGCCCCAGATCTTCCGGCGACAATCCGGCCCCCTCGTCGGTCACCCGAATCGCCGTATTGTTGTCCTCGCGGGTCACGACGACCGAGATCTTGCCCCCGATCGGGCTGTATTTGATGGCGTTGGAGACCAGATTGTCGATCGATTCGCGAATGCGGTCGGTGTCGCACATGGTCAAGATGTTCGGCGGCGCGGATACCGTGATCGCCTGCTGCTTGTTGACGGCAAGCGGCTGGTTCGCTTCCACGACTTCGCCGACCAGGGCGGCAATATCGACCGGCTCGCGGCGGATGGTGATGTCGAAAGCATCGGCCATCGCGTCGGTGATCAAATGGTCGACCATCGAGGTCAACCGCTTGGTGGCATCGCGGACGTGCTCGATCTGAGCGGTGATGCTCTCGCGCGAGGCGCCGGTCGAGATCAGCTCGGTGAGCATTTCGGTGCGCCCGAGGATGACGCCGAGCGGATTCTTCAGGTCATGGGCCACCGTGCCCAGGATCTCGTTCTTGAAGGCATTGGCGCGCTGCAGCCGCAGCCACTGCGCCGAGAGCCGCCGGTTGGCCTGCATCAGCGCCCGCGTCCGCTGCGCGACGCGGTCCTCGAGCTGGGTATTGGCTTCGTGGAGCTGCTGATAGAGGATCACGTTGTCGAAGGCGATGGAGAGCCGGCTGCCGAAAATCTCCACCAACGAGCGGTCGGTTTCCGAGAGAGGGCGCTCGGCCTGCAGCAGCACGACGACTTCGCGCCCGCTTCCCGTGCGGATGTAGAGCACCGTGCGCTGATCGGCAAACTCGTGCTTGCGGCGCTTGAAGGCCGCCTCCACCATGGTCCGCAAATCCGGATCCAGCGATTTGGACCCGGCGGAGCCGATAAAGCGGCTGTAGCAGCCAGAGCCGGCCAGCACCGCAAAATCATCGCCGGCCTTGCTGCCGTCGTCGCGCAGCACGAGAATGCCGGCGCAGTCGACGTTGAGCAGCGATGCGAGCTGGGTCAGCACGCCCTCCGCCAGCCGCTGCATCGACTTGAAGTCGTAGAGCGTGGAGGCGGCATCGATGATGATCTCCAGCCCGCGCCGGGTCTGCACCATGCGCTCGAGCTGTTGATAGCTGCGCAGCGCCGCCGTCAGGGAGGTGAACAGCTTGTCGGCGGTAAGCTCGGTCTTCGCCTTGTAGTCGTTGATGTCGTACTGGACGATGACGCGCCGCTCCGGCGCCTGGCCCGGTTGGCCGGTGCGCAGGATGATGCGGACCGTCTCGTTCCTGATCTCGTTGCGGATGTACTCGACGAGCTCGAGCCCGGCGACGTCCGTCTCCATGATGACGTCCAGCAGCACCGCGGCAATATCGGGATGAGCCCGCATCAAGGCGCGCCCTTCGGCCGCGGAATAGGCGGAGAGGATTTCAAGCCCCTGGCCATTGAGGCTGTAGTCGGAGAGCGCAAAGCGGGTGCCCTCGTGCACGGCCTGATCATCGTCGATGACGGCGATCTTCCATTTGCGCGCGGACGTATCCTCCGGAGCGGCTCCGGTGTCGTCGATCAGGTGGAGGACATCGTCCTGTTCGGCCATTGCGCCCCGTCTGTTTCTTCTGTTGCCCCGCCACCCTTGGCGATCCGGGGCATGATAATGCGAAAAGTGGTGCCTTGTCCCGGTCTTGACTCCAGCATCATGCGGCCGCCGAGCTGCTGGGTCACGAGATTATAGACGATATGCAGCCCGAGTCCGGTGCCGCCCTCGTTGCGGCGGGTCGTAAAGAAGGGATCGAAGGCCTGGCGCTGCACTTCGGGGGTCATTCCGGCCCCGTCATCGGCAAAAATGATCTCGACATCGTCCGCCCCGCGCGGCCGCGCTGCTATCGAGATTGTTCCGGAACGGCCGTCGGCAAAGGCGTGATTGACAGCATTGAGGAACAGATTGGTTAAAATCTGGCCGTAAAAGCCGGGATAGCCGTCGATTACGAGGTTTTCCGGCACGTCGGTCTGAAGCGTGATCGGCGCCCGCTTCAGGACCGGCCGCAAGCTTGCGATGATCTGGTCCGTCGCCTCTCTGAGCGGGAACTGGCGGCGTTCCGCGTGTGAACGGTCAACCGCGACTTGTTTGAAGGACTGAATCAGCTCGCCGGCACGGTGAAGATTGGCGACCAACTGTTCGGAGGCGTCGCGCGAGGAGCGCACGAATTCCTCCAACTGGGAGCGACGCAACTGGCCCTCGCTCTTCAGCTCGGCCTCGAAGATTTGCGTTCGCCGCGCGAGGCTGGAAGCGACCGTGAGGCTGATGCCGATCGGGTTGTTGACCTCGTGGGCGACGCCGGCGACGAGCCCGCCCAATGCGGCCAGGCGCTCGGCATCGATCAGGTTCTGCTGCGCGGTGTTGAGCTCGAGCAGCGCGCTTTCGGCCCTTTCCTTGGAAGCACGCAGCTCGTCCTCGGCCTTGCGTTTGGCAATGGCGTTCTCGCGAAACACCTCCACCGCACGCGCCATGGCGCCAACCTCATCGCGCGCATTGATGCCCTGCACCTCGCGCTCGAAGTCGCCCATGGTGATGGCGCCCATCGCCGTCATGATTTGCTGCAGTGGCAGGCGGATCGAGAGCGCGATCAGAACGCCGGCGCTCAAGATGATGCCTAAGAAAATCACGGCGATCGACAATACGCGGCGCGAGATATCCGACAACGCGCGGTCGAAGGTCGCCTGCGCGCTCTGTTCACGTACGCGCATCCTGGCCGACAATTCATCGACCGCGCCGGTGGCCTCGGCCTGGGTCGCATCGATGGTGTTGCGCAGCAATTCTGTGCGGTTGGAGAGTTGCTCGGTCAGCTTGGAAAGCCCGTCGCGCAGCGCCGCCGTGCGCGCCTGCAACCGCTGCAGCGCCGTGCGCTGCTGGTCGTTATCGGCGAGGCCGCTCATGAGCGGAATGGTCTTTTCGATCGTATCGGTGTTGCGGCGGGCTTCTTCCGCAGATGCGGTTGCCAGCGACAGATAATAGGAATTGGCGGCGACCAGCATCGCCGTGAACGCCTCGCGGGATTTGCCGAGCGAGGGCCAGATCTGCGCGTCGCGATGACCGGTGGCGCCCTCGATCGCCGTATAGAGTCCCGCCATATCCTTGGCGGGCCCCAGCACCTGCTCCTCATAGGTCTTGGCGATCTTGGTCTGCACGGCGCGCAATTGGCCGAAGCCGTCGAGCAGGCGTTCGGTCGCGTGTTCGAGTTCGTCCACCGAGCCCGACAACATCGGATCGGTGGACGCGCGCGTCGTCAGCGTGCCGAGCACGGCCTCGCGCACCAAAAGGATCTCGGCGAAAAGTTCGGGGCTCGGTTGATTGATATAGCGGTGGATCAGGTTCTGCAGACGGCTGGTCTCGCTTTCCAGCCTCGCCAGGATCTTCTCGGACTCGCGCGCCTGCCGCACGTCCTTCCAGGCCGAGCCGAGTACGTTGGCCCCGTTCCAGATCATCACTGCGAGCACCAGCACGACCGCCGAGTTCAGCGCCGCGATCGACAGGATACGCCAGCGGATCGGGACCGCCCGCAACAGAGTGAGCATGCGCAGGCGGACCGCCGCGGCGATGCCAGACGACCGCTTCGCAGATTTGCTCCGCCGGGAGGTCGCCACCACCAGTTCACTCCACCTTGCGGCTGCGTGTCATGAGTTGTGAGATCATCTCGATCAGACCGCCCGTTCGGCTCGGCGCCTGGAGGTGGAATCGACCCGGTGGGCACCGTGGCGAAGCTCGCACACGGCATCGCTCGTGCGGGCGCGCGGATGGGCGCCCACGAGTGCAACAGCCCGCCAAAGCTCGGCGCGGTAGTCTGCCAACTTCCAATCCCTCATGATGATGTCGACAGAGGTGGGAAAAGGTTCAACGGTCTTTGCATCTAAAGGCAGGATCAGTCTATTGTGCCGACCCTTATAGGGCCGTCAATGGCCTGATGGATCATTGCTTTCTTGAATTTGCCCGACGCTACCGGCGCGCGAGATATTGCCAGAATACACGCCGAGGCGCTTAGTTGCGGGAGCAGTTATTGTGAATCTCCTCTTCAGATCGCTGCCGATCGCTTGCGCGGCCTTGGCGGCCGGCCTTGCTTCTCCGGCCTGCGCCGTCACCGAAATCCAGTGGTGGCATGCGATGTCCGGACAGCTCGGCCGGCAGGTGGAAAAGCTCGCCGCGGATTTCAATGCCTCGCAATCCGACTACCGGATCGTGCCGACCTATAAGGGCAATTACGCCGAGACCGTCACCGCCGCGGTTTTCGCGTTTCGCTCGAAGAGTCAGCCGGCGATCGTTCAGGTGAGCGAGATCGTCACCGCGACCATGATCGCCGCGCGCGGCGCGATCTATCCCGTCTATGAATTGATGCGGGACGAACATGAGGCGTTTCCGCCTTCCGTCTATCTTCCCGCTATTGCCAGCTACTACGCCGACGCGAGCGGCAACCTGCTGTCGTTTCCGTTCAACGCCTCGACCCCGATCCTCTATTACAACAAGAACATGTTCCGCGATGCCGGGCTCGACCCGCAAGCCGCGCCAAAGACCTGGCCCGAACTGGGAACGGATGCGAAGCGGCTGCGCGAGTGGGGCGCGCCTTGCGGCTTCACCACCTCCTGGCCCTCCTGGATCAATGTCGAGAATTTCTCCGCCTTCCACAATCTGCCGATTGCGACCCGCACCAACGGCTTCGGCGGCCTGGATGCGGTATTGATCTTCAACAATCCGCTTCTCGTGCGCCACATCGCGCAGCTTGCCGAATGGCAGAAAACCAAGGTGTTCGACTATGGCGGCCGCGCGCAATCGGCCGAGCCGCGCTTTCAGAGCGGTGAATGCGGCATCTTCCTGGGCTCTTCCGCAACGCGCGCCGACATCATCACCAATTCGAAGTTCGAGGTCGGCTACGGCATGCTGCCTTATTGGCCTGATGTCGAAGGCGCGCCGCAAAACACAATTATCGGGGGCGGTACCTTATGGGTGCTGCGCGACCGCCCGCGCGAGGAATACAAGGGCGTCGCAAAGTTCTTTGCGTTTCTGTCGCGGTCCGAAGTGCAGGCCGCCTGGCACCAGAACACGGGTTATTTGCCGATCACCCGTGCTGCCCTCGAGCTCACCCGCAACTCGGGCTTTTATGCGCGCAACCCGGGGGCGGCAATCTCGACCGAAGAGACCAGCTTGAAGCCGCCGACCGACAATTCGAAAGGCATCCGGCTCGGATCGTTCGTGCTGATCCGCGACGTGATCGAGGATGAGCTGGAACAGGCGTTCAGCGGGAAAAAGTCGGCGAAGGAGGCGCTCGATTCGGCGGTCGAGCGCGGCAATCGACTGCTCCGCCAGTTCGAACGCGCAAACCCGGATCGGTGAGGCTCGAGCCGAACAGGCGCACCTGAGATCATTCTGCTTATTTGGAGAGCAAAAGCGAGGCTCTGTATGCAGCTTTGCTGGGCGCTCAGTCCCGCGCGACCGAGTATTCGCCAATGAGATCAGATGTTTGGTGTCCGATCAGGCGACGGGTGCGCTTGGCACGAAGCTTGCGATCCCTTGCTCCAAACCAGCTCTCGAACATCGGAGCACCATGAAGCATCGCGCCTTTCGCAAATCCGTCTCGGATTTGCCGCGGGGCCAGGATCGAGGCTCGAAGATTTCGCTTTCCCTGGGGAGCTGGGGGAAGGGTGGGCGAGTATCGCAGCCGCGATACGCGTCCGGGTGGGGCATGTCTGGAGCGGCCCTGGCATGCCCCACCACGACCTGGCGCGCGCGATTTGAACCGGTGGCAAGCCCCCAGCACTCGCCTGGCATGAGCAATTTGGTCGTCTCCAATGTTCGGAGAGCCGTGCACGCGTTGCGTGATCGTGTCATTGTGATGCGAAAGGCCGCGAGCCGTCGAGCGGCAGGCGGCGAGCGCCGCCAGCGAGCTCGCGATGCGACGGTGCGGTGGGCAAGCAGGAGAAGAGGAGAAACATGGCTGATCCGCTTGACGAATACATCGACGCGGTCGCAAAGGCGCTGGCGCTGCCCCTCGAGGAGGCCTGGCGACCCGCGGTCAAGGCCAATCTCGAAGTTTCGCTAAGATTGGCGCGAATGGTCGACGAGTTCGCGCTGCCCGACGAGGCCGAGCCTGCCAGCATCTTCACCGCCTGATTCCGCAATGCCTGAAAACCTGAACCGACTATCGGCTGCGCAGATCGCCAAGGCCGTCATCGAGCGCAAGACGACCGCGCTGGCCGCAACCGAAGCGGCGCTTGCGCGCATCAAGCAGCATGACCCGATCCTCAATTCCTTCACCGACGTCACCGCCGAGCGCGCGCTGGAGAGAGCGCGCGCGGTCGACGCCGCGATCCTTTCGGGCGAAAAAATCGGCCCGCTCGCCGGCGTGCCCTTCGCGGTGAAGAATCTGTTCGACGTCAAAGGCCTTCCAACCCGTGCCGGCTCCAAGATCAACCGCGATCGCCCACCGGCGCCGCGCGATGCGACCTTGATCGAGCGGATGGAGGCCGCCGGCGCCGTGCTTGTCGGCGCGCTGAACATGGGCGAATACGCCTATGACTTCACGGGCGAGAATGTTCATGACGGCCCCTCGCGCAATCCGCACGATGTCACGCGGATGAGCGGCGGCTCCTCCGGCGGCTCGGGCAGCGCTGTCGGCGGGGCGCTGGTGCCGATCGCGCTCGGCTCCGACACCAATGGTTCGATCCGCGTGCCGTCCTCCTTCTGCGGGATTTTCGGGTTGAAGCCGACCTATGGCCGGCTGTCGCGGGCGCGCTCCTTTCCGTTTGTCGCGAGCCTCGACCATCTCGGTCCGCTTGCACGCAGCGTCACCGATCTCGCACTCGCCTATGATGCGATGCAAGGACCTGATCCCGACGATGCGGCCTGCGTCGCGCGCGGGATCGACGAGGTCGCACCGCTATTGTCGCAGGATATCGGCGATCTGCGCATCGCGCTGGCCGGCGGCTACTTCCAGAAGAACCTGTTTGCGGAGGCCGAGGAAGCGGTCGCCCGCGTTGCCAAAGCGCTGGGCGTCACGCGAACCGTCGAACTCCCCGAAGCCGCACGCGCCCGGGCGGCGGCTTACGTGATCTCTACGGTCGAAGGCGCCTCGCTTCATCTCGATAGGTTGCGCAAACGCCCCGATGATTTCGATTCCGCGGTACGCGACCGCCTGATCGCCGGCGCCATGGTGCCGGGATCTCTGGTCGAACGCGCGCAAAAATTCCGCCGCTGGTATCGCGCGCAAGTCGCCGAGCTGTTCAAAACCGTCGACGTCATCATTGCGCCGGCAACACCCTGCATCGCCCCAAAACTCGGTCAGGCGACCTTCGTGCTCGATGGCGTCGAACTGCCGGTGCGTGCCAATATCGGCATCCACACGCAGCCGATTTCCTTTATCGGGCTCCCGGTGGTCGCGGCGCCCATTCCGCTGGAGCCGATGCCGGTCGGCGTGCAGATCATCGCGCCGCCCTGGCGCGAAGATATCGCGCTGCGTGTGGCTTTTGCGCTGGAGACAAGCGGCGTCGCGCTGGCGCCGCAGCCAACGGGATTTTGAAACGCATGGAAATCGATCTGCCTGAGGTCGTCGCGGAAGTGACGGTGCAATTCGAGCGTTATGAGAAGGCGCTGGTCAACAACGACGTCGCAGTGCTCGGCGAATTGTTCCGCAACGACCCCCGCACCCTGCGCTACGGTATGGGCGAGAACCTCTATGGCTATGCCGAGATCAACGCATTCCGCGCGGCGCGCTCGCCGCTCGGGCTCATGCGCAAGACCGCGAAGACGCTGATCACAACCTACGGCCGGGACACCGCGGTGGCCTCGACGCTGTTCTATCGTGACAGCGCGCCGGGGAAGGTGGGTCGGCAGATGCAGACCTGGATCCGCTTCCCGGAAGGCTGGAGAATCGTCGCGGCTCATGTCAGCATCATCGACGAACCGAAGGTTACGACCATATGAGCCTTGACGATCTTCCGGCCAACAGTCCGTCGCGTCCGAAAGCCGCGCGCGCGACGGCGGTCTGGCGTGTCGATCGCACGTCCAGCGTGGCCGAGAAGATCACCCGGGCAGAAGAGCTGCGCTTGCAGCTTGCGGACGAGATCGTGCGCGGCACCTTGCGGCCGGGCGCGCCGCTCGATGAAACCGAGCTCGCGCGGCGCTTCAACGTGTCCCGCACGCCGGTACGCGAAGCGCTGCGCCAACTCGCAGCAAGCGGGCTGATTGAGGCGCGGGCCCATCGTGGCGCAGTGGTGGCGCGTCCCTCGATCGAACGTTTGACCGGAATGTTCGAAGCCATGGCGGAGCTGGAGGCGATCTGCGCGGGCCTCGCCGCCGAGCGCATGACGCCCACTGAGCGGCATGGTCTGGAAGCGGTTCACGAGGAATTGCGGGTCTTGAGCCATGCCGGCAACCCCGAGCGCTTTCACGAGGTCAATGAGCGCTTCCACAACACCATCTACGCCGGATCGCAAAACGCGTACATCGCCGAAATGACGCTCGCGACGCGGGTGCGGGTGCAGCCGTTCCGCCGCGCCCAGTTCCGCAATCTCGGACGGCTGGCCAAATCGCATGCCGAGCATGATCGTGTGGTCGTCGCGATCATGCGCGGCGACAAAGCGGGGGCCGCGGTCGCCATGCGCGCCCATATCGAGCTGGTCCGCGACGAATACGAGATCTACGCGGTGTCGGTGTAACCTCCTTCTCCGCCGTTCTTTCGCACCATTCTTTCACGGTCATTCCGGGGCGGTCCGAAGGATCGAACGCGGAATCTCGGGTTCCGGGTTCGATGCCGTCGTATCGCGCCGGAATGACGTGGAGAGAGGTAGACGTCTCTACACCGCCGCCGCTTCCGCCATGTATGCGCGCCAGCCGCCGAAGACGGAGATATCGCGGGCGCCGTCGAGCGCGGCGGATTCGACGAGAAAGCCCTTCACATTGCGTCCGTCGGCGAGCCTGACCGTGCCGATCGAGAGCGGCGGAGGGATCGCGGCGACGAACTTGCCGAAGCCGGCGGCCGATAGCGACCAGATCTCCAGCTCGATCGCAGTGCCCGCGCCGGCTTCCACGCGCAGCATGCCGGGCCGCGGCGGCACCGTCTCGAGCGCGTAGAGCTTATAGTCTGGCGCGGTAACGGCGGTCTCGACCAATCGCGCGCCGAATGCCTTCAGTTCCCCGTTCAGTCCCATGCCCGACATGTGCGCGCCGACCACCGCGATCGCGAGATCGTCGTGGGCCGCTGACGCCGGCAATGGCGCAAGCGGCGGCTGCGCCACGCTCTTCGCGCCGAGGGGGAGTTTGGTATCGGCATGAAAGATGCGCCCGATGCTGGCAAGCAATGCGTCGTGCCCGCCCGGCGCGAGCAGTGTCATGCCGAACGGTGCGCCGTCGGCTCTGAAGGAGGCCGGCACCGCCAGCGCGCAGAGATCGAGCAGATTGACAAAATTGGTATAGGTGCCGAGCCGGCTGTTGAGCAGGACCGGATCGGCCAGCACCTGCGCGGTCGAATAGACCGTTGGCGTGGTCGGCAGCACCATCGCGTCGAAATCGGCAAGGATACGTTCGGCGATCTTGCGCAGAGCCTGCAGGCGATACAATGCGGAAAATGTCTCGGCCGCGGTGAGCCGCGCGCCTGGGGCGACGATGTCCCGCGTCACCGGATGGATGGCATCAGGCGATGATGCCAGTAGATTGCGGATCGCGACATAGCGCTCCGCGACCCATGGTCCCTCATAGAGCAGCCGCGCGGTCTCGTAAAACGGCTCCATGTCGAATTCGACGAGCTCGGCGCCGAGCGCGGTGAAGCGCTTCAGCGCCTCTCGATAGGCCGCCTCCTGCGCCTTGTCGCCAAAGAAGATCAATTGCCCTTCGTGCGGTACGCCGAGGCGGAGATTGGCGGGCATTGTCGTGATGTCGCCGAGCGGCCGGTCGCGCGAGAACGGATCGGCGGCATCCGGGGCCGCCATCACCGCAAGCGCAGTGACCGCATCGTCGACCGTGAGCGAAAAGATCGAGACGCAGTCGAGCGTTCTGCAGGCCGGGATCACGCCGGCGGTCGAGATCATGCCGAGGCTCGGCTTCAAGCCGACGACATTGTTGAGCAGCGCCGGCACGCGGCCAGAGCCGGCGGTGTCGGTGCCGAGCGCAAGCGGTACCAGGCCCGCGGCGACGGCCACCGCCGATCCCGAGCTCGATCCGCCCGGCAAGAGATCGCCGCGCACCGGATTCTTCGGAATGCCATAAGGCGAGCGCACGCCGACGAGTCCGGTGGCGAACTGATCGAGATTGGTCTTGCCGATGATGATGGCGCCCGCCGCGCGCAGCCGCGCCACCGCGGTTGCGTCGCGGGTCGGCGAATAGGAGAAGGCCGGGCAGGCGGCGGTGGTCGGCAGGCCCAGCACGTCGATATTGTCCTTCACCGCGACGGGCACGCCGTAGAGCGGCAGCTCCGCGGCATCCTTGCCGGCCATCAGGCGTTCGGCCTCGGCGATCGCTTCCTTCTCGTCGCGCAGCGAGATGAAGATCGCGGGATCATCGTGCGCGCGGATACGGGCAAAGCTGCGCGCGACCGTTTGCGCAGGCGTGAGGTGGCCCGCGCGATGCGCGGCAACGATCGCAGCAACGGTTTCGGTCACGCAACACTCCGAAAGAGGCCGGGCGGCATTGCCATCGCTCTCGGCTGCCCGACTAAAACGCTCTCCGGCAAGCAAGGGATGTGCCATGTGTACAATGCGATCGCCGGGGCGGCTGCGAAAATTCCGCTTTGGCCTCAGATGCTTGGCCAGCGTTTACGGACGCAGCCTCGCCTGGGCGTCAGGCCACAGCCCTGCCATTGCTCATTCCGCAAGCAGCTTTACGTCGTCACCTTGCTGCTGCCCTGAGTGATCAGACGCGCCGCGCGCTGGTCGCGGACGTAGATCCAGAGCCAGCTCAGCGCGACGGCAAGCCGGTGCCGCAGGCCGATCAGGAAGTAGATGTGCGCGACGCCCCAGATCCACCAGGCAATCGCGCCGCGCAGCTTGATGCGGCCGAAATCGATCACCGCGAGCCGCTTGCCGATCTGCGCGAGGCTGCCGGCATGTTTGTAGTGGAATGCCCCCATCTTGTCGCCGCGCAAGCGCGCCTTGATCAGTTCGGCAACGTAGCGTCCCTCCTGCTTGGCGGCGGGCGCGATGCCGGGCACCGGCTTGCCGTCCCACGCATTGATGGTCACGGTGTCGCCAATGGCGAAGATCTCGGGATCACCGGGCACCGTGAGGTCGGGGTCGACTTGCACGCGTCCGGCACGGTCGGCCGGCGCCCCCAGCCATTCGGCGGCGGGCGAGGCGCGCACGCCGGCGGCCCAGATGATGGTCTTGGCTTTCAACTGCTGGCCGCCATAGACCACGCCGTCGCGTGTGCATTCGGTCACGGGCTGGTTCAGCACCACTTCGACGCCGATGCGCTCCAGCGACGCTTTCGCATAGGCCGATAGGTCGTCGGCAAAGCCGGCGAGCACGCGCGGCCCGGCTTCGATCAGCACGACGCGCGCCTTGCGCGTATCGATATTGCGGAAATCCCCCGGCAGCGTGTGCTGCGCGAGTTCGGCGATGGTGCCGGCAAGCTCGACACCGGTCGGGCCGGCGCCGACGATCACGAAGGTCAGGCGTGCCGCGCGCCGGTCCGGATCCGGCTCGCGTTCGGCGCGCTCGAACGCGACCAGGATGCGGCGTCGGATCGTGGTAGCGTCCTCGAGCGTTTTCAGGCCGGGCGCATAGGTCTCCCATTCGTCATGGCCGAAATAGGCGTGGCGCGCGCCGGTCGCGAGAACGAGCGTGTCGTACGGCACAGCGGCGCCGTCCTCGAGCAGCACGCGACGGTTAGCCGCATCCACGCCGCTGACGGTAGCGAACAATGTCGTGACCTCACGCCGCTCGTGCATGAGATAGCGTATCGGCCAGGCGATGTCCGAGGTCGCGAGCGAGGCGGTGGCGACCTGGTACAGCAGCGGTTGAAACAGATGGTGGTTGCGGCGGTCGATCATGGTGATCGCAACCGGCGCGCCCTTGAGCCGATAGGCCGTCTCCAGCCCGCCAAAACCGGCGCCGACGATGACCACCCGATGCGGATTTTGCGGTGTCGATGCCATGGCGATGGCCTTTAATCTGGGAGTTGCTGACTGCCTTTATTTAAGGACGCGCCGCCACCTTCGGTCCATGCCGGTTTTGCGAATTCACCCGACGAGCCCCGAGGAGGCATCGCCTCGCCCGCGGCGGCGCTGCACCGCATCGCAACCAGCACTATAATTCTTGCCATCGGCCGCTAGCACGAATTATGGTGCAGGCGGTGCTGAGCCGAAGGTGTAACACAAGACCTTCGCTTGGTGCTTGCTGCCGGAGCGAGATTTCGCGCACAAAACAACAAGGGATCCGCCGGCCAGCGGCAGACTGCCGCTCGCGATCAGGCGGGAGCCGGTGGTAGCTTGAGGTCCATAGAGGGAGGGGAAGTCACCATGAAAACGGCATTTTGGCTGGCGGGCGCGGCAGCGCTCCTGCTGGCGAGCCCGGCGCTGGCCGGCGATACCATCAAGATCGGCTTCGTCTCGACCTTCAGCGGTCCGACCGCCGTGATCGGCAACGATATGCGCAATTCCTTCGAGCTCGCGCTCGATCATCTGGGGCGCAAGATGGCCGGCAAGCCGGTCGAAGTCATCTACGAGGACGACCAGCAGAAGCCGGATGTCGGCAAACAGAAGACGGAAAAGCTGGTGCAGTCCGACAAGGTCGACTTCATCGCCGGCTACATCTGGTCGAACGTGCTGCTCGCCTCGCTGAAGAGCGCGGTCGACTCGCAGACCTTCCTGATCTCGGCCAATGCCGGGCCCTCGCAGCTCGCAGGCGAATTGTGTTCGCCTTATGTGTTCTCGACCTCCTGGCAGAACGACCAGACGCCCGCGGCCATGGGCCTCTACATGAATCAGAAGGGCGTGAAATCGGTCTTCCTGATCGGCCCGAACTACGCCGCCGGCAAGGACATGCTCGCCGGCGTGAAGAGCACCTTCAAGGGCGAGGTGGTCGGCGAGGAATATACGGTCTGGCCGAGCCAGCTCGACTTCTCCGCCGAACTGAGCAAAGCGCGCAACTCCAAGGCCGAATCGATCTTCGTGTTCTATCCCGGTGCATCGGGCGTGCAATTCCTCAACCAATATGTGCAGTCGGGTTTGAAGCAGCAGATACCGCTCTATACCGCCTTCACCATCGACGAATTGTCGCTGCCGCTGCAGAAGGACAACGCGTTGGGGGTGCCGGGCGCGCAGGAATGGGTCAACGATCTGCCCAATGAGCAGAACAAGCGCTTCGTCGAGGACTATCGCAAGAAATATCCGAACCTGCGCCCGACCTATTACGGCGCGCAGGCCTATGACGCGGCGCAGCTCATCAACAGCGCCGTGGTCGCGGTGAACGGCGACACCTCCAAGAAGGACGCCATGAAGGCGGAGATGGAGAAGGCAAACTTCAAGTCGCTGCGCGGCTCCTTCAAATACGGCAACAACCACATCCCGATCCAGAATTTCTACCTGCAGGACGTGGTCAAGGACGCCAATGGCGAATTGTCGCTGAAAACGGTCGCCACCATCGTCAAGGACGACCAGGACCGCTTCCACGACAAGTGTCCGATGAAGTGAGCACGGATTTTGCTTGGGGCCGTTTGCTAGCGCATGATGAGATTAGGTTCGGTTGGCTGCCCCGGACGTGCATTGACCTCTCCCCTTGGGAGAGGTGAGCAGAGCCGGCCGCTCGCACTGGTCCACCCCAAAGATCATCTCGCTCTGGAAACCGCGGCAGCGTGACATTCGCTGCCGTTTTCTTCAATTGGCATGTGAGCCGATGCTGCTGCTCGTCGAACAGATCCTGAATGGCCTGCAGTTCGGCCTCTTGCTCTTCCTGCTTGCGGCCGGATTGACGCTGGTGTTCGGCATCATGGACCTCGTCAATCTCGCCCATGGCTCGCTCTATATGATGGGCGCCTATTTCGCCGCGACCTTCGTCGCCTGGACCGGCAGTTTCGTGCTCGGCGCCGTGCTTGCGCTCGGCGCGACGCTCTTGCTCGGCATGGCGCTGGAATTTACCGCGCTGCGCCATCTCTATGGCCGCGATCATCTCGACCATGTGCTCGCAACCTTCGGCCTGATCCTGTTCTTCAATGAGGCGGTGCGGCTGATCTGGGGGCCGGCGGGGCTGGCGCTGCCACTGCCGCCCTGGCTGACCGTGCCGGTGCAGATCCTGCCCGGCATCTATTATCCCGCCTATCGGCTGGCCATCATCGTCGTCGCGCTCCTGGTGGCGCTCTTGCTCTATCTCGGCGTGATGCGCACCCGCATCGGCATGCTGATCCGCGCCGGCGCCTCCAATCGTGAGATGATCGGCGCGCTCGGCATCAACATCAAGCTGCTCTACACCCTGGTGTTCGGCCTGGGTGCGGCGCTCGCCGGCCTGGCAGGACTGATGCAGGCGCCAATTCTTACCGTGCAGATCGGCATGGGCGAGAACATCCTGATTCTCGCCTTCGTCGTCATCGTGATCGGCGGCATCGGCTCGATCCGCGGCGCGTTCCTGGCCGCGATCTTCGTTGGCCTGATCGATACGCTCGGGCGCGCCTTTCTGCCCAACCTGTTGCGCCAGGTGTTGAGCTCGGCCGCCGCGTCCACGGCCGCGCCGGCGCTGTCCTCGATGCTGATCTATCTGTTGATGGCGATCGTGCTGGTCCTGCGGCCGGAGGGGCTGTTCCCAGCCAGCCGCAGATGAAGTCCGCCCTCAATGTCCGTCACGCTATCTCGGTCCTGCTGGTCGCGGGACTCCTGCTGCTGCCGCTCTATTCGCACCTGACCGGCAACATCTTCGTGCTGACGCTGTTCACCCGCATCGTGATCCTGGCGCTGGCAGCGGCGAGCCTCAATCTGATCATGGGCTATGGCGGCATGATGAGCTTTGGCCATGCCGCCTATCTCGGCATCGGCGGTTATGCCGTGGGCATCCTGGCACAGGAGGGCATCGGCTCCGGCTTCGTGCAGTTTCCGGTGGCGCTCGCCGTCTCGGCCTTCTACGCCCTCGTCATCGGCGCGCTATCCTTGCGAACCCGCGGCGTCTATTTCATCATGATCACGCTCGCCTTTGCCCAGATGGCCTATTACGTCGCCTCGGGCCTTGCGCGCTATGGCGGCGACGATGGTCTCACCATCTACAAGCGCAGCGATTTCGCCGGCCTGATCAATCTCGGCAATCGCGTGCAGTTCTACTATCTCTGCCTCGCCTGCCTGCTCCTTGTGGTGTTCCTGATCTGGCGTATCGTCAATTCGCGCTTTGGGCTCGTTGTGCAGGGCTTGCGCTCCAACGAGCAGCGCATGCAGGCGATCGGCTTTCCCGGCACGCGCTACCGCCTGGTCTGCTTCGTCATCGCCGGAACCATGTGCGGGCTTGCCGGCGCGCTGCTCGCCAACAACACCGATTTCGTCAGTCCCGCCGTGATGTACTGGACCCGCTCGGGCGATCTCATGGTGATGGTCATCCTGGGCGGCATGGGCATGCTGTTCGGCCCCGTCATCGGCGCGGTGGCCTATCTCGTGCTGGAGGAGTTGCTGTCGCAGGTCACCGAATATTGGGCGCTGATCATGGGGCCGCTGCTCCTGTTGATCGTGCTGTTCGGCCGCGGCGGCATCATGGGCCTGCTCGGGAGGTTTTCGCGTGGCTGAACCGTTGCTCCGGGTCGACAAGCTAGTGCGCCGGTTCGGCGGCATCGTCGCCACCGATCATGTCACGCTGGAGGTGCCGCGCGGCGAATTGCATGCAATCATCGGCCCGAACGGCGCCGGCAAGACCACGCTGATCAGCCAGCTCACCGGGCATCTGATGCCGCATTCGGGCAGCATCCATCTTGCCGGTCGCGACATCTCGCGATTGCCCGCCTATCGCCGCAGCGCACTGGGGCTCGCGCGCTCGTTCCAGATCACCTGCCTGCTGGCCGACTTCACCGCCGCCGATAACGTCGCGCTCGCCGCGCAAGCGCGCGCCGGCCACTCGTTCCGCTTCTTCGGCGATGCGCGCAAGGAGCGCGGCTTACGCAAGGCTGCGATGAGCGCGCTGGAGCGCGTGGGCCTTGCGGATCGCGCCGGTGTGCTGGTGTCGCGCCTGAGCCATGGCGAGCAGCGCGAGCTCGAGCTTGCGGTGGCGCTCGCCACAAAGCCGCAACTGCTGCTCCTGGACGAGCCGATGGCCGGGCTCGGCGTCACCGAATCCGCCCGCATGGTGCGGCTGCTCTCGGATCTGCGGAAAGAGGTCACGATCGTTCTGGTCGAGCATGACATGGAAGCGGTGTTCGCGCTGGCCGACCGCATTTCGGTCCTGGTCTATGGCCGCGTGATCGCATCGGGCACGCCCGATGCCATCCGGCAGAACGAAGAGGTCAAGCGCGCCTATCTCGGCGATCAGCATGTGGTGGTCCGTCATGGCTGATGCCGCGCCGCTGCTCGAAATCGACTCGATCGAGACCTGTTACGGCTTGAGCCAGGTGCTGTTCGGCTTGTCGCTGTCCATCCGGCGCGGTGAGATGGTGTCGCTGATGGGCCGCAACGGCATGGGTAAGACCACCACCATCCGCTCGATCATGGGCCTGACGCCCGCGCGCGCGGGCGCGATCCGCTTCGCCGGCACCGAGGTCCGCAGCCTGCCGTCCTACAGGATCGCAAAGCTCGGCATCGGCCTCGTGCCCGAGGGGCGCCAGATTTTCCCCAACCTTACGGTGCGTGAAAACCTGGTCGCGGCGGCCGCCAATCGGCTGGGTAGCCCTGATCCCTGGAGCCTTGAAAAGATCCACGCGCTGTTTCCGCGCCTCGCCGAGCGTGGTTCCAACATGGGCAACCAGCTCTCCGGCGGCGAGCAGCAGATGCTTGCCATCGGCCGCGCGCTGATGACCAATCCGCATCTGTTGATCCTGGACGAGGCGACGGAGGGGCTGGCGCCGTTGATCCGCGAGGAAATCTGGAACTGCCTGTCCATGCTGAAAGCGCGCGGGCAGTCGATCCTGGTGATCGACAAGAACGTCGAGCACCTCAGTCGCATTTGCGACCGCCATTACATCATCGAGCGTGGCCGCACGGTGTGGAGCGGCACCTCGGCGCAACTCACGGCCAAGCCTGATCTGCAGCATCGCTATTTGGGTATTTGAGGCCGATATTTGCCTCATCGTCATTGTGGCCCATTGGCTCCTCGCAATGACGGGGAGGAGTATGGCGTAGAAATCGGCAGTGTGTACCGAACATCGACCGCTCTCCCCTTTTCAAAGCCAGCTTGCCTCGGCTAAGATCGCAACGCGGCGGCAGGGCGGCCGCGGAATGCAACATTCGGCGGCGGATGCGCTGGGTTCGGGATAATGTCAGGCATGGTTCATGGCTTGCGCTGGTCGCGCTTGCCATCAACTTTGCTTTGTCCTTCGGCCATATTCACGCCATCGCCGGACGAGGTTCGCCCGGCGTCGTCGTCGCGGCGCTCGCCTCGCCCGACCAGAGCAAGAAAGGCCACTCCGACGAGGGCCAGGCGGACTATCTCTGTCCGATCTGCATCGCGACCAGCGCGATCGCCAACGCGCTCGCCTCCTCGCCGCCTGCGATCCTGCTGCAACTGACCACGACGGCGGTCGATCGCACCATCGAACCTGTCCGATTTGTCGTAGAGCCGCAGCGCGCGGCCTTTCAATCGCGCGGCCCACCCACTTCCTGACGTCGCCGCTTCGTTTCCTGCTCTAGCACTGCGTGCTGGGCCACGCTGCTGGCAGCGGGGGCGGAGTTCCGTTCGTGCATATGGGTCCTGGCACATTTGAGCGCCGTTGGACCCGCTGAATTGGGGTCAGGAATCTCTTATGGGTCTCTCGTCTACGCATCTGCGCCGCAACGCTCTCGTTTCGGTGTCATCATTGGCCTTGCTCGCTGCCACGGGGACGGCAGCGCTGGCGCAAAACGACAACGCGTCTCAACCGCCGCCGACCGCCGCGACACCGCAGGCGCCGGCTGCTACGCCCGCGCCGTCCGCTTCGCCGTCGCCCGAAGCGCCGCGGCAGAATGCGGCCCCCGCGCCGGCGCAAACGCCAACGCCTGCCGCGCCGCAGCAAGCCGGTCGAGGCAATGTGCTGCCGGAAACGCGTGTCGCCGCTCCGGTGGAGCGGCGCCGTCCGCGCACCACGCCGCCGCCCCGGGTGGTCGCCACGCAGCCACCGGCCCCGGCGCCGACCCAGGCCCAGGTGGTGATGCAGCAAAACCGGGTCTTCGATTCCGGGCGCCAGACCATCTATGCGCCGGTCGGAACCGCACCCTACCGGATGAGCGAGCAGCAGATCGAGGCGCTGCCGCAGGGCGAGAACACTTCGCTCGATCGCGTGCTGTTGCAGACGCCGGGCGTGACGCAGGATTCAGCCGCGAGCGGCGATTTCCACATCCGCAACGAGCACGGCAATGTGCAGTACCGTGTTAACGGCATCATGCTGCCCGATGGCGTCGGCGCCTTCGGCCAAATTCTCGACACCGGCATCATCGGCAGCCTCGCGCTGATCACCGGCGCGCTGCCGGCGCAGTACGGTCTGCGCACCGCGGGCGTCGTCGACATCCAGACCAAGGCGAGCGCCTTCGACAATACCGGCAAGGTTTCCATCTATGGCGGTAGTCACGACACCATCACGCCCTACGCAGAATGGGGCGGCACGGTGGGCAACACCCAATACTTCGTCTCGGGGCGATATTTCGGCAGCAATCTCGGTCTGGAAAACCCGACGCCCTCCAACAATGCGATCCACGATCACACCGATCAGGGCAAGGGTTTTGCGTATGTCTCGACTGTGATCGACCCGACGCTGCGGCTGACCTACATCGGCGCCGCGGCCTACAGCCATTTCCAGATCCCGAACAATCCCGGGCAGACGCCACAGTTCACTGCTTTCGGCGTCTCCAATTTCAACTCGGCCAATCTCGACGAGACGCAGAACGAGTTCAATCAGTTCAACGTGCTCGCGCTGCAATATTCGAGTAACGGGCTGGATGTACAGGCCTCCTACTATAATCGCCTCAGCACGCTGCATTTCATGCCCGACGTGATCGGCGATCTCGTCTTCAACGGCGTCGCCTCCGACGTCTATCGCCGCAGCCTCACCAACGGCATCCAGACCGATGCGTCCTATCGGCTGACGGACGCCCACACGCTCCATGCAGGCTTCACGGTCAGCACCGAGAATGCGCTGGTGACCAATTCCTCGGTTCTGCTGCCGCTGGATGCCACGGGTTCGCCGATCGATGCGCCATTCAATGTGGTCGACCAGAGCGCCAAGACCGGCTTCCTGTTCGGCACCTATATCGCGGACGAATGGAAGATCACGAACCAGGTCACTCTGAACTACGGGCTGCGCTTCGACCAGATGATGCAGTACACCAATGCCAACCAGTTCAGCCCGCGGGTCAGCGTGACCTACACGCCGTGGGACGGCACCGTCTTCCACGCCGGCTACGCCCGCTATTTCACCCCGCCGCAGCTCGTGCTGGCGGCGCCGCCCAATCTGGCGCTCGTGCAGAACACCACGCAGCAGCCGGAGGTCAATCAGGCCGATCCGGTGCTCCCCGAACGCTCCCATGTCTTCGACGTCGGCGTCACGCAGAAGCTGATGCCCGGCCTCGAGATCGGCGTTGACGGCTACTACAAGATCGCAAAGGATCTCCTGGACGATGGCCAGTTCGGCGCCGCCTACGTGTTGACCGCATTCAATTACGAGAAGGGCAATAATTACGGCGTCGAGCTGACGGCGAAATATACCGACGGCCATTTCACCGCCTATAACAACCTGGCCTATGCGCGCCAGATCGCGACCAATGTGGTCTCCAATCAGTTTCTGTTCGGTGCGGACGAGCTGGCCTATATCGCGACGCATTATATCTATACCGATCACTCGCAATGGATTTCGGGATCGGCAGGCGCATCCTATAAATGGGATGACGGAACCCGTGTCTCGGTGGACCTGCTCTACGGCAGCGGTTTGCGCAGCGGCTTTGCCAACACCGACAGCGTGCCGTGGTATTCCCAGGTCAATCTCGGCATTTCGCACGAGTTCAAATGGCTCAACGACATGAAGCCGACAACTTTGCGGTTTGACGTCGTCAACCTGTTCGACACAAGCTATGTCATCCGGGATGGATCAGGCATCGGCGTGTTCGCCCCGCAATATGGGCCGCGGCGGGGATTTTTCTTCGGTATTTCACAAAAGCTTTGAGTGGGGGCAATGCAAACCACAACGGAAAACGAGAGGCAGATGCATCACCCTTCTCCTGAACCGGCGGCGGCTTCACGAAAGTTCGCTCGCATCGTCACGCTGATCATCGCGAGCGTTTCACCGCTCGCGATGTCGAGCGCCGCGCTGGCGCAAGGTGACGCCGCAAATCCCCTGCTGCCGCGGAATCTCTCGCCGTGGGGCATGTTCCTGAACGCGGACATCGTGGTGAAGGCGGTCATGATCGGGCTCGCCATCGCCTCGCTCGCGACCTGGACGATCTGGCTGGCCAAGAGCATCGAGCTGCGCGTTGCAAAAAGCCGCGCGCGGCGGCGGATGAAGATGCTGGAAAGCGGCCGGCATCTGACCGACGCCGTTCACGCGTGCAAGGGCGAGCGCGACGCGGTGGCCCAGTTGATCCTCTCGGTCGCCAAGGAAGCCGAACTCTCCGACGGCATCATCGATGACGGCTTCAAGGAGCGCGTCGCCTTGCGCCTCGATCGCGTCGAGGCGGCGATGATCCGGCAGGTCTCCCACGGCATCGGCATCCTCGCCACGATCGGCGCCACCGCGCCGTTCGTTGGCCTGTTCGGCACCGTGTGGGGGATCATGAACTCCTTCATCGGCATCTCGGAGGCCCACACCACCAATCTTGCGGTGGTGGCGCCCGGCATCGCCGAAGCCCTGCTGACCACGGCCATCGGGCTCGTCGCCGCGATTCCCGCGGTCGTGATCTACAACCATCTCGCCCGCGTCATCAGCGGCTACAAGACGCTGCTGACCGATGCTTCGGCGCAACTGCTGTTGATGATCAGCCGCGGCTATCGGATGACGGCGGCGACGCTGCCGCGGGCGGCGGAGTAGGGCCATGTCGCTGCGACTCGGTTCATCTTCGGGCGACGATTTCGAGGTCCAGCACGAGATCAACGTCACCCCGTTCATCGACGTCATCCTGGTGCTGCTCATCATCTTCATGGTGGCGGCGCCGCTTGCCACCGTCGATATCGGCGTCAATCTGCCGGCGAGCACCGCGCCGGAGCAGCCGCGCCCCGACAAGCCGGTGTTCGTCACCATCAAGCCGGACGCAACCATCGCGATCGGCGAAACGACCGTCACACGCGAGGAATTGGCGGGCGCGCTCGATACCGCGACCAACAGCCACAAGGATGAAACGATCTTCATCCGCGCCGACAAGGCGCTGAGCTATGGCGAGCTGATGGGCGTGATGAACGTCCTGCGCGACAACGGCTATCTCAAGCTCGCGCTGGTCGGGCTGGAAGCACCGGCGACCAAACCATGAATGCGTTCGCGCTGCATATTCCGGAACGGCCCGCCTTTTCCCGCTGGATACTCGCCGCGGCGGTGATCATCGCCGCGCATGCGGGGATCATCGCGTCCATCGCGCTGTGGTACGTGCACCAAGCGCCGGAACCGAATATCCTTCCGGCCATTGCCGTGTCGCTCGCGCCGGTCGATGCGAGTTCGCCCGAGATCCAGGACCAGGACATTGCGGTCGGTCCGACCATGCAGCAAGCCGAGGAGCAGCCGAAGGAGCAGCCCAAGGTCGAGGACAAGCCGATCGAGCCGGTGGTGCAGCCGCCGCCACCTCAACAGCAGGCTGAGGTCACGCTGCCGGCCGAGCAGCCCAAGGAAGTTGAAAAGCCGAAGCAGGAATATACACCGCCCGCGCCGGAGACGCGGGCGCCACCGAAGACCGAACATATCGGCCAGTTCAGTCAGGCCGCATCGAACAAGTACAACGCCCTGGTGTTTGGCCATCTACAGCGCTTCAAGCGCTATCCGGCAGCGGCGCACGGCGCCGCCGGCACCGCGGTGGTGCGCTTTGTCCTGGACCGGAGGGGCCAAGTGCTGAGGAGCGAGGTGACGAAATCATCCGGCAGCACCGTGCTGGATCAGGAGGCCATCGCCATTCTGCATCGCGCCAGCCCCTTCCCGGCATTTCCCGCTGCCAAGCCGGGCGAGCAGGACGTCTACATCGCGCCGGTGAATTTCGGGCACTGATTCGTGGCGTGCTGTGTTTCCGGTCGTCATGGCCGGGCTTGTCCCACGGCTGTCCGGTTTAGAATTTGTGGACAAGGGGCATGGCGTTGATTCTAGTCTGTTCTGGACGTCTGCAAGCGTTCCGGGACACGACAGGAGATCAGCGCCATGCCGCATCACAATACAGTATTCCGCGAGGTTCTGAAGCTCGTGCCGTGGCATCGGTTTGAAGCGCTTGTGGAAGGAGATGATGCGGATGCGCGCGTGCGGCGGCTGCCGACCAAGGTGCAGTTCCTGGCATTGCTGTACGGCCAACTTTCGGGGGCGGCGGGGCTGCGCGAGATTGTGACGGCTCTTTCGAGCCATGAGGCGCGGCTCTACCACCTTGGCGCAGCGCCGGTCCGGCGATCAACTTTGTCCGACGCCAACGCCAACCGGCCTTTCACGGTGTTTACCGGGCTGCTGGAGTTGATGATGAAGCAGGCCCACCGTGGCTTGCGCCGCAAGGTGGCCGAGGCGGTCTATCTGATCGATGCCACCAGCGTGCGGCTGAACAGATATAGTGCCGACTGGGCGCAGTTTTCGGCCGGCGTCTGCGGCGCCAAGGTGCATGTGATCTACGACGCCGACGCCGATCAGCCGATCTATGCGGCGGTCACCGCGGCCAATGTCAACGATATCACGGCAGCCCATCAGATGCCGGTCGAGCCGGGTGCGACCTATGTCTTCGATCTCGGCTATTACGACTATCTTTGGTGGGCCGCGCTTGATGCCGCCGGATGCCGGATCGTCACCCGCTTCAAATCCAATACGCCGCTGGACGTCATCGAGGAGCTTGCGGTCGTTCCCACCAGCAACATTCTCTCCGACCGTATCGGCTTCTTGCCCGCGCGCCAGGCCAAGAGCCGCCGCAATCCGATGCAGGATGCCGTGCGCGAGGTGCGGGTCAGGACCGACACCGGCAAGATCCTGCGCATCCTGTCGAACGATCTCGATGCCCCCGCCGAGGAAATCGCCGAGCTCTATCGCCGGCGCTGGGCCATCGAGCTGTTCTTCCGCTGGGTCAAGCAAACCTTGAAGATCACCCGCTTCGTCGGCACCTCCGAGAATGCGGTGCGCATCCAGATCGCCGTTGCTCTGATCGCCTTCCTGCTGCTACGTCTGGCTCAAGCTGCCCAAAAAGCCGTCCGAAGCCCGCTCGTCTTCGCCAGGTTGGTCCGCGCCAACCTCTTGCACCGCAGATCAATCCACAATCTGCTCGATCCGCCACCGATCCTTCAAGATCAGCAACAGATGAGCCTTGCTCTATGCTAACTCTCAACCGGACAGCCGTGGGCTTGTCCCGGCCATCCACGACTTCTTTCCGCATTCGGTTGGTAAAGACGTGGATGCCCGGGTCAAGCCCGGGCATGACGACGGAGAGAGGAGTGCAGGCCCTCAAAACATCTCGAAGTATTCCCTGTGCTCCCAGTCGGACACTTCCGCCTGGAAGCGCTCGATCTCCGCGTTCTTGATGTGGACGTAATAGTCCACGAACTCCGCGCCGAATGCATTGCGGAAGAAGCTGTCCTCCTGCAGCGCGAACACCGCCTCGCGCAGCGATTTCGGCAAGAACTCCGCCTTGGTCTCGTAGGGCGCGTCGGCGGAAGGAGGCGGGGTGAGCTTGCGGTCGACGCCGTCGAGGCCTGCGAGGATCTGCGAGGCCATGTAGAGATAGGGGTTGGCGGCGGGCTCGCCGATGCGGTTCTCCAGCCGCGTCGCGCCATCGCCGGGCGCGCCGAGCACGCGGATCATCACGCCGCGATTGTCGCGGCCCCAGATCGCGCGATCCGGCGCCAGCGAATAGGAGCGGTAACGCTTGTAGCCGTTGATGGTCGGCGTCGAGAACACGGTGGACGCGCGCGCATGCTGCAAGAGGCCTGCGAGATAGGAGCGACCGTAGGCGGACAGCGGCTCGCCGTCTTCCTTGGCCATGAAAGCGTTCTCGCCGCTGCCGCGTGCAGCGATCGACTGGTGCAGGTGCCAGCCGGACGCGAATACATTCGGCAGCTTGGGCCGGCACATGAAGGTGGCGTGATAGCCATGGCGGCGCGCGATCTGTTTCACGGCCGAGCGGAACAGCACCATGTTGTCCGCGGGTGCGAGGCCCTTTCTCGGCGCGAAGGTGAACTCGCACTGGCTCGGGCCGAACTCGACCTCCACCGAACGCAGCGGCAGCCCAAGCGCCATGACATCGCGCCGGATGATGTCCAGCGCCGGCTCCATCAGGTCGTAGCGCTGCTCGGTGAGATATTGGTAGCCATGCGAGAGCAGGCTGACGGACGGCGGCTGCCCCGGTTGGCCGGCGTCCTCGGGCGCCATGCGCGCGTCCTCGAGCTTGAAGAGGTGAAATTCGACCTCCAGCCCCGCGACAAAATCGTAGCCGCGCGCGCCCAACTGGTCGAGCACCCCGCGAAAGAGCTGGCGCGTCGCGAACGGGACCGGCCGCCCGTCGGCGAAATAGATGTCACACAACAGCCAGCCCGTGGCCGGCGCCCATGGTAGCACGCGGAACGTCGTGGGGTCGGGCACCATCAAGATGTCGGCGGCGCCTTCCATCTCCTTCATGCCGAAGCCGCCGCCGGACGTGAACACGGGAAACACCGTGCGGTGCGAGGTATCCTTCGCCAGCATGGTGGTGGTGATGCTGCAGCCGCTTTCCAGCGAAGCCAGCGCCTCCGCCGCGACCAGCGTCTTGCCGCGCAGGATACCGTGCTGGTCGGGAAAGGAGAGACGGATGGTCTCTAACTTTTGCTCCTCGACAATGCGGCGCAGCCGCGTCGCCGCTTCCTTCTGCTCGTCCGACCAGAGCGCGTGCCGCGCGACGAAAGTCACTCCGTTACTCCTTTGGTAATTTGACGGTGTTGCGTCTTCCGTCATTGCGAGGAGCGAAAGCGACGAGGCAATCCAGACTGAATCCGCGGAGAAAGTCTGGATTGCTTCGCTTCGCTCGCAATGACGGGGGAGGCATTTTCACTCCGCCGCCGAGAGATGGACCTTCGCCGCGATCTCTTCCGGCACCGGCGCTACCCATGGCGCGCCGCGGCGCCGTTTCACATCGACTTCCATCCAGAACGTCTCCCAGCCCTGCGTTGGCCCGATGCCGTCCATCGTGGCAGGGCCCTGGATGCTACGCGCGTTGCTCGCGTCCAGGAATAGCATCGGCGGCTCGCCGGAGGCGACCTTTTCGATCTCCTGCCGCAGCAGGCGGCGATATTGCACGATCGCCTTATCGCTCTGGCCGAGATGCTCCTTGGTGCGGTCCTGGATCGCTCCCATCGATTCCACCGCCCACTGGTCGTGCACGTTGATGTCGGTGCCCATGCCGGTATAGGTCGAACTCAACTGCTCCTGCGCATCGAAGCCGTAGTCGTTCGACCTGTTCTTGCGCGATTTGTAGTCCGGCAGCTCGTAGAGCTGGAGCCGCTGCTCGCGCATCTTCTTCTTGTCGACCGGTGTCGTGTAACTGGTGAAGATCGCATACCAGTAGCAGTTCTCGTCATCGATCGGCACGTGCCACTGCGTGATAGTCATCTCCGTGCTCATGGGAATGACGAAGCCATGCGGGAAGAGCTGGTTGGTGACACGCACATGCGTGCGCTCTGCATCGAGCTCGCGCAGCGCGATCAGGCGCAGCCCATATTCGGTCTGCTCGACGTTGATGATCGGGCGATCATATTCGCGCAGGATCTTGGTCATCGGCATGTCGCTGCCGGCGGAGGCGCCGCGAAACTGCTTGCCGTAAGCGGTCGAGGTGTCCTCATCCTCGAAGAAGCGGTGCAGATAGGAGGCGTGGCTCGGATCGATGCCGACTTCCAGCGCCTGCAGCCAGTTGCAGTTCATATGGCCCTTGAACGCGAAAGTGTGGCTGTCAGGCGCGACGAAGCAGTCGATCTCGGCAAAGGCCGGCGGTTCGCCTTCGCCGAGATAAGCCCAGAGAATGCCGCTCCTCTCCACCACGGGATAAGAGCGCTGCTTGATGTTTTTGCAGAGATTCGAGCCCTTCGGCTCGGCCGGCGTTTCCAGGCATTGGCCTGACGCATCGAACAGCCAGCCATGGAAGGCGCAGCGCAAGCCGCCATGCTCCAGCCGTCCGAAGGCGAGATCGGCGCCGCGATGCGCGCAATGGCGATCGATCAGGCCGCAGCGGCCCTGCTCGTCGCGAAACAGTACCAGGTTCTCGCCGAGCAGCTTGACCGGGCGCACGGGGCGCGCGCCCTGCAGTTCGTCCGCCAAGGCCGCGGGCTGCCAATACTTCCGCATCAGCCTGCCGCAGGGGTCTTTTGGCCCGGTGCGGGTGATCAGATCGTTCTGCTCCTGGCTCATCATGGCGCGTCACCTCTCACGGCTTGCGGCTTATAGTTCGTTTTTGTTCGCCTATTGAACGAATGGTCAAATTATGCCATGGATATGAACGGCAGCAAGCTCTTTTTGGCGGCGCCGAGAGATCGAAAATCATGCCGAAGCTGAAGCGCGAGGGGCGGGAAGAGCGCGCCACCGACTTTGTCGAGAGTCTGGATCGTGGCCTGCGCCTGCTGCAGGGCTTTGCCGCTTCACGTGAGCCGATGACCTTGAGCGATCTTGCCCGCTCCGCCGAGCTGCCGCGCGCCACCGCCCGCCGCATCCTGTTCACGCTGGAGCGCGGCGGCTATGTCGCCTCCGACGGCAAGCTCTTCACGCTGACGCCCCACATCCTGACGCTGGCTGCGTCGTACTTACGATCGAGCCAGCTCGCGACCGTGCTGCAGCCGGTGCTCGACCGCGTCGCGACCGGTGCGCAGGAGATCAGTTCGCTCGCCGTGCTCGATCGTGATGAGGTCGTGTTCATCGCGCGGGCGAGCCCTACGCGAGTGTTTTCCGGCGGCATCGATATCGGCTATCGCCTGCCGGCGTTCTGCACTTCGGTGGGGCGCGCGATGCTCGGCCAATTCGGCGATGATGAGCTCGCAAACCGGCTGCGCGCCATGCCGCGCCAGGCGATGACGCCGCAGACCGTCACCGATCCCGATCGGGTGCTGGCCTCGATCATCAGGGACCGCGCGCAAGGTTATTCGCTGGTCGACCGCGAGGCCGAGCCGCATTTCCGCTCGATCTCGGTCCCCGTGCGCCGCTATGACAACGTCATCATCGCCGCGATCAACATCGGCGCGCATGTCGATCGTATCTCGACCAAGGAGATGATCGAGCGCTTCCTGCCGCTGCTGCGTGAAGGCGCCGGGTCAGTCCGCTCGCAGTTGTTGTGATGCACGCGCAACGCTCTCCGCTGTCGTCCTGGTGAAAGCCAGGACCCATAACCACAGGCGGTAATTGTTCGCGAACGGCGTCTGCCAATGTGCCCCATGATAGTATCCGCGGTATGGGTCCCGGCTCGCGCTTCGCTTGGCCGGGACGACGGGTTTGGCGCTACACCGCCACCGTTCGCAGCCCGAACGCGCGGGCCTGGTTCTGCAGCACGGGCCGCACCGTATCGATCAGCTTCGCCGCTGCGGCATCGACGGAAAGCCCTGCGGTGTCGACCACGGCGGCGGCGCGGGCGTAGAGCGGCTCGCGGCTCCGCAGGATGTTGCGCAACTCCGCCATGGCCGAGCGATCGTCGGCCATGGGGCGCAAATCGCCTTGCTTGCGCACGCGGCCCATATGCTCTTCCGGCTCGGCCTTCAGCCAGACCGTGTAGAAGGACGACAGGATGAGGTCGAACGTCAGCGGCTCCGAAACGATGCCGCCGCCGGTCGCCAGCACCATCGGCTCGCTGCGCGCGAGCAGGTGCTGAAGCGCGGTCTGCTCCAGGCGGCGAAAGCCTTCCTGGCCGTAGAGCGCGATGATCTCGGCCACTGATAGGCCGTTCTCGCGCTCGATCTCCTTGTTCAGCTCGACAAAATTCCAGCCGATCTTCTTGGCGAGCATCCTGCCGAGGGTGGATTTGCCGGCGCCGCGCAGGCCGATCAGCGCGATGCCGGAGAACGACGGCCGGTGTGCCGCGCCGCTGCCGCCGGCGAGCACGTCCTTCGCCTGCGCGATCTGGCTGGGCGAGGCCTTGCGCAGGAGATCGCGGATCATCTGCCAGTCCGGCGCCGGATCGGCCGAGGGGATCAGGTCCTCCAGATGCGCGCCCATGGCGTTGGAGACGCGGCGCAACAGCACGATCGAGACATTGCCCTTGCCGCTTTCAAGCTGGGCGATATAGCGCTCCGAAATCCCTGAAACCTTGGCGAGCACCTTGCGCGACATGCCGCGCAGCGCGCGCATGGTGCGCACGCGCTGCCCGAGCTGCTCAAGGAAGGCTTTCTCCGGATCGGATTCGTCACTCATCGTCGGACTGGGACCGCAATTCAGGAAGGATAGTGCCGATAAGGATTGACAGCAAGCGCGGCGGGTGGCTTTCTCTATGCATTATAATTCAAGGCCGGGGAGGGACGTCATGGCACGCTTGGCCGCCTCAGAACACGACACCAGCTCTGGGTCTAGTTCGTCTGATTCGAACGGTTCCTACAATGCGGTGAGTTTTTTGCTCGACCGCAATATCGAGCAGGGGCGCGGCAACAAGCTCGCCTATACCGACACCGTTTCGGAATTGACTTACGGCGAGCTGCAGCGGCAGACGCGCAAGCTCGCCAATCTCCTGCGCCGGCTTTCCGTGCGCCGCGAAGAGCGCGTCGCCATGATCATGCTGGATACGATCGATTTCCCGATCGTGTTTCTTGGCGCGTTGCGGGCCGGCGTGGTGCCGGTGCCGCTCAATACGCTGCTGACGGCCGAGCAATATGCCTATGTGCTGGCGGATTGCCGGGCGCGCGTGCTGTTTGTGTCCGAGGCGCTCTATCCCGTGGTGAAGGATATCGTCGGCCGCATGCCGGACCTCGAGCATGTGGTCGTCTCCGGCAACAATGCCTTTGGCCACAAGAAGCTCTCCGAAGAGCTGGCGCGCGAAAGCGACAGCTTCGCCACGGTTGCCACCCATGCGGACGAGCCGGCGTTCTGGCTCTATTCCTCCGGCTCGACCGGGAGCCCCAAGGGCGTGCGGCACCTGCACGCCAATCTGGAGGCCACCGCGAGCACCTATGCAAAACAGGTGCTCGGTATTCGCGAGGACGATGTCTGCCTGTCCGCGGCAAAGCTGTTTTTCGCCTATGGCCTCGGCAACGCGCTGACCTTCCCGCTGTCGGTCGGCGCCACCACGGTCCTCAATCCTGAGCGGCCGACGCCGGCGCTCATGTTCAAGCTGATGAACAAATACAACCCGACCATCTTCTACGGCGTGCCGACGTTGTTCGCCGCAATGCTGCACGATGACTCGTTGAAGGACGAGCGTTGCGGCAGCCGCCTGCGCGTCTGCACCTCCGCCGGCGAGGCGCTGCCCGAATCTGTCGGCAATGCCTGGCGTGCGCGCTTTAACGTCGACATTCTCGACGGCGTCGGCTCGACCGAGCTGTTGCACATCTTTCTCTCCAACGCGCCCGGCGACATCAAATACGGCTCATCCGGCCGCCCGGTGCCCGGCTACAAGGTGCGATTGGTCAATGAAGCCGGAGAGGACGTCGCCGATGGCGAGGTCGGCGAGATGCTGGTGCACGCGCCCTCGGCCGGCGAGGGCTACTGGAATCAACGTCACAAGAGCCGCTCCACCTTCGAAGGCTATTGGACGCGCACCGGCGATAAATACATTCGCGATGCGGAGGGCCGTTACACCTTCTGCGGCCGCTCGGATGACATGTTCAAGGTCTCCGGCATCTGGGTCTCTCCCTTCGAGGTCGAAAGCGCGCTGATCACCCATCCCGCCGTGCTCGAAGCGGCCGTTGTGCCCGAGGCCGATCCGGAGGGACTGCTGAAACCCAAGGCCTTCATCGTGCTCCGCGCCGATGCCGCGCGTGATCGGCTCGACGAGGTGCTCAAGGAACACGTGAAGCAGAAGATCGGGGCTTGGAAATATCCGCGCTGGATCGAGGTGGTGGAGAGCCTGCCCAAGACGGCGACGGGGAAGATTCAAAGGTTCAAGCTGCGCGAACGCGCGTCCTAGTTCGTTCGTCATTCCGGGGCTCGCGGAGCGAGAACCCGGAATCTTGAGCGGCATACGACAATCTCGAGATTCCGGATCAGCTCGCTTTGCGAGCTGTCCGGAAATGACGGAGTGAGAGTGAGTGACGGAATGATCCTTCAACCCTCAGGCTTCCTGCGTATCGGCGATTCCGAGCTCGAATACCGCATGATCGGCCCTGCGCCCGATCAAGCGCCAACCATCGTCGTGCTGCACGAAGGTCTCGGCTCCGCCGCGCTGTGGGGCGATTTTCCGGCAAACCTGCAGGCCGCGACCGGCGCAGGCGTGTTCGTCTATTCGCGCGCGGGCTATGGCGCCTCGTCGCCGGTCAGCTTGCCGCGGCCGCTCGACTACATGCAGCGCGAAGCGCTGGAGGTCCTGCCGAAACTGCTCGACCAAATCGGCTTTCGCCGCGGGCTGCTCGTCGGCCATTCCGACGGCGCTTCGATCGCGGCGATCTATGCCGGCGGCGTACAGGATCACCGTCTGTCGGGGCTCGCGCTGATCGCGCCGCATTTCATGGTGGAGGACGTTTCGGTCGCCTCCATCGCCGAGATCAGGACATCCTATGAGACGACCGAACTGAGGACCAAACTGGCGCGCTGGCACAAGGACGTCGACAACGCTTTCTACGGCTGGAACGGCGCCTGGCTCGATCCGAAATTCCGTAACTGGGATATCTCGGACTATCTCGCCTATATCCGCGTGCCCGTCGCGATCGTGCAGGGCGAGGCCGACCAGTACGGCACTGTCAGGCAGATCGAGATTGCGCAAGAGGAATGCTACTGCCCGGTCGAGGTGACGCTCCTCGACGATGCCGGACATTCACCGCACCGCGAAGCGCCGGCGGCGACGGTCAGTGCGATCTCGGAATTTGCCAAGGCTGTCTTGCGGCCGGCGGGGAGCTCGCAGGGGCAGGCCGCCTAGCGCCTTACCTTGGACGGCTCGGTAATCCGCATTCGCTCAGATGAAAGAAAATGCATGTTCTGGCCGTACGGGCTGGACTTTTGCTATTTCATGCATTATATTGCATGCAACGATAACACCTGATCATTCTGCAAAGGGTGGCTCATGGCCGGGGAAGACCGCGTTCTCGCGAGCGGCGCGAAATACATCGATTTCCAGACCGATCCCTCCCGCTACCGGCACTGGAAGCTGGACGTGAACGGCGACATCGCGACGCTGACCATGGACGTCGACGAGGAGGGCGGCCTGTTCGAGGGTTACCAGCTCAAGCTCAACTCCTACGATCTCGGCGTCGACATCGAGCTTGCCGATGCCGTGCAGCGGCTGCGTTTCGAGCACCCGCAAGTGAAGGTCGTGGTGCTGCGCTCGGCCAAGAACCGCGTGTTCTGCGCCGGCGCCAACATCCGTATGCTCGCCGGCGCCACCCACGCGCACAAGGTGAACTTCTGCAAGTTCACCAATGAGACGCGCAACGGCATGGAAGACTCCTCGGAGAATTCCGGCCAGCGCTACATCACGGTGGTGAACGGCACCGCGGCGGGCGGCGGCTATGAGCTTGCCCTTGCAACCGATCACATCATCCTCGCCGATGACGGCTCGTCCTCGGTGGCACTGCCGGAAGTGCCCCTGCTGGCGGTGCTGCCCGGCACCGGCGGGCTCACCCGCGTCGTCGACAAGCGCAAGGTGCGCCGCGACCACGCCGACGTTTTCTGCACCATCGAGGAGGGCATCAAGGGCAAGCGTGCCGTCGCATGGCGGCTGGTTGACGAGATCGCGCCCAACAGCAAGCTGGAAGCCAAGATCGCCGAACGTGCCAAGGCGTTTGCCGAAGCCTCACCGCGTAGAGGCGATGGCAAGGGCGTCGCGCTGACGCCGCTCAAGCGCAGCATCGACGACAACAGCATCCGCTACGGTTTTGTCGCCGTCGATATCGATCGCGCTGCGCGCATGGCCACCATCTCGATCCAGGCTCCGGACGCAGGCCCGCCCCCGGACATCGACGGCATGCTCGCGCAAGGCGCTTCGTTCTGGCCGCTGCAGGTCGCGCGCGAGCTCGATGATGCGA
This sequence comes from Bradyrhizobium sp. STM 3562, assembly GCF_045571435.1. Taxonomy (NCBI): domain Bacteria; kingdom Pseudomonadati; phylum Pseudomonadota; class Alphaproteobacteria; order Hyphomicrobiales; family Nitrobacteraceae; genus Bradyrhizobium; species Bradyrhizobium sp. STM 3562. Next base: position 650,616 of record NZ_CP120694.1, read on the forward strand.
TCCTGCACCTGCGCGTCAACGAGCTCGAGATCGCGCTCATCGTCTTCAAGTCGCATGGCGATCCCGCCAATGTGCAGGCTTACGATGCCTTTCTCGAGACCAACAAGGCGCATTGGCTGGTCAACGAGATCAGGCATTTCTGGAAGCGCGTCCTGAAGCGCATCGACGTCACCTCGCGCACGCTGGTGACCCTGGTCGAGCCCGGCTCCTGCTTCGTCGGCACGCTTGCCGAACTCGTGTTCGCCGCCGACCGCTCCTACATGCTGATCGGCTCGCGCGAGGGCGATAACCGTCCGCCACCAGTGCTGCAACTGACCGCGCTCAATTTCGGCCCCTATCCCATGAGCCACGGATTGACGCGACTTGAATCGCGCTTCCAGGCCGATCCGTCCGATCTGACACGTGTGCGCGAAAGGATCGGCGAGGGGCTCGATGCCGAGCAGGCCGAAGAGCTCGGCCTCGTCACCTTCGCCCTCGACGACATCGATTGGGACGACGAGATCCGCGTGTTCCTGGAGGAGCGCGCGAGCTTCTCGCCCGACAGCCTCACCGGCATGGAAGCGAATTTGCGGTTCGCCGGACCTGAAACCATGGAATCGAAAATCTTCGCGCGCCTGACCGCCTGGCAGAACTGGATCTTCCAGCGTCCCAATGCGGTCGGCGAAGAGGGCGCGCTGCGGCGCTATGGCAGCGGCCAGAAGCCGCGGTTCGATATGACACGAGTGTAACTGTTTCCGTCATGCCCGGGCTTGACCCGGGCATCCACGCCTTGGATGGCCGTGGACAAACCCGGCCGTGACGGCGGAGAGAGACCAAGGAGCACGCCATGAACATGAACGTCATGAACGTCGATTACTCCACCAAGATTCCCAACAACGTGAATCTCGCGGCGGACCGCCAGGTGCTCAAAGCACTCGAGGGTTGGCATCCCGGCTATATCGATTGGTGGCACGACATGGGGCCGGACGGCTTCCAGCAGTCGCTGGTCTATTTGCGCACCGCCTATTCGGTCGATCCGCGCGGCTGGGCCAAGTTCGACTATGTGAAAATGCCCGACTATCGCTGGGGCATTCTGCTCGCGCCACAGGAAGAGAACCGCAAGATTCCCTTCGGCGAGCATTATGGCGAGCCGGCCTGGCAGGAGGTGCCGGGCGAACATCGCGCGATGCTGCGCCGGCTGATCGTGATCCAGGGCGACACCGAGCCGGCTTCGGTCGAGCAGCAGCGCCATCTGGGCAAGACCGCACCCTCGCTCTACGACATGCGCAACCTGTTCCAGGTCAATGTCGAGGAAGGCCGCCATCTCTGGGCGATGGTGTATCTGTTGCAGAAATATTTCGGCCGCGACGGGCGTGAGGAAGCCGACGAGTTGTTGCGGCGGCGTTCGGGCGATGCCGATTCACCGCGCATGCTTGGCGCCTTCAACGAGAAGACGCCGGACTGGCTGTCCTTCTTCATGTTCACCTACTTCACCGATCGCGACGGCAAGATGCAGTTGCATAGCCTCGCGCAATCCGGCTTCGATCCGTTGTCGCGCACCTGCCGCTTCATGCTGACGGAAGAGGCCCATCACATGTTCGTCGGCGAGACCGGCATCACCCGCGTGGTGCAGCGGACCTGCGACGCCATGAAGGCCGCCGGCATCGACGATCCGACCGACGTCAACAAGGTGCGTGCCCTCGGCGTCATCGATCTGCCGACCATCCAGAAGAAGCTGAACCTCCACTATTCGCTCTCGCTCGATCTGTTCGGCTCGGAGGTCTCGACCAACGCGGCGAATGCCTTCAACGCCGGCATCAAGGGGCGCTATCACGAGACCCAGATCCAGGACGACCATCAGCTTAAGAACGCGACCTATCCGGTGCTGAAGCTCATCGATGGCGAGATCAAGCGGGTCGACGAGCCGGCGCTGACCGCGCTCAACATGCGGCTGCGCGACGACTACACCCAGGACTGCGTCAAGGGCATGCTTCGCTGGAACAAGGTGATCGCGACCGCCGGCTATGACTACAGGCTGTCGCTGCCGCACACCGCCTTCCACCGCGCCATCGGCGAGTTCAAGGACGTGCACGCGACGCCGGAAGGCGTGCTGATCGACGATGCCACCTGGAACAAGCGCAAGCACGAATGGCTGCCGTCGCAAAGCGATGGCGACTTCATCGCCTCGCTGATGCAGCCGGTCACCGAGATCGGCCAGTTCGCGCCGTGGATTTCGCCGCCCAAGGTCGGCATCGACAACAAGCCGGGCGATTTCGAGTACGTGAAGATCGAGACGTGAAGATTAGAGCATGATCCGGAAAAGTGCGTAGCGGTTTTCCGACAAGACCATGCTCAATAAAAGAGCTAAAGCGCGATGACGATTCAACTCAATCTCGTCGCGCTTGAGTGTCGTCCCGGCCGAGCGAAGCGTGAGCCGGGACCACCGCGTTCTTGGGCGCGCCTATGAATCCCACCCGTTGCCCTTGATGCCCGCGCTGGCGAATGCCACGCCGCCGTCGACCGTGAGCGTGGTCCCCACCACATAATCGCCGGCGCGCGAGGCGAGATAGATCGCGGCCCCCGCCATGTCCTCATCCGTGCCGATGCGCCCTGCGGGCACGCGCCTTGCGACCTCTTCTTCATGATCGCGCGCGGCGCGGTTCAAGTCGGATGCGAACGGCCCCGGCGCGATTGCCGTGACCACGACATGGTCCTTGATCAGCTTCACCGCCATGCGCCGGGTCAGATGAATCAGCCCGGCCTTGCTCGCGGCATAGGAATAGGTCTCCAGCGGATTGACGAAGATGCCGTCGATGGAAGCGATGTTGATGACCTTGGCGGGGCGCTCGCGGATTGCGGCCGCGCGCAAGGGCGCGGCGAGCGCCTTGGTGAGAAAGAACGGCGTCTTGAGATTGAGGTTCATCACCTTGTCCCAGCCGCTTTCCGGGAATTCGTCGAAATCCGCGCCCCAGGCCGCGCCGGCATTGTTGACGAGAATGTCGAGCTTTGGTTCGCGCTTCTTGATCTCGGCGGCCAGCATGTCGATGCCTGCAAGCGTGGAGATATCGATCGGCAGCGCGATGCATTCTCCGGCAAACTGCGCCGAGAGTTCCTGTGCGGTCGCTTCGCAGGGCCCCGCCTTGCGCGCGGTGATGTAGACCTTCGCCGCATCCTGGGCGAGAAGACCCGCCGCGATCATCTTGCCGATGCCGCGCGAGCCGCCGGTTACCAGCGCGATGCGGCCGGCGAGCGAGAATAGATCCTTCAACATGGTGCCCTCCCTAGCTTCGCTTACGTGTCTGAGGCTGAGAGGCGAGTGAGTCAAGGCGCGCTCCGCCAATCAACGCGCACTCCGCTGTCGTCCCGGCGAAAGCCGGGACGACGAGATTATGCAGCTTGCTTGACGTAAAGGACGAAATCACGCCGCATCGACGCGGCGAAAGCCGTTCCACATCGCGGTGGCGGCGCCTGAGGTCAGCACCGGCAAGATCCGCGCGTCCTGGTAATTGCCGTTGAGCGAGATGCGCGGCAGCGCGGTGAGATGATCGGCGCTTTCCGGGAAGATCATGCCCGGCCGGGTCGTCACCGCGGTCCTGTAGCCGGCGGCGCGCGCCAGCGCGAATTCGCGCGCGCCCGCGGCGATCTTGTCGCCGTAGGGATAGGCGAGATGCAGGACCGGGCGCGCGAGCGCGCTTTCGATTCTGGCGCGGCTCGCGCTCAACTCATACCCGGCCACCGTCTCGCTTTGCTTGGCGAGATTGCAGTGGGTGATGGAATGAGCCCCGATCGTCACCAGCGGATCCTGCGCGAGCTGTCTCAGTTCGTCCCAGGACATGCAGAGATCGCGGCAAATCGCCGCGTCGTCGACGCCATGGCGCGCGCAGAGCGCTTCGATCTCGCGCCGCAGCTCCAGCTCGGCGAGGCTGCGCAGCCAGTCATGCAGCCGGTCGAACGCAGCCTGCTTGGCGGGCGCGGTCTCGGTGTCGAATCGGGTCGGCATACCCTCGATCGTCACCTCGACCGAGGAGGCCTTCGCGAGCACCATTTCCAGCGCGATCCACCACAGCCGCCCGCAGCCTTCGGCGAAATCGCTCGTGACATAAATCGTGAACGGGGCGTTGAACTCGCGCATCACGGGAAGCGCGAAATCACGGTTGTCGCGATAGCCGTCGTCGAAGCTGAAGCAGGCGAAGCGGTGGGAAAAGTTCCGGCATGCCAGGCGCTCATGCGCCTCGTCGATCGGAATGATCTCGACGGCTCGCGAATGGAGGTGCGCCAGCATCGCGCGCAGGAATTCGGGCGCAACTTCGAGATGGCGGTTGGGCGCAAATTCGCTCTCGCGCGGTGGCCGCACATGATGCAGCATGAAAATGGCGCCGACGCCGGAATAGATCGGCCGCAGCAAATGATGCATCCCGCTGAAATAGAGCGCACCGAGGCCGGCGCGGATCATGCTATTGCGGAACTGCTTCATTAATAATGATGACTGGCCGGTTGCAATGTGTTTCGGACGTTAGCGAAGAACCGCTGAACAAACTATTAGCCGGACCAGTCGCCGCAGTCCTCCTATGCGGGTTCGATTTCCGGTTTGACAGCCCTGCAACGGTTTGATTTCTCTCTGTTTCCCGGACTCTGTGGGATCTCGAATGCGCGGACTTTTCAGGTGGAGCGGCAAATGGTGGCCGGGCGTCGTGCCGCTCGTCTTGTTCTGGGCGGTTGCCGCCTGGAATAATACTGCGTCCGTCGAGGCGGACCTCGGCGGAAAAAGTGCGGCCGCGGTGAAGGACATCGTGCTCGACAAGACGCGGATTTCCGTCGACGGCCGCGATGTCACCTTCGGCGCGGACGCGTTTTCGGAAGACGGCCGCCATGGCGCCCTGATCGCCGTGGAGAGCGTGCCGGGCGTGCGGCTGGTCAATGACGAGAGCCGCCTGGTGCCGGAAGCAAAGCCCTTCGTCTGGTCGGCCCAGCGCGAGGTGGCCAAGATCACGCTGGCCGGCAACGCGCCATTGCCCTCGGTGCGAGCCAAGCTGATGGATGTGGCGCGCGACGAGGTGAAGGGCATCGAGATATCAGATCAGATGAATCTCGCGCGCGGGGCGCCAGTGCATTTCGAGGACGCGGCCGTGCTCCTGATCGGCCAGATCAGCAAGCTGAAAGACGGCAAGGTCGCGATCTCGGATTCAGGCGTGACGCTCTCCGGCATGGCGCGCGAGCTCGGCGGCAGGGAGGCGATCGCGGCGGCGTTGAAGAACCTGCCGCAGGGTTTCTCCGTCAGCGCCAACGACGTCAGGGCGCCGCCTTATGTGTTCCAGGCCAACAAGGACCCGGTTGCGGTCACGCTGACCCTCTCGGGCTATGTGCCCGACGAGAACGTCCATGCCGCAATTCTCGGCTCGGCGTCGCGAAAATTCTTCAGCGAGAAGGTGGTCGACAACCTCAAGACGAGCGTCGGCGCACCCTCCGGATTCGTCAACGCCGTGATCCCGGCGCTCGGCGTGCTGTCGCGCCTTTCCACCGGCACGCTGGTGGTTTCCGATCGCGAGGTGAAGATCTCGGGCGACGCGCTCTATGAAGCCGCCGCCGCCCAGATCAAGGCCGGCTTGCCGAAGGATTTCCCGAGGGATTTCCAGGTCCAGGCGGATATTTCGGTCAAGCCCGCCTCCGCGCCGGTCGATGCCACGGTCTGCCAGCAGTTGTTCAACGATCTCCTGTCCAAGGCCAAGGTCCGCTTCCTGACCGGGCGCGCCACGATCGATTCGGATTCCGCCGGCCTGCTCGATCACCTGATCGAAACTGCGCTGCGCTGCCCGAACGCCAATATCGAGATTGCCGGACATACCGATTCCGACGGCGAGGATGCCGCCAACCAGGCGCTTTCGGAAAGGCGAGCGCAGGCCGTGCTGGATTATTTCGTCAAGGCCGGGCTGCCGGCCGACCGGTTCACCGCCACCGGCTATGGCAGCAGTCAGCCGATTGCCTCCAACGACACCGATGATGGCCGGGCGCAGAACCGCCGCATCGAGTTTCTGGTGAGATAGGTCAATGGCTTACCTGATCGCCTTTCATTGGGGCTGGCTACTCGCCTCGCTACTTCTCGGGTTTGGCATGGGCTGGATCGCCGTGGTGAGCCGCGTCCGCCCCGTCTCCAGCCGTTGGATGCTGATCCTCTCGGCGCTGGCGGCGATCCTCGTTGCGCTGGCGCTTGCCCGCATCATCCCCGGCCGCTTCGGCTATTGGCTCGACCTGCTGCTCTTGATGTTCGTGCCCTACCTCGTCGGCTGCGCCATCGGCTCGCAGCTCCGCGACTGGGTCGTCCGGCGAACGATGCCGCCGGTGTAAGGCGCGGTCTCACCCACCTGTTTGAACTCGTCATGCCCGGCCTTGTGCCGGGCATCCACGTCTTGGTTCCAGCTTGAAGAAACGTAGATGGCCGGCCTTTTGGCTCGCCGAAGGGGCTTCGGCCCCGGAGGTGGGTCAACTCCGTCGATGACGATGATGCCGATCGATACGCTTGACGTAATACGTACGTGCGTATTATTGGGCTCATGCCAAAACCCTCGCTCCGAGATGCCATCCTCGATGCCGGCCTGAAGGCGATGTTCCGCAGCGGCTATAACGGCACCAGCGTGCGCGACATCACCGCGGCGGCAGGCGCGCCGCAGGGCTCCTTCACCAATCATTTCCGTTCCAAAGAGGCATTCGCTTCCGAAGTGCTCGACCGCTATTTCGCACACACGCGGACCCTGGTCGCCGCTGCGCTCGAAGACGTCTCGCTGACGCCGCGCCAGCGCTTGCGGCGTTATCTCGACATCATCACCGGCAGGCTGGAGCGCGACCACTTCGACCGCGGCTGCCTGATCGGCGACCTCAGCCTGGAAGCCTCAGGCGTGAGCGAATTGTTGCGCACGCAGCTTGCGCGGATCTTTCAGGAATGGCGCGCGCCATTCGCCGCCTGCATCGCCGAGGCACAGAAGGCCGGCGAGATCGTTTCGGACTTCGAGCCGGTCGACCTAGCCGAATTTCTGCTCGCGTCCTGGCAGGGTGCGATGCTGCGGATGAAAGTGGAGCGTACCGCCGCGCCGCTCGAACGCTTCAAACGGATCGTCTTCCAAACTGTCCTCAAGGAGCCGTCGCCATGAACTCCGATACGACCAAGTTTGACATGGCCTTGCCGAAGCTTCCCGTGCTCGATTCGGAAATGGCCTACCGGGAGGCCGGCAAGAGCGGCGCGCCCGTCGCGCTGTTTCTGCACGGCAATCCCACCTCATCCTACATCTGGCGCAATATCCTGCCGCTGGTGGCCCCGGTCGCGCATTGCATCGCGCCCGATTTGATCGGCTTCGGCCAATCCGGCAAGCCCGACATCGCTTATCGGTTCATTGACCATGTGCGCTATCTGGATGCGCTGATCGAGAAGCTCGGCATCCGCTCCGCCTACCTGGTGGCGCAGGATTGGGGCACTGCGCTCGCGTTCCACCTCGCCGCGCGCCGGCCGGATTTCGTGCGCGGGCTCGCCTTCATGGAGTTCATTCGCCCGATGCCGCGCTGGGCCGATTTCGATCCTGCCCACGGCGTGCGCGAACAGATCTTCCGCAAGTTCAGAACGGCAGGCGAGGGCGAGGCGATGATCCTGCAAGCCAATGCCTTCGTCGAGCGCGTCCTGCCGGGCGGGATGTTGCGCCAATTGAGCGATGAGGAGATGGCGGCCTACCGCGCGCCGTTCCCGACGCCCGAGAGCCGGCGCCCGACACTTGCTTTCCCCCGCGAATTGCCGATCGAGGGCGAGCCGGCCGATGTCTGGCAGGTGTTGGGATCGGCCCATGCGGCGCTCGCGGCCTCCACCTGTCCGAAGCTGCTCTTCGTCGGCGACCCCGGTGCGCTCGTATCGCCGGCGTATGGAGCCGCCTTTGCCGCTTCGTTGCAGAACTGCGCTTTGATGCCGTTAGGGCCGGGCCGGCACTTCCTGCAGGAGGATCATCCGGAGGCAATCGGCCGCTCGGTGGCGGGCTGGATCGCGGGGATCGAAGCGGCATCGTTCGCCGCCAAACAGGCCGCGTGAACGCCATGGCAGCGCCACTCACCTGGACAGACGACCTCGCGCGCCTCGATTGGGAGGAGCTTTCGGCGCTCTATCGCGCGGCGCCGCTCGGCGATAAACCGCCGGCCGATCTCGAGCTCGTCTTCACCAACAGCATGTTTCGCGTATTCGCCTTCGAATCCAGCCGCCTCGTCGGCGCCGGCCGCGCCTTGGCGGACGGACGGGATTGCGCCTATCTCTGCGACATCGCGGTGGCGCCGAGCCATCAGGGGCACGGTCTCGGCAAGGAGATTGTCGCGCGCCTGGTGCGGCTCGCGGCCGGTCACAAGAAGATCATCCTCTATGCCGTGCCAGGCAAGGAAGCCTTCTACGAACAGTTCGGCTTTCGGCGCATGAAAACTGCGATGGCGATCTTTGAGGACCCCGCCAAAGCCCATGCGAACGGGTATCTGGATCGTGCCTGAAACGGCCGTTGCGCCCTCGGGGCTCGGATATTCGTGGTCAATATGCCGCATCCTTACCACCGGATTCTTGCGGGTTCAGCGCCGCAGGTGGAAGGAATGCAGCGAAACTGTGCATTGTGCTGCCGTTAATCTCTCCTAAAATATTGAAACAGCGAGTTTTTATTCAGGGAGCCGATTTCACTCCGCGCCAAAACGCGCTACCAACTCTGCGGAAGTACGATCCGGACCCTGAAAGGGCTACATTAGCGCAAAGTTGATATCGGTTTTCCGGTAGGATCATGCTCAACCCAAAATTAGAGCGGGATGACCAAAAGTGATCGCGCTCTAACGAGACGCGGCGCTCGATGCCGGCTCGGCCGGAAGCCGGTGCTGCGCCATCCTGTTCGAGGTTTAGATGCTGGAAGCCATACGCAGGACGATCTCGTTTCTGCGCCAGAAGCAAATCCTGCACAGGCTGGGAGTTGCGATCAGCGTCACGGTCATTGGGATCGCGTGCTATGTGCTCTACCACATGCTGCGCGGGATCAATGTCGATGACGTCATGGAGGCCATCAGGGATACCGAGCCGCGGCAGATTGCGCTGGCCGCGCTGTTCGTCGCCGCCGGCTATTTCACGCTGACCTTCTATGATCTGTTCGCGGTGCGCGCGATCGGCCACAGCAACATTCCCTACCGCATCAACGCGCTTGCGGGCTTCACCAGCTATTCGATCGGTCACAATGTCGGAGCCAGCGTCTTCACCGGCGGCGCGGTGCGTTATCGCATCTATTCCGCCTGGGGGCTGAATGCGATCGATGTCGCCAAGATCTGCTTTCTGGCCGGCCTCACCTTCTGGCTCGGCAATGCCGCGGTGCTGGGACTGGGCATCGCCTATCACCCAGAGGCGGCCGCCAATATCGACCAGTTGCCGCCCTGGGTGAACCGCACGTTCGCGATTGCGATCATCTGCGCCCTGGTCGGGTACGTGGTCTGGGTCTCGACCCAGCCGCGCGCCGTCGGCCGGGGTCCATGGACGGTGGTGCTGCCCGGGGGCTCGCTGACGCTGTTGCAGATCGCGATCGGGATCGTCGATCTCTCGTTCTGCGCGCTCGCCATGTACGTGCTGGTGCCCGACGAGCCCAATCTCGGCTTCATCGTGGTTGCGGTGATCTTCGTCTCGGCCACGCTGTTGGGCTTCGCCAGCCATTCCCCCGGGGGACTCGGGGTGTTCGATGCCGCCATGCTGGTCGGCCTCTGGCAGATGGACCGAGAAGACCTCCTGGCCGGCATGCTGCTGTTCCGCCTGCTCTATTATATTGCTCCATTTGTCATATCTGTAATCTTGCTGACGTTTCGGGAGCTTATCCTGGGAGCCCGGTCGAAGCGCCTGCGTCAGGCAGCCGCGCGCGGTCTGGAGGCTCGCTTGGAGGCGGGACCCCCGCGCGAGGCAGCCTATGTGAGAGAGCGTGGCGATAGCGGAGCCTAACGAGGACTCAAGCGGAGAAGCCTTGCCGATGGCAGTCGAAGCGCCTCCTTCATCCTCCTCAATTTTTTCCCCCTGGCCTGATCGTTTGCGCCATTCGGCCATCGTGCTTCTGGTGGCGGGTCTCGCATTGTTGGTGCTGGTCGCCTTGGGCGAACTGTCGCCGCTGCGTGCCGGCGTGGTGTTCGCTCTCATGGCCGCGGCTGCGCTCGTGCCCTGGCGGTTGCACCATGCGGCGATCTCGCGCGAGGACAGAGGCGGCACGGTCCCCGTCGAGGCGCCGGCGGTTGCCGCCGTCGTCGCCGGCATGCCGGACCCCGCGGTGCTGCTCGACCGCGCCGGCCGCGTCATTCATCTCAATGCCGCCGCGGCGCAGCTTGCGCCGGCGCTGCGCAAGAACGAGCTCGCGCAATTCGCGCTGCGCTCGCCCGAGATCATCACCGCGCTGCGCGAGGCCATCGCGACTACCGAGCCGCGGCGCGCGACCTATCTGGACCACGTCCCCGTGGATCGCTGGATGGAGCTGATGATCACGCCGGTGCCGGTGCCCACCGCGTTCGGCGGCACCGAAAAATGCATGCTGATGACCTTCCATGACCAGACGCCGCTGCGCCGGGTCGAGGAGATGCGCGCCGATTTCGTCGCCAATGCCAGCCATGAATTGCGCACGCCGCTGGCCGCACTGTCCGGCTTCATCGACACGCTGCAGGGACCGGCCAAGGACGATCCGAAAGCGCGCGACCGCTTTCTCACCATCATGCACGCGCAGGCGACCCGCATGGCGCGGCTGATCGACGATCTGTTGTCGCTGTCGCGGGTCGAGCTGTCGGCGCATGTGCGGCCCGACACCCTGGTCGACCTCGTCCCCATCATCCGGCAGGTCGCCGACGGGCTCGAGCCCTTGGCGCGCGAGCGCCAGGTGGTGGTCGAGATCAACCTGCCGGAGACGCTCGTGATGATCGCGGGCGACCGCGAGGAGCTGCTCCGGCTGTTCGAAAACCTGATCGAGAACGCGCTGAAATATGGCGCCTCCGGCGGCAAGGTCATCGTCTCCTTGAGCTGGGCCGCAACGGGCGAGGGCGCGCCCGAAATTCGCGTCATGGTGCGCGATTTCGGCCCCGGCATCGCCCCCGAGCATCTGCCGCGGCTGACCGAGCGCTTCTACCGGGTAGATGTCGGCGACAGCCGCTCCCAGGGCGGAACCGGGCTTGGGCTGTCGCTCGTCAAACATATTCTTAATCGTCATCGGGGTCGGCTCTTGATCGAGAGCGTGCCCAAAAACGGGGCGACCTTCACCGCCTGTTTCCCTCAGCCAAAAAGCGCGCAATCGACGCAAAGCTGAGAAAAATCAATCGCTTGTGCTGTCATCCAACTGTCATCCAACTGTCGTAAAAGCGGTACCGACCGCTCTTAAAGGGGCGGCCGTGAGCGCGATCGGGCGCTAAGCGGCGCTTCGCTCACAACAGGGAGACCAGCATGAATTTCGTTAAAGCGATCGTCGCTGCCGGCCTCGTCGCCGCATCGACGTCGGCCTACGCAGCCGATATCACCGGCGCCGGTTCCAGCTTCATCTACCCGGTCCTGTCCAAGTGGGCTGATGCCTACAAAAAGGACACCGGCGGTGTGGTGAACTATCAGTCGATCGGATCGGGCGCCGGCATCAAGCAGGTCCAGGCCAAGACCGTGACCTTCGGCGCCACCGACGCTCCGTTGAAGTCGGATCAGCTCGAGAAGGATGGGCTCGCTCAGTGGCCGATGATCATGGGTGCCATCGTTCCGGTGGTGAACATCGAGGGCGTGAAGCCCGGCGACATCACGCTCGATGGCCAGACCCTTGCCGACATTTTCCAGGGCAAGATCACCAAGTGGGACGATCCGGCGATCAAGAAGCTCAATTCGAAGCTCAACCTTCCCTCGGCGGCGATTTCGGTCGTGCATCGTTCGGACGCCTCGGGCACGACCTTCAACTTCACCGACTATCTCTCGAAGGTCAGCGCGGATTGGAAGTCCAAGATCGGGTCCGGTACGGTCGTCGAATGGCCGGCGGGCGTCGGCGCCAAGGGCAACGAGGGCGTGTCGGCCAATGTCGGCCAGACCAAGAACTCGATCGGCTATGTCGAATATGCCTACGCCAAGCAGAACAAGCTGACCTACACCGGGTTGGTCAACAAGGCCGGCAAGCCGGTGCAGCCGACCAACGAAGGGTTCCAGGCTGCCGCTTCCAACGCCGACTGGGCGCATGCTCCGGGTTATTACCTGATCCTGACCGACCAGCCCGGCGAGAAGTCCTGGCCGATCGTGGCCTCGACCTTCATCCTGCTCCACAAGGATGCGGCGGATAAGGCGGCGACCCAGGACGCGCTCAAGTTCTTCAAGTTCTCGTTCGAGAAGGGCGCCAAGATGGCTGAAGAGCTCGACTACATCCCGATGCCGGAGTCGGTGATCAAGCAGATCGAGAAGACCTGGTCGTCCGAGATCAAGAGCTGAATTCTCTGACGCAAGGCGAAGTCTCCTCCCTCCCCCGCGACGGGGGAGGGGTTTGAGGCTTCCGAAGCACCAGGTCGGTTGTACGGCCAAGGCGTGTTGAAAGCCCGCCGTGGGGCCCCTTCCTCCGGGGGAGGCAGGCAAGAAGCGCGGGTCCTTGCGAATGCGACTGGGATGGCGCAACAAAAATTAGGGGATTGGCGTGGCAGAGATGGCCGTTGAAACCGACGTGAGCGACGCACTCGAAGCCGCCGGACCTTACGATCGCGCCAAGGCGCTCAGCGCCTTCAAGGTGGGCGATCTCACTTTCTACTGGATCACGCGCCTGAGCGCGATTTCGGTGCTGCTGATCCTCGGTGGCATCATCATCTCGCTGATTGTCGGCGCCTGGCCCGCGATGAAGGAATATGGCATCCCGTTCCTGTGGACGGAGCGCTGGGCGCCCTCGGCCGATCCGCCGATCCTCGGCGCGCTCTCGCCGATGTACGGCACGCTGGTCACCTCGTTCATCGCAATGCTGATCGCAATCCCCGTCGGGCTCGGGATTGCAATCTTCCTCACCGAGCTTTGCCCGCAATGGCTGCGACGGCCGATCGGCATCGCCATCGAACTGCTGGCCGGCATTCCCTCGATCATCTACGGCATGTGGGGCTTCTTCGTGCTGGGCCCGTTCCTGGCCTACACGTTCCAGCCGTTCATGATCGACACGTTCGGTTCGGTTCCCGTGCTGGGCGCGATCTTCGCCGGGCCGCCGTCCTATCTTTCGCTGTTCAATGCGTCGCTGATCCTGGCGATCATGGTGCTGCCCTTCATCACCGCGATCTCGGTTGACGTGTTCAAGACCGTGCCGCCGGTCCTGAAAGAGGCTGCCTACGGCGTTGGCTGCACCACCTGGGAAGTGGTGCGCAACGTGGTGATCCCCTATACGCGGGTCGGCGTCATTGGCGGCGTGATGCTGGCGCTCGGCCGCGCGCTTGGTGAGACCATGGCGGTCACCTTCATCATCGGCAACTCCTTCCGCATCTCCACTTCGATCTTTGCGCCGGGCACCACGATCTCGGCGGCGATCGCCTCCGAATTCGCCGAGAGCGACGGGCTGCATCAGTCCGCCCTGATCCTGCTCGGCCTTCTTCTGTTCGTGCTGACCTTCTTCGTGCTTGCGGCCGCGCGGCTCATGCTGCTGCGCCTGGAAAAGAAGGCGGGGAAATAACATGGGTGACGTCATCAATCCGATTTACGCGCGTCGCCGCCGCCGCGACATCATTGTCCGCGCGCTTTGCGTTGCCGCGGCGCTGTTCGGGGTCACCTGGCTGGCGCTGATCCTGATCACGCTGCTCTACAACGGCCTGACCGGGCTCAACCTGCAGGTCTTCACCCAGAGTACGCCGCCGCCCGGCTCGACCTCCGGCGGCCTGCTCAATGCCATCGTCGGCTCGGTCATCATGACCGTGATCGGGGTGGGCATCGGCGCTCCGCTCGGCCTGTTCGCGGGCACCTATCTCGCCGAATACGGCCGGCACGACCGCCTGACCTCGGTGATCCGTTTCATCAACGACATTCTGCTTTCCGCGCCCTCGATCATCATCGGCCTGTTCATCTATGGCGCGGTGGTGGTACCGATGGGCGGCTTTTCGGCGATCGCAGGCGCGCTCGCGCTCGCGGTGATCGTCATCCCCGTGGTGCTGCGCACCACCGAGGACATGCTGCTGCTCGTGCCCAACCCGCTGCGCGAGGCGGCATCCGCGCTCGGCCTGCCGCGCTCGCTGGTGATCAAGAAGATCGCCTATCGCGCCGCGCGCTCGGGGCTCATCACCGGCGTGCTGCTGGCGACCGCGCGCGTTGCCGGCGAAACCGCGCCGCTCCTGTTCACCGCGCTGTCGAACCAGTTCTTCAGCCTCGACCTGACCAAGACCATGGCCAACCTGCCGGTGACCATCAACAACTTCGTGCAGAGCCCCTACGACTATTGGAAGCAGCTCGCCTGGAGCGGGGCGCTGCTGATCACCCTGACCGTGCTCGCCTTGAACATTGGCGCGCGCATCCTTGGCGCCGAGAGGAGCGCAAAATGAACGATCTGTCCGTATCCGTGAGTACCAAGGCCAATCCGGCGGCCTCGGGGCATCTGCCGGAGGCTCCGGCGAAGGTGACGGCGCGCAATCTCAACTTCTACTACGGCGAGCACCACGCGCTGAAGAACATCAATCTGACGCTCGGCACCAACCGCGTCACTGCCTTCATCGGCCCGTCCGGCTGCGGCAAGTCCACGCTGCTGCGCATTTTCAACCGGATGTACGATCTCTATCCAGGACAGCGCGCCGCCGGTGAACTGAAGCTCGACGACACCGACATTCTCGATCCGAAGCTTGATCTCAATCTGCTGCGGGCGCGCGTCGGCATGGTGTTCCAGAAGCCGACGCCGTTCCCGATGACCATCTACGAGAACATCGCCTTCGGTATCCGCCTCTACGAGAAGCTGGCGAAGTCCGAGATGGACGACCGCGTCGAGAAGGCGCTGCGCGGCGGCGCGCTGTGGAACGAGGTCAAGGACAAGCTGAACGCCTCCGGCCTCAGCCTTTCCGGCGGCCAGCAGCAGCGGCTCTGCATTGCCCGCACCGTGGCGGTGCGCCCGGAAGTCATCCTGTTCGACGAACCGTGCTCGGCGCTGGACCCGATCTCGACCGCCAAGGTCGAGGAGCTGATCCAGGAATTGTCGGAGAATTACACCATCGCCATCGTCACCCACAACATGCAGCAGGCGGCGCGCGTCTCCGACAAGACCGCCTTCATGTATCTCGGCGAACTGATCGAGTTCGACGATACCAGCAAGATCTTCACGTCGCCGGGTGACCGCCGCACCCAGGACTACATCACCGGCCGCTTCGGCTGAGGAGAACGAATATGGGTTCCGAACATACAGCCAAGGCGTTCGACAGTGACCTGCAGGAGCTGACCCGTCTGGTTGCGGAGATGGGCGGCCTTGCCGAGCGCATGATCGTCGAGTCCGTGGATGCGCTGGTTCGCCACGACGTTGCGCTCGGCCAGCGCGTGGTCGCCGCCGATCTCGAGATCGACAACATGCAGCGCATGATCGAGGAGCGGGCGGTGCTCACCATCGCGCGGCGCCAGCCGATGGCGGTGGATCTGCGCGAGATCGTCGGCGCCATGCGGGTGGCGATCGATCTGGAGCGGATCGGCGACCTCGCCAAGAATATGGGCAAGCGCGTCGCGGCGCTGGAGAGCGATTTCCATCCGCTAAAGCTGATCCGCGGGCTCGAGCACATGACCGATCTGGTGCAGCAGCAGGTCAAGAGCGTGCTCGACGCCTATGCGGCCCACGACCTGCCGGCGGCGATGAGCGTGTGGAAGGGCGATGAGGAGGTCGACGCCATCTGCACCTCGCTGTTCCGCGAGCTCCTGACCTACATGATGGAGGACCCGCGCAACATCTCCTTCTGTATCCATCTGATGTTCTGCGCCAAAAACATCGAGCGGATCGGCGATCACGCGACCAACATCGCGGAAACGGTGTTCTACATGATCGAAGGTCAACAAATTCTCGACAAGCGCCCGAAGGGCGACACGACGGCCTTTGCCGTCCCGGGTAATTAGAGCACGATCCGAAAAAGTGGAAACCGCTTTTCGGATCAGATCATGCTGAAGCAAATGGAGAACTCCAAGCCATGAGCGCACGCATTCTGGTGGTGGAAGACGAGGAAGCGCTGACCACGCTGTTGCGCTATAATCTCGAGGCCGAAGGCTATGAAGTCGAAACGGTCGCACGCGGCGACGATGCCGACACGCGGCTGAAGGAGCGCGTCCCCGACCTGATCGTGCTGGACTGGATGCTGCCGGGCCTGTCGGGCATCGAACTGTGTCGGCGCTTGCGGGCGCGCCCCGAGACCAAGCAATTGCCGATCATCATGCTCACGGCGCGCGGCGAGGAGAGCGAGCGGGTGAGGGGCCTTGCGACCGGCGCCGACGACTACATCGTCAAGCCGTTCTCGGTGCCGGAACTGCTTGCCCGCGTGAAGGGCCTGCTCCGCCGCGCGAGCCCCGAGCGGCTAGCCACCGTGCTCGCCTACGGCGACATCGAGCTCGATCGCGAGAAGCGCCGCGTCGCCCGCTCGGGCCGGCCGATCGATCTCGGCCCGACTGAGTATCGCCTGCTCGAATTTTTCCTGGAGCATCCCGGCCGGGTGTTCTCGCGCGAGCAACTGCTCGACAGCGTCTGGGGCCGCGACATCTATATCGATGAGCGCACCGTCGACGTCCATATCGGCCGCCTGCGCAAACTGCTCAACCCCGGCCGCGAGCAGGATCCCATCCGCACCGTGCGCGGCGCCGGCTACGCGCTGGACGACCGCTTCGCGAAGGCGGAGTCGTAAGCGGTTCGGTAGTCGTCGCGGCGAGAGCGCTGCCAATCACTCGGCATCGTCCTGGCGAAAGCCAGGACCCATAATCACAGGCCCTTGTTGTCGCGATAGCTCAGCTCGTCGTGCCGCCGTGCGTGACAATGGCCGCCTGTGGTTATGGGTCCCGGCTCGGCGCTCGCTTTGCTCACTTGGCCGGGACGACAGCGGATACTTTGCCGCGACAGTCGTTACCTCGTCGGCTTATGCGCCGGCGTCCGCCGCCGGTCCGCCGCCGGCTGATAGGCGACGCGCGAGTGATGCGCGCAGTAGGGCAGGCCTGTAAGCGCCTTGCCGCCGCAGAAGAAGAAATCCGGGCTTGCGGGATCGCCAACCGGCCAGTGGCAGGTGGCCTCGTTCAATTCCAAGAGCGACAGGCGCTGGCTCATCGGCACGACGTTGTCGTAGGCGATGGGGTCGGGCTCGAGCTCCACCTCGAAGGCGTGGGCCAGCGCCGTGTTGCCGCGCGAGACCGGGCGCGACACCCGCATCATGTGCTGGGCCGGACGCGGCTTGCGCTGGCGCGGCGCAGCCGCCGCCGGGGCCTTGGCGCGGCCGGAGAGCCCAAGCCGATGCACTTTGCCGATCACAGCGTTGCGTGTCACGTTTCCGAGTTCTGCGGCGATCTGGCTGGCTGAAAGCCCGGCTTCCCAGAGCTTCTTTAGCTGTTCGACGCGCTCGTCTGACCAGGTCAATACTGTCATCGACTCCATCCTCCGCCTCACGCCGGCCGAACCTGTTCTTCCGGCGCTGCGATGCCCAATCCCAAAAACCCTTGCGGTCAGAATCCCTTAAGGCTCGCCGGGAGCGAAAAGCGCGCCCGGACGTGTACGCCAAACAGCCTAACTCTTGGGATCAAAACTGCCGCACGAGATGTCGTATCCGACGAAAAAGACGCTACAATATGCCGTGACTCCGGCGCAAGAGTCCGCAAGCGCCTTCCACATGTTCCGTGTTGTCAGAAACCCTTGTGCCATGCGGGATTCCTGCTGCATCCCACCGGAATCCTACGGAATCCCTGCGCTCGCATCAGGCGTGCTGATAAGGTTGACACTTATCCCCATGTGCATAAAATGCCCTCACGTGCCGCCCTGAAAAGGCGGCACGTTTCGTTTCCGGATCGGGTCGTTGATGCGACCATGTTAATTGCGCGCATCACGCCGGCCGCAACCCATCAGTGACTGCCAAGTGATCGTCATGACCAACAGCGCCGCGTCGCATCTGCTTCCCGTCTTCGCCAGGGTCGATCTCGCCTTCGAGCGAGGCGAGGGCGCATGGCTGATCGCAACCGACGGCGAGCGCTATCTCGATTTCACCTCGGGCGTCGCGGTGAATGCGCTCGGGCACGCGCACCCGCATCTCGTCAAGGCGCTGCAAGAGCAGGCGACGAAACTCTGGCACATGTCGAACCTGTTCAGGAGCCCGGACGGCGAGCGTCTCGCCGCTCGCCTCTGCGAGCAGAGCTTTGCGGATTATGTCTTCTTCTGCAATTCGGGCGCCGAGGCGATGGAAGGCGTGATCAAGGTCACGCGCAAGCATCACGCCGCCAAGGGGCATCCCGAGCGCTATCGTCTCGTCACCTTTGAGGGTGCATTCCACGGCCGCACGCTGGCGACGCTCGCCGCGACGGGCTCTGCCAAATATCTCGACGGCTTCGGTCCGCCGATGGACGGTTTTGATCAGGTGCCGCATGGCGACCTCGATGCCGTGAAAAAGGCGATCGGGCCGCATACGGCCGGAATCCTGATCGAGCCCATCCAGGGCGAGGGCGGCGTGCGCACCGCGCCCCATGCTTTCTTCAAGGGCTTGCGCGAACTCTGCGACACGCACGGCCTGCTGCTCGCATTCGACGAGGTGCAGACCGGCATGGGCCGCACCGGCGAGCTCTTCGCCTACAAGCGCCTCGGCGTGATCCCTGACGTGATGTCGCTTGCCAAGGCGCTCGGCGGCGGTTTTCCGATCGGCGCCGTGCTTGCGACCGCGGAGGCCGCGGCCGGCATGACGCCAGGCTCGCATGGCTCGACCTTTGGCGGCAATCCGCTCGCGGTCGCCGCGGCCGGCGCGGTGCTCGACGTCATGCTGCAGCCGGGCTTCTTCGAGCGCGTGCAAAGGATATCGTTGCTCTTGAAACAGAAGCTGGCCTCGGTGGTGGATCGCCACAAGAACATCATCTCGGAAGTGCGCGGCGAAGGCCTGCTGGTCGGCGTGAAGGCGGTGGTGCCCTCGGCCGATCTGGTGACGGCGTTGCGGGCGCAAAAACTGCTCACCGTCAGCGCCGGCGACAATGTGGTCCGCTTCCTGCCGCCCTTGATCGTGACCGAGGCGGAGATCGAACAATCCGTCGACATGCTCGAGCGCGCCTGCGTCGCGCTGTCGAGCGGTCCGTCGAAGCAGGCGGTAAGCCAATGAGCAAGCCGCGGCATTTCCTTGATATCAACGCGCTGCCGCTGGCGGAGTTGCGCCGCATGCTGGCCGCCGGCAACGCGATGAAGACGAAGCTGAAGGCGCACGAGAAGCCGCAAAAGCCGCTCGAAGGCAAGACACTCGCGATGATTTTCGAGCGGCCCTCGACGCGCACGCGGGTGTCGTTCGACGTCGGCATGCGCCAGCTCGGTGGTGAATCCATCATGCTGACAGGCGCGGAGATGCAGCTCGGCCGCGGCGAGACCATCGCCGATACCGCGCGCGTGCTGTCGCGCTATGTCGATGCCATCATGATCCGCATCCTCAATCACGAGGCGCTGCTGGAGCTTGCCGCCCACGCTACCGTCCCCGTGATCAACGGGCTGACGCGGCGCTCGCATCCCTGCCAGGTGATGGCGGACCTGATGACCTTCGAGGAACATCGCGGGCCGATCCAGGGCAAGACGGTCGCCTGGACCGGCGACGACAACAACGTGCTGGCCTCGTGGGCGCATGCGGCGGAACGCTTCAAGTTCACGCTCAATGTCGCCACCCCGCCGGAGCTCGCGCCGAAGAAGGCGATGCGTGACTGGATCAAGGCGACCAACGCCTCGATCGTGCTCGGCAACGATCCGGAAGAGGCCGTACGCGGCGCCGATTGTGTCGTCACCGACACCTGGGTGTCGATGGGCGACAAGGACGGCGAGCATCGTCACAATCTGCTCAAGCCCTATCAGGTCAACGCCAAGCTGATGTCGCTCGCCAAACCCGATGCGCTGTTCATGCACTGTCTGCCCGCGCATCGCGGCGAGGAGGTCACCGACGAGGTGATCGACGGGCCGCAGTCCGTGGTGTTCGACGAGGCCGAAAACCGCCTGCATGCGCAAAAGGGCATTTTGGCCTGGTGCTTCGACGCGGTGTAGACCCGCCGCAAGTACACTGTCGTCCCGGCGAAAGCCGGGACCCCCAGCGCGAGCGCTTGCGCTCGTCGCGATACTGCGTGATCTATCGAGAGAGCAGAATGGCAGACGCCTTTCTGCCGCAACTAAAGCCTGGGGTTATGGGTCCTGGCTTTCGCCAGGACGACGGCCCTGCTTGGGACGGCTGCTTGCCCGCGACCACAGGTCAACCCCTTTCGTTTCGCGCGTTCCGACCCCAGATAGAGCGCCATGACCTCTCAATCCCCCGACAGCAAAATCACTCGCGAGCCCCCCGTTCGGGCGCCATCCTCCGTTCCAGTCGACGACGCGATCCTGCCATTTGAGGTCGGCGCGCTCGATTTGCGCGGCCGGCTGAGCCGGCTCGGGCCGACGCTCGACGACATCCTGACCAAGCACGATTATCCCGCGCCCGTCGGCAAGCTGCTGGGCGAGGCGATCGTGCTGACGACGCTGCTCGGTTCATCGCTGAAATTCGACGGCCGCTTTATCCTGCAGACCCAGACCGACGGGCCGGTCTCCTTCATGGTGGTCGATTTCCAGGCGCCGGACCGTTTGCGCGCCTATGCGCGGTTCGATGCCGACCGGCTCACGCCGGGAGCGGATTCCGCTGCGCTGCTCGGGAAGGGCCATCTCGCCATGACCATCGACCAGGGTCCGGACATGAGCCGCTATCAGGGGCTGGTGGCGCTGCATGGCGGCAGCCTGGAAGATGCCGCGCATGAATATTTTCTGCGCTCGGAACAGATTCCGACGCGCGTGCGGCTCGCGGTGGGCGAGGAATGGCGCGGCGGCGATGGGCGCGCCACGCATCGCTGGCGCGCCGGCGGGTTGTTGATGCAGTTCCTGCCGAAGGCGCCGGAGCGTGCGCGCCAGGCCGATTTGCATCCGGGCGATGCGCCCGAAGGCACCGCCCCGCACGAAGTGAAGGAAGATGATGCCTGGATCGAGGGACAGTCGCTGATGGCGACGGTGGAGGACGTCGAGCTGATCGATCCCGATCTCTCCGGCGAGCGGCTGCTGTATCGCCTGTTTCACGAGCGCGGCGTACGGGTATTTTCGTCACAGCGGCTGCAGGCGCGATGCTCCTGCTCGCGCGACGCCGTCGCATCGATGCTGAAGAGCTTTGCGGCGAAAGACCGCGCCGAGATGGTGCAGGACGGCAAGGTCGAGGTGACCTGCGAGTTCTGCAGCTCGGTCTATCAATTCACGCCGCACGAAGCCGGCGTGGAAGAAGGCGCGGTGTAGAACCTCCGGTTTGCAAGATCGCTTGAACGACGTGAAACCCATCATTGCGGCTGCGCTGCTTTTGACCGGTTTCGCTACGCTCAACCGCTCCTACGAGGCGAGCTTGCCCGTCGCGTTAATCTGTCGCATGCCGGTGCGCTTGTGCCGTCGGGCAAATCACCTGCACTTCTTGGCGCGTCCCGCCTCGATGAAGAGGGCGTATCGCGATCGTCACGAAACGTGAGGCGGGATGCGGTGGCCGCTGATGTGTTGAAGACGAACGACACGTGAAGCGGACGGCGAAGTCGTGTGGTCCTGGCGCCCCAAGGCTGGCGCTAAATTGGCGAGGATGCATTCGCATCGCGCCGATGACGGTGACAACAAAGTCTGGCTCACCGGGGAGAGCGCGAAGTAAGCCGTAAAACCACTCGCGCAGGGAAGGCCGGAGTGTCTCCGCCTGTACCTGTGGTCAACGCGCGCTTCGCGCAATTTTTTGCGCGGAGACCCCGGGTGCGGCGGCCACCCGGCCTTCCCTGCGCCCTCTGATTTTCGGGAGGGGCCTCGATGATGCAAAACTCGCGCGAACTTCGCTGCGAGAACGCGGCTGCTTGGCAGCGGTCTTCGCGTGGCCCATCCTTCGAGACGCCGCGGAGCCTCATCGGGCCGCTCCTTACGCGGACCGGTTGGCGGCTCGTCAGGATGAGGTTCATGCGTGGCGCGCGGTTAGCCCTCATGGTGAGGAGGCGCGCAGCGCCGTCTCGAACCATGAGGCCCGGATGCGTTATGATGCCGGTGCAGGGATGCTAGTTCAACACCCGCCTGCTGTCGGGGCTGTCGAGCGAGAAGGTCGGCACGTCGATTTCGAAGCGCTCGCCGGTTTCACTGACCATCTGGTAGCGGCCGGTCATGAAGCCGGACGCGGTGGAGAGCGGGACGCCGCTGGTATATTCGAAGCGCTCGCCGGGTGCGAGCACGGGCTGTTCGCCGACAACACCTTCGCCGCGGACCTCCTGTTGCTTTCCGGAGGCGTCGGTGATGATCCAGTGCCGGGTGCGGAGCTGCACCGTCTCATCGCCGGTATTCGTGATCACGATGGTGTAGGACCAGAAATAGCGGGACTGCTCCACGGAGGAGCGTTCAGGCATGAAGTTCGGCTCGACGGTGACTTCGATTCGGCGGGTAACGGCGCGATACATGGTCTCATCATAGCCAAAACCCGCCACGGAACCAATCGTGCAGCTTGCGGAAAACGGCTAGGATCCTCAAATGCAAACCGCGCTTTGACCATAGTTCCGATTTATCCGGTGTGCGCTGGCCGTCCGGCGGCCTCGAACCCCGGTATCTGACCTGCGATTTGGCCTGCGGGCGACCGGATATATTATTCGTTTCATTGCGCCGGCGTGCTTTGCCGCCGGCCTGCCTGAACGGTGATTGATGGCATCCGTTGTCGACCGAGTGACCGGGCTACCCGTACCCGCTGCCGCGGAGGCGCCGGCGCGCGACGCCGCGGCCGTTGCGAGCTCGCGCTCGATTGCGCTGCCTGCGGTCGGCGAGCGCGAGCTGCGGCTCGACCTGTTTCGCGGACTCGCGCTGTGGCTGATCTTCGTCGATCATTTGCCGCCGAGCCTTTTGACCTGGCTCACCATCCGCAATTACGGCTTCTCCGACGCTACCGAGATCTTCATTTTCATCTCCGGCTACACCGCGGCCTTCGTCTATGGCCGCGCGCTGCTGGAGTCCGGCTTCATCGTCGCCACCGCCCGCATCCTGCGGCGCGCGTGGCAGATCTATGTCGCGCACGTCTTCCTCTTCACCATCTTCCTGGCGGAAATCTCCTACGTCGCAACCTCCTTCGAGAACCCGCTCTATTCGGAAGAAATGGGCATCATGGATTTTCTCAAGCAGCCCGATGTCACCATCATCCAGGCGCTGCTGCTGCGTTTTCGTCCCGTCAACATGGACGTGCTGCCGCTCTACATCGTGCTGATGCTGTCGCTGCCCTTGATCCTGGTGCTGATGCGCTGGAGGGCCGATCTGACACTGGCGCTGTCGGTGCTGCTCTACGCCGTCACCTGGGAATATGACCTTTCCTTCTCGGCCTATCCGAACGGGGTCTGGATGTTCAACCCGCTCGCCTGGCAATTGCTGTTCGTGTTCGGCGCCTGGTGTGCGCTCGGCGGAGCGCAGCGCATGTCGAGGATCCTGTCGTCGAACATCACCCTATGGGTTTGCATCGTCTATTTGATCGCGGCCTTCTTTGTGACGCTGACCTGGTACGTGCCGCAGCTTGGTCATGTGTTGCCGCGCTGGATCGAGCAATGGATGTATCCGATCGACAAGACCGATCTCGACGTGCTGCGTTTCGCGCATTTTCTGGCGCTGGCCGCGATCACGGTGCGCTTCTTGCCGCGCCACTGGTCGGGGCTGAAATCGCCCTGGCTGAAGCCCATGATCCTGTGCGGTCAGCATTCCCTGGAGATATTCTGTCTCGGTGTGTTCCTCGCTTTCGCTGGACACTTCATCCTGGCCGAAGGGGCCGGCGGTGCTGCGCTGCACGCGCTCATCAGCATTTGCGGGATCGTCATCATGTCGTGCGTGGCCTGGCTGATTTCATGGTACAAACACTCCGCCGACAAGAGCGCGAAAAAGGGCGCCCGCGGCAACGCCGATTTGGCGGGAGGGGGTTAATGCGATCGGGATTGATCCTGGGACTGGCTTTGTTCGCGTGCGTCGCGGTCGCACCGGCTGCGCGTGCCGAGGAAGCCGAAGCGTGCCAGGTGCCGGCTTCGCTGCTGTCGACCGAAAGCTCGCTGCCCAAGGTGGCGGACGCAGTCAGGAACAGCCGGCCGCTGGAGATTCTGGTCGTGGGCAGCCGCTCCTCGACGATCTCCGGCTCGCAGGATGCGGCCTACCCGGCACGCTTGCAGGCTGCGCTGAAGGACAAGCTTCCGGGCGCAACCGTTAACGTCTCGGTAGAGATCGCGCCGAAGCAGACCGCGGAAGAGGCCGCCGGCAGCTTTGTTAAGCTTCTGGAAGCAAAAAGCCCTACTTTGGTGGTCTGGCAGACGGGAACCGTGGATGCTATGCGATCGACGGATCCCGACGATTTTCGTGCCGCCGTCGGCAACGGCGTCACTGCGCTGCAAAATGCGGGAGCCGACGTGGTGCTGATGAACCTCCAATATAGTCCGCGCACCGAGACCATGATCTCGGGCTCGCCCTATCTGGACAATATCCGCGCGGTGGCACAGGAGCACGATATCCCGTTGTTTGACCGCTTCTCGATCATGCGCCAATGGAACGAGCAGGGCGATTTCGATCTCTACAGCGCCGTGCATGGCACTGACCTTGCCAAGCGCGTGCACGACTGTATCGGGCGCGCGCTGTCGAACTTCATTTTCGATGCGGCCCATCTCGGCCCGGCGCAGCAGAATTAGGACGTTCGTGTTGATGAGTTTGTTGCGTTCGCGTTCTTCCTGCCCTTTTTGCGTAACGGCATCGCTGTCGATCGCAACGCTCGCGGCGGCGCTCATGCTGTTTGCGCCGATCTCCGCGGGTGCTCAGGGTGTCCAGGCCGCGCCTTCGTCGCAACCGGCGGCGGCTTCTGACCATCCCGGCACGCCGGCGCCGGCGGACACGGGCAGTGCCGCAACGGCGGCAGCCGGCGACCAGGGCCAAGCCTCCCAGCAATCCGCGGCTGCGCAGAACAAGAGCCCCGACAAGAGCCTTGCCGCGAAAGCGCTCGACAAGGTCAAGCAGGTCGCAAAATCGGCCGGTGATATCTTCAGCCGCGTGCCCTGCCTGCCGCCGAAGGGCGGCGCCAAGCCGATGGGGACGTTGCCGCATGTGGCGGCCAAGCTGGCCTCAGGTAAGCCCGTCGTCATTATCGCCTTCGGCTCGTCCTCGACGGAGGGCTACGGCAGCAGCTCGCCCGAATATACCTACCCGAACCGCTTGGCGGCGCGGTTGCGCCGGCAATATCCGTCCGCGAATATCACCGTCATCAATGCGGGGCGCGGGGGCGAGGATGCGCCGGAAATGATGAAGCGGTTGCAGAGCTCGGTGATCGACCTGCATCCCGATCTCGTCATCTGGCAGGTCGGCACCAATGCCGTGCTGCGCAATCTCGATCCCGACGCTACAGCAAAGACGGTTGACGACGGGGTTGCGCGAATTCAGGCCGCCGGCAGCGACGTCGTGCTGGTCGATTTGCAATACTCACCGCGCGTCACCGAGCACCCGGAAAGCGCGAGCAAGATGATCCGCTTGCTCGACAAGGTCGCGCAGCTTCATCACATCGGCATCTTCCCGCGCTTTGAGGTGATGCGGGAGTGGCACGAGCAGCAGGCGTTGCCGATCGACAGTTTTGTCATCGCCGACGGCCTGCACATGAACGATTGGGGCTATGCCTGCTTCGCGCAACTGCTCGGCGACGACATCATCCACTCGGTCGGCCAGCTCAAGATCGGCGTCAACGTGCCCGCGACGGTGCAGACCTATCGGCCGATGTGACTTTGCGCGTTGAGTTGGTCACTGTTGTCCGGGCCGATCAACCCTCTGCCGTCGTCCCGGACAAACGAGCGAAGCGAGTGCAGATCCGGGACCCATAACCCAGGCGGCAGTTATTGGGCGAATTGGAACGACGAGCCATCGCAACAACTACCGCCTGGGTTATGAGTCCCCGCTTTCGCGGGGACGACAACGAGAGTGTGGGCGCGGGCTTACGCCTTCGCCAGCGCAGCGGTGACATCCTCGATCAGATCGTCCGGATGCTCGAGCCCCGCCGAGAAGCGGATGAAGCCCTCGCTGATGCCGAGCTCGGCGCGGGCTTCCGGTGAAAGCCGCTGATGGGTGGTGGTCGCGGGATGCGTGACCAGGCTCTTGGCATCGCCGAGATTGTTGGAGATGCGCGCGAGCTTGAGGCCATTGAGGAAGCGGAAAGCGCCCGCCTTGCCGCCCTTCACCTCGAAGCCGACCAGCGTCGAGCCTGCGCGCATCTGCTTCTTCACGAGCGCGGCCTGCGGATGATCCTCGCGCCCGGGATAGACCAGCCGCGCAATCTTCGGATGCTTGGCAAGTGTGTCGGTAACGCGCGCCGCATTGTCCGTCTGCGCGCGCACGCGCACTGCGAGCGTCTCGAGGCCCTTGAGCAGCACCCAGGCATTGAACGGCGAGATGGAAGGGCCGGTCTGCCGCATGAAATTGTGCAGATGCTCGTTCACGAACGCTTCCGAGGACAGGATCATGCCGCCGAGGCAGCGGCCCTGGCCGTCGATGTGCTTGGTCGCGGAATAGACCACGACGTCGGCCCCGAGCGCGAGTGGGCTCTGCCAGATCGGGGTCGCGAACACATTGTCGACGATCAGCCGGGCGCCGGCGGCGTGGGCGATCTCGGCGATCGCGGGAATGTCGAGCACGTCGAGCGTCGGATTGGTCGGGCTCTCCAGGAAGAAGCTCTTGGTGTTCGGCCGCACCGCGCGCTGCCAGTCGTCGAGGTCGAGGCCGTTGACCAGCGTCGACTGGATGCCATAGCGCGGCAGCAGATCCTCCACCACATAACGGCAGGAGCCGAACACCTGCTTGGAGGCCACCACGTGGTCGCCCGCCTTCAGCGGTGCCAGGATGGCGGTGGTCACCGCGGCCATGCCGGTCGCGGCGGCGCGCCCGGCTTCGGCACCCTCCAGCTCGATCATCCGACGCTCGAACATCGCAATGGTCGGGTTGGAATAGCGCGAATAGATGTAGCCGGGGTCCTCGCCCTTGAACCGCGCCTCGCACAGTTCCGCGGTCTCGTAGACATAGCCTTGGGTCAGGAACAGCCCTTCCGACGTCTCCCCGAATTCGGAGCGCAGCGTGCCGGAATGGACCAGGCGGGTCTCGGGACGAAGGTGGGCCGTGTGGGACGGAGCGGTAGACTTGGACATGTGACCTCCAACATGGCCATCCTTTCAAATGGCCATAAAAAAACCGGCCTGGGAAACTCCTCAGGGCCGGGATCACAACTGTCCCCGGCCTGTTTAGCGATTTATTTAACGTGGCTGCAAGCCGGCCGGCTCAAATCACCACGGGATAAGTCATGCTCTTATTCGCACCCGACCTTTCCGTCAAGGCGGGGTTCGGCTAACCGATAAAAGGCCTGCTTTTGAGGAATTATGGAGAAGAGGCTTACCGCGGGGAATCCCGACGTGTCGTTCACGCTTGCAAGAGACGCCAACGGCATCCTGCCCGACCGCATGATCGCGGCGATGGCGGATTCCGGCCTGATCCTGCCGGCCTATCCTTTTGTCGAAAGCCAAATCCAGCCGGCCAGCCTCGATCTGCGGCTCGGCGACATCGCCTACCGGGTGCGCGCCAGCTTCTTGCCCGGTCCCGGCGCCACGGTGGCCGAACGGATCGACGAATTGAAGCTGCATGAGTTCAGCCTCGCCGACGGCGCCGTGCTGGAGACGAACTGCGTCTACATCGTGCCGCTGATCGAGAGCCTGGCGCTGCCGCCGGAGATCGTCGCGGCTGCCAACCCGAAAAGCTCCACCGGGCGGCTCGACGTCTTCACGCGCGTGATCGCCGACGGCACGCGTCGCTTCGACATGATCGGCGCCGGCTATCACGGTCCGCTCTATGCCGAGATCAGCCCGAAGACGTTTCCGGTGCTGCTGCGCGAGGGCTCGCGGCTGTCGCAGGTGCGCTTCCGCACCGGTGATGCCATTCTGGATGCGGACGAGCTCGACGCGGTGCATGCGAAGGAACGGCTCGTCGATATCGATGACGCCGATCTCTCCGGCGGCGTTGCGCTGTCGGTCGATCTTTCCGGCGAGAATTCGGGCGGCTTCGTCGGCTACCGCGCCAAGCGCCACACCGGCGTGGTCGATGTCGATCGCCGCAGCGGCTATCCCGTCGAGGAGTTCTGGGAAGCGATCCCGGCGCGCTCCGATCGCAGCCTCATTCTCGATCCCGGCGAGTTCTATATTCTCGCCTCGAAAGAAGCCGTGCAGGTGCCGCCGGACTATGCCGCCGAGATGGTGCCGTTCGATCCGCTGGTCGGCGAGTTCCGGGTGCACTATGCCGGCTTCTTCGATCCCGGTTTCGGCTATGCCGGCGCCGGCGGGCAGGGCGCCCGCGCGGTGTTAGAGGTGCGTTCGCGCGAAGTGCCCTTCATCCTCGAGCATGGCCAGATCGTCGGCCGACTGGTCTATGAAAAAATGCTGGCGCGTCCCGATGCGCTCTACGGTCAGCGCATCGGTTCGAACTACCAGGCGCAGGGCCTGAAGCTTTCCAAACATTTTCGCCTGTAGCAGGGGCTACGGAGAGCCCTATGTACAAACCGCCTCGACGTTGTTGCCATCGGGGTCGATCAGGAACGCGGCGTAGTAGGTCGGGCTGTAATCGGCCCTGATTCCGGCCGCGCCATTGTCCCGGCCGCCCGCTTTCAGACCCTCGGCGTGGAACTTCTTGATCGCATCGTGGCTCGGCGCGCGGAACGCGATGTGGGCACCTTCGCTCTTCAGTCCCCTGTGCAGATAGAGCCATAGTGCCGGCTCGCCCTTCGGACCAAAGCCGGCGCCGTTCTCGTCCTTGGAACAAAGGATATAGCCGAGCGGCGCCAGCACCGCGGTGTAAAACCGGACGCTGGCATCGAGATTGCCAACTTTCAGACCGATATGGTCGTACATGCTTGTCTCCCAATGCTTGTTGTTGCGCGCACTCCGCGCGGCATGGAGACGAGCCTAATCAGCCGAGCCGCAGGCGTTCTTGGAAAATCTTGCGCATCCCGCGCGAGGCCTGTCGGAACTTGAGCGGCGGGACGCCGGCGGCGCGATGGAAGGTACGGACGAAGTTGGAGAGGTCGGCAAAGCCGACGTCATAGGCGATGTCGGTGACAGCCCGCTCTTCATCGGCCAGGAGCCGCGCGGCATGCCGCAGCCGTGAGCGCACCAGGTACTGATGCGGCGTAACGCCGAGCACGGACGAGAAGAGCCTTAAGAAATGGAAGGGGCTGACGCCGGCCTGCGCGGCGGAGTTCTCCAGCTCGATCTCCCGATGCGAGTTCGCGTCGATCCACAACGCTGTCTCGACCGCGCGGCGACGGTCCCGTGCGCTGATTCTTGCAGCTTTTCGCGTGCGTCCCGACACCACTTCGACGAAGCGGCTGGCGAAAATCTGCCCGGCCTCGTCGAGACCGATATCGCTTCTGCCTTCCGCGGCGGCCTGCGCGAACTCGCCGAGAACCATCAGCTCGGGTAGCGGCGGCGCGGCACCGACCTGCCAGGCATCGGCGTGGCCCCCGATCGCGTCCACGAGCTCGGGCTCCAGAAAGAACGACAGGCACTCGTCGCCGCAGACATGATCATGGGTGCAGAAAAATTCGGTGTCGGGATAGCCGACCAGTACGCTTCCCGTCACCAGCTCATGGGCGCGCCCACGGCTGCAATAGCCGAAGCTGCCCTTGCGTACATAGGAAATCGAATGGCGGCGGTGCTGCTCCACGAACGGCTTCTCGCCCGGAACCGCCGTGCAGCGGAAATCCGAGACCGTAATCGACCGGCGCTGGAGCAGCCTGGTGGAGCTCATGCCGTAAATCTAGTGAGGCAGCCGCAACGGGGCAATCGGTGGGGCACGTTCAGCAGGTCGCGCCGATGAGCGGGCTCCGTTCGCGCGGCGGGACTCGCATCACTTGGTCTCACCGGGATGCTTGGGAAGCAAAGCCAATGTCCTCATGAGGCGTTCGCGCCAGTCGGGGTGTTTGATGCTGATCATCTGAACTGCCAGCATCGCGCATTCGTCGCAGATCGCGACCGGTGGCGAGGCGACGAGCTGCATCACTTCGCTTTGCGTCTTGCCGCAGAATGAGCAGGCCGGGCCCGACATGGCTCCCCCGCTCTAGCCTTGGGAATGATGATCGGAGCCGTCCGAACTGGACCGGCCTGTCCACGGCTCGGAATTGTCTCGGTTCGATATCATCCTGGTCTCCCGTCGGAGCGCAAAGCCGATTGACCCGGCAAAGAGCATCAACAACGTCTCGTCTTTGATGGCAACAACGGGCAATGTACTTTCGGCCGCCGCAGCGCCGGACAATCCCATGCGGTACGTGAAGATAGCCATGCACCGCGCGTCCGCGCGATGCCGCCGGGGCTTTATTTCGGCCGCTGGTTAACGTAGGTTGGAGACCTTCATGTGGCGACGCAAAGCCTGTGATCGACGCGCGAAGTCGACATAAGTGATTGATTTTGCGGGCGTAGTTCAATGGTAGAACGGCAGCTTCCCAAGCTGCATACGAGGGTTCGATTCCCTTCGCCCGCTCCAGCCTTTCTCTCCCTTTCGATCAGGAGCTTACGCCTAACAGGGTTGATTTGCCCGCTGTTGCGCGGACCAGTCATGCAATGTTCGTGCAAGGCAGGGCGAGGTTTCGACTTCCGCGCGCTGGATGCAGGCAGTCACTCCGGATGCCACTTTCGCGGCCAAGCAGTCTCCCCGTAGCGACACAAGGTATCCGACCAGATTTGGCGCGCTCGCGACCGTGCCGTACAGACTGCCGCCGTCCGCCATCACTGTAGCGCGGTCAGGGCCGCTGAGGCGCTTCGGCTGCGGTGGTGCCGGCTCGTAGGTCACCAAAACAAGAGGATGGGTTGATCACCGCGACCGCAAAGGGCTGCCGTCTCCCGCGACGGTGATGGTCCCACAAGAAAAGATATATTTTATATATGACGATGTCGGAAAGCAAATTCGGGCGCCTGCTGATGCTCAAGATTGCACTCGCCGGCGTCGTCCTCGCTTGCTTCGTCAGCGCCATGACGCTGCATTCTCTGAACAGGAAGAATCCGGCGATCTTCAAGGCCATTCACCTCATCGTCTTCACATGCATCGTCGCCATCGTGGTCCTGGCCAAGGCGATGTTCTACGCCTAGCGAAGCGGCTTGCTGTGCCGTGGCGAAGCGATGCGAAGAGCGAACGCCGGTTCAACACCTTGCTTCATCGCCTGACATGCAGGCTGAACCGATCGAGCAGGGGGATGGCTGTGAATGAACCAGCACAGCATCCGGTCAGAGCAAAGCCCGGAGAACTTGCAAAACATACAGGCGACGCGTATCTTTAGCCCTCTGGACACTTATGTTGCGCCGCTAAATCGATGGCGTCGGCGGGATGTTTCATGCGACTGACGAACTTTACCGATTTCGCGCTACGGCTGCTGATGTATGCGGCAGCCCACGAAGACCGGCTGATCACCATCGAAGAGGCGTCCGAGGTCTACAACATCTCGCGCGCGCATCTGATGAAGATCACAAACACCCTGACCAGGGCAGGCTTTTTGAAAGCGGTGCGTGGACGCTCCGGCGGGCTGACGCTGGCGAAGCCGCCGCGCAAGATCCGGCTTGGCGACGTGGTCCGAACGACAGAGCCTGATTTCGCTCTGGTCGAATGCTTCGCCAGCGGCAATCAATGCCTCATCACGCGGAGCTGCCGGCTCCGCGGCATCCTGCACGAGGGCCTCGATGCGTTCAATGCAGTCCTCGACAAGTACACGCTCGCCGACCTGATGCTGGGGCCGAAGGATTTTGGTGTGCGGCCTGCGGCGTGATCGGCAAGGCGGAACGCGCGGTCAGGCGGCCGAGCGCAGACGGCGTCTTGACGCAACCGGCCGCGGCTCGGCTTGCCGCGACCGCCGTCCAATCGCCAAGCAGTCCCTTGTCTCCCCTCGAAAACAACGCCCGGCATTTGATATCCTAAACGTTTCGCCCGGATGACAGCGCTCAAAATCCTCGCGGATCAGCGACTCGAAATGGGCTCGCTCGGCCGGCTTCAGATAGTCGCGCTGGGCTCCCGGCGGGGGTAGCGATTCTGCTCGGCCTTCCAGCCGGAACGGAATGGTCATGGTTGACCTCTTGCCGATAAGATGAATTATAAATGTTTCTTTGTTGAAATGCCTCGACAAGGAGAAATGCGATGATCGAGAGCTGCCAAAACGCCGAACCTTCAACATCGTCCGAACGCGCCATAGAGTTCGGCGACAACACATTCCTGGTCGATGCTGTGCTGATCGGCGAGCTTCTGCACATACCTGCACCACGGGTGCCGGCTTTGATGCGCGAAGGCAAAATCACGAGCGCCTGCGAACGCGGCGTCGATGAGCATGCCGGAGAATTCCGCCTGACCTTTTTCTACCGGAACCGCCGCGCGCGGCTGGCGACTGATCCGACGGGCCGCATCCTTCGCAAATCGGTTATCGACTTCGGCGATCAGCCCCTTCCCGATGCGCTCCACCGGCCCGGCGACTGATTTGGGCATGAACTGGCAGCCCATAGCATTCGCTCCCTTCGCTCGGGATCTCGAGCTTGCCGTTATTGATGCGGAGGGGCCGCACGCGCTGGTGTTTCCGTGCCGTCGCATTCTTCGTGGCTGGATCAAGTCGGAGACCGACGAACAGATCGATGTTCACCCGACGCATTGGCGGGAGTGGACCCATCCTGCGTCAGCGGATCTTTCGTTCGTCTCGACGTTTGAGCGCGGCAGCAAGCTTTAATTCTTCATCTGCCAGCAGGCGCTTTAGGGTACCACGCTTCTTCTCGTCGGTCTCGGATCCCAGCAGCCTGGCAAATTGCGCGATGTTCGCCTTGCAATTGCCAGGTCCATCGCTTACGCCCGCTATTCCTTTCCGCGGCAAACTTACCCGCGAGCGACGAAAACAAGACTTAAGCGCGGAGCTGACGGTTCTATTCCCGCTCCAAGTCTGACCGTTCAAGGACCCTTGATATAGCCTTGGACTTCCACGATCCGCCCATCGCGCACGCGCATCAGGTTGACGCCGCGCACGGAGTCCAGGCGATCCGGCCCCCAGATCAGCCGCCACCGGATTTCGCCGCGGTCGCCGCGGGCGATGATGCTTTCCGGTTCGAAATGGACGCCTGAGGTGGTCGCAATTCGTGTCCAGAGGTCGACGCAGGCATCCTTGCCTTCGTGCCGCGAGCCGTCGGGCGCGGGCTGCGTATTTTCGATGATGCAGTCGTCGGCGACCAGCTCGGCCAGCGCCGCGGGATCGTGAGTTATGAAAACCTGGTTGAAGCGGCGTAAAACCGCCTCCGTCTGCCTGCTCTCAGCGTCGTTGAAGCTAGCCCGTGCCATTACTATCTCCGTTGCCACGCAGTCTTGCGACCGGCATATCGCGTTTTGCTGATTAATATGCGATTTGGTACAAAAAATTGGTCACATGCTCGTGTACTGGAATGATCCGCCGCGGTGATGTCGCGGCAGATCGGCGGTTGGCCTCGCCGCACCGTGAAGGTCAGCGCCGTTCGCTGGCTTCAGCTCCATGCCGTGGCGCTGCTCCAACCGCCGGGCGAGGGTAGCGCTCACGAAGCTGCGATTTCCTGGCCGGCTTGCATGGACACGCGCAGCTTTATGGAGGCAAGATGCCAAACCTGAGGCTGAGCTGACGCCGCATTGAGGACATCGAAATAGCGGGGACATCCATGTGATTTGAGCGACCGATGAATGATCCCACACCAGGACAGGATCGAATTCGCGACGCTGCCTCAGGCGACAATCCAGCCGATGAAGCGGCGCGTGCTGGTCGTCTCAACTTACTAACGGCTGGTCTCACCTTGCTCGCCGCCGGCGTCTGCCTGTTCCTGGCCTGGAAGGCGGTTTCCAGCCTGCTCGTCATTTTCGCAGGCGTGCTGTTCGCATCGTTCCTGGATGCCTGCGCCCTCGCGCTTGCTCCCGTCCTTCCGGTCAATCGTCCCTGGCGGCTGACGCTGGTCGTCCTGCTGTTGACGGCGCTTCTTGCCTTCGCCCTCGTATGGGGAGCGGGCAAGCTGCCCGAGCAGACGCGTCTTCTCCTGAAAGTCATGGATACGCAGCTCGACGTGTTACAGGCGCATCTGCTGTCGTTCGGCGTGGACCTGTTCGGCCCCGAAGGCGGCCGCGACTTCACGCGCTGGTTCTTTTCCGATCAGGGCAGGTTCTTCAGTCACGCACAAATGGTGATCGGGACCGCATCGAATTTTCTGACGGATGCTCTCGTCATCCTCTTCCTCGGCATCCTCTTCGCCTTCGATCCCGCAAGCTACCGCGAAAGCCTGGTCCTGCTCATACGGCGGCCGTACCGCGCCCGCGTGCGGGACGTGATGAACGAGATGGGGAACGTCCTGCGCCTGTGGTTCGTCGGACAGGTGATCCGCATCGTTCTCATGACCCTGTGCGTGTGGCCAATCCTCTATCTGATCGGGCTACCGGGTCCCTTCGTGCTCGGGCTGCAAGCGGGCCTCTCGAATTTCATTCCCTATCTGGGGCCGATCGTCGCCGCGGTCCCGATTGGCCTGGTGGCGATGCCTCTCGGTCTTTCAGTGATGGTCTGGGCGGTCGGCATCTATACGGCGGTGCAGTCGCTCGAAGGTTATGTGATCGGCCCGCTGATCCAGCGTCAGGCGGTCGAGCTTCCGCCGGCCTGGACGCTGGTGGCCATCGTGCTGCTGGGTGCCTTGTTCGGCGTCATGGGAATTGCGCTTGCCATGCCGCTGGTCGCGATCGGCCGCGTCGCCGTTCTTCGATTCTATGTCGAGGACTGCCTCGGGGACAGGCTGGGCGCGCCCGTGGAGGGCATGCCGGTGAAGTCGGGCGGCATCGCATGGACGCTTTGGCCGGGCCGCCACCAGAGATAGGAGTCCGGGACGTGGAGCCTTTCAGCGTTGCGAAAGCGTCCGGTTTGAGATGTGATTGGGTGGCCCATGAGCGACCTTGATGTGCATCGGAATGAGACCGCGTCCTCGACCCATTCGGGCTTGATCAAGCTGCTGTGGCGGCAGCTTCCCTTCATTGTCGCGCTGGTGCTTGCGATCGCGGGCGTCGCCTACACGAATATCTCGCACCAGCCGCTGGTCGGCTATTGGGAGTTTCTGGCGCTTGCCATCGGCGTGGTCTGCGTCGTGACCAAATGGCCAGAGCTCCACAGCAGAGACGCGCGCTTTCACCTGATCTGGACCCAGGCCGTTCATTGGGTAGCGGTCCTCATCGCCATGAACATCGTGCTGGTGTCGCGCGTCCAGCAATTGTTGCCGACCCCCGCGACCAGCCTGGTGCTTCTGACCCTGCTTGCGCTCGGCACGGTCCTGGCGGGCGTCAGCCTGCTCTCGCTTCGAATCTGCTTTCTCGGCATTGCCATGGCGGTCACGGTGCCGGCCATTTCCTGGCTGCAGCAATCCGTCATTTTCTTCGTGCTGGCGGCGGTCTTGCTGATCGGGCTTGGCCTTGCCTTTTGGCTGAGCCAGGGCGACGACCGCGCTTCGACGCCGCCGAACTGATGGCAACGGATCATCTCAGAACGATCCAAACACCGAGCCGAGAAGCATCACCGCGACAAGGCCGATGATCGGTCCGACAATGCCGACGATGACGATATCGCGGTAAGCTTCGCGATGGCTCGATCCGCAGACGGCGAGCAATGTGATCACCGCGCCATTGTGCGGGAGGCTGTCGAGCGTTCCGGCGCCGATCACGGCCACGCGATGCAACAGGGCAGGCGACATGCCGATGTCCGCCGCGCGCTCGAGATAGGTTCGCGCCAGCGCGTCGAGCGCGATGGTCAGGCCGCCCGACGCCGAGCCGGTCAGTGCCGCCAGCAGGTTGGTCGAGATTGCGAGCGACACCAAGGGGCCGCCTTCGATCCCCAGCACCGCGTCGCGCACGACCGCAAAGGCCGGCACCGCCGCCACTACGGCGCCGAACCCGACCAGGCTCGCCACGCTCATGGCGGGAAGCACCGATGCATTCGCGCCCGCGTCGATCGACTCGCGGATCGTGGGCAGGCGGCGATAGTTGATCGCGAGCACCGTCACAATCGCACAGGCCAGGGCCGTCACCACCGACCAGACGCCCCCGATGGCCGCAAGCGACGTCTCGCCCCAGCGGGCCTCGGCAAGAAAGGACGTATCAAGCCACGGCAGCACCAGTGTCGACATCAAGAGATTGACCGACACCACCACGAGGATCGGCAGTGCCGCCGGCAGAATGCTCAGCGATGCCTCGCTCGGCTTGCCGCGCGTGATCTCCGGCGGGTCAAATTCGCGCGCCGTCGTGGCGCGCTCGCGGAGCTGCAGGTCGGTCGCCAGCCGTTCGCCTGAAGGCGGTTCGCCATCCCCGAATCCCTCGCGCCCCTGAGCGCGCGCTTCTTCCCGGCCAAGCCACCAGACTCCGAAGCCGAGCATGATCAGCGAGGCGATAATGCCAAGCCCGGGCGCCGCGAACGGCGTGGTCCCGAAGAACGGCATCGGGATCGCGTTCTGGATCGACGGCGTTCCTGGAAGCGCCGACATGGTGAAGGTGGATGTGCCCAGCACGATGGCCGCGGGCATCAGGCGCCTCGGAATGCCGGCGGACCGAAACAGCTCTTGCGCCATCGGGGCAAGCACGAAGAAGGCGACGAACAGGCTGACGCCGCCATAGGTCACGAATGCGCCGGCAAGCACCACCGCAAGCACGGTGCGCCGCGTACCGAGCCGTTCCGTGACATAGCGCCCGATCACCGCGACCGAGCCGCTGTCCTCCATCAGCTTGCCGAACAGCGCGCCGAGCAGGAACAGCGGAAAGAATTGGGCGACGAAGCCGGCGGCGCTGGCCATGAAGGTCTGCGTCAGGTGCGCGAGCAGCGGTTCTCCAGAGAAAAGCGCGGCGATCATGCCCGCGAGCGGCGCCAGGATCAGCACACTCCAGCCGCGATAGGAGAGCCAGATCAGAAGGCCGAGACCGATCAGGATGCCAACCAGGCCAAAGGCGATCATGGGTTCAGCACTCTTGCAGGAGAATATCGAGATCGGCGGTCGATCGCGTCCCGACGTCCGCGGCGTGATGGTCGAGGAATTGATCGGCGCTGCGGCGTCCGACGTCCTTGAGCATGGAAACAAAGGCCCATTCCGCATTCAGCTTCGATGACGCGCCGAACACGGCGAGCTTGTCGGTCCAGATCCGATGGATGCGCATCTCTGCCCAGCGCGCGCCTTCGCCGTGACCGGGATCGGCGACCTGCCGAAGCAGCGCGATCATCCGCAGTTCCTTCATCAGTGGTGAATTGAACGAGATTTCGTTGAGCCGATTGAGCACGTCGTGCGCGGTGCGCGGGACATCGGTCCGCTCGCGCGGATTGATCTGCACCAGGATGGTGTCATGCGCGTCGCTTTCGCGCACCAGCGGCGTGATGGTCGGATTGCCGGCATAGCCGCCATCCCAGTAATACTCGCCCTCGATCTCGACGGCCTGGAACATGGTCGGCAAGCACGCCGACGCCAGAAGCACGTCGGCGGAGATCTCGGCATTGCGGAAAATGCGTCCGCGGCCCGTTCGCACGCTGGTGGCGGTGACGAAGAGCTTTATCGGCGAGCGGATCAGGCGATCAAAATCGATACTCTCGGCGAGAATGCCGCGGAGCGGGTTGAGATCGAGCGGATTGAGATGATAGGGCGAGAACAGCCGCGTCATCAAATCGAACGCCAGATAGGCCGGCGAGTTTTCGAGCGACCACCGGCCGAACAGCCGATCCACCGGCGAACGCTGCAACGGGCTGAATGCCGCCGCGCGCGAGACCCTGCGCCAATATGCGTCGAGCGCTGCCCTTGCGCCCGCCGCGCCGCCAGCGGTCCAGCCATCGGCGAGCACGGCGGCATTCATCGCGCCGGCCGATGTCCCCGAAATGGCTTCGATGCGAAGCCAGGGCTCCTCAAGCAGGCGGTCGAGCACGCCCCAGGTGAAGGCGCCGTGTGAGCCGCCGCCCTGCAGCGCAAGATCGATCAGAACCGGAGGCCGTGTCGTGGCATGGCCACTCTCCTGCGACATCGCAATTCTCCGCGGGACCCTTGTCGGCCATCTTGCGCGCCCGGCTTGTTCCTCTTGCGCGGGCCGTCCGCCATCGATCGGACGTCGTAAGTGTAACCGGATTTGCCGGGGCGGCGGAGACGCGTAGCTGCAGTTCCTCCTGATCCCGGCGGCGAGCTTGCCGGCGTATCGTTCGCAATCCCTGTGACGCGCGGATGTCGGCGCCGGTGAGCGACATCATAGGACAGCATTGCTCACTGATTGAATCGAATAAGTGCACTCATCTCCTAATTGTGAATGTGCGTGGCGGCAATTGGCGAAGTCGCTGCCGTGGCCCGTGTTAACTTCGCCGCGCGAAGGGCACGGAGGTTGTTGTTCGGGGGGAGCCAATCAGGGGAAGCAAATCGAAATCGTCACGGGAGCGTAGACATGTCAGACCTTGTTGCGATTGTGTACCCGTCCGAAGCCAAGGCCGAAGAAGTTCGGCAGAAACTGCTCAAGCTGCAGCGCGAATATCTGATCTCGATCGGTGACGCCGTCATCGCGGTGAAGACGGATGCGGATTCCGTCAAGCTCAATCAGATGGTCAACACGACCGCGATGGGCGCCGCCACGGGAAGCTTCTGGGGCCTGTTGGTCGGATTGTTGTTCATGAATCCGCTCATTGGCGTCGCTCTTGGCGCTGCGGGCGGCGCAATCGGCGGCGCGCTCACCGATTTCGGCATCCAGGATCAATTCATGAAGGAACTTGCATCCAGCGTGAAGCCGGGAGATGCGGTTCTGTTCGTGCTGATCAAGCAAATGACCGCAGACAAGGTGTTGAACGAAATCAAGGATGACGGGGGCGTGGTGCTGAAGACGTCGCTCGACGAGAAGAAAGAGCAGATGCTTCGCGACACGCTTGCGAAAGCGGCCGGACCCGCTGCTTCCCCTTCGGCAGCGGCCTGAAAATCTCGCTTCGCGCCGGCGCCCGGGAGCTTGAGACTTTCGGGCGGGGATGGCGCGTTGCGCTCCGCGTGGACGCGGTGCGGCGGGCGCGCGGCCGCCCGCTGATGCGCGGACAGCCGCTCGCTTCTCCGCCTCACGCGCTCTGCGGCACCTGATCCAAAAAGCCGGTGATGCTCTGGATGCGGCCGTCCTTCAGCACGGCGAAGTCGGTTCCCTTGATCGGGCTATCGACGCCGTCGGGTCCGAGCCCCCAACAAAAGCGCAAGCGATCGCCATAACCGTTCGGCTCCCCGATCAGCTTGAACCTGAACTCCGGAAAGCGCTGCTGAACGCCCGCGATCAGCGCGTCGACGCCCTCATGCCCCTCGCCGCTCATCAAGGGATCGACGTAAGTGGCGTCAGCCGTCCAGGTGGTCGCCAGCATCTCCCGCCTGCGGCTCGGCGTCCGCTCGTTCCAAAGCTCGATATAGCCCTTCGCGATGTTGTTGATGTCGGTCATTCGGTCCTCCTTCTGACATAGCCGATGCAACGGCGAGACCGACTATCGAAGCTTAAGCCCAGCAAATCGATTACCCCGGAGGTCATGCGTTTGGATCGGGTGACTTGGCCTCCCATGAGCCTGGTTCCATGCCCTGCCATGCGTTGTCTCTGCACCGGATCATGGAACTGGCGTCCGGCGCCTCGAATTATCGCGCGGGCAGTTACCGGAGGATCAGACATGAGATTGGCAGTTGCATTGGCCGCGACCGCCTGCATCGCGCTTGCAGCCCCAGCGGCAATGGCAGACGACGCGCAGGTCGGTGTCGGTGTGACACCCCCGGATCCCGGCGTGACGGTCGGCGAGTCGCATGATCGCGACCGCACCACCGTAATTAAACGGGAAGACGAACCGGGCGAGCGGACGACCATCATCAAAAAGGAGCATGAGGAGCCCGACCGGAAGGTGATCATTCACGAGCACGATCACGATTAAGGCGCAGGCAAGCCGCCCCGCCGGTCGTTTCTTCGAATGCAAAGAAAAAGCCCTGGAGCGAGACTCCGGGGCTTTTTTTTGCCGTGTTGTTCTGCACAACCTCCCGCTGTCCTGGAAATGGTCGCACCGGAATGTTCCGGCGAACGTGGTTGCGATCCCTGCGCTGGCGCAGCGCTTTGGGGAACCGCTAACTCGTTCCTTTTTCGGGACGTTTGAATGGCTGAGTGCAGCGCGCGTGCAACACCCGATTTGAATTTCCTTTGGCGAGATGGGCCCGCCTAGACAAAACCGCGAAGTCGCATGACGCTAGCCTCAATTTTGCATCACTGAAGACGAAAAGATTCGGCTTCAACTCAAATCGTGAACCGGGGCAGGGACATGAAAATTGTGACGGGGTTGCTTGCGGCCGTTCTCTTGCTGGCGGCCATGGGGGCAAGCCATGCGGCGGTCCGTATCGCTGATGACCGCGGGGGGCGCATTGGAACTTACGTCGACAGGTATCAGGACCTGCGGTCCTCGGGTGAGACCGTGGTCATTGACGGTCTCTGCGCCTCCGCTTGCACCATCGTGCTCGGCGCCATTCCCCACGACAGGATTTGCGTCACCTCCCACGCGACACTGGGCTTCCACGCGGCCTGGGACTTCGGTTCCGGC
The DNA here is from genome assembly GCF_045571435.1 of Bradyrhizobium sp. STM 3562. NCBI lineage: Bacteria > Pseudomonadati > Pseudomonadota > Alphaproteobacteria > Hyphomicrobiales > Nitrobacteraceae > Bradyrhizobium > Bradyrhizobium sp. STM 3562. The sequence continues at coordinate 691,392 of NZ_CP120694.1, forward strand.
GGCCGGGCGATCACCAACCCCGAAGCCACCCAGATGCTCTACTCCATGTATCCGACGCAGATCCGGCGCTGGATTGCCCGCCGCGGCGGGCTGACGCCGCGGATGATTTTCCTGCGCGGCCGGGAACTGCAGACCATGTACCGGCCCTGCTACATGGATGCGCAGGCCGCGTCGGGCAGGGCGGTACCGGCGCCGGCACCGGCGACGCCTGCAGCGCTGCGCTCGAACTCCCTCTCTCGCTACTGACTCCTGCTCGCGACCAGATCATGATCCGATTGGACGAAATCGGATCATGATCTCATCCTCTTGCTCGAGCATGATCTGCGCGCAAGCGCGTCGTGTTTGTTAGCTGACGCAGCCATTTCCACGCGACGCTAACGCGGCCCTCCGGCTCTGGAGCATGCCTTAAAGTGATCGGCGTCGCTTCAAGCAGCGCTTGCCGTCTCGGCGGGCGGGGCCTATGTCCTCGCCATGGCCCTGCCACTTTCCAGCCCCGATGAGCTCCCCGCCGCGCTGTCCGCCCGCCGAGGCGGGCGTCTTGCGGTGGTTGCGGGCGGCGCAATTGCCGTCCTTGTTCTCGTTGCCGCGCTGGCGCTGTGGTTCCGCTATGGGACCGCGGTGTTCTTCGAGACAATCGCGGCCGGTATCGCCGGCTGTTTCTGAGCGGGGTTCAGGGGAAAATTCAAGATGGATCGGACAAAGCGCCCGCTGGTGATTGCCTCCGCCTTCGGCGGAAGCCTCGTGATCGGACTTCTTTTGATGTTCTGGGCCCTTGGGGGCGTTCGCGGCGTGGCCACGCCGGTTGCGATCGGCGGCCCCTTCCAGTTGACCGACCAGAGCGGCGCGACCGTGACCGAAAAGAGCCTGCAGGGCCGCCCCTCCCTGATCTTCTTCGGCTTCACCCATTGTCCCGACGTCTGCCCCACCTCGCTGTTTGAGATTTCCGAGGTGCTGCGCGCCATGGGCAAGGACGCCGACCGGGTTAACGCCTATTTCATCTCGGTCGATCCCGAGCGCGACAACGTCCAGGCCATGAAGGACTACCTGTCGAGCTTCGATCCGCACCTCAAGGGCCTCACCGGCGAGCCGCAGGCAGTGGCGAAGGTCACCTCCGAATACCGCGTCTACGCCAAAAAGGTCCCGCTCAAGGACGGCGATTACACCATGGATCACACCGCGCTGGTCTATCTGATGGACCGCGACGGCAAGTTCGTCGGCCCCTTCAACCTGAAGCGGACGCCGGAAGAGGCGGCCGCCGACCTGAAGCGCTATCTTTAGCGATCTTTTTAGCCCGTTGCCCGGGTACAAACGGCGCTCGAATTAGCCGCAAGGCAGGTCTATAAGCCCACCCCAACCGCAATGTTTTTGGCCAATCCTGGTGCAGACCGCTCCTTTATCCCCTCGAGCACTAGCTGCCAGCCGGCCTAGCCGGTGGGCGGTGCTGACCGTGTTGGCCTTGCTCCTGTCCGGCGGGGCCCAGGCCGCCCAGCCCGCGCCGGCCACGACACCGCCCAAGCCTGGAACCGCGGCCGCGCCCCAAGCCGTGCCCGGCTTCTGGGACCCGCGGCGTCGCCCGGAGCGGCCCGACCTGTCCCGCATCTCGGTGATCCGCTTTCTGACCGAAACCGACTATCCGCCGTTCAACTTCACCGGGGCCGACGGCAATCCCGCCGGCTTCAATGTCGATCTCGCCCGCTCGCTGTGCGAGGAGATCAAAGTCACCTGCACCATCCAGATGCGGCGGTTCGACACCCTGCTTGACGCGCTCGCCAGCAACCGGGGCGACGCCATCATCGCCTCCATCGCGGTCACGCCGGAGACGCGCGCCCGGGTCGACTTCACCGATCCCTATTACCGCGCGCCGGCGCGCTTCGTCTCGCGCAAGGATCAGGTGCTGTCGGAAATCCGCCCCGAATATCTCGAGGGCCGGAAGGTTGGCGTCGTCGCCGGCACGGCGCACGAAGCCTATCTGAAGGCGATGTTCACCGACGCCGAACTGCACACCTATCCGAACGACGAGGCGCTGCGCGCGGGCTTGCGGCGCGGCGAGGTCGATTTCATCTTCGGCGACGCCATCTCGCTCGCCTTCTGGATCAACGGCACTGATTCCGCCGATTGCTGCGCGTTTTCGGGCGGTCCCTTCGTCGAAAGCCGCTATTTCGGCGAGGGCATCGGCATTGCGGTGCGCAAGGGCAACGATCTGCTCAGGCAGGCGTTGAACTGGGCGCTATTCCGGGTCTGGGAGAAAGGCCGCTACACCGACCTGTGGCTGCGCTATTTTTCGATCAGCCCGTTTTAGATTCTTTCACCGTCATTCCGGGGCGCGCCGTAGTCTTGTAGGGTGGGCAAATCAAAGTGTGCCCACCACACCCGGAAATGGTGGGCACGGCGCAAATGCGCCTTTGCCCACCCTACAAATTCGGGCTGACTGAAAGTTACACCGTCATTCCGGGGGCGCGTCGAAGACGCGAGCCCGGAATCTGGAGATTCCGGGGTTCGATGCTGGCGCATCGCCCCGGAATGCTACAGGCCGTCATTTTGCATTTTGGCGCGGAACGGCTAATTTCCGCGGCCTTTGGAGAACCGTACTCAAAATGTCCACGATCGATCTTGCCGCCCCAATCAGCGCGGGTGACCTGCGCGCGGTTGCCGAACAATCCACCGCCTGGCCGTTCGAACAGGCGAAAGCGATTGTCGCGCGGCTGAAAAAGACGCCGAAGGACGAGGTGCTGTTCGAGACCGGCTATGGTCCCTCCGGCCTGCCGCATATCGGCACGTTCGGCGAGGTCGCGCGTACCACCATGGTGCGCCACGCCTTCCGCGTGCTCACCGAGGACAAGATCAAGACGCGCCTGCTCGCGTTCTCCGATGACATGGACGGCCTGCGCAAGGTGCCGGACAATGTGCCGAACAAGGAGATGCTGGAGAAGAATCTCGGCAAGCCGTTGACGCGCGTGCCCGATCCGTTCGGCACTCATGCCAGCTTCGGCGCGCACAACAATGCACGGCTGCGCGCATTCCTCGATCAGTTCGGCTTCGACTACGAGTTCGCGAGCTCGACCGATTACTACACCTCGGGCCGCTTCGACGCGGCGCTGCTGCGCATGCTGGAGCGGATCGACAAGGTGATGGCGATCATGCTGCCGTCATTGCGCGAGGAGCGCGCGGCGAGCTATTCGCCGTTCCTGCCGATCTGCCCGCGCACCGGCGCGGTGCTTTACGTGCCGATCATCGCGCATGATGCGAAGGCCGGCACCATCTCCTACGACGATCCGGAGACCAAGGAGCGCGTTACGCTGCCGGTGACCGGCGGGCATTGCAAGCTGCAATGGAAGCCGGACTGGGCGATGCGCTGGTACGCGCTCGGTGTCGACTATGAAATGGCCGGCAAGGACCTGATCGACTCGGTCAAGCTGTCGGGCAAGATCTGCGGTGCGCTCGGCGGCACGCCGCCGGAGGGTTTCAACTACGAGCTGTTCCTGGACGAGAAGGGCCAGAAGATCTCGAAGTCGAAGGGCAATGGCCTGACGATCGAGGAATGGCTGCGCTATGCGCCGCCGGAATCCCTGTCGCTGTTCATGTATCGCGAGCCGAAGGCGGCGAAGCGGCTCTATTTCGACGTCATCCCGCGCAATGTCGATGAGTATTACCAGTTCCTGGAGGCCTTTCCCAAGCAGGAGGTGAAGCAACGGCTCGGCAATCCGGTCTGGCACATCCATGCCGGTCGTCCGCCCAAGGCGGATATGCCCGTCACTTTCCAGCTCCTGCTGACGCTGGTGTCGTCCTCGAATGCGGAGAATGCGGAGACGCTGTGGGGCTTCATCGGCCGTTATCGCCCGGGCGTGACGCCGCAGACGCATCCCAGGCTCGATGCCATGGTGGGCTATGCCATCAACTACTATCGCGACTTCGTCGCACCCGCGAAGAAGTTCCGCGAGCCGACCGAGAGCGAGCGCGCAGCATTGCAGGACCTGCGCGATGCGCTGTCGAACCTGCCGGCAGACTCGTCCGCGGAAGACATCCAGAACGTCGTCTACGAGATCGGCCGTCGCGAGCCGTTCCTCGATCCCGTGAAAAAGGGCAAGGACGGCCGGCCCGGCGTGTCGCTCGACTGGTTCAACATGCTCTACCAGGTGCTGCTCGGCCAGGAGAAGGGCCCGCGCTTCGGCTCCTTTGTCGCTGTCTACGGGATTGGCAACGCCGTCAACATGATCGACGGCGCACTGGCAAGATCGGCGTAATTCACTCCGCCGTCGTCCCGGCCAAGCGACTTGTCCGCCGTAGCTCGAAGAGCGAAGGCGGAAGCGCGAGCCGGGACGACCACGTTAGGACTACGATACTGCCGGCATGCCTCCGCTCGCCGCGCGCGTCAGCGTGAGCAGCATGCGCAATAGCGGCGTCGGCACGCCGTGCCGCTCGCCGAGCGCGACAACGGCGCCCGTGAGCGCTTCCACCTCCAGCGGTCGTCCCGCGACGCGATCGAAATACATCGAGGAGCCGGCGTCCGGCGGAATGGCGAGCAAGCGCGCGATCGATTGCGCCGGCTCGTCCGCGGCGAGTTGCGCGCCGTCGGCCCGCCCGACGGCGGCAGCCTCTTCAAGCAGCGCCAGGCACAGCGATTGCACGTCCTCGCGCCGAAACACCGCATTGCGCTGCACGGCGAGCGCTGAGACAGGGTTGGCCACCGCGTTCACCAGGAGCTTCCGCCACGCCAGCGTTTTGAAGTCGCCGCTGCAGAGCACTCGCATCGACGTGCCGTCCAGGAGCGCGGCGAACGATTGGCCGGCGGCATCGTCGCTGACCGCGAAATCGTAATCGCCGCCGCGCCGGTACCGGACACGGTCAGGCGCGAGCCGCTCGCCATTGTAATAGACGATGGTCGGAACGACGGTCGCATCGCCGACGAAGGGCGCGAGACGCTCGGCATGGCCGATGCCGTTCTGCAACGCCGCAACCCGTGTCCTCTCGCCGCAAAGTCGCGTCAGCCACGCACCGCTCGCTGCCGTGTCCTGCGTCTTGGTGCACAAGAGGACCCAGTCCACCGGTCTCGCCAGGGCCGGATCGGTCAGCGTGGAGATGGGTACCTCGATGCCGCCCTCCGGTCGCTCGACAGTCAAGCGCTCGATCGGATGCCTGACGCAGGCGATGATGTCATAGCGATCGACCACGCTGAGCACGCCGGCGATGACGCCGCCGATGCTGCCGAGACCGACGATGGCAATGCTCTTACGCTCGATATTGGCAACGTTTGGCGGCATGAAACCATCCTCGCTGGAAGATTAATCGAAGTCGCGCCGCGGACTGAAACTGCAAAGCGAGATGGGCGATCTGCGGCAATTTCAACGGCCCGCTGTCCGGACTGAGCTACAATACCGCCACAAGGATAGTCGTCCACCGGCTCATTTGAACCGGCAAAGGAGGCGACAGCCATATCAACAGGAGAGGACGCCATGCAGTTCAGGGTTTCGCCGCAGACGCTTGCCGATTGCAGCGCCGAGGAGTGGCAGGCGCGGGTCGATCTGGCGGCGGCGCATCGGCTCGCCTTTATCCACGGCTTCAGTGAGGGGATCTTCAATCATCTCACACTGGTCGTGCCGGGCCGCAGCGACCGCTATTATCAGATCCCGTTCGGCATGCATTGGTCGGAGGTCACGGCGTCCTCCTTCATGGAGGTCGGCATCGAGGACGGCCAGGTCAAGCGCGGCGAGGGCGATGTCGAGCGCTCCTGCTATTGCATTCATGCGCCGATCCACAAGGCCCTGCCGCAGGCCAAGGCCGTGTTCCACACCCACATGCCCTTTGCGAGCGCGCTGACGCGGCTGGAGGACCCGCGCATCAAGGAGATCGGGCAGACCGAAGTCGGGATGATGGGTCAGATCGCGTATGACGACGCCTACGCGGGCCCGGCCTTCGAGCCCGAAGAAGGCGAGCGTCTGGCGAAAGTGATCGGCGACAAGACCGTGCTGTTCATGGCCAATCACGGCATCAGCACCATCGGCGAGACGGTCGCGGAAGCCTATGACCGGCTCTATTACATCGAGCGCGCGGCGCAGGTTCAGATCTACGCGATGTGGACCGGCGAGAAGCTGAAGAAGCTTCCCGAGCAGGTGATCGAGAAGACCAGGCGGACTTTTGCCGGCGAGCGACGATACAATCCAGGACCGGCGCAGCGGCATTTCGACGCCCTCAAGCGCATGCTGGACCGCAAGGAGCCGGACTACGCCTCTTGAAGACCGGCGGCGCCGCCGGCTGGCGCGATCGACGTTTTGCCTCTCGAGCTGGGCGCGTCTCTTGACGTGTGGCCCAGTTCGCTCGGCGCTTAACTCGCCGGATTGACTTGCGCGTGCGCGGCTGCCACGCGCAAGCGGGGCCGCCGAGACCCGTCACTCCCTCCACACACACCGGCATTCCGATTTCGCGGGAGCGTCCCGAACGCCGCCCCTTGAGTTGTGCCGAGGCCGTCGATACGGTCGAAAATCACCAACAGATTCAGGCGAGAGGCTCCGGCAGAGCTCGTGGTCAAAATTTATAAGATTTGTTCCGTTTCGGCCTGGCGCGAGGCCGAGGCAAGCGGGGTGTACCGGGGAAGCGCCGACGATGCGCGTGACGGTTTCATTCACTTCTCCACCGCCGCCCAGGTCGCCGAGACCGCGCGAAAACATTTTGCCGGGCAGAAGGACCTGTTGCTGGTCGAGGTCGATGGCGATGCTCTGGGTGCTGCGCTGCGCTGGGAGCGTTCGCGCAATGACGAGCTGTTTCCGCATCTCTATGGCGAGCTCCGGCTTGGCGCGGTCCGCGGCGTCCGCGAGCTGCCCGCGCGGGCGGACGGCTCTCACGCAATACCGGAGCTCGAGCCGTGATCCGCGCCTTCGATGCCTTCTCACTGCCGCTGCTCCGCTGGTTCGATCCGGAAGATGCCCATCGCCTGGCGATCCAGGGCTTGAAACTGCTGCCGCCGACGCGGCCGCGCACTGACGATCCGAAGCTCGCCGTGCGCGCTTTCGGCCTCAATTTCCCCAATCCGATCGGGATAGCCGCGGGCTTCGACAAGAACGCCGAGGCGCCGGATGCGCTGTTGCGGCTCGGTTTCGGCTTCGTCGAGGTCGGCACGGTGACGCCGAAGCCGCAGGACGGCAACCCGCGGCCACGGCTGTTCCGGCTCGATCGCGACGAAGCCGTGATCAACCGCATGGGCTTCAACAATGATGGCGCGCCGGCGGTGCTGCGCCGGCTTGCTTCGCGCGCCCATCACGGAGGCATTGTCGGGGTCAATGTCGGGGCCAACAAGGATTCACCCGATCGTGTCGCCGATTATGTGCGCCTGATCGAGACCTTCGCGCCGGTCGCAAGCTATTTCACCATCAACGTCTCTTCGCCCAATACGCCGGGCCTGCGCAATCTGCAGCAGGCGGCGATCCTCGACGACCTGCTTGCGCGGGTGATCGACGCGCGCGAGCGCGTGCGGCAGAAGGCGGGCGACACCCCGGTGCTCCTGAAGATCGCGCCGGATTTGAGCCTCGCCCAGCTTGACGAGGTGGTTCAGGTCGCGCGCTCGCGCCGCGTCGACGGCATGATCGTGGCCAACACCACGGTGGCGCGGCCGAAGAGCCTGCGCGACAAGGCGCGCGGGGAGGAGATCGGCGGCTTGTCCGGCCGGCCGCTGTTCCGCCTGTCGACGCGCATGGTCGCGGAAACCTATGTGCGTGCGGAAGGCGCGTTTCCGCTGATCGGGGTGGGTGGCATCGATTCCGGCGGCGCGGCGCTGACCAAGATCCGCGCCGGCGCCAGCCTGATCCAGCTTTATTCCTCGCTGATCTACAAGGGCCTCGGCCTGATCGACGACATCAAGAACGATCTCGCCGCGACGCTGCTGCGCACCGGGCGCGACTCGCTCGCCGAAATCGTCGGCGCCGACGCCGCGACGATCACCGCCGAGGACTGGCCGGTGTAGGGCTTGTCTTCCCTTCATCGTCTCTCGCGCAGGCGGGGTATCCAGTGCGCAGCGCTTTTTCAGCTCAATCGCAACGTTCTGGAATACTGGATCGTCCGCTTTCGCGGACGATGACGGCGGCGCATAAGGAGCGGCCCGTAGGATGGGTAGCTACCCACCCTACGGGCGCTGAACCCGTCCTATGACGGCTTGAAGGATGCCTTCAGCAGCGCCGGATAGCGCAGCGCTTCCAGGCCGCCGCGTGCGGCGTAAAACGCGAGCAGCGCGCACCACAGGCCGGCATTGCCGTAACCACGCAATGCGAGCCACGTGCCAAGAAAGATCACCAGCGAGGCCAGCATCAAATTGCGCATGTCGCGCGCCCAGGTCGCGCCGATATAGACTCCGTCAAAGGCGAAGGCGAAAACGGCGAACAGCGGCGAGGCAATGACGAAGACGAGATAGTCGCGCGCCATGCTGCGGACACCCGGGCTCGCACTCATCATGTCGATCAGCGCCGGGCCGAACAGCACGAATACGACCATCACGACCAGCGCAAACGCAAATCCCCATGATACGACCAGCCGCGTTGCCGTGGAGAAGGCGCCCTTGTCCCGCGCGCCGAACGCCTGTCCGCAGAGTTGTTCGGCGGCATTGGCGAGACCGTCGAGGAAGAAGGCGCTCATCAAGAGAAAGTTGTTCAACACCGAATTGGCCGCGAGCGTGACGTCGCCGGCGCGGGCGCCTTGGGCGGTGAAAAACAGGAAAGCGGTGATCAGCGAGGCAGTGCGCAGCATGATGTCCCGGTTGACGGCGAGCATGCGCATCAGCTTGTCGCGATCGAACAGCATCTTGCTCGGCACGGTGAGCCGCCCACGCATCAGGCGCCGCGCAACCAGAATCCCGAGCAGCAGGCCGGAGCCCTCCGCGATGACCGCGGCCAGCGCAGCGCCCGCGATGCCGAAATTGAATCCGAGAACCAACAGCGCGGTCGCCGCCATGTTGACCAAGTTTATGACGATCTGCACCGCCAGCGCCAGCCTGGCGCGGGCCTGTCCGACCAGCCAGCCGAGCACGACGTAATTGCCGAGCGCCAGCGGCGAGGACCAGATGCGAACGCTGAAATAAGTTCTTGCGGCATCCGTTACGTCGCGGCTGCCGCCCATAGCATCCAGCAGCAGGGCCGCGAGCGGCACCTGCAGCGCGATCAATGCTGACCCAATCAAAGCTGCCAGAACAAGACCGCGAGCGAACAGCGCCGGCAGTTCCTCGATTTCGCCTGATCCCAGCGACTGCGCCGTGAAGGCGACCGTGGACAGGCGCAGGAATGCGAACAGCCAGAACATGCAGTCGAAGATGACCGAGGCCATCGCCACCCCGCCGAGCAGTGCGGGCTCGCCGAGCCTGCCGATCGCGGTGGTCGAGACGATGCCGATCAGCGGCGTCGTCAAATTGGCCAGCATCGAGGGTCCCGCGATGGCAAAGACCCGCGCGGTGGTGACCTTGGTCGACAGATGTAGCTGACGCAGTTCCACCGCCCCGCGCGCCCTCTACAGCTCGACGGTCAAGCCGTCATGGGCGGCCGCGTGCGTGAGCGCATCGAGACGGGCGAGCATGTCGTCGCTCATATGTGTGAGGAGCAGCCGCTTCGGCCTGATCTCTTGGAGATGCGCCTCCAGGGCCTTGAGGCTGAGATGGTTCTTGACGGCCTTCTCGTAAGTATAAGCTTCCGCGATGAACAGGTCCGCATCGCGCGCCAGCGGAATCAGCGTGTTGGTCCATTCGGTGTCCGCGCTATAGGCGATCACGCGGCCCTCCGCCTCGATCCGGTAGCCGAGAAACGGCCCGCCGGATTCGCCATGCACCACCGGAAATGGCGTCACGGTGACCCCGCCGAAGGCGCGCGTTTGGTCCGGGCTCAAGGCGACCAGAGAAAGCTCGAACTTCTGCTTTGTCTTCGAGGAGTTTTCGAACAGCGCTTCCATCACCTGCGTCAGGCGCATCTCGAGGCCTTGCGGACCCGCGATCACGAGCGGGCGCGTCCGCCGCGAGAACTGCGCATCGAGCAGAAAGAACGGCAGCCCGGCAAAATGATCGCCGTGGAAATGGGTAATCAGGATCAGGTGGATCGCTTCACGCGAGACGCCGGCGCGCTTGAGCGCCGGCAGCGACGAGGCGCCGCAATCGATCAGGAAGTTGACCGCCTCGCCCGTGACATGAAAGCAGGTGTTGTTGCGGCCGCCCGAGCCGAAGGCGTCGCCGCAGCCGATGAACTGCAGTTGCACGGGCTTGTCCGCCTAGTAGCGACGGCGCGGCGGCGAGGAGAAGATGCGCGACAGCAGCCAGATCGGCACCACGACCACAGCGCCGAGCAGGAAATAGCGCCACAGCCAGTTGACGGCGTCAAAGCCGAGGTCCCACAGCCGGCGAAACAGCAGGCGAATGCTCTCGATGATGTTCCAGGGATCGAAGCCGATCGCGGCCAGGACCACGCCGACCAGGATCGACAGCAGAATCAGCCGGAACGCGACGTTGAGCGGCGAGCCGCCCAGAAAACGGGACAGGCCGTCAGGAGCTGCCGGCAATTCCCTGCTGTCGTGTGACATCTTCATCTCCCGCGGATTCGCGCCGCGCATTTTACTATGGCGACACGCAGATGGGGAACCCTTAAAGCCGCGTCAACGGTTTTCGGATGTTACCAAAACTTTATTTGTCTCGTCGGCTTTGAGCATGCGCTCCAGCGTTTCCAGCCGGTCGGCCTCGCGCGGCGGCTTGTCCCAGCGCAGGCGGTTGATGCGGGGAAATCGCATGGCGACGCCCGATTTGTGCCGCGAGGATCGCTGCAGACCCTCGAAGGCGACCTCCAGCACCAGGCCCTGGTCGGGTTCATGAACGACATGGCGGACGGGGCCGAATTTTTCTTTGGTGTTGCGGCGGACAAAGCGGTCGATCTGCAGGAGCTCCTCGTCGGTGAAGCCGAAATAGGCCTTGCCGACCGGCACAAGCTCGTCGCCGCTTTCGCCTGCAGTCCAGACCCCAAAGGTGTAGTCCGAATAATAGGAGGAGCGCTTGCCGTGGCCGCGCTGGGCGTACATCAGCACGGCGTCGATGATATGCGGGTCGCGCTTCCATTTCCACCATTGCCCCCTGGGGCGGCCGGGCAGATAGGGTGCATCGCGCCGCTTGAGCATCACGCCTTCGACGGCATCCGCGTCCTCGCCCGCGCCGGCCGACACGGGATGGGCGCGCGCGAGGCGAAGCGCGTACCAGCTATCGAAGGCGATGGTCGGCGACAAATCGACGCGAGCATCATTCAGCCGCCGGACGAAACTCTCCAGCCGCTCGCGCCGCTCGGCGAACGGCAATTCGCGCAAATCGTTCTCGTCATCGCCAAGCAGGTCGTAGGCGCGCAGATGGATCGGATAATCCTTGGTTAGTTTCGGCGAGACCACTTTGCGGTTGACGCGCTGTTGCAGCACGTTGAAGCTCTGCACGCGGCCCCCGCGCATCACCAGCAGCTCGCCATCGATGGCCCCCGGCAGATGCAGCGAGGGCAACAGATCCGGAAAACTCTTGGTGATGTCCTCGCCGGTGCGCGAATAGAGCCGCGCCACGCAGTGGCCGTGCGTGTCGCGGCCGGTGACCGCCTGCACGCGGATGCCATCCCATTTCCATTCCGCGATGTAGTCGGCGGGATCGAGACCGGCGAAATCCTCATCCTCGATGGCATGCGCCAGCATCACCGGGCGGAAGGGCGCGGGATCGCGGTTGACCGGCTTATCGCCGCGGCCCTCGAGCCAGGCGAACAGGTCGAGATAGGGCGGCGACAGCCCCGGCCAGATCAGCTCGATTTCATGCGGATCCCTGTCGCCAAGATTGGCGGCCGCGGTCTTGGCAAGCCGCGCCGAGATGCCGATGCGCATCGCGCCGGTGACCAGTTTCAACAAGGCCCAGCGGCCGGTCTCGTCCAACTCGTCCAGCCAGCGCGCAAGCTGCGCCGGCAGCTCCAGCTTGCCGAGCGTGCGCAAGGTGGTGACGACATCGGTGAGCGTCGGCGGCGGCGGATTGTTGTGGCCCGCGTTCGCGGACAAGAGCGCCGATTTCGGCCACATCAGCGCCACCGTCTCGGAGAGGTCGCCGACGTAATCGTAGGACAGGCCGAACAGCACGGGATCAGTGCGCGCGGCGATCAGGTCGCGAATCAGGCCGGGCTTCGCATGCTTGAATGACAAGGCGCCCGTCAGCGCCGCCAGCGCATAGCCGCGATCGGGATCGCCGACCTCACGGAAATAGGCGGTGATGAGCCGCAGCTTGTTGTTGCGCCCGGGCTCATAGGCGAGGCGATCGAGCAGCTCTGCGAAGCGATTCATGCCTCGATATCCTGGGCTTCGGTCAGCGTTTCGCTCTCTTCCTCATCGCCATAGCCGACGAGATCTAGCGGCCGCGCCGCGAGCCCCTTCGTCCTGCACCAATGCACCAGCGCGTCTTCCTGGCCGTGGGTGACCCAGACCTCACCCGCGCCGGTCGCGGCAATGGTCGCGGTCAGTCCGTCCCAATCGGCGTGATCGGAAATCACGAGTGGCAGCTCGACGCCGCGCTGGCGTGCGCGGGCACGCACCCGCATCCAGCCCGAGGCGAAGGCAGTGACCGGATCGGGAAAGCGCCGCGTCCAGATGTCCGAGGTGGCGGTCGGCGGCGCCAGCGTGATCGTGCCGGCAAGCTCGGCCTTCTTCATGCCGCGCACCGGGCGCAGCTCGCCGAGGCGCACGCCCCGGCTTTCATAATAGCGCGTGATCTTGTCCATCGCGCCATGCAGATAGATCGGCGCGTCGTAACCGGCCTCGCGCAACAGTGCGATCACGCGCTGCGCCTTGCCGAGCGAATAGGCGCCGACCAGATGGGCGCGCTCCGGAAACAGCGCGACCGAAGCCAGGAGCTTCTTCACCTCTTCCGCCGCATCGCCATGGCAAAACACCGGCAGGCCGAAGGTTGCTTCGGTGATGAACACGTCGCAAGGCACCAGCTCGAACGGCGCGCAGGTCGGATCGCGGGCGTCCTTGTAATCGCCGGATGCGACGATGCAGAGATTCCCGCAGGAGACGGCGATCTGCGCCGAGCCCAGCACATGGCCGGCGGGATGGAATTTGATCCTGACGTCGCCGAGCGTGATCTCTTCGCCATAGGCCATGGCCTGTGTCGAACGAGCAAAATTATCGCCATAGCGCAGCCGCATCATGTCGAGCGTTTCCTGTGTCGCCAGCACCGCGCCATGGCCGGCGCGGGCGTGGTCGGAATGGCCGTGGGTAACCACGGCCCGCTCCACCGGACGCACGGGGTCGATGTAAAAGCCTCCGGGCTTGCAGCAAAGGCCGGCGGGAGTTGGCAGCAGGATGTCTTCCGGACGCATGCTTTCCATATAGGCCCGGCTGCGACCTATTATCAGGTGTCACGCGCGGGCTTGACCCGCGCATCCATCTTTCTAGAAAAGTCTCTTTTGATCGATGGATTTGCCGGATTAAGCCCGGCCATGACGAGCTTGGTTCCCGAGAGATGCCCGTGCGCCTGTTCCTGTCCTCCGGCGATCTGATTGCCGACCGCCGCTTCGAATTCGCGCGCGACCTGCAACTGAAGGGCGACTTGCCGGCTGCGGCCGATCTGCTCGAACAGGCAATCGAGCTCGCGCCAAACTTCGCCACCGCCTGGTTCACCCTGGGCGAAATCCGCCAGCGGCTTGGCGAGCATGACAAAGCGATTGCCGCGTTCCGCAAGGTGCGCGAGTCCGATCCGGACGACCGCCACGGTGCCTCCATCCGGCTGATGCGGCTGGGCGCGGAAGAACTGTCGGCGATGCCGCGCGGCTATGTGCAGGCGCTGTTCGATCAATACGCACCGCGCTTCGAGGCCGCGCTGCTTGGGGATCTCAACTATCGCGCCCCGCAGCTCCTGTTCAAGGCGGTGGTCGCGGTGCGCGCGGCCGCGCGCAAACCCGCCCTCTTCGAGCGCGCCATCGATCTCGGCTGCGGCACGGGCCTGGCGGCGGCAGCGTTTGCCGAGCAGGTCGATCATTTCATCGGCATCGATCTGTCGCCCGGCATGATCGCGCAGGCCCGCGCCACCGCCCTGTACGAACAGCTCGAGGTCGAGGACATGGTCGCGGGCTTGCGCAGTAAGCCGGACGCCAGCGCCGATCTCGTGCTGGCCGCGGACGCCTTTGTCTATGTGGCTGATCTCGCGCCGGTGCTGAGCGAGGTTCAGCGCGTGCTCGCCTCGGGCGGTCTGCTGGCCTTCACCGCCGAGACCCATGGCGGCGAGGGGGTCGTGATTGGCGAGGGTCTGCGTTATGCCCATGCCGCGGAGTATCTGCGGGCGGCGATCGCGGCCGCCGGCCTCGAAGTTATCCATCTCCAAGAAGCGAGCCCGCGCACCGAGAACGATAAGCCGGTGCGGGGCCTGGTGGTCGTTGCCGCGAAGATGTGAACCCATCTCGATCTTCAACGGCAAGGAGGAGCATATCTCGGACAAGTCGACGGAGTGAGGATTCCCTCTCGCCGCGAGCGCGCCATCACTCTCGACGAAACGGCGCAGACTGCATACGTTCTCCCCCGTGCCGCCCCGCGCCCAACCAGCCGTCGTCGACCCTGCGGCCGCGCTATTGCCCGACCGTTTCCAAAAATGGTTCGCGGCGCGCGGCTGGTCGCCGCGTGCGCATCAGCTCGCACTGTTGGAAAAGGCGCGCGATAACCGCTCGGCGCTCTTGATCGCGCCGACCGGCGCCGGCAAGACGCTGGCTGGATTTTTGCCGACCTTGGTTGAACTAAGCGCGGCGCCGCTTGTCCGGTCACCTCTCCCCTTGTGGGAGAGGTCGACGCCCGAAGGGCGGCGGGTGAGGAGTGAGCCCCAGGCACCCGAGGCCATGGCTTACCCTCCTTCTCAGCCCTCACTCGCAAGTGGGGAGGGAGCCGCTGGGCGTGCGACCCCAGCCCTCGTTTCCACCGGCCGCGGCGTGAAACGCACGGGCGGTCTCCACACCCTCTACATCTCGCCCTTGAAAGCGCTCGCCGTCGACATCGCGCGCAACCTGGAAACACCGATCGCGGAGATGAGCCTGCCGGTGAAGGTCGAAACCCGCACCGGCGATACGCCGCTGTCGCGGCGCCAGCGTCAGCGTCGCTATCCGCCGGACATTCTGCTCACCACGCCCGAGCAGGTGGCGCTGCTGCTGGCCTCCGACGACGCGCCCTATCTCTTCGGCTCGCTCAAGCGCATCGTGCTTGACGAATTGCACGCGCTCGTCACCTCCAAGCGCGGCGATCTGTTGTCGCTCGGCCTGTCGCGGCTGTGGCGGCTTGCGCCTGATCTGCGCGCGATCGGTCTGTCGGCGACGGTCGCAGAGCCAGAGGAGCTCGCGCGCTTTTTGGTGCCGCAGGTGGGCGGCACAAGCGCAGCGGCCGACATCGTGGTGGCCGGCGGCGCGGCGCCGCCCGTCGTCGAGATGCTCGATACAAGCGAACGCCTGCCCTGGGCCGGCCACAGCGCGCGCCACGCGCTTGGCGAGGTCTACGAGCTGATCAAGGCCAACACCACGACGCTCGTCTTCGTCAACACGCGCAGCCAGGCCGAGATGCTGTTTCAGGATCTCTGGCGCATGAACGATGATGGGCTCGCGGTCGCGCTGCATCACGGCTCGCTCGATGTCGCGCAGCGCCGCAAGGTCGAGGACGCGATGGCGGCGGGGAAATTGCGCGCCGTGGTCTGCACCTCCTCGCTCGATCTCGGCGTCGACTGGGGCGATGTCGATCTGGTCATCAATATCGGCGCGCCGAAGGGGGCTTCCCGCCTGATGCAGCGGATCGGCCGCGCCAATCATCGCTTCGATGAGCCCTCGCGCGCGGTGCTGGTGCCGGCTAATCGGTTCGAGGTGTTGGAATGCAGCGTGGCGATCGACGCCATAGCGGAGAATGCGCAGGATACGCCGCCCTTGCGAACCGGCGCGCTGGACGTGCTGGCACAGCATGTGCTGGGCCGCGCCTGCGGCGAGCCGTTTCTCTCCGATGAGCTCTATGACGAGGTGCGCACGGCGGCGCCTTACACGAGCCTCTCGCGGGCCGATTTCGACGACGTCGTCGATTTCGTCGCCACCGGCGGTTATGCGCTCAAGACCTATGAGCGCTTTGCCCGCATCAAGCAGGACAAGCAGGGACACTGGCGCGTTGCCAATCCGGCGGTGCGGCAAACCTATCGCCTCAACGTCGGCACCATCGTCCAGGATCCGATGCTGAAGGTGCGCCTGGTGCGCTCGCGTGCCGGCGGGTCCGGACTGACGGGCGCGATCGCGCGGGGCGGGCGCATGCTCGGCGAAATCGAGGAGGATTTCATCGATGGTCTCGTCGTCGGCGACACTTTCGTGTTCGCCGGCGAGGTGGTGCGCTACGAGGCTTTGACCGAGGACCAGGTGTATGTGTCGCGCGCCCATGACAGGGATGCCAAGGTGCCTTCCTACATGGGAGGCAAATTCCCGCTCTCGACCTATCTTGCCGAGCGCGTGCGCAAGTTGCTCGATAGCGGACGCGCCTGGGGCGCCTTGCCTGAGCAAGTGCGGGATTGGCTCGTCCTGCAGCGGGAATTTTCGCGCGTGCCCGCGTTGCGAGAGCTTTTGGTCGAAACCTTCCCGCGTGCGAACAAGCACTATCTCGTCTGCTATCCCTTCGAAGGCCGGCTCGCGCACCAGACGCTCGGCATGCTCCTGACGCGCCGGCTCGAGCGCGCCCGCGCCCGCCCGCTCGGCTTCGTCGCCAATGAATATGCGGTCGCGATCTGGGGCCTCGGCGACCTCTCCTTCATGGTGCGCCAGGGCATGCTCGATCTCGACGCGCTGTTCGATCCGGACATGCTGGGCGATGATCTCGAGGCGTGGCTCGCCGAATCGGCGTTGATGAAACGTACCTTTCGCAATTGCGCGATCATTTCCGGCCTGATCGCGCGCCGGCATACCGGCGAAGAGAAGAAAAAGCGGCAGGTCCTGTTCTCCACCGACCTCGTCTACGACGTGCTGCGCAAGCACCAGCCCGACCACGTGCTGCTGCGCGCCGCCCGCGCCGATGCCGCGACCGGTCTGCTCGACCTGCGCCGTCTGTCCGACATGCTCGCGCGTATCCATGGGCGCATCACCCACCGGGAACTCGACCACGTCTCCCCGCTCGCCGTGCCCGTGCTGCTGGAAATCGGGCGCGAGTCGGTTTATGGCGAGGCATCGGATGAGTTGTTGGCGGAAGCCGCCGACGATCTCATCAGGGAAGCGATGTCGTAAGAATGGGACTATTGTTGCTCCAGCCGATGAGGTCGTCATGCCCGGGCTTGTCCCGGGCATCCACGTCTTTCTTGCCACTGGCGAGGCGTGGATGGCCGGGACAGGCCCGGCCATGACGGAGAACTTGGCTCTATCCGTCAACTTTCGAAGCGTGTTGGATGTCGCGGGCGTCTCGCTCCACGCCGATCTCTCCGGCGCGCTGTTCTGGGAGGAGCAGCGGCTGCTCGTCGTCTCCGACCTGCATCTGGAAAAAGGCTCGAGCTTCGCCGCTCGCGGCACGCTGCTGCCCCCTTACGACACCGCGGCGACGCTCGGCCGGCTATCGTCGGTGATCGCGAGGCACGATCCGCGGATGGTAATCGCGCTCGGTGACAGCTTTCATGATCGCAACGCCCATGAGCGCCTCGCGGGCAGCGACCGTGACGCAATCGGCGCGCTACAGGCGGGTCGCGACTGGATCTGGATTTCCGGCAACCACGATCCGGCCATCCCGTCCGAACTCGGCGGCGAGGTCGCGGGCGAAATCGCGATCGGTCCGATCACCTTCCGCCATGAGCCGACCGGTGCGTTCGGCGAAATCGCCGGCCATCTGCATCCCAAAGCGCGTGTCTCGACCCGCGGCCGTTCGTTCGAGCGGCGCTGCTTTGCCTCCGACGGCGAGCGCGCGGTCATGCCAGCGTTCGGCGCCTATGCCGGTGGCCTGAGCATTCGCGATGAAGCGTTTGCGAAGATCTTCCCCGCCGCGGGCTTTATCGCGCATCTGCTCGGCGACCGCCGCGTCCACAGCATCGCCGCTGCACGGTGTTACTGAATGGCTAGGCCGCTTTCGCCTGCACCTCGTCGCAGAACTCGGCGAGCCGGTCCGCAAGCCGCAGCGTGGCGGGGCTGGCGTTGGGCGAGGCCATCAACGCGACCTCGGTCTTCTCGATCGGCTTGAAGCCTTCCCTTCCCGTGAGCACGCGATGATCGGCCTGGATCGCTATCTCCGACATGATGCTCAGCCCCATGCCGGCGGCAACGGCCGCTTGAATGCCGGCAAGACTCGAGGACGTATAAGCCATGTGCCAAGAGCGCCCGGCGCTTTCCAGCGCATGGATCGCGCGGGCCCGGTAAAGGCAACCGGCGGGAAAGCCGATCAGCGGTACCGAGCCTGAGCCGATATCGCAGGGATGGTGCTTGCTCGTCACCCAGTGCACGCGCTCCGGCCACACGGCGATGCCGCCTTTTTCGCCGGCGACACGCTTGAACAGCGCGAGATCAAGCTCGCCGCGGTCGAGATCGCGCTTTAAGTAGATGCTCTGGTCGGCGCGGACGTCGAGCCGCAGCGTCGGATGGCTGCGCGCAAACGCCGCCAGCAATTTCGCCAGCCGATAGGCGGCAAAATCCTCGGGGATGCCCAGCCTGATCGCGCCTTCCTCCGCTGGCCGCGCCACGACATCGCGCGCTTCTTCCGCGAGCGACAGCAGCCGCCGCGCATAGGAGAGCAACTTCTCGCCGGCTTCCGTGGGCGTCACGTCCTTGCCGTTGCGGTGAAGCAGCGGCTGACCGATGTCCTCCTCCAGCCGCTTGATCTGCTGGCTGACCGTGGACTGGGTGCGGTGAACGCGCTCGCTGGCCCGGGTGAAGCCGCCGGCTTCGACCACCGAGACGAAACTGCGCAGCAATTCGAGATCGAGCATTTCGGACTCCATTAAGAAATCCACTGGAGTCCAGTTAATGATTTAATTTCCAAATAGCAAGGGACGCCCTAGATCAATGGCGCGAAAGGAGAGTTTCCATGCTCGCGCCGTCCGTTCCCGCCCCGACCACCGCCACCAGAAACCGCCTCAACACGCTTCCGCTAGCTATTGGCCTGTTCTGCCTGCTGTGGAGCTTCGCCTTCGTCGCCGGCAAGATCGGCGTCACCGATTGCCCGCCGCTGATTCTTTTGACCGCACGCTTCTCGCTTGCGGGCATCCTGATCCTCGGCTTTTTTGGCCTGCGCGGCGAGGCCTGGCAGCTTGGCTGGCGCGAGGCTGCCATGTTTGCCGTGCTCGGCGTCGCCAACAACGCGCTTTATCTCGGTCTCGGCTATACCGGGCTGAAATATATCTCGGCCGGGCTCGGCGGCCTGATCGTCTCGGCCAATCCGGTGTTCACGGCGGCGTTGGCGGCGCTGTTCCTTGGCGAGGCGCTGACATGGCGCAAGGTCGCCGGCCTGCTGCTCGGCATCGCCGGCGTCGCGCTGATCGTCTGGCATCGCATGTCGATCGGCACCGACAGCCCGCACGGCATCCTCTTCACGTTGGCCTCGCTCGCGTCCATCGTTGCCGGCACCATCCTGTTCAAGGTGTTCGCGCCGAAGGGAAGCCTTTGGATCGGCAATGGCATCCAGAATCTCGCGGCCGGCATCGTGCTGGCCCCGTTCGCGCTCGCTTTTGCCGATGTCCATGAGATCGTGCCCAGCGCGCGGCTTGTCGGGGCCTTTGCCTTCCTGGTGCTGGGCGGCTCGATCCTGGCCTATGTGCTGTGGTTCCATCTCTTGAAGGTTTGCGGGGCGACTGCTGCCAGCGCCTATCACTTCCTGATGCCGCCGCTCGGCATGCTGTTCGCCTGGATCGTGCTCGGCGAGCATGTCGCCCTCCAGGACCTGCTCGGCATTGTCCCGGTTGCGCTCGGTATCTATCTCGTGACCCGTCCGGCTGCGGCGGCTAGCGTTCAAGCAAAGAGGAGCTGATCATGAGCTTGTCCATCACCCTGGTCGGCGGTCCGACCGCGCTGCTCGACATCGACGGGTTCCGGATCGTGACCGATCCCACCTTCGACGCCCCTGGCGCCTATCAACTGCCGCATGTGAAGCTGGAGAAGCTGTCAGGGCCTGCGCTGAGCGCCGAATCCATCGGCGAGGTCGATGCCGTGCTGCTCAGCCACGACCAGCATTCGGATAATCTCGATCGTTCGGGCAAGGATTTTCTGGCCAAGGCGCGCCGCGTGCTGACCACTGAAGCCGGCGCAAAACGGCTCGGCAATCACGCCGAGGGGCTGGCGCCGTGGGCGACCACCGAGCTGACGGCCAAGAACGGCGTGTCGCTGACGGTGACCGCGACGCCGGCGCGGCACGGCCCCGCTGGAATCGAGCCGCTGTCCGGCGACGTGATCGGCTTCGTCATCAGCCGCCGGGGCGGCCGCCCGATCTATATCAGCGGCGATACCGTCTGGTTCGACGGTGTGGCCGAAGTGGCGCGGCGCTTCAATGCTTCGGTGGTGCTGCCGTTTGCGGGCGCCGCGCAAACCCGCGGTCCGTTCCATCTCACCATGGACACCAACGATACGATCGAGACCGCCCGCGCGTTTCCCGACGCGATGATCGTGCCGGTGCACACCGACGGCTGGGCTCACTTCCGCCAAAGCGCCGCGGATTTGCGCGCAACGTTCGACGTACTGGGTTTTGGGAAGCGGTTGAAGCTGCTGGAGCCGGGCGTGAGGACGGTGATCGAGGAATAGTGTTCGCTCTCACTCCTTCGCAAACACCAGCGAGGCGATCCACCCCGTCATCAGCGCCATTGCCGCGGTGACCAGGCCGTAGATGAATCCGTTCTGCCGCGCGCTGGTGGCGACGAACTGTTCGAAGCCGACCTTGACGATCTCGAAGGCCGTCTCGGTATGCGTCACCAGCGCGCCGTCGGAGAACAGTTTTATCTCGATATCGTAGGTCCCGATCGGCACCTGCGCGGGCAGCGGAATGCCGCTACGGAACAAGGTCGGCGTGATGAAGGTGACCGCGGATGTATCCTCGCGATAGAGCCCGCGCTGGCGCTGCAGCCGCACGAAGGCGCGGCGGAAGGGATCGTTCGGCACCACGTCGGCAAAGTCGGGGCCGATGCGCTGGGTGAGCAGCACGTTGGTGAGCCCGAGCTGCTGGCGCCGCTGCACGTCGGTTGAGGCGATATCGTCGAACGGGCGATTGGCGAACAGCGCGAGATAGGCCGGCACTTTGACGAACTGGCGATAGTCGGTGTTCATCCAGATGCCGAAGCGCCGCTCCTTGCGGCGGGTCATCATGTCGGCGCGTGGGCCGCTGACGGTCACCACCAGGTCATAATTGATGGCGCCAGCGGGCGTCGCGGCATCCTTTTCCACCGCGCCGAACAGCACGAGCTCTTCGCCGGAATAGTTCGGCGTCACGGTGACGCGGTGGTTGGAGACCGAGACAATCAGCCGCTCGGCGCGCGCCTGCACCGCGGCGGACATCGCCATGCAAATCGCGCCAATTGTGATGAGACGGCGCGCGCTCATTCCGTCACCCCGATTTCCCTGATGGTGTAGAGCTCGCCGGGCCGGATCACGAGTTCGACCGCAAAGCGGATGCCGACCGCGAGGATCAGCAGTCCGAGTAAGAGGCGCAGTTGCTCGCTGCGGATTTTCTGCCCTGCGCGTGCGCCGAATTGCGCGCCGGTGACGCCGCCGACCATCAGGATCAGCGCCAGCACCGCGTCGACCAGATGATTGGTCATCGCGTGCAGCATGGTCGCAAACAGCATGGTGACGAGCGTGAGCACCATCGAGGTGCCGATCACGGTCGTGGTCGGCACCCGCAACAGGTAGATCATGATCGGCACCAGGATGAAGCCCCCGCCGATCCCCATCACCGCACCGAGGAAGCCGATGATCATCCCGATCACGACGACGGGAATCACCGACAGATAGATCTTGGAGCGCTTGAAGCGCAGCTTCAGCGGCAGCGCGTGCACCCAGTTGTGGCTGCGGCGCGGCGCGACCACGCCGCGGCGCACGCGCATGATCGCACGCATGCCCTCCCAGAACATCAAGGCGCCGACCGTGGTGAGCAGCGCGACATAGGACAGCGCGATGGTGAGGTCGAGCTGGCCGAGCGAGCGCAGGTAAGTGAAGGTGAAGACGCCGAGCGTCGTACCGATGCTGCCGCCGACGAGCAGCACGGCCGCCAGCATGGGATCGATGGCGCGGCGGCGCCAATAGGCGATCGCGCCGGAAAAGGACGAGGCGGCGATGTGGCTGGCGACGGACGCGACAGCCACCGCCGGCGCGATGCCGATGAAGATGAGCAGCGGCGTCATCAGGAAGCCGCCGCCGATGCCGAACATGCCCGAGACGAAGCCGACCGCCGCACCCATCGCCAGGATGAGGAAGATGTTGACCGGGATGTCGGCAATCGGCAGGTAAAGCTGCATCGCGCGGTCGCCTGGTGACTGCGCCGCAAGGCGAGCCTTCCGCCGCTTACGGCACGGATTCCTGATCGGGCTTCCCCGGCCGCAAGGTCCGCAATCCCCGCGCGCAAGGAGGCGGGCGGTGCACCTTGAGGCCGCACTCTTGCATAGCCGAAATCGCTTCCAAGCGGGACAGGAGAATCCGCTGCCTGCGGCGTTTTTCCGCCGCAGGGAACGGATCGAATCAGCGCGATGCGCGCTTGATCACCGCCGGCTTGGCGGTTGCGGTGGACTTCGCGGCGGCAGGAGCCGGCGCGGCATCCCAGCCGCCCGGCGGGGTCGGCACATTCACCGCATCGTCCGGCTGCGGCTCGGCCGCAAACGTCTGGACCGCGAGCTTGGCGGCCGCGAGCGACTGCGCATCCAGCCGCTTGGCGACGTCGTCGCGCTTGTGGCCGGCATCGGCGTCGCCCTGCGCCGCCGCCAGGCTGAACCACTTGAAGGATTCTGCGAGGTTCTGGTCGACGCCAATGCCGCGGGCATAGAGAATGCCGAGATTGAACTGGCTGTCGGCGACGCCGTGCTCGGCCGCCTTGCGGAACCATTGCGCCGCGCTCTTGTAGTTGGGGCCTTTGCCGCCGCCGTCCGCGTCCAGCACCGCGAGATTATGCATCGCCTTGGCATTGCCGCGCTCAGCGGCCTGCACGTAATAGCGCCGCGCGATGTCGGCGTCCTTGGTCACGCCCAGCCCTTTTTCGTAGAGCGTGCCGAGCCTGAAAACCGCTGGAATGAGACCGGCCTGCGCGGCGCGATCGTACCATTTCGCGGCCTCCTGGTAGTTCGAGGCGACGCCTTTGCCCTCGGCAAACCGCACGGCCACCTCATAGGCCGCGCTCGGATCGCCGCTGAGCGCGGCTTGCCGCAGCACGGGGCCGCCGATCGTATCAGGCAGATGCTCGCTCGGCGGGATCGCGATCATGCCGAGCTTGCGGCCTGTTGCCGGGGGCTGCGCCGTCGGAATGCTTCCGGTGATATCGGGATCCGGCGCCGATGCGGCGCTGGCAGCGGGGCCTCGCGGAATCTCGACCGACGCGGCCGGCCCGCTTGCGGGCGGCGCGGCAGTGTTGAAGGACTGCCGGCCGATCGGCGTCGGCGATGTCATTTGCGGGGTGACCTGCTCCGGTGCGGACGCGGCCGGCTTCGCGGCGTTGTCCGCGGGGATCTGTGCCGGCGCCGGCTGCTCGCTCGCGCTCTCGCTGGTCGGCAATTGCGACTGCAGCACGCTGCCGCCGTCGAGCAGCGTCATGCCCATCTTGAAAGTGCCGAGGACGATCACCACGACGCTCGCGGCCACCAGCAGCGAGCGGATCTTCGAGGTGATGCTCGAGGGCTCGTTCTTCGCGGCATCGCCGTTTGCGGTCTTGGCGGCCTTGCCGTTCGACCGCCCCTTCTCGGGAGCGGCCTGGGCTGCGGCGGCGGCTTGGGCGGCGCGGCGCGCGGCCGCGATGAAACTCGACGATGATACCGGCTGCTTTGGCGGCGCCGGAATTTCGCTGATCGCATTCTCGGATGCGGCAATGCGCTCGGAGGGCGAGGCGGCGCGGCCGCTCGGCCGGGTGCCCGGCTCGAGCGGATGGTCGGGCGGCAGCTCCGGCGCAATCGGCCCGCGCGAGGGCCCCTGGGTGTGCGGCAGCAGGATCTCGCTGATCGCAAGCGGCGGCGCCGGGGGGACGACGGCGGCAGGCGGCGCTGCCACAGCGGGCGTCGCGGCGTGAAAATCGCGCGGCGCGGCAACGAAGGCGGCCTGTGCCGCGGCGGGATTGGGCAATTCGGGCTTTGGCTGCGGCGGCATGGCCGCGCGCGGCGCAGGCACGTCCGGCGCGAGGGGCGGAGCGACAGGGGATGCAACCGGCGGCGGCGGCGCGCTGCGCGCGGTGCGCAGATCGCTTTCGATCGTGGTGAGACGGTCGACCACATGGCCGAGCGCGTTATGCACGGCGTCCAGCGAGTCCTGGGTGTGACGGCTGGTTTCGTTCTGGTTGAAGCGGATGTCGGACAGTTCGCGCTTGACGAGGTCGGCGAGCCCGCCGTCCTGCGGCTCGGCGGTGCGTTGCGTGCTGTCGGCCAGCCGCACGAAGGCTGCATGCTGGCGTTCGAGATGGCCCAGAATGTCGTGCAGCGCATCCTCGACGCGCGACAGATTGGCACCGCCGCCACGCTGCTCGCTGGACGCCTCGATGCGCTCCAACAGATACGACACGCGCTGTTCGAGGTGGGCGAAAGTGGCGGCATTGTCATTGCCGACCTGCAGGCGGTCGATGCGGTCGGACAGCGCGCGCAGCGCGTCTTCTAGCTGCGCGGAGCGATCATCGAAGACCGGCCGCTCGCGCTCGCGGCTTTCCAGCGCGGAGGTGAGCGCGGCGATGCGCTGCTCGAGCGCGGCAAAGGAATCTCCGTAGTCGGCGCCGCGGGTGATCTGATCGACCTTGACGGACAATAGCCGCACGTCCTCGGCGAGGCGCGCCAGCGCGTCGGTGGAGGCGACGTTGGAGACGATGCCGCGCAGCGCCGCGATCGCGCTTTCGAGCTGCTGCACCGTGCTCGGATCGTCATTGGCGCGCAGGATCGTATCGAGCTTGGCGCCGAGATTGTGGATCGCCTCGTCGTAGCCGCGGAGCTGCTCGGCCGGCATCAGCGAGCGCAAGACCTCGCGGATTTCAGCGAGCGCGCGCTCGATATTGTTGAGCGCGTTTGCGTCGGCCGTGCTTTGGCGGTTGTCGTCGATGCGGCGGGACAGCGAGCGGATCTCGCCTTCCAGCTTGTCGATCGCGCGCCGCGGCATCGCTTCCAGAATGGCGTTGCGGATCTCCGCAAGCTCGCTGCGGAAGGCGGCGATCGATTGCTCGATCCCGCTTGGACGCTGCAGCGCCTCGATCTGGCTCGTGATCTGGATCAGGTGCCGCTCGAGCGACGAAAAATCCGGCCCGCTTGGCGCAGGGGCTGGCGGTGCCGGAGCTTGCGGCGCGATCGGCGGCGCCTGCCGCGGCGGCTTGACGCGTGCTGCCGTCGGCGGTGCATCGAGCTCGCTCTGGCGCGCGGCGATTTCCGCGATCGCGGAATCGAACGAGGAGGGCGAGAGCGGCGGGGAGCTGCGATAGACCTGTGCCGCGGCCCGCTCGACGGCTTCGGTCTGGCGCTCCCGCTCCTCGCGAGCATGCTTTGGCGCTTGCGCGCTGGAAATCTGCGCGAGCCGCGCATCCAGCCGCGAGATCGCGTCGTTGAGCTGGCGCGCGACGCCGCCCTGTTCGCGCGCTGGATCGCTGCGGCGGGGCGCCTGCGAAATCTGCTCGATCTGCCGCGTGATCGAATCGAGCCTCTGATGGATGTCGGCAACGTCCCGGCTGAGTTGTGGCCGCGGCTCGGCAGCGCTGCGGAAATTCGGCGGGGTCGTCTCGCCAAGCGTCGAACTGAGCCAGTCGTTGAGCGTCATGCCGGCACGCCGCGCCGCGGCTTCGGCCCTCTCGCGGACGGATGGATCGATGCCGTCAACACTCCACACGCGCGAATTCATGCTACCGTCCGGTTTCGACTCCGGCGCTCCCACCCGGCGCCTCCAGCCTCCCCACGCGTCCCAGAAGAAAGACAATCGAATTCCGCGCGGGTCGTCTGCCTCAGCAGCCCACTTTTTCCGCTTACGGTAAATAACGGGTTAAGGACTGCGGCTTAGGGCGGAAAAGTTATCCGGCTCAGTCGGATAGGGCGCAAAAAAGCGTTCTATTGCTTGCCGTCGCGCTGGACCTCGCCGATCGGCGTGACGTTGCCGGCGCCGGCCGTGGGCTGCAGCGTTTGCAGCGCCTCTTCGCACCATTCCACCACCGCCCGTTCATGGCGCAGGCCCAGATGGAGCGCGAGCAGCTTGCCGGTGTCGTCAAGCGACTCCGCACCGTTGGGAAAGCGTTTCTTGAGCACGCGTTCGTAGCGGGAGAGACGATCGCGGTGATGCTCCAGCCGCGCCATCAGGTCGGCGCGCATCGGCTCCATGTCGACGGCATCGAGCGCGCAGAGCCGCACCAGCATGTCGTCCTTGATCGACGGCGGGCTCGAGGGGCGCGCCGCCCAGTGCCGCAGCGCAGCTCGGCCCTCCGGAGTCAGGGTGTAGACCAGCTTGTTGGGCTTGCCCGACTGCACGACTTCGCGAGCCTGAACGTGGCCGCGTTCGCGCAAGCGCGTCAGCTCGCGATAGATCTGCTGGTGGTCGGCCTTCCAGAAGAACCCGATCGACGAATCGAAGGTCTTGGCGAGCTCGTATCCCGTCATCGGGCGTTCCGTCAGGCAGACCAGGATTGCATCGCCGAGCGCCACCAGAGCCTTCCTTGATTTCCCGCCATCCGCAGCCGTATTGACTTTATGCATACAGTTGCATATGCGTCAATGTGCATAAAATAAAATCCGTGGAGGGCAGCGCCAAGCTGACGCGCCTCCGCGCTCCTCTTTTGTACCGCCAGCGCAACGCCTGCGAAGCTCAGGAGACGTCCGTGACGATGACCGCGCTCGAAAAATGGTACGCCTTCACCAAATCGCACGATCGCGCGGCGTTGTGGGAGTTGCTCCATCCCGACGCGGTGTTCGAAAGCCCGATCGTCCACACGCCGCAGCGCGGGCGCGACATCACCTTCAAGTATCTATCGAGCGCAATGCAGGTGCTGGGCGGCCCCGGCTTCGCTTACGTCGACGAATGGCGCAACGCGAGCGGGGTGGTGCTTGAATTCGAGACGGTGATCGACGGCATCAAGATCAACGGCGTCGATATCATCGGCTTCGCCGATGATGACCGGATCGCCCATTTCAAGGTCATGGCGCGGCCGCTCAAGGCCATCAACCTGCTCCACCAGCTCATGGGGGAGCAATTGGCTAGGCCGTGAGACGACAAGCCGCGAGACCATTTGACCCGCGTCGTCGCAAAGCCGTGTCTTGATCTTGTATCTTGGTCCTTCGCGACAGGTTAAGGTCCAGTGGGCACAATGAGCGAGCGCCGCGCCGCGAGATAGTCCTTAAACACAGGCCGAGAGGCCCGCCGGGAGATCAAGAAATGCCCATCTACAAAGCCCCCGTGGAAGACGTGAGTTTTTTGCTCAACGATGTCTTCCAGATCGACCGTTACGACAATCTGCCCGGCTTCTCCGATGCGTCCGCCGACGTGCGTGAGGCCATCCTCTCGGAGGCCGCCAAGCTCGCGGAGGAGGTGCTGCAGCCGCTGAACCGTGTCGGCGATCTCGAAGGCTGCAAACGCCACGACGACGGCAGCGTCACCACGCCGAAGGGATTCAAGGAAGCCTATAAGCAGGTCGCCGAAGGCGGCTGGCTCGGGCTTTCCGCGCCGACCGAATATGGCGGGCAAGGTCTGCCCGTGACGCTCTCGCAGGCCGTCAACGAGTTCCAGATCTCCGCCAACATGGCCTTCTCCATGTATGGCGGCCTCACCATGGGCGCGACCGCCGCGCTTTTGGTGCACGGTTCGCCCGAGCAGAAGCAGACCTATGTGCCGAAGATGATCGCGGGGCAGTGGACCGGCACCATGAACCTGACCGAGCCGCATTGCGGCACCGACCTTGGCATGTTGCGCACCAAGGCGGTCCCGCAAGCTGACGGCAGCTACAAGATCACGGGGACGAAGATCTTCATCTCGGCCGGCGAACACGACCTGACCGAGAACATCATCCATCTCGTGCTCGCGCGCATCGAGGGCGCGCCCGCCGGCATCAAGGGCATCTCGCTGTTCGTGGTGCCGAAATTCCTGGTCAATGCCGACGGCTCGCTCGGCGCGCGCAATGGCGTTGTCTGCGGCTCCATCGAGCACAAGATGGGTATCCATGGCAATTCCACCTGCGTGATGAATTACGACAACGCCACCGGCTGGCTGGTCGGGGCGGAGAACAAGGGCATGCAGGCCATGTTCGTGATGATGAACGAGGCCCGGCTCGGCGTCGGCGTGCAGGGGCTCGCGCAGTCCGAAGTCGCCTACCAGAATGCGGCGGCCTATGCGCGCGAGCGGTTGCAGGGCCGCGCGCTGACGGGCGCGAAGGCGCCGGACAAGCCGGCCGATCCGATCATCGTGCATCCGGATGTCCGCCGTACGCTGCTCACCATCCGCGCCTTCAACGAGGCGGCGCGCGCCATGGTGGTGTGGACCGGGCTCAAGAGCGACGTTGCGCATCGCTCGGAAGACGCCAGGGACCGCCAGGCGGCCGATGATCACATGGGCCTGATGACGCCGGTGCTGAAAGGCTTTCTCACCGATACCGGGTTCGCCAACACGGTCATGGCGCAGCAGATGTATGGCGGCCATGGCTATATCGCCGAGCAGGGCATGGAGCAGTTCGTGCGCGATGCGCGCATCGCCATGATCTATGAGGGCGCCAACGGCATCCAGGCGCTCGACCTGATCGGCCGCAAGCTGCCGCGCGACGGCGGCCGCGCGGTGATGGCGTTCTTTGCGGAGGTCGGCGGCTTTGCCAGGGAGCACAGCGCGGATGAGAGCATGAAGCCCTACGTCGCGCCTCTGAGTACCGCGCTTACCCATCTGCAGCAGGCCACGACCTGGCTGATGCAGAATGCGTTGACGAAGCCGGACAATGCGGGTGCCGCCGCCACCGATTACCTGCATCTGTTCGGCCTCGTCACGCTCGGCTACATGTGGGCGCGGATGGTGAAGGTGGCGCTGGACAAGATTGCCGCCTCCGGCTCCACGCCCCATCTCTCGACCAAGCTGGTGACCGGCCGCTTCTTCATGGAGCGGATGCTGCCGGAAACCGCAGCCCACCTCGCGCGCATCGAGAGCGGCTGTACGACGGTCATGGAATTGCCGGCGGAAGCGTTCTGATGGAAGGTCATCTTCCGCCGCTCGGCTCAATCCGCTATTATATGATGAACATCATTTCGGGAGAGCGTTATGCCTGAGGCCTATATCTACGATCACGTTCGCACCCCGCGCGGCCGCGGCAAGCCGGACGGCGCGCTGCACGAAGTCACCGCGCTGCGGCTCGCCACCGTGCCGCTGCAGGCGCTGAAGGAGCGCAACAATCTGCCGGAGGACGCGGTCGATGACGTCGTCCTCGGCGTGGTCGATCCGGTCGGCGAAGCCGGTTCGGACATCGCGCGCTTCGCCGCGCTGAAGGCTGGCCTGGGCGAGGCGGTGCCGGGCGTGCAGATCAGCCGGTTCTGCGCTTCGGGCCTGGATGCAGTGAACTTCGCCGCGGCCCAGATCATGAGCGGCCAGCACGAGCTCGTGATCGGCGGCGGCGCCGAATCCATGAGCCGCGTCGGTATTGGCGCCTCCGGTGGCGCCTGGCCGATGGACCCTTCCATTGCCGTGCCCGCTTATTTCATGCCGCAGGGCGTCTCCGCCGATCTGATCGCCACGAAGTACGGCTTCTCGCGTGATGACGTCGATGCCTATGCGGTGCAGAGCCAGCAGCGCGCCGGCAAAGCCTGGGACGAAGGCCGCTTCAACAAGTCCGTGGTGCCGGTCAAGGACATCAACGGCCTGACCATCCTGGCCAAGGATGAACACATGCGCCCGAACACGACCATGCAGTCGCTGGCGCAGCTCAAGCCGTCCTTCGTGGAAGTCGGACAGATGGGCGGCTTCGATGCGGTCGCGATCCAGTCGCACCCGGAGGTCGAGCGCATCAACTATGTGCACCACGCCGGCAACTCGTCAGGGATCGTCGACGGTGCCGGCGCCGTGCTGCTCGGCAGCAAGGAAGCGGGCGCGAAATACGGCTTGAAGGCGCGCGCCAAGATCCGCGCCTTCGCCAATATCGGCTCGGAGCCCGCGATGATGCTGACCGGTCCGGTCGACGTCACCAACAAGCTGTTCGAGCGCTCCGGCATGAAGAAGTCGGACATCGATCTGTTCGAGCTCAACGAGGCCTTCGCTTCGGTGGTGCTGCGCTACATCCAGGCGTTCGAGATCGACAATGACAGGATCAACGTCAATGGCGGCGCGATCGCGCTCGGCCATCCGTTGGGGGCCACCGGCGCGATGATTCTGGGCACCGTGCTTGACGAGCTCGAGCGCTCCAACAAGGTCACTGCGCTGGTGACGCTCTGCATCGGCGGCGGCATGGGCACCGCCACGATCATCGAGCGAGTCTGACTGCCGTAGGGTGGGCAAAGCGAAGCGTGCCCACCACCGGCGTTCGGAAGAAAAAAGGTGGGCACGGCGCAACGCGCCTTTGCCCACCCTACAATCGAGACAACGCCGCGCCTATCCTGGCGCCGGCATCGAGGGAACAACACATGGCCTTCAAGAATTTCAAAGTCGAACTAGATGCCGACGGCATTGCGCTGGTCACCTGGGACATTCCGGGACGTTCGATGAACGTGCTGGACGAGACCACGGTCACCGAGCTCGAGCAGATCGTGAAAGAGACCACCGCCGACGCCGCCGTGAAGGGCGTCGTCATCACCTCCGGCAAGGAGGCGCTCTCCGCCGGCGCCGATCTCTCGATGCTGGAAGGCATGAGCCGGGCTTACGCGCAAGTGCTGAAAGAGAAGGGCGAGGTCGCGGCCAACCAGGTCCTGTTCGATCAGAGTCGCCGCTTCTCGCTGGTGTTCCGCTCGATCGAAACGTCGGGCAAGCCGTGGGTCGCCGCGATCAACGGCCTCGCGCTCGGCGGCGGCTTCGAGCTGACGCTTGCCTGCCACCATCGGGTTGCGGCCGAGAATCCGAAGACGCGGCTTGGCTTGCCGGAGATCAAGGTCGGCCTGTTCCCCGGCGCCGGCGGCACCCAGCGCGTGCCGCGCATCGTCTCGCCGCAAGATGCGATGACGATCCTGCTCAAGGGTGAGGCCATGGATCTTGCGCGCGCCAAGGCCTTGAGGCTGGTCGATGCCATCGTGCCGCCGGGTGATCTCATCAAGGCGGCGAAGGACTGGATCAAGGGCGGCGGCAAGGCGGTCGCGCCCTGGGACGAGAAGGGGTTCAAGCTGCCCGGCGGCCCGGTGTTTTCGAAGATGGGCATGATGATGTTCCCGGCCGGCAACGCCATCTACCGCCGCGAGACCTACGACAACTATCCCGCCGCCCGCGCTGTGATGAGCTGCGTCTATGAGGGCCTGCAGCTACCGATGGACGCGGCGCTGCGGGTGGAGTCGCGCTATTTCGCGAACATCCTGCGCTCCAAGGAAGCGCAGGCCATGATCCGCAGCCTGTTCCTGTCGATGCAGGAACTGAACAAGGGTGCGCGACGTCCGCAAAACGTGCCGCCGACGAAAGTGAAAAAGCTCGCCGTCATCGGCGCCGGTTTCATGGGCGCGAGTGTCGGCTACGTCTCGGCGCGCGCCGGCATCGAGGTCGTGCTGATCGACCGCGACCAGGAGAGCGCCGACAAGGGCAAGGCGCACGCGAGGGGCGTGTTCGATGATCTCATCAAGAAGGGCCGCGCCAAGGAAAGCGATCGCGACGCGACGCTGGCGCGCATCACCGCAACGGCGGATTATGCGGCGATCAAGGATTGCGACCTCGTCATCGAGGCGGTGTTCGAGGACCGCAAGGTCAAGTCGGACACTTATGCCAAGGCGCAGCCGCTGTTGAAGGAGGGCGCGATCTTCGCCTCCAACACCTCGACCTTGCCGATCAATTCGCTCGCCGAGGAGTTCAAGGATCAGGGCAAGTTCATCGGCATCCATTTCTTCTCGCCGGTCGAGAAGATGATGCTGGTGGAGATCATCCTTGGTAAGAACACCGGCGATCTCGCGCTCGCGACCGCGCTCGACTATGTCAGGCAGATCGGCAAGACGCCAATTGTCGTCAACGACTCCCGCGGCTTCTTCGCCAACCGCTGCGTGCTGCGCTACATTTCGGAAGGAAACGAGATGTTCCTCGAGGGCGTGCCGCCGGCGATGATCGAGAATTGCGCCAAGATGGCGGGCATGCCGGTCGGTCCCCTGTCGCTGTCGGATGAAGTCGCGCTCGATCTCGGTCTCAAGATCATGAAGGCCACGGAGGCCGATCTTGGTCCCAACGCCATCGATCAGGCGCACAAGAAGCTGATGGTCGAGCTGGTGGAGAAGCAGGGCCGCCTGGGACGCAAGAACGGCAAGGGCTTTTACGATTATCCCGAGAAGGGCAAGGGCCAGAAGAGCCTCTGGCCCGGGCTTTCGGAGTTGCAGCCGAAGCATCTCGATCCTGACGCGCTCGATGTCGAGGAACTGAAGCAGCGCTTCTTGGTGGTGCAGGCGGTGGAGGCCGCGCGCACGGTCGAGGATCACGTGATCGTCGATCCGCGCGAGGCCGACGTCGGATCGATCCTCGGCTTCGGCTTTGCCCCGTTCACCGGCGGCACGCTGTCCTATATCGATTTCATGGGCACCAAAAAATTCGTCGAGCTCTGCCACAGGCTCGCCGCCAAATACGGCCCGCACTTCACCCCGCCGAAGCTTCTCGAGGAGATGGCGGCGAAGGGCGAAACTTTCTATGGCCGTTTCCCGCCGTAGAAGCAGGCGGCATAGGACGATCTTGGGAAGGCATGCTGCCCCAAAAGAAAAAGGCCGGACGCTGGTCCGGCCTTTGTTGTTTCCCGCGGAACTTCTCAGGCCGCCTTGGCGAGCCCTTCCTTCGTCAAGGCTTCCTGCACCTTCGGGCGAGCGGCGATGCGCCCCTTAAAGGCCATCAGGTTCGGCAGACCCGAGAGATCGACGTTCAGCCGCTCGGCCCAGGCCAGCATCACGAATAGATAGCCGTCGGCGACGGTGAACTCCTTGCCCATCAGGTAGTCTCGCCCCGAGAGCTGGCTCTCGATATATTTGAACTTGGTCATCAGCCGGTCCTTGAAGAAGGACTTGGTGTCGTCGGGCAAGACCGGTGAGAACAGCGGGCTGAAGTTCTTGTGCAGCTCTGTCGTAATGAAGTTCAGCCATTCCTGCAGTTTATAGCGCTCGGCGGTACCGCGGGCGGGCGCCAGGTTCTTGCCCTTGGCCTGATCGGCGATCATCTGCACGATGACCGGCCCTTCGGTCACAATCTCGCCGGAGGACAGCGCCAGGGCAGGGACCTGGCCCTTGGGGTTGATCTTCAAGTAATCGTCGCCGTTTTCCAGCTTCTTGGCGCGGACGTCGACCTTCACCAGATCGTAAGGCAGACCTGCTTCCAGGAGTGCGATATGGGGCGACAGCGAGCAGGCGCCGGGTGAGTAGTAGAGCTTCATGGCGGGTTTCCTCCTGTTAAAACCTTTGGGAGTGCCGGGACGATGACTACATGCAGTTGCATGGAATAGTCAAGATTGATGCAGATGCATCGAGTGCTGTACACTGCGCAAAAGGATATGAACGAACCGATGAAGCGCAAACCATCAACTGAGGCGACCGCCGCCTGGATCCGCCTGATGCGGGTGCAGAGCCGCGTGCTGGACGCCGTCGAGCAGGATTTGAAGAAGGCGGGTTTCCCGCCGCTCGCCTGGTATGATGCGTTGCTCGAACTGTCGCGTGCGCCCTCGGGCGAGTTGCGCCCGGTCGAATTGGAGCGGCAGATGCTGATCCCGCAATATTCGACCTCGCGGCTGATCGATCGGCTGGTGGAGGAGGGGCTCGCCGTGCGGCGTGAGTGCAAGGTCGACAAGCGCGGCCAGTTCGTGGAGATTACCGAGGCCGGGCGCGAGCTGCAGAAACGGATGTGGGGCGCCTATTCGGCCGCGATCGAGAAACATGTCGGTTCGAAACTGTCGGATGCGGATGCCATGAAGCTTTGCGGCCTGCTCGACCGGCTCGGTTGCTCCTGCGGAGAGATGGCCTTGCCCGCGATAGGCGAGGGCGCGTCCGCGCGATGAGTTTGATTAGAAAGATTGTCGTCCGCGAAGACAAGCCTTCGCGGACATTCCCGACACCGTGCGCATCGATCGAAGCGCCCTTGACCCGGACATAGCATGGCGCGAGACCAGATCGACATGACGCCGCTGCACTCACGCGACGAACTCGTCGCGTGGCTGGAAGCTGGCGTGAAATCTCCTTCCGAATTCAAGATCGGCACCGAGCACGAGAAGACGCCGTTCACGCTCGAAGGCCACCGTCCCGTGCCTTACGAGGGCGC
Organism: Bradyrhizobium sp. STM 3562; assembly: GCF_045571435.1. Classification (NCBI taxonomy): domain Bacteria; kingdom Pseudomonadati; phylum Pseudomonadota; class Alphaproteobacteria; order Hyphomicrobiales; family Nitrobacteraceae; genus Bradyrhizobium; species Bradyrhizobium sp. STM 3562. Next base: position 725,882 of record NZ_CP120694.1, read on the forward strand.
GCGCGGCATCGGCGCGCTGCTCGAGGGCATGCAGCTCCTGCTCGGCTGGGAGCCGATCGTGGAGCAGGGCAACATCATCGGGCTCTATGACGTGACCGGCGGCGGCGCGATTTCGCTGGAGCCGGGCGGACAATTCGAACTGTCGGGTGCGCCGGTCGAGACCGTGCACCAGACGCAGGCGGAGCTGATGGCGCATCTGGCGCAGGTGCGCGAGATCGCAACGCCCTTGGGCATCGGCTTTCTCGGCCTCGGCATGACCCCGTCCTGGGCGCGCTCGGAGATCCCGGTCATGCCCAAAGGCCGCTACAAGATCATGACCGGGTACATGCCCAAGGTCGGCCAATACGGCATCGACATGATGTACCGGACCTGTACGGTCCAGACCAATCTCGATTTTTCTTCCGAAGCCGACATGGTCAAAAAGCTGCGGGTGTCGCTGGCGCTGCAGCCGGTCGCGACCGCGCTGTTTGCCAACTCGCCTTTCACCGAAGGCCGGCCCAACGGCTTTCTCTCCTTCCGCTCCGAGATCTGGCGTCATACCGACGGTGCACGCTCCGGCATGTTGCCTTGGGCGTTCGAGGACGGCATGGGCTTCGAGCGTTGGGTCGATTACGCGCTGGACGTGCCGATGTATTTCGTCAAGCGCGGCGAGGCTTATATCGACGTCTCCGGCACCTCGTTCCGCGATTTCTTCGTGGGCAAGAATGCAGCGCTGCCCGGCGAGCGGCCGACGCTGTCGGACTGGGCCAACCATCTCTCGACGATTTTCCCGGAAGTGCGGCTGAAGCGTTATCTGGAAATGCGCGGCGCGGACGGGGCGCCCTGGGTCCGGCTGCCGGCCCTGCCGGCATTCTGGGTCGGGCTGCTCTATGACGACACCAGCCTTGATGCGGCCTGGGACATCGCCAAGAGCTGGAGCGCCGAGGAGCGCCAATCGCTGCGCGACCAGGTGCCGCGGCTCGGCTTCAAGGCGAAGATCGGGGATCGCTATCTGTTCGAGATCGCCAAGGAATGCCTCGTGCTCGCGCATGCGGGCTTGCGCCGTCGCAATCGCGTGGACCACGTCGGCCGCGACGAGAGCCGTCATCTCGAACCGCTCGACCGCATCATCGATTGCGGCCACACGCCGGCCGAAGAGCTGCTCGACAAGTTCAACGGCCCCTGGCGCGGCTCGGTCGAGCCGGCCTATGAGGAGTGTGCGTTTTAGGTAAAGGCGGCCGCGATCCGCAATTGACGCCATAATTCGGGGCGCGCCTCGAAGAGGCGAACCTCAGATGCGCAACTTTGCCCCCGTTCATGCGCCGTACAGGTTCATGGCGATCAAATGGCGGATCGACTGAATTTGAGGCGAGGGCCCATCTCGACCCGTCGCCCTTCGAGGTTCGCGGAGCCTGTCATCGGGCCGCGCTTTGCGTGGACCCGGTGGCGAGCACCTCGCGGTGACGGTGATGGTAAGGAACGCGCTTCGGTCCAAGGCGATCATGGTCTAAAACACGCTGGCGCGTTCAATAACTCGGAAGTAAATCGCGTATGGGGATCCGCCATTGGCTCGGGGCGTGGGTGGTGACGCTCGCCTGTTTGGCGGCGACGGTCGAGGCGTGGCCCGTGGTCGCGCAGGCCAATTTCGATCGGCCGGGCGGCGACTACGTCAGCCTGCCAATTCCCTCCGGCGATCCCGCCGATTGCGCAATGCTCTGCGAGCGCGATCGGCGCTGCCGGGCCTGGAGCTTCAATTATCCCAACGATGTCACGCCCGGCGCGGTGTGCTGGCTGAAAAACAGCGTGCCGCCGCGGGTGGCCGATGATTGCTGCGTGTCGGGCGTACGGGGCGCCGGGGTGGTCGAGCCGCGCAACCGTTCGATGGAGACCTCGATCGATCGCGCCGGCGGGGATTATCGCACCTTCGAAATGAAGAGCGGCGATGGCGAGGAGGCCTGCCATGCCGCCTGCACCGCCGACAAGCAATGCCGCGCCTGGACCTTTGCGAGGCCCGGCTATGTCGGCAAGCAAGCCCATTGCTTCCTGAAAAAAGAAATCAAGCCGCCGCGGCGTAGGGCGGGGTTTTATTCGGGGGTGGTGAGGTAACTCCACTGTCGTCCCCGGCGAAGGCCGGGACCCATAACCCCAGGATAAAGTTCTTGCGAAGCCTGGAGCCGCATCTCTGCACCACAACAGCCGCCTGTGGTTATGGGCCGCGCTTTCGCGGGGACGACACGGAGCAAGATTAGACGCCGTCCACCTCCACCACGGTCAGCTCCGGCCATAGCGCCTTCCAGCGCTGTGCCTTCGCGGCATAGTTGGCGGCGGAAAAATTCGGCGTGTGGTTGGGCCGCACGATGAGACCCGCGATCTCATCAAAGCCGTTAGGCGCGTACACCTCATAGCCATCCGCGGTGTGCCGGATGCCGATTTGCGTGTTCTTGGTGAGAAAGCGATCGATGCCCTCGCACGAACAGGCGAGCGGCTGGTAGGGCCGGCCGTGCTTTTGCGGATACCACAGGTGCACCCGCGCCTGGTTGCGCACCTCGATCGCAGTGTCTTGCACGCCGAGACGATCCTGCAGCTTGCGGATCACCGCGTCCTCAGCCTCCCAGGACGTGTCGGGATCGAAATAGAAGACGTCGTAATCGAGAATGCCGTGATCGACCGGCCGTCCCGTCAGCACATTCCACAGCGTCTGCGTCAGGCAGCCTGAGACCAGCCAGGCATCGGGCAGCGCGAGCGCAGCAAGCTCGCGCAGGATGTGCCCGTTGATGGGATTTTGTAAGGCTGCGGCGAGGAATTCGTCTTGCGTCATCGCAGATTGTAGGGTGGGCAAAGGCGCGTCCGCGCCGTGCCCACCAACCTCACTCAACCACCTGGCAAGATGGTGGGCACGCTTCCGCCTTCGCTCTTCGAGCTACGGCGGACAAGTCGCTTTGCCCACCCTACGATCTACAAGATCTCAATTGATCGAGGTGAAAAACCGCGCCAGGCGGAAGCCGGAGAGCCAGGTCCACATCGGCTGATGGCGGATGCCGAGATCCCAGGAGCCGACCACCGCGTCGGCGCGCCCGACCAGATTGTCCACCGGCAACAGCCCGACGCCGCCATCGCGCACCGGCACGCGGCTATCGGCCGAATTGTCGCGGTTGTCGCCGAGCACGAACAGATGTCCTGAAGGCACGGTGACCTCGGGCGTGTTGTCGAGGCGGCCGTTGTCGCGCAGCTTGAAGATCTCGTGGCTGACGCCATTCGGCAGCGTCTCGACATAGCGGTAGGCGGGCTCCTTGCCGCCATCATCATCTTCCGCTTCGCCGATGCCATCAGGCTTCAGCGAGGCCGGGTGGTCGTTGATGAAGAGCTGACCCTGGCGCATCTGAATGCGGTCGCCGGGCAGGCCCACGACGCGCTTGACCCAGGCCTGCGAGGTATCGCCGGGCCAACGGAACACCACGACGTCGCCGCGCTTGGGCATTTCGCCGAACAGCCGCTTGCTCTCGGGCAGGTTGATCTGCATCGGCAGCGAGGCGGTGCCGTAGCCATAGGGGAATTTCGAGGCGAGCAGCGCATCGCCGATCATCAGCGTCGGCTCCATCGAGCCCGACGGCACGTAGAACGGCTCGGCAATGGCGCCCTTGGCCAGGAACACCGCCAGCACGATGCCGACGAGTTGCACCGCCTGGCCGCGCCAAGTGTTGCCCTTGGAAGTATTGCCCTTGGACGCGCCGTTCTTCGACACGTTGCTCTTTGCGCTATCCTCGCCGTCGGTGGACAGTTTTTCCACGCTCATCGGCCGGTACCTCCAACTGTAATACGATCCATTCTCAGCGTCGGCTGGCCGACGCCGACCGGCACGCCCTGGCCGTTCTTGCCGCAGGTGCCGATCCCGGTGTCGAGCGACAGATCGTTGCCGATCATCGAGATACGGTGCAGGTCCGTCGGCCCGTTGCCGATCAGCATCGCGCCTTTCAACGGCGCGCCGATCTTGCCGTTCTCGATCTTGTAGGCCTCGGTGCACTGAAACACGTATTTGCCCGAGGTGATGTCGACCTGGCCGCCACCGAAATTGGCGGCATAGACGCCGTTCTTTACCGAGGCGATGATCTCCGCCGGATCGCGATTCCCCGCGAGCATGCAAGTGTTGGTCATACGCGGCATCGGCACATGGGCATAGCCCTGGCGACGGCCATTGCCGGTCGGCTTCATGTTCATCAGCCGCGCGTTCTGCCGGTCCTGCATGTAACCGACCAGAATGCCGTCCTCGATCAGCACGGTACGGTTGGTCGGCGTGCCCTCGTCGTCGATCGACAGCGAACCGCGGCGCGAGGCGATGGTGCCGTCGTCGACCACGGTGACGCCCTTGGCCGCGACCTGCTGGCCCATCAGGCCGGCGAAAGCCGAGGTCTTCTTGCGGTTGAAGTCGCCTTCCAGCCCATGGCCGACCGCCTCGTGCAGCATGACGCCGGGCCAGCCCGCGCCGAGCACGACGTCCATCTCGCCCGCCGGCGCCGGCACAGATTCCAGGTTGATCAGCGCCTCGCGCAGCGCGCCGTCGGCGGCCTCGCGCCAGGACTTGGTTTCGATGAAGCGCGCATAGGGTTCGCGGCCGCCATAGCCTTTGCTGCCGCTCTCCTGCCGGTCGCCTTGACCGGCCACCACGGAAATGTTGACCCGCACCAGGGGACGGATGTCGCGATAGCTCTCGCCATCGGGCCGCAGGATTTCCACCACCTGCCAGGTCGCACCTAAGCTGACCGTGACCTGGCGCACCCGCGGATCCTTGTCGCGGATATAGGCGTCGATCTCGCCGAGCAGCTTCACCTTGGTCTCGAAATTGGGCGCATCCAGCGGATTGTCGTCGCCATAGAGCCGCACATTCGTATGCGCCGGCGCCGCCGCGAAGCTGCCCGAATAGCCGCCGCGGACCGCTGCGACCGCGTCGGCAGCGCGAATCAGCGCAGGGATCGAGACGTCGGAGGAATGCGCATAGCCGACCGCATCGTCCTTCACCGCGCGCAGGCCGAAGCCCTGGCTGGTGTCGTAGGTCGCCTGCTTCAGCCGGCCATTGTCGAACATCAAGGCTTCGGTCTGGCTGTATTCCAGGAACAGCTCGCCGTCGTCGGACCCGGCAAGCCCGCGCGCGACCTCATGGCGGACGGTGTCGCGGTCCAGATTGGCGCGGTCGATCAGGGAGCTTGTGGCGGGGCTGCTCATGCGGACTCCGGCGGGGTTATTCGTACAATCGTCATTCGTACAATCGTCCCGGCGCAAGCCGGGACCCATCACCACAGGACCGCATTCTAGACGGCAACTCGCGGACCCGTCGTCTTACAACGGCGTAATCCTGATCCTGGGATTTATGGGTTCCGGCTTGCGCCGGAACGACCAGAGTAAACATAGGCATTGGCGGACAAAAAGGGAGATGATCTCCCTAGGGCAACTTGTCGTACCCCTCGGCGAGCCCATTCAGGCTAAGCGGGAAGCCAATGCCCTCTTCCGGGGTCTCGAAGATGATGAATGTCGCCGTTTTCGCCGTTTTGAGCTGATTGAGCAGCTTGTCGTCCATCACGACCTCGGCAACGCAGCCGTTGGGCAGGCAGCGGACAAAACCGGCGCGGCCGACGTCGACATTGTCGAGTTTCAAACCCAGTCCTGAAGGCAACAGCACCCCGAGCGGCGCCACCACCCGCATCAGCCGGCTCTTCTGGTCGGCGGTCTTCAGCACGATCACGGTCAAACCGGCATTGGAGCGGTCTTCGGCCACGACGCTCTGGATCAGCGCGCATTGTTCATTCTGCGCGCCGGGCGGGGTATCGCAGCGGATCTGCCAGTCGCCATGCACCGAGCGCACCGCGCCCTGCGCATTCGCGCTGGCGGTCAAGCCAAGCAGCGAGAGTGCGGCGAGGGCCGCGCAGGCAAGCCGGCGGATGCTTGCGACGCCGCCTTTGAAAAAGTGTTGCGAAGGCCCCATCCGGGTCGATCCCTTCAGATTTTAATGGCTTTGTTGCCCCGCGCCGCCGACAGATACAGCAATAACGGCGCCTTGAAGGCGGTGGCCACCGGCCGATTCCCGAAGCTCCTTCACGCGAATCAGCGCGTCATCGAGGAGCAACTGATTGTGGGTACAACGGGTGAAACATCTGTCAAGCACAGAAGCTGCAGGAACGCGCGTTTTCGGCTCGTTTTCACGCTGAAATGTGGCCGGGCGCTGCGAGCCGCAGGGCCGGATCGGCAAATCGGGGCGCGCTGGCATATGCCCCCTACGACTGCATTGCGATGCCTCAAAAATTATGATTTGAAATGATTGATTTCGGCGTTCTAACGATCTGGCCTGGGTATCCCTTGCAGGTGCGACCCTCGGCCGTTTGTCAGAGGGCGGATCGTTAAAGCACCCTGCGGCAGACGGGGTGATTTGGGGATGATTTCGAAGGGAGCGGAGCGACATGAAGATGTCGAAGGGCCGGGTGGGCCGGGGCGTGCTCGCGTTGGTGGTGGCGGGTGCGGCGTTGGTCGCCAGCAGGGCGGCATTCGCCGAGTTGGGACAACCATCGCCGTGGGAGTGGTCCCTGCAGCCTGCGGGCTCGCCGGTGATGGACCAGATCCACTGGTTCCATGGCGTGCTTCTGACCATCATCACCTGCATTACGCTGTTCGTGCTGGCGCTCCTGATCGCCGTCATGGTGAAGTTCAACGCCAGGTCCAATCCGGTCCCCTCGCGGACCACGCACAACACCTTGATCGAGGTGGCCTGGACCCTGATCCCGGTCCTGATCCTGGTCAGCATCGCGGTGCCGTCGTTCCGCCTGCTGTTCCTGCAGCTCGATATCCCCAAGGCTGATTTGACGGTGAAGGCGACCGGCAAGCAGTGGTATTGGAGCTATGCCTATCCCGATAACGGCAAGTTCGAATTCGATTCGCTGATGGCGCAGGACAAGCAGCCACGTCTGCTCGGCGTCGACAATGAGATGGTGGTGCCGGTCAACAAGGTGATCCGGGTGCAGACCACCGGCGCCGACGTCATCCATTCCTTCGCGGTGCCCGCCTTCGGCATCAAGATCGACGCCATTCCCGGCCGCCTGAACGAGACCTGGTTCAAGGCCGAGAAGACCGGCATGTATTATGGGCAATGCTCCGAGCTCTGCGGCAAGGATCACGCCTTCATGCCGATCGCAGTGAGAGTGGTGAGCGATCAGGAATTCGCGGCCTGGGTCGAGGACGCGAAGAAGAAGTTTGCGAGCGCAAAGACCAACACCTACGCTTCGGCGGCGGACGCGGCGCAGTAGAGCGCCGCGATCGAACTTAGGGCGACAAGGGCCTGACAAAGGTCCGACCAGGGGACAGCAAGGCTAGGATTTCAAGATGGCAACGAACGTAGCGACGCATGACGATCACGCCCATGACCATCCGACGGGATGGCGGCGCTGGCTGTTCTCGACCAACCACAAGGACATCGGCACGATGTACCTCGTGTTCGCGGTCATCGCGGGCATCATCGGCGCGGCCATGTCGATCGCGATCCGCGCCGAGCTGATGTATCCTGGCGTGCAGATCTTCCACGAGACCCACACCTACAATGTGTTCGTGACCTCGCACGGCCTGATCATGATCTTCTTCATGGTCATGCCGGCCATGATCGGCGGCTTCGGCAACTGGTTCGTGCCGCTGATGATCGGGGCGCCGGACATGGCGTTCCCGCGCATGAACAACATCTCGTTCTGGCTGCTGCCGGCCTCTTTCTCTCTGTTGCTGATTTCGAGCTTCGTCGAAGGCGAGCCGGGCGCCAACGGCGTCGGCGCGGGCTGGACCATGTATGCGCCGCTATCGACTTCGGGCCATCCGGGGCCGGCGGTCGATTTCGCGATCCTGTCGCTGCATCTGGCCGGCGCGTCCTCGATCCTGGGCGCCATCAACTTCATCACCACGATCTTCAACATGCGCGCACCGGGCATGACGCTGCACAAGATGCCGCTGTTCGTGTGGTCGATCCTGGTGACGGTGTTCCTGCTGCTGTTGTCGCTGCCGGTGCTGGCGGGCGCCATCACCATGCTGCTCACCGACCGCAATTTCGGCACCACCTTCTTCTCGGCCGACGGCGGCGGCGATCCCGTGCTGTTCCAGCACCTGTTCTGGTTCTTCGGCCACCCCGAGGTGTACATCCTGATCCTGCCGGGCTTCGGCATGATCAGCCAGATCGTCTCGACCTTCTCGCGCAAGCCGGTGTTCGGCTATCTCGGCATGGCCTACGCGATGGTCGCGATCGGCGGCATCGGCTTCGTGGTGTGGGCGCACCACATGTACACGGTCGGCATGAGCTCGGCGACGCAGGCCTATTTCGTCGCCGCGACGATGGTCATTGCGGTGCCCACCGGCGTGAAGATCTTCTCCTGGATCGCCACGATGTGGGGCGGCTCGATCGAGTTCCGCGCGCCGATGCTGTGGGCGATCGGCTTCATCTTCCTGTTCACGGTCGGCGGCGTCACCGGCGTCGTGCTCGCCAATGCCGGCGTCGACCGCGTGCTGCAGGATACCTATTACGTGGTGGCGCACTTCCACTACGTGCTCTCGCTCGGCGCGGTGTTCGCGATCTTCGCCGGCTGGTACTATTGGTTCCCGAAAATGTCGGGCTACATGTACAACGAGACTATCGCGAAGGCGCATTTCTGGGTCACCTTCATCGGCGTCAACATGGTGTTCTTCCCGCAGCACTTCCTCGGGCTGTCGGGCATGCCGCGCCGCTATGTCGACTATCCGGATGCGTTCGCCGGCTGGAACTTCATTTCCTCGATCGGCTCCTATATCTCCGGCTTCGGCGTCCTGATCTTCATCTACGGCGTGATCGACGCCTTCCTGCGCAAGCAGCAGGCCGCCAATAACCCGTGGGGGGCCGGCGCCACCACCCTGGAATGGACGCTGTCGTCGCCGCCTCCGTTCCACCAGTTCGAAGTGCTGCCGCGCGTGCAGTAAGGTCAAAGCTTAGCGCGGCGCCGTCAAACGGCGCCGTGCCGTTTAAAGGAAGCGAGTTCTCTCTTGTCCGTTGTCGATCAGAACACGATCGCTCTCGCGCCCCGGATCTCCGAGGCCGAGGTTTCCGATTACATCGCGCTGCTCAAACCGCGGGTGATGTCGCTCGTGATCTTCACGGCGCTGGTCGGGCTCGTGATGGCGCCCGGCCATTTCCACCCCGTGCTGGCCTTCACCTCGTTGCTCTGCATCGCGGTCGGCGCCGGCGCCTCGGGCGCGCTCAACATGGCGTTTGAGGGCGATCTTGACGCCAAGATGACGCGGACCGCCAACCGGCCGATTCCGCGCGGGCGCATCACGCGCGCGGAAGCGACCGCCTTCGGCATGACGCTGGCCTTCTTCTCGGTGCTGACGCTCGGCATCCTGGTGAACTGGTACGCGGGCGCCCTGCTCGCCTTCACCATCTTCTTCTATGTCGTGATCTACACGCTGGGCCTGAAACGGCGCACCGCGCAGAACATCGTGATCGGCGGCGCCGCCGGCTCGCTGCCGCCGGTGGTGGCCTGGGTCGCGGCGACCGGCTCGCTCTCGGTCGAGCCGCTGCTTCTGTTCCTGATCATCTTCTTCTGGACGCCCCCGCATTTCTGGGCGCTTGCGCTGTTCCGCTCCGACGACTACGCGCGCGCCGGCGTGCCGATGCTGCCCGTCGTCGCCGGTCCCGACGTGACGCGGCTGCAGATCCTGCTCTACACGGTTGTGCTGGTCGTGGTCGCCGCTGCGCCCTGGCCCCTCGGCTATTTCGACGCAATCTACGGCGTGACCTCGCTCGTGCTGGGCGCCGTGATGCTGGCGCTGGCGGTCAATGTCTATCGCCGCCGCGAGCGCGGCGAATCGCTGCGCGCGACGCGAAAGCTGTTCGCGTTCTCGATCCTTTATCTGTTTGCGCTGTTCGCGACCCTGCTTCTCGAGGTCGTCGTTCGCGCCGTGCTGCCTGTCGTCTGGTAGGGGGCGCATGCCACAATGTCCGACGAGCGGCCGCCAGATGATGGTATCGTCCTCACCGAGGCGCAGAAGCGCAGCCGTCGGAACAGATCGATTGCGACCGCGCTCGCGCTCGGGATCCTGGTGCTGTTGTTTTTCGCGGTCACGCTCGTCAAGGGGCCGGCCGTGCTGAACAGGCCGTTGTGACCGCTATGGAGAGCCAGCCCACCAAGAGAACCAAGCCAGGCCGGCGGCTCAGCCGGGACGCACTGGTCGCGTCGATCGCGGGCTTTGTGGTGGTGCTGATGGTCGGCGCGTCCTATGCGGCGGTGCCGTTCTACAACTGGTTCTGCCGCACCACGGGCTTCAACGGCACCACGCAGGTCGCCAAATCGGCGCCGATCTCAAAGCCGCTGGCGCGGACCGTCGCGGTGCGTTTCGATTCCAACGTCGCGGGTGGATTGCCCTGGAAGTTCGAGCCGGAAAAGACCGAGATCGACGTCCATATCGGCGAGGTCGTGACCGTCTATTACACCGTCACCAACCAGTCCGCGCGGACCACGACCGGGCAGGCGGCCTATAATGTGACCCCGCTGACGGTCGGTGCCTATTTCCAGAAGATCAACTGCTTCTGCTTCACCGAGCAGACATTTGCCCCGGGCGAGAAGCGCGAGATGGCGGTGGTCTTCTATGTCGATCCGTCGATCGTCGAGGACCACGAAAACGACGGCCTGAACACCATCACGCTGTCCTACACCTTCTATCCCGTGCGCGAGCCGGCCGACCAGCCGATCGCTGCCGGAGAGCCGGACAAGCGCGCGCGACCGCCGGGATAGGCAGTGCAAAGGATTTGATTTTTGAAGTGAATATGTGCCGAATGAAACGGCATTGTTAAGGGAGAAAGACGACAAAATGGCTACGGCGCAAGTCAAGCATCACGATTACCACTTGGTGAATCCGAGCCCGTGGCCTGTGGTCGGCTCGCTCTCCGCTTTCATCATGGCGCTCGGCGCGATCGCCTGGATGCATCACATGTTCTCCGCGGCGCCGATCGTGTTCGGCGTCGGCACCATCGGCGTGCTCTACACCATGGCGAGCTGGTGGGGCGACGTCATCAACGAGGCCGAGCACAGGGGCGATCATACCCGCGTCGTGCAGATCAGCCACCGCTACGGCATGATCCTGTTCATCGCCTCGGAGGTGATGTTCTTCGTCGCCTGGTTCTGGGCCTTCTTCAACTCCGCGCTGTTTCCGGCCGATGCCGTCCATGCCACGCGCGACGCCATCTTCGGCTGTGGCCCGGGCACTGAGCCCGGTGCCTGCGCGGTGCCCGGCACCTGGCCGCCCAAGGGCATCGAGGCCTTCAATCCCTGGCACTTACCGCTTCTGAACACGTTGATCCTGCTGACCTCGGGCACCACCGTCACCTGGGCGCATCACGCGCTGCTCGAGAACGATCGGCAGGGCCTGAAATACGGGCTGATCCTGACCATCCTGCTGGGCGCGAGCTTCACCTGCGTGCAGGCCTGGGAATATGCCCATGCCGCTTTCGGCTTCTCAGGCAACGTCTATGGCGCCACCTTCTTCATGGCGACCGGTTTCCACGGCTTCCATGTGCTGGTCGGCACCATCTTCCTGATCGTCTGCCTGGTGCGCGCCTATCTCGGCCATTTCAACCCGAAGCAGCACCTCGGTTTCGAATTCGCCGCCTGGTACTGGCATTTCGTCGACGTGGTCTGGCTGTTCCTGTTCGTCTGCATCTACGTCTGGGGCACCGGCGGCGGCCGGATCGGCGTGGCCGGCGAGTAGATCAGGCTCGGATGTGCTACAAGGGGCGGCCGCGCGGCCGCCCTTTTTGTTTTCGAAAGCGCGTCCGCATGTTCGGTCCACCTCTTCCCGGCGAGGAGAGTCGGATTGCTCCTGGCGATGCGAAGCATCGTCCAGTGCAATCCGGGTGAGGGGCGCAGGTCTCACGAGGGACCGCAATCCCTCACCCGGATCGCATCGGTCGATGCGATCCGACCTCTCCCTCCGGAAGAGGTGAGCCGAGTTCGCGGATAGCTCAGTGCGTTTCCTGCTAAAGCTGCTCTCAGATCTCAGATGAACGAACTTACCGGCACGCCCCACGAACAACCCACCGTCTGGCAGAGCGCGCTGCGCGGCATCGCCTGCCGCTGCCCGCGTTGCGGCAGGGGCAAGCTGTTCGCGGGTTTCCTCACGCTGCGCCCGCATTGCGAGAATTGCGGGCTCGACTACGCCTTCATCGACAGCGGCGACGGGCCTGCCGTCTTCATCATCATGCTCGCGGGCGCCATTGTGGTGGCTTGCGCGCTGATCGTGGAGGTGAAATACCAGCCGCCGTTCTGGGTGCATGCGGCGCTCTGGCTGCCGCTGATCCTGGTGACCACCCTGCTGCCGTTGCGCTCCATGAAATCGCTTCTGATCGCGCTGCAATTCCACCACAAGGCGGCCGAAGGCCGGCTGATCGAACGCACGCCGAAATGACGGCGCGTTCCTTGCGGCGGCCGGGCGCCGGCTTTGCCGTCTTCACGCTGCTCATGGTGGCTGTGTTCGTCGGCCTCGGGATCTGGCAGTTGCAGCGCCGGGTCGAAAAGCATGCGCTGATCGCAGCCTTAACCGGGCGCGTTGCGGCGCCGCCGGTGCCATTGCCGCAAGCCTCGCAATGGCACGCGCTGAGTGCGGACCGTGACGAATTCCGCCGCGTCACCTTCACTGCTGCTTACGCGCGCGCGCCTGACGCCATGGTCTATTCCTCCGGCTCCGCCGTGCGCGAGGACATTTCCGGCCCCGGCACCTGGGCGTTCCTGCCGGCGCGCCTGCCATCCGGCGAAATGGTGGTGGTCAATGCCGGCTTCGTCCCGAATACGATGCAGGATCGCGACGTGCAGGACCGCGCGGTGACAAAGCTGGTCACGGGCCAGCCGGTGACGCTCTCAGGCTATTTGCGCTTTCCCGAAGCCCCCGGCCTGTTCACGCCGGCGGAAAACCGCGACAAGCGCCTGTGGTTCGTCCGCGACCATCTCGCGATGGCAAGCCGGCTCGGCTGGGGTACGGTGGCGCCGTTCTACATCGACCTGGAAACGCCGGTGCCGGCGAACGGCATTCCGAAGCCTGGCCCGCTCACGCCGCACCTGCGTGACGACCACATGCAATACGCCATTACCTGGTTTTCGCTCGCGGCCATGGTGCTGATCGCGTTCGCCGTCTGGCTGCGCGGCCGGCGGGGCATCGAGAATCGATAGGACGGATCAGCGAGCACGCGCCCCGCGCGCCGGTGCGGCATACGCCCGGGCGGTCCCATTGCGTCAGGAAACGAGGGAAAAACGGCGTTTGGTGACCTCGCGCCGCCATCGCATACTCGGTCCTTGGCTCGCTTCCGGAATTTTTGCCCATGGACAGTCTGCAACCCCGCACCGCCCTCATCGTTGTCGATGTCCAGCGCGCGTTCGACGAATGGGAAGCGGCAGGCCGCCGGCGCAACAATCCTGCCGCCGTCGCGCGCATCGCCGACCTCTTGCGGGCTTTCAGGAATCGCGCTGCGCCGGTTTTCCACATTCGCCACGAAGGCACGCACCCGAGATCGTCGTTCCTGCCTGGCAGCACCGGCTATGCCGTCAAGGATGAGGCGCGCGAACTCCCCGGCGAGCCCGTCATCGTGAAGCGCGTGAACAGCGCTTTCATCGGCACGGACCTCGAGAGCCGCCTTCGCGCGGCTGGTATTACGACCCTGGTCATCTGCGGCGCCACCACCAATCATTGCGTCGAGACCACGACGCGGATGGCGGGCAATCTCGGCTTTCACGCAAGGCTCGTCCGCGATGCGACCTGGACCTTCGACCGCGTCGGTCCCGATGGCGACGCGCATTCGGCGGAGGACATCCATGCAATGACCCTGGCCAACCTCAATGGCGAGTTCGCGCAGATCGTAACCACTGCCGAGGCCATCGCCGCGCTGGCGTGAGGCCTTTAACGTTATCTGCGGCCCGGGATGAGGTCGGGATAGGCGACAACCAGGTAGACCCTCATGGTGAGGAGCGCGGTAAGCCGCGCGTCTCGAACCAAGCAGTCCCGCGCCGGTGCCGCGGCGAGAGCGCCAATAGGCCACGGGATGCCAACAAGCCGTTTCCTCTTCTCGCCAAAACGCATTAATGTGCGACCCCACCTTGCCCAAGCGCAAATGGAATTTGAGTAAAATCAAGCACTTAATGCCCCGGCCGAGGGGCTGGAGACGACTTTGCCGCGCTATATTTCCACCCGGGGGGAGGCTCCGGGGCTAGGCTTCTGCGACGTGATGCTGGCCGGGCTCGCCCGCGACGGCGGCCTATATGTGCCCGAAAGCTGGCCGCAGCTTCAGCCCGAGGCCATCGCGTCCTTCTTCGGCCGGCCCTATTGGGAAGTCGCCGTCGAGGTGATTCGCCCGTTCACGGGCGGCGAGATTTCCGATGCCGATCTCGGCCGCATGGCGAACGAGGCCTATGCTACTTTCCGCCACCCCGCGGTGGTGCCGCTGAAGCAGATGGCGCCGCATCTGTTCCTGCTCGAACTGTTCCACGGCCCGACGCTCGCGTTCAAGGACGTGGCCATGCAGCTCATCTCGCGGCTGATGGACCACGTGCTCGCCCAGCGCGGCCAACGCACCACGATCGCGGTCGCGACATCCGGCGACACCGGCGGCGCCGCGGTGGAAGCATTCGCCAATCTGGAAAATGTCGATCTTATCGTGCTGTTTCCGCACGGCCGCATCTCCGAGGTGCAGCGGCGGATGATGACGACGACCGCCGCCAGTAACGTCCATGCGCTCGCGATCGAAGGCACGTTTGACGACTGCCAGGCGATCGTGAAGGCCATGTTCAACCACCATCGGTTCCGCGATCAGGTGGCGCTGTCGGCCGTCAACTCCATCAACTGGGCGCGGATCGTCGCCCAGGTCGTGTATTATTTCACGTCCGCGGTCGCGCTCGGCGCGCCGGCCCGCGCCGTCAGTTTCACCGTGCCGACCGGCAATTTCGGCGACATCTTTGCGGGCTATGTCGCCAAGCGCATGGGGCTGCCGGTGCGCACCCTGCGCATCGCAGCCAACATCAACGACATCCTGGCGCGCACGCTGAAGACGGGCATTTATGAGGTCCGCGAGGTGCACGCGACGGCCTCGCCCTCGATGGACATCCAGGTGTCCTCGAATTTCGAGCGGCTGCTGTTCGAGGCGAGCCGGCGCGATGCGCACCTCGTGCGCCGCCTGATGGAGCAGCTCAAGCAGTCGGGACGTTTCGTGCTTCCCGATGCCATGCTAGCCGCCATCCGCGAAGAGTTCGATGCCGGCCGCGCCGACGAGACCGAGACCTCGGCCGCGATCCGCGCCGCCTGGCGCGAGGCCGGCGAACTCGTCGATCCCCACACCGCGGTGGCGCTTGCGGTCGCGGAGCGCGACAGTTCCGAATCCGCGATCCCCACCATCGTGCTGTCGACCGCGCATCCAGCCAAATTTCCCGATGCGGTCGAGGCCGCCTGCGGGGTACGGCCGCAATTGCCGGCCTGGCTCGACGGGTTGATGACGAGGAGCGAGCAAGTCACGATCATGAAAAACGACCAGGCCGAGGTCGAGCGCTTCGTTCGCTCGGTGAGCCGCGCCGCCAAACAAGGGGCCGACACGCAAGGAGTCACCGGATGAGCGTTGAAGTCACAAAACTCCCCTCCGGCCTCACGGTCGTGACCGACACCATGCCGCAGGTGGAAACCGCGGCGCTTGGCGTGTGGGCCGGGGTCGGCGGTCGCGACGAGAAGCCGAACGAGCACGGCATCTCGCATCTGCTGGAGCACATGGCCTTCAAAGGCACCACGCGGCGCAGCGCGCGCGAGATCGTGGAAGAGATCGAGGCGGTGGGCGGCGATCTCAATGCCGGCACCTCGACCGAGACCACCGCCTATTATGCGCGGGTGATGAAGGCCGACGTGCCGCTCGCCCTCGACGTGCTCGCCGACATCCTCGCCAACCCCTCCTTCGTGCCGGACGAATTGGAGCGCGAGAAGAACGTCATCGTGCAGGAGATCGGCGCCGCGCAGGATACGCCCGACGACGTGGTCTTCGAGCATCTCAACGAGCTCTGCTATCCCGATCAGCCGATGGGGCGATCGCTGCTGGGTACGGCGAAGACGCTGAGGCAGTTCGACCGCGACATGTTGCGCGGCTATCTCGCCACCCACTATCGCGCGCCCGATATGGTGGTCGCCGCCGCTGGCGCGGTTGATCACAAGCAGGTGGTCGCGGATGTCGAAGCCCGCTTTGCAAGCTTCGATCCGACGCCGGCGCCGAAGCCCGAGCCTGCGATGTTCGGCAAGGGCGGCTCGCGCGTGGTGCATCGCGACCTCGAGCAGGCGCATCTGACGCTGGCGCTGGAAGGCGTGCCGCAGACCGATCTGTCGCTGTTTTCGCTGCAGGTCTTCACCAATGCGCTCGGCGGCGGCATGTCGTCGCGACTGTTCCAGGAGGTGCGCGAGAAGCGCGGTCTGTGCTACTCGATCTACACCTTCCACGCGCCCTATACCGACACCGGCTTCTTCGGTCTCTACACCGGCACCGATCCGGCCGATGCGCCGGAGATGATGGAGGTGGTGGTCGATGTCATCAACGAGGCGGTGGAAACCTTGACCGAGCCCGAGGTCGCCCGCGCCAAGGCGCAGATGAAAGCCGGACTGCTGATGGCGCTGGAGAGCTGTTCGGCGCGCGCCGAGCAGCTTGCGCGGCATGTCCTGGCCTATGGCCGACCGCAAACTCTGGAAGAGCTGATCGGGCGCATCGACGCGGTCAGCGTCGAATCGACGCGAGACGCCGCGCGTGCCCTGCTGGCGCGCAGTCACCCGGCCGTGGTCGCGCTCGGCAGCGGCAGGGGTCTGGACACGGCGGTCAATTTTGCGGAAGGATTGGTGAGATCGAAGGCGAGGGCGCGGCTGCATTGAGGCGCGTTCGCTTCGGAGGGCATCACAATGGCGCTGTTCCGATTGCCAACCGGCGGACCACCCGCGCTAGCCCCGCGGGGCAATGGTCTGCTGTTGCGCATGCCACAGATGTCCGACTACCTGCAGTGGGCGCATTTACGGGACATCAGCCGCGACTATCTCACGCCGTGGGAGCCGATCTGGCCCTCCGACGACCTTACCCGTTCCGGGTTTCGGCGGCGGCTGCGCCGCTATGCCGAGGACATCGCCGCGGATCGTTCCTATCCCTTCCTCATTTTCCGAGAGTTGGACGGCGCGATGATCGGCGGGATCACGGTCGCCAATGTGCGGCGCGGGATCGTGCAGGCGGGCACCATCGGCTATTGGGTCGGCCAGCCGCATGCCCATCGCGGCTATATGACGGCGGCCCTGCGCGTGCTGTTGCCGACGCTGTTCGGGGAGCTCAATTTGCACCGGGTCGAGGCCGCCTGCATTCCTTCCAACGTTGCCTCGGTTCGCGTGCTGGAGAAATGCGGCTTTTCCCGCGAGGGCTTGGCGCGGCGCTATCTCTGCATCAACGGCGTGTGGCAGGATCATCTGCTGTTCGGCCTGTTGAGCGACGACTTCCGCGGCTAGGGAATGGCGGGCCGATCGAGGCGAAGAACGAAGTTCTTCCCTCTCCGCAAGCGGGGCGAGGCCGATGGAGTTCGCGGGCGAAACGAATTTCAATTGCAAGTACCGACGATTGAACGATGGTCAGCGCCTTGGGTTCGCCGTGATCACGCTGATATAACTTTCGCGGGAACCGACGACCTGATGCACTCGAAAATCATCGATCATGGGTAAAATCTCTCTCAGAATCACCAGCAGCGCGATCGTGCTTGCGATCGGCATCGCGGTTTGCGCAACGCCGGCGGCGTCGCAGTCGCTGACCGATCGTTTCAAGAGCCTCTTCGGTGGCAAGTCGGACGAGCCCGCGCAACAGCCGCCGATCGTCGACCCTAGCCAGGACCAGCAACCCGATCTGAATTGTCCGCCGGTGACAATTCGCTCTGGCGCCTCGACCTATGCAGTGGCGGCGCCAGGCAAGCAGCCGATCGGCAATGACGTGCGCTTCCAGGCCACCATCACCAAGACCGCGCGCGAATGCATCAAGAACGGCGGCGACATCACCGCGCGTATCGGGATTCAGGGCCGTGTCATCGTCGGTCCATCCGGGGCGCCGCCGACGGTCGAGATTCCAATGCGCATCGCCGTGGTGCAGGGCGGCGTCAGCGAGAAGGTGATCGCCACCAAGGCCTACCGCACCACCGTGGAATTGGGTGAGCAGGACAGCGTGCCGTTCAGCCTGGTCGCGGACGATCTGGTCTATCCGGTCCCGCCGGGTGCCACGGGGGACAATTACGTCTTCTACATCGGCTTCGACCCGCAGGCGCTGGCGCCCGAGCCGAAGCCGAGGTCGGCGAAACGGAAGAGGTGAGGCGCGCGCTGTGCGGTCATCGTCCGCGAAAGCGGACGATGACGTATTCCAGAGGCGATCGTCGTTTCCTTGAGAACGCGCGGCTTACCGGCTCACTTGGTCGAGCCGGGCGATGACAGTGAGACAAAAGCAAAAGCCGGCGCGATCATCTCGCGCCGGCTTTGGCAACTCTTGGGAATAGGAGCTGGCTCAGTTCAGCTTCTGCCGAACCTCCGCAATGCCCTTGCTCAGGAGATCGTCGGCGAGCTGGCCCTTCACCGTCTGCGACAGGATGTTGGATGCTGCGGCGACCGCCGCTTCCGCTGCCGCGGCGCGGACGTCGGCCAGCGCCTGGGCTTCCGCGAGGGCGATCTTGCCTTCGGCCGCCTTGGTGCGGCGCGCGACAAAGTCTTCCATCTTGGCTTTCGCCTCGGCCGCGATGCGCTCGGCTTCCGCCTTTGCGCTGGCGACGATGTCCTGGGCCTCGGCTTCCGCGCTGGCGCGACGGGCCTTGTAATCCGCCAGCACCTTGGCCGCTTCTTCCTTCAGCCGCCGCGCATCGTCCAGCTCGGCCTTGATGCGCTCGCCGCGATGGTCGAGCGCCTTCAGGACGGTCTTGTGCACGCCGACATAGGCGAACAAGCCCATCAGGATCACGAAGGCAACGGCAACCCAGAATTCCGGATCGGAGAACATCTGGTCTTATCCCTTCAACGATGCGTCGACCGCGGAGTCGATCGCCTTTTTGTCGGGCGCGATCCCCGTCAGCCGCTGCACGATGCTCGTGGCCGCATCCGCCGCGATGCCGCGGACATTGCGCATTGCCGAGGCGCGGGTCGCGGCGATGGTCTTCTCCGCATCCGCGAGCTTGTGCGCCAGCCGCTCTTCGAGGGTCTTGCGCTCGGCCTCGGACTGCGCGTTGAGCTTCTCGCGGGTTTCGTTGCTGATCGCCTGCGCGCGCGAACGGGCGCCCGCAAGCTCGGCCTCGTAGGCCTTCATCGCGGCATCCGACTCGTCCCGGCATTTCTGGGCTTCGGCGAGATCACCGTCAATCTTGTTCTGCCGTGCGTCGAGCACGCTGCCGACGCGCGGCAGCGCGATGCGCGACACAACCACGTAAAGCGCGACGAAGGCGATCGCCAGCGACACCAGTTGCGAAGCAAAGGTGCTGCTCTGGAACGGCGGGAACGGACGTGCGCCGCCGTCGGCTTCGGTGTGGGCGGTTGCGCCCTTGGCCTCGCCATGACCTTCAGCCATGGGCTACTCCTTCAAGGCTTGGCCGATCCTTACAGTGCGAACAGCAGCAACAACGCGATCAGCAGCGAAAAGATGCCGAGCGCTTCGGTCACCGCGAAACCGAAGATCAGGTTGCCGAACTGGCCCTGGGCAGCCGACGGGTTGCGCACGGCGGCGGCGAGATAGTTGCCGAAAATGATGCCCACGCCGGCGCCAGCGCCACCGAGGCCCATGCAGGCAAGACCAGCGCCAATGTACTTCGCGGCAATCGGATCCATGAAACGAACTCCTTCCAGAGGTTTGATGAGATGGGCCGGATCAGTGGCCCGGATGGATAGCATCGTTGAGATAGATGCAGGTGAGGATGGCGAAGACGTAGGCCTGCAGGAACGCAATCAGCAGCTCGAGTGCGGTCAGGGCCACCGTCAGTCCGAGCGGCAGAACGGCGCCAAGCCAGCCAAGAAAGCCGAAGGCGCCGAGCGTGGCAACGAAGCTTGCAAACACCTTAAGCGTGATGTGACCCGCCAGCATGTTGGCAAACAGTCGCACGCTGTGCGAGACCGGGCGTACGAAAAACGAGAAGACTTCGATCGCGACGACCAGCGGCAGGATGTAGATCGGAACGCCGCTCGGCACGAAGATCTTCAGGAACTTCAAGCCGTTCTTGTAGAAGCCGTAGATCACGACCGTGAAGAACACAAGCAGCGCCAGCGCGGCGGTGACGATGATGTGGCTGGCAATCGTGAATGCGTAGGGGATGATGCCGACGAGGTTGGAAACGGCGAGCAGCATGAAGATCGAAAACACCAGCGGGAAGAACCGCATGCCTTCGCGCCCGGCCGTCGAGCGGATGGTGTTGGCGACGAATTCGTAGCACAGCTCCGCCATCGACTGGAGGCGGCCCGGCACGAGCTGCCGCTGCGAGACGCCGCCGATCATCAACAGCGAGATGATCGCGACCGCGCCGAACATGTAGGCCGAGGAATTGGTGAACGCGATCTCCTGATTGCCGATATGGCCGATCGTGAAGATCTTTTCGATATGGAACTGTTCGATCGGATCGATCATCCGCGCGGAGTCTCTTGCTGCGCCGGCGAGGCCGACGTTTTGGAATTCACTTCGCCGACTGCCGTCGTCAACGGTCGGTTCTTTCCGGGGGCGCGCTCGCCGATCTCACCACATTGACCACGCCGGCCACAAAGCCAAGCAGGAAGAACACGATGAGCCCGAAAGGCGACGTCGACAGCAGGCGGTCGATACCCCAGCCAATCGCCGCCCCAACAAGGACACTGGCGATCAACTCCGACGAAAGCCGAAGACCGCGCGCCATGGCCGATGCCCTGGCCGCTCCGTCTCCGCTTTCGCTGGCGGGTTGGTCGGTCCTGATTTTGCGGGTGTCACGGACTTCGGACAACCGCTGGTCGAGACTTCCGAGCCTTGCGGAAAGCGCAGCCTCGTCAGGCGATTTATCGCGACTTCCATCTCTGCTGCCGTCCGTGCCTTCCGCCATGTGTGGAGACCCGCACGATGTTGCAGGAAACAGAAATTACGCCCCGTCACCCTCCAAAGCCGCGCGGACCATACTGACGGCACCTACCCGAGTCAAGATTACGTGTTCATTGCTTAGTGCATTGATTCGCCTGCAATTCTCGGGTCAGCATCACGGCCATCGTGATGTCGATGCCGCACCGCCGATGTGGAGGCATGTTTGCGCGGCCGACCCGTTCCGGCGCGCGGAAATCCCGCGCAGCGACGAGGTCATGACGCGTCCAACCGGATCATGGTCTGGAACCCGCCGCGGCCTGCCGTATCGGTTGATTTCGAAGCGCCCCGGCTGCTTGCGCCTGTTCACCGGGTCTGTTGGGATGATGAGCGAAACGCGCAAAGCCGCAGGGAGCCAAAATGTCGCGCCGGGTCGACTATTATTTCTCGCTGTCATCGCCCTGGGCCTATGTCGGCCACAAGGCCTTTCGCGACGTGGTTGCGACTTATGGTCTTGAGGTGAATCACAAGCCGGTATTGCTGGTCGACCTGTTCTCGCAGACCGGTGGACTGCCACTGGTCAAGCGGCATCCGGTGCGCCAGCGCTACCGCATGGTGGAGCTGCAGCGCTGGCGCGACAAGCGCGGCTTGAACTTCAATCTGCAGCCAAGATACTCCCCGTTCAATGCACGGCTGGCGGATGGGCTCGTCATCGCCGCAATCGAGGCCGGCCACGATCCCGACCCGTTGCTGCGGCGTGCTTTCCCGGCCGTGTGGGAGGATGAACTCGATCTGGCCGATCCCGATACCCTCGCTGGGATCGCCGATCGTGTCGGATTGCCAGGCCGGCAACTGGTCGAGCACTCAAGCTCGGATGCGATCAGTGCGGCCTATGAGAAGAACCGCCAGGACGCGATCGCGGCCGACGTGTTCGGCTCGCCGGCCTATGTGCTCGACGGCGAGGTGTTTTGGGGACAGGATCGTATCGAACTGCTTGCGGATGCGTTGAAATCCGGACGCCGGCCCTATAGCTCTCAAGTCTAGAGTGTGTTCCGGCAGATGCCGGAAGACGATGCGCGATCAACGGAGCGGCACGCGCGTCTCGCGAGGCGGAGCAATCGACATGAGCCCGATCACGTCACCCCATTTCCTGACGAGCCTGACGGTGATGGCTTTTTCGGTGGTCGGCCTGGGCGCCGCAGTGGCGGAGCCGGGACCCGATACCGAGAACGGTCGCTATACGCTGTCGCAGACCGCCGACGGATTCATTCGCCTCGATACCCGAACCGGCGCGGTCTCCACCTGCGGCAACAACGGCAATGGCTGGGCCTGCTATGAGGTGCCGGACGAGCGCAAGGCGATGGACGAGGCGATCGGCCGGCTCCAGGCCGAGAATGAAAAGCTGAAGGCGGAGCTCGCCTCGCGCGAGCCCGCCCCATCCGCCAAGACCGAGGAGGCGCTGCCGAAATCCGACAAGCAGGTCACGCCCAAGGCGGAAGGCGAGCGGAAGATCGAAATTCCGCTGCCGAGCGACGCGGACGTCGACCGCGTGATGTCGTTTCTGGAGCGTGCCTGGCGGCGGCTCGTCGACATGGCCAACCAGATGCAACGGGATGCTTCGGGAAAGATTTGAGATGCGAAGGATGTAGGCTGGGCAGAGGCGCATCGCGCCGTGCCCGCCAAATCCATTCTTGAACAAGCTGGTGGGTACGCTTCGCTTTGCCCGCCCTACATCTCCATCGAGAGTCGATCGTGACGCCCCACAAATCCACATCGCGCACTCCGCCACCGGTCGTCACCGCAAACAGCATCGTCACCTCACGGCTCGAGGTGCAAACGACCGGCACGGGATTTTTCGATATCACGACGGAGGTCGCAGCCTTCCTGCGCGAGGCCGGCGCAAGAGAGGGAACAGCAACCCTGTTCATCCGCCACACCTCGGCCTCGCTGACCATTCAGGAAAACGCCGATCCGTCCGTGCTCGACGACCTCGCCACGGCGCTCGATCGGCTCGCGCCGGCGAATGCCGGATGGACACACGACACGGAAGGCCCCGACGACATGCCGGGCCACGTCAAGACCATGCTGACATCGGTCTCGCTCACGATTCCCGTGCTTGCCGGCAAGCTCGCGCTCGGCACCTGGCAGGCGATCTATCTGGTCGAGCATCGCAGCGCTCCGCATCGGCGCCAGATCGTGCTGCAGTTTTCCGGTCAGGTGGGCTGACAAAAACGGCCGCGGGATGATCCCGCGGCCGGTCTTTTGATCGACACCCGTCTCGTGTGTCAGGTCTTGGTTATATCGACATCCTTGGTCTCGGGCAGGAAGAGGAAGCCGATGATCAGGCTCATCACGGCGACACCGACCGGATACCAGAGACCGGAATAGATGTTCCCGGTCGCGGCGACGATCGCGAACACCGTGGCCGGCAGGAAGCCGCCGAACCAGCCGTTGCCGATATGGTAGGGCAGCGACATGCCGCTGTAGCGGATGCGGCTCGGGAACAGCTCGACCAGCCAGGCCGCGATCGGCGCGTAGACCAGCGTCACGTAGATCACCAGGATCCAGAGCAGCACCGTCGTCATGACGTAGTTGATCTCGTTGGGATCCGCGGTCGCCGGATAGCCGTGGCTCTTGATCGCCGCGGCCAGCGACTTGGCGAAGTCAGCCGCGGTTGCCGTCAGCGTGGTATCGCCAACCTTGACCTGGGCCGGCGTGCCTTTCGGCGCGTCTTGGTTGGTGTAGTTCACCGACAGGTTCACCAGCGCCGATTTGGCGATGTCGCAACCGGTGGTGAATTTTTCCGTACCCGTTGCCTTGAACTGGAACGAGCATTCGCCGGGATCGGCGATCACGGTCACAGGCGCCGAGGCCAGCGCCGCTTCGAGGCGCGGGTTGGCGAAGTGGGTGATTCCCTTGAAGATCGGGAAATAGGTCACGGCCGCGAGCAGGAAGCCCGCCAGGATGATGGGCTTGCGGCCGATCTTGTCCGAGAGCCAGCCGAACAGAACGAAGAAGGGCGTGCCGAGCGCGAGCGCAACCACGATCATGATCTGCGCGGGCACGCCGGGCACCTTGAGCGTCTGGGTCAGGAAGAACAGCGCATAGAACTGTCCGCCGTACCACACCACCGCCTCGCCGGCCGTGGCGCCGAGCAGCGCCAGGATGGCGATCTTGGCGTTCGTCCATTCGCCGAAAGCTTCGGTCAGCGGACGCTTCGACGTCTTGCCCTCATCCTTCATCCGCTGGAACACCGGCGATTCGCTGAGGCTCAGCCGGATCCAGATCGACACGATCAGCAGGAGGCCGGACGCGAGGAAGGGAATGCGCCAGCCCCAGCTCCCGAAGGAATCCTCGCCCATCGCGGTCCGGATGCCGAGGATCAGCAGCAGCGCCATGAACAGGCCGAGCGTTGCCGTGGTCTGGATCCAGGAGGTGTAGTAACCGCGCTTGTTCTTGGGCGCGTGCTCGGCGACGTAGGTCGCCGCGCCGCCATACTCGCCGCCGAGCGCCAGGCCCTGCACGAGGCGCAGCGCGATCAGCACGATCGGCGCGGCAAGGCCCCAGGTCTGATAGCCCGGCAACAGGCCGATGAAGAAGGTTCCGACGCCCATCAGGGTCATCGTGATCAGGAAGGTGTATTTGCGGCCGATCATGTCGCCGAGGCGGCCGAAGATCAGCGCGCCGAACGGACGGACCGCAAAGCCCGCCGCAAAGGCGAGCAGCGCGAAGATGAACCCGACGGCCGGTGGCACGTTGGAGAAGAAGTATTTCGCCAGGAAGGCACCCAGCGTACCGTAGATGTAGAAGTCGTACCACTCGAAGACGGTACCGAGCGAGGAAGCGAAAATAACCTTTCGCTCTTCAGCCGTCATTCCTCCCGAGCGGACGCTGCCGCCCGCGGTCGCAGTTATCGTCATGCTTCGCTCCCCGAAAAAGTTAAGTGCAGTATTGCTCCCCATGCGCCAATGCCGGCGTTCGCCCTGGGGCTTGTCCTCACGGTAACATCGCGCGGAAACCCAGCCCATAAGACTTTAGACTTTTGGCCATGACCCGGCCGCTCCGCGCGCGGCTTTGCTGTGGATGAGCTGCCGCCCGCCTGCTGCGTCGCACAAGGCCGTAATTAACTGCTTTTCATCAGAGGCTTATTGTGGGCTTGCATGCGAAATACCAACTAAAGAATATAGCGAGGCGAGAATTCGAAGGAGTGGGCCTCGGACCGCAAGAGGCCGTCTTTGCAACGAGCGCCCAGACAGATGACGTCCAGAAAACATAATCACGTCCAGAAAACATAATGGCAGCATCCCCAACCCGTCTTGTCATCGCCGACGATCATCCGTTGTTCCGCGCCGCGCTTCGGCAGGCGGTTGCGAGCGTGGTCGCATCGGCGCGGATCGACGAGGCGGGATCGTTCGAGGATCTCACTGCGCTGCTCGAACAGGATGCCGACGTCGACCTCATCCTGCTCGATCTGAGCATGCCGGGCATTTCCGGCTTTTCCGGCCTGATCTATTTGCGTGCGCAATATCCGGCTATTCCGGTGGTCATCGTCTCCGCGAGCGACGACGTCGCCACCATCCGTCGCTCGCTGGATTTCGGCGCCTCCGGATTCATTCCCAAACGGTTCGGGGTCGAAACCCTGCGCGATGCCATCCTCAAGGTGATGGAGGGCGACGTCTGGGTGCCGCCGGACACCGATTTGTCGGCGGCCGCCGATCCCGAGATGACGCGGCTGCGTGATCGCCTGGTGACGCTGACGCCGCAGCAGGTGCGGGTCTTGATGATGTTGTCCGAGGGCCTGCTCAACAAGCAGATCGCCTATGAGCTCGGCGTCTCCGAGGCGACCATCAAGGCGCATGTCTCGGCGATCCTGCAAAAGCTCGGCGTCGAGAGCCGGACCCAAGCCGTGATCGCCGCGGCCAAGATCGCCGGCAGCCAATGGCGCCAGGGCACGCCGTCGGAGCAGTAGCTATACCCAAGCTCTGTCATTCCGGGATGGTGCGCAGCACCGGACCCGGACTCTGGAAATTCCGGGTTCGATGCTTTGCATCGCCCCGGAATGACGGAGCGTAGGTCACATCGCGGTCGCTTTCTGTTGCGTCTACTCCGCCGCAATCATCTGCTGGATGCGCCATTGCCCGAGCAAGGCGCGGAGCGAGGCCGGCTTGACCGGCTTGTTCAGCACCGCGATCCGTTCCTCGCGCGCGGCGGCGCGGACGTGGGGGCTGCGGTCGGCCGTGATCAGGATGGCGGGGATCGACTCGCCGAAGCGGCGGCGCATCTCGCGGATCGCGGCGACGCCGTTGCCGCGATCGAGATGATAGTCGACCAGAAGACCGGTCACGCTGCGGCCCGCCTTCTCGATGGCTTCGATGGCGGCCTCCGGATCGGCCACCGCGATCACCTCGGCGCTCCAGGCGGTGAGCAGCGTTTTCATGCCGTCCAGAATCGCAGGATCGTTCTCGATGCAGGCGATCAGGGCGCCGCTCATCGGCGTCTTGACGAGCGGGGTGGCGCTCGTGACCGCCGCGGTGTGATTGACCGCCTTGGCGACCGGCGCGGTCACTGAAAACATCGAGCCGCCGCCCGCATTGGCGTCGAGCGCGATGCCGTGCTTGAGCACGCGCGCCAGCCGTTCGACGATGGACAATCCAAGTCCGAGGCCGCGCGCGATCCGCGCGCCCTGTTCGAGGCGATGAAATTCCTTGAAGATCTCGCCGCGCTTGAGCGGGGGAATGCCCACCCCGGTATCGTAGACGCAGATCTTGAGGGAGTCGCCGCGCCGCCGGCACCCGACCAGCACGCGGCCATGGGGGGTGTATTTGATCGCGTTGGAGATGAGATTCTGCAGCAGGCGGCGCAGCAGCAGGCGATCGGATTCGACCGGCAGCGAGCAGGGCACGAAGCTCAGCTTCAATCCTTTGGCGCGCGCGATCGGAGCAAACTCGATTTCCAGCGAGCGCATCAGGTCGCCGATCTTGAAGCTCGAGATCGAGGGTGTCATCGCGCCGGCATCCAGCCGCGAAATGTCGAGCAGCGCGCTTAAGATCTCCTCGATCGCCTCCAGGGAATCGTCGATGTTCTCGACCAGGCGCGCGGTCTCGCCGCCGCTCTGGCGCTCGACCAGGCTCGTGACGTAGAGCCGCGCGGCATTCAGCGGCTGCAGGATGTCATGGCTCGCCGCCGCCAGGAACCGCGTCTTCGAAATGTTGGCATCCTCCGCCGCGCTCTTGGCGAGCGCGAGCTCGGAATTGAGCCGCGTCAGCTCCTCGGTGCGCTCGCGTACGCGCCTTTCCAGCGTCGCGTTGGCGCGCTCCAGCGCCTCCGCCGCTTCGAAGGACGGGGTGACGTCGGTGAATGTGATGACGAGCCCGCCATCGGGCATGCGGTTGGAGCGCACCTCGACGACCATGTGGCGGTCGGGAAGGCGCTCCAGGTGCGGTTGGCCCTCCGCGGTATAGGCAGCAAGCCGTTGTTCGATGAAGGTCTCGCCGTCGTCGACGTCGGGCGGGTTGATCTCCGCCATGAAGGCAAGGATCTCGCGCAAGGGAATGCCGATCTGCTCCAGATGCGGCGGCAGGCCGAGGATCTCGCCAAACTGGCGATTGGAGCAGATCAGATGCAGGTCCGCGTCGAACACGGCAATCCCCTGCCGCACGTGGTCCAGCGCGGCCTGCATGATCTCTCGGTTGAAGTGGAATGCGGCATGGGAGTCGTCGAGCAGTTTCAGCGCGGCCTTGGCGGAGACGGTGCGCTTCTTCAGCAGCAGCGACATGACGAGGCGCGAGGACGCCGCCCCGATCGAGGAGGCGATCAGGTGTTCGGCATGCTGCAGCAGTTCGAAATCAGCGGGCGCGGCCGGATCGAGCCGCATATGTCGGGTCAGGGCAAAAGCCTCGAACGACTGACGGGCGCGTTCGGTGCCGACATATTGCGCCACCGTGTTCCTGATGTCCTGCACGGTGACAGTGGTGCGCCAGCGGCGGAAGCTCGGCGCCATTGGCGCCAGTTCGCTGGGCACGAACAGGTCGGCTTGCAGCCGTTCGATCGAGGAGGGCTGGCGCCAGAGCGAGAGCACGACAAAGGTCAGCACATTGAGCGAAAGGCTCCAGAGTATGCCATGCATCAGCGGCGGCAGGTCGGTGCCGAGCAGCGCCTGGGGCCGCAACGCCTCGATGCCGAACGGGCCGTGCTGCAACAAAAGGATGCCCGCCGTGCTGGTGTCGAGGAAGCTCGGCAGAAACAGCGTGTAGATCCACACGGCGCAGCCGACCAGCATGCCGCCGATGGCGCCGCGCGCGGTGCCGCGTCGCCAGATCAGGCCGCCGAAAAAGGCCGGCGCAAGCTGGGCGATGGCCGCGAACGACAACAGCCCGATGGCGGCGAGATGCGTGTGGCCGAGCGCACGGTAATAGAGATAGGCCATCGCCATGATGGCGAAGATCGCAAAGCGCCGCACCTTCAAGAGGAAGTCGCCGAAATCGGCGGCGGCGCGCGAGCGCGGCGCACGCTGCAACACCAGCGGCACCACCATGTCGTTCGACACCATGATCGACAGTGCCACGCATTCCACGATCACCATCGCGGTTCCGGCCGATAGTCCTCCGACGAAGACCCCGATGGACAGCAGCGAGGCGTTGCCCTCGATCGGCAGCGCCAGCACGTAGACGTCGCTATCGACCGCGCCGAAGGGGAACGTGATCAGGCCCGCCAGCGCGATCGGGATGACGAACAGGTTGATGGCGAGGAGGTAGAGCGGAAACAGCCAGCGCGCGCGCCGGACCTCGGCGTCGCTGGAATTTTCCACCACGCTGACATGGAACTGCCGCGGCAGCAGCATGATCGCGCAGAACGACAGAAGCGTGGTGATCAGGAAATTGCCGATCGAGGGCACGTAGTCGATCGCGCGCACCGCCTCCGGCGTCTTCATGGCGCGTTCGATGAGCTCGAGAGGGGTAAACATCCAGAAGGTCACGAAGGCGCCGGCGGCGAGAAAGGCGACCAGCTTGACGATGGATTCAGTCGCGACCGCCAGCATCAGGCCGTGCTGATGTTCGGTGGCATCGGTCTGCCGCGTGCCGAACAGCACGGCAAAGGTGGCCATCGCCAGCGTCACCAGGAGTGGGATGTCGCCGAGAATCGGAATCCGCGAAATGAAGTGGTCTTCGCTCAGGATGGTCTCGAGCGAGGACGCCACGGCCTTGAGCTGCAGCGCGATGTAGGGAACCGATCCGATGATGGCGATCAGGGCCACGGTGACGGCGACCGCCTGGCTCTTGCCGTAGCGCGCGCCGATGAAATCGGCGATTGACGTGATGTTCTGGCCCTTGGCGAGCTGGATGACGCGGCGCAGGAGCGGCGTGAACAGCGCGATCATCAGCACCGGGCCGACATAGATCGCGAGGAAATCGATGCTGGTGCGGGTGGCCGAGCCGACCGAGCCGAAATAGGTCCAGGAGGTGCAATAGATCGCGAGCGACAGCGGATAGATCAGCCCGCTGGCGCGGCCGCGCTGATCCGCCGACAGCCGGTCGCCATAGCTTGCGACCAGGAACAGAAACCCGATGTAGCCGAAGGCGGCTGCGATGACGCCCCAGTCGTGCAACATCGCTGGTTAGTCCTCCTCTCAAGCGACTTCGGCTGGGCCGAGCTTCCTCCCGCTGTCATCGCCCGGCTTGGCCCGGACGATCCAGTACGCCGAGACGCCGCAGGCTCATCGTCGGCGCTTCCGAGTACTGGATGCCCCGCGAGGGCCTGTCACCAGAGGCGAGACCCGGTGGCGGGGCACGACGGAAAGAGGTGCGGGTCCGTCATACCGAAATCTGAGGAAATGTAGCCCCTTGAGATGCCGCAGGCGACAGCAATTCCTGAATTATTTCAGGAACAAGCATCATCGTTAAAGGCCAGCCCCGGGGGAGGGGCGCCCGACTTGCCGCTATTCCGCCGCCAGCGACTTCTGGTTCAACGGCAGGCCGAGCCGTTCCCAGACCTGGAGCAGGCTTTCGGCGAGCTGATCGATCAGGCCGTCGTCGTGATAGGGCGACGGGGTGATCCGCAGCCGTTCCGTGCCCTTGGCGACAGTGGGATAATTGATCGGCTGAATGTAGATGCCGTGCTCTTCCAGCAGGATGTCGGAGGCCATCTTGCAGCGTTCGGGGTCGCCCACGAACAGCGGCACGATATGGGTCTGGCTCGACATCACGGGCAGGCCGGCGGCGGAAAGGATCGCCTTGACCCGGGCGGCGCGGTCCTGGTGGCGCTCGCGTTCCCAGTTCGAGGTCTTCAGGTGCCGGATCGCGGCGGTCGCGGCGGAACAGATCGCCGGCGGCAGCGCCGTGGTGAAGATGAAGCCCGGCGCATAGGAGCGGACCGCGTCGATGATCTCGCCCTTGGCGGCGATATATCCCCCGAGGCACCCGAACGCCTTGGCCAGCGTGCCTTCCAGGATGTCGATCCGGTCCATGACACCGTCACGTTCGGCGATGCCGCCGCCGCGCGGGCCGTACATGCCGACCGCATGGACCTCGTCAACATAGGTCATGGCATTGTAGCGCTCGGCGAGGTCGCAGATCTTCGCCAGCGGCGCAACATCGCCGTCCATCGAATACAGGCTCTCGCAGGCGATCAGCTTCGGGCGTTTCTCGCCCGCCGCCTGCAGGAGTTCCTCAAGATGCGCGAGGTCGCTGTGGCGGAACACCACCCGCTCGCAGCCCGACTGGCGGATGCCCTCGATCATCGAATTGTGGTTGAGCGCGTCCGACAGGATCAGGCAGTTGGGGATCAGCTTGCCGATGGTCGCGATCCCGGTCTGGTTGGAGACGTAGCCCGAGGTGAACAGGAGCGCCGCTTCCTTGCCATGGAGATCGGCGAGTTCCGCCTCGAGCTGCACCAGCGGGTGATGGGTGCCGGCGATATTGCGGGTGCCCCCCGCGCCGGTGCCGAAACGCGTCGCGGTCTCGACCATCGCGCCGACCACCTTCGGATGCTGGCCCATGCCGAGATAGTCGTTGGAGCACCAGATCACGACATTGCGCGCGCCCTTGGGCGAATGCCAGATCGCATGCGGGAAGCGGCCGGCGATGCGCTCGAGGTCGGCAAAAACCCGGTAACGCCGTTCATCATGGAGGCGACCGAGGGCGGCACTGAAAAACTGGTTATAGTCCATCGCAAGACCTGGAGCGGGAGCTGAAGACCGGGCGGGTTCAGACCCATTTTTAGAGCGTTTCCAGCTTTGCTGTCGAGAGCCGGAATTGCCTACGAGATAGGGCGAATTGTCCATCAGATGACGCATTCGCGGGTGGGAGTCTTATAAGAAAGCCCGATCACCGGGTTGATGCGGATCAATCCCGCGTGAGACGCGCGGCCGGTCACCCCTCGCGCCTCAAGTCGTCCTGAAACGCAGCACGCCGTCGCTTTCCTGCGCCGTCAGGCGCCCCTCCACCAGCATGTAATTGACGTGGGCGATCAGTTCACCGGCGGCAAACCCCATCTGGTGCGCGTCCAGCACATGCTTATGGAACACCACCGGGACCAGCTCGGCGGAGGTCTGCGGGACGTCCCGGCAGGCTTCGGCGATCAGCCGGCAGCGCTCCTCGTGATGATCGGCGAGCTGCTTGATGCGGGTCTTCAAGCCGTAAAACGGCACGCCATGGCCGGGCAGGACCATGGCGTCGTAGGGCAGGGTCGTGGTGAGGCTGGCCAGCGACGCCAGATATTCGCCGAGCGAGTTCTGGTCCGGCTCGACCGCCCAGACGCTGACATTGGGCGAGATCTTGCTCAGGACCTGGTCGGCCGAGAGAAACAGCTTGTCGGCGGCGCAGTACAACATCACCTGGTCGAGGGCGTGACCGCCTCCGGTGATCACCTTGAAGCGGCGGCTTCCGATCGTCACCTCGTCGCCATGCGAGATCCGCCGGTAGGACGCCGGCAGCACGGAGACGCGCTTCAGATACTCCTGGCCGCGGCCGAGCAATTGGTCGGTCAGACTCTCGTCCATGCCGTGGCGGCGGAAGAACAGCCGCTGCGCATTGCGCCGCTCCTCGGTGCCGCGGTTCTGGTGATAGACCGACTGCAGATACTCCACCTGCGACATCTGCAGCGGGCAGCCGAAGCGTTCGACGATCCAGCCCGCCAGCCCGACATGGTCGGGATGCGAATGGGTGACGATGAGCCGCGTGACCTTCACGTGGCGAAGCGGGCCATCGAACAGCGCGGTCCAGGCCGCGATCGATTCCTCATTGCCGAAGCCGGAATCGACCATCGCAAAACCGTCGCCGTCGGCGATCAGGTAAATGTTCACATGGTTGAGGCGGAACGGCAGCTTGAGCCGCACCCACAGCACGCCCGGCATCACCTCCACGACCTGATCCGGTCCAGGGTGCGCTTCCCAGGGGTATCTTAGTGCCTCGGCCGAGGATTGAATCTTGTCGGTCTTGGAATGCATCACATCGACTTACCCGTACAAGCAGTACGGCGCCAGCCGAAAAGCTGTCGCGTACTGAGCGATATTGCCGCCGCGCGCAATATTGCGGGAAAATCTGTGCGGAAGCCGTCCTCGCATGGCTGTCATTCCGGGTTCGCGACTTTGTCGTGCCCCGGAATGACTGTGCTCTTAAGCCGCCCGGATATTGCCGAGGAAGGCGTCGATCTCCGCGCGCAGCATGTCGGCCTCGCGGCGAAGCGCGGCGGAGGCGTCCAGCACCTGGCCCGCCGCCGCACCGGCTTCCGCGGACGCGGTGGAGACGCCGACGATGTTGCTGGAGACCTCGCTGGTGCCGCCGGCCGCGTGCTGGATGTTGCGGGCGATCTCGCGGGTCGCCGCGCCCTGTTCCTCGATCGCGGACGCAATCGCGGTCGTGACCTCGTTGATCTTGCCGATGGTCCCGCCGATCTTGCGGATCGCGCCGACCGCTGACGTCGTCACCTGCTGCATGCTGGCGATCTGGGCGCGGATCTCGTCGGTTGCCTTCGCGGTCTGGCTCGCGAGGTTCTTCACCTCGGCGGCAACCACGGCAAAGCCGCGGCCGGCCTCCCCGGCGCGCGCCGCTTCGATGGTGGCGTTGAGCGCCAGCAGATTGGTCTGAGACGCGATCACCTGGATCAGATCGACCACCACGCTGATGCGGCTGGCATTGTCGGCCAGCCCCTGCACGGTCGAATCGGTCGCGGTGGCCTCGTCCACCGCCTTGCGGGCGATCTCGGCCGACGTGACCACCTGGCGGCTGATCTCGGCGATCGAGGAGGACAATTCTTCGGTCCCGGCGGACACGGTCTGCACATTGACCGAGGTTTCCTCGGCCGCGGACGCCACCGCGTTCACCAGCGCGCTCGATTGGTCCGCGCTACTCGCCATGCTCTGCGCCGTCGCCTGCATGGAATTGGCCGCGTCCTGCAGATTGTCGAGCGCGCCGCGCACCGTCGCCTCGAATTCGGCAATGCGCGCTTCCATGCGCGAGGCGCGTTCCGCCTTGGCGAGGCGGTCCTTGTCCTGGTCGGCGGAGAGCGTGCGCGCCTCGATCATGCTCTGGCGAAATACCTGCAGCGCGTCCGCCATCGACGCGATCTCATCGTTCTGGTGGCTGTGATAGATCGCCGAATCGAGATCGCCAGCGGACAGGCGCTGCATCGAGCGTTGCAGATCGCCGATCCGCCGCAGGATGTTGCGCCCGACATAGAACCAGACGAACAGCACCGAGCCGAACAGGGTCGCCGCCCCGAGCCCGAGCATCACGGTGGTGGAGAGCGAAATCTCCTGCCGCGCCTGCAAGGTCGAGGCATTGGTCTCTGCTCGCACGTCATCGACGAGCTGCTGCACGCTTATGCCGAGCCCGACATTGAGCTTGCGCGTCTCGTCCAGCACGGTCTGGCCGTAGTCCTCGGAATCGAGCTCCTTCTGCCGCACCTTGAACACGCCGGTCTTGCCCTGGCCGAGCGCCAGTAGTTTCTCCGCCGCCTCCTTCAGCGTCTTGGTCCCGCCGGTGTCCGGCAGGAGCTCGAGATTGGCGCGGACCTTGTCCTGCGTCGCCTTGAACTCCTTCTGGATGTCATCCAGCGTGTCGCTGCTGTTCGCCGACAGCGCGGCGCCCATATCGGAGGCGGCGAGATTGCCGCTGCCCACGACGTTGCCGAGCTGCTCCACCGTGCGCGAGGCCTGCGTCGCGTCATCGACGGAAATTTCGGCGGCGCTGAGAATGGCGTTGGTCTGGGCCTGCGCATCCAGCATCACGGGACCCGCGGCGGCGACGAAGGCGGCTTGCGCGCGGCGCAGCGCATCGTAGGTCTTGTTGTGCTGGGCGCTCGCATCGAGCCGCTCGCGCGCGGCCGAGCCGAGGCTCGCGGTGGCCTCATTGATGTTCTTGACCGTCTGGCGCAGCTCATCGACCACGGCCTTGTCGGCGCCGAGTTCGATGATCTCGCCAAGCTTGTCCATGGTCAGCTTCTGGATTTCAGCGAGCTTCCTGGTGTGCTCCTGCAGCGCGTCCTCGTTTTGCGAGGCCAGCAGCGCCGGTCCCTGCGCGGCCAGCGTCGCGCTTTGCGCCTGAAGCTGCAGGCTCGCGGCAAGCCGCGGAATGTCGCGCCCGGAGAAGTCTTCCATGATGCCGCCCAGATGCCGGAACACCAGCGCCGCGCCCGCGGAGATGAGGATCGCCATGCCGGCGATGACGGCGAAAGCGGCGAACAGACTGCCCCTGACGCCAAGGCGCGGTCGCAGCACGCGAAAAAATTTGCCGATCCCCGATCGTAACGCCATGCCCAATGCCCCGAGCTAGCTACTTGAAGACGAACAAGGGCGCAGTATTGCGTCACCCGGTTAATAAACTCGGGAATTTTGCATCGTTTTGCTCGCTTCTTGAGCAACAAACGCAAAAGAGGCCGGCAAGCTGCCGGCCTCTTTCCGATTCGTTAATGAGCCGCCGCTCAGTACCGGGCCGCGACGGGGGCACCCCAGTTGAAGCGGTAGTTGACGCCGGCCTTCACCGTGTGGTCGTCGGTGGTGAAGCTGCCGACTCCCACCAGTCCCACCGGCGCGGTGAAGCGGGCATCGCCGAAGTTGTAGTACTGGTATTCGATGTTGGCCGACCAGTTGGGCGCGAACATGTATTCGAGACCGGCGCCGACCGTCCAGCCGTTGGTGTGGTCGCCGCTGGTGGCAAACGCAACCGGAATGCCGCCGAACGTCACGCTCTCGTTGTTGTCGGAATAGGCGTAGCCGCCCTTCACGTAGAGAAGGCCTGGACCCCAGCTATAGCCGACGCGGCCGGTGATTGAGCCGAGCCCGCGCTGCTTGTTGGTATAGGCGAGACCGCCCGGGAACACCGCGCCGACATTGCCGGACAGCCAGCTATACTGGCCCTGGAGGCCGACCACGAAGACCGGGCTGAGCTGCCAGTCGTAGCCGAGCTGCACGCCGCCGAGGAAGCGGCCGTTCGAGTTGTTGCCGGTCGACAGGCCGGAGAAATTATTGTCGCTCGAGAAGGCGCCGCCGATGTGGCCGCCGATATAGAAGCCGGTCCAGTTGTAGATCGGCGCCGGCACATAGGCGGGAGCCTTTTGGTAATAGGGCGCGCGGGCGCCGAGGTCGGCGGCAAGTGCTGGCGCGGCCGCGCCGACGGCTGCGAGCGCCACAGTGGCCAGGAATACTTTCTTCATTTTGGTCTCCGAACAAAACACGCGAAGAGACGCCGCCTGCGGGCGCCATCGATGGAGGCCAGATAGACTGCTTTTGAATAAAATGCTGTCACCGCCGGAACACACCGGCTCCTGATCTAACCTATTGTAAGATAAACAATTTCTTGTGATTAATGGACCCCTAACGAAGGCTGAAGAAACCGTTAAAGGTGAGAAGTGCTGTCCCTCTCCGGAACAATTCGGTTAAGGCTTGGTGAGCGCTATTCGGCTGCGAGAATCGCAACGCCCGCGCCGCCGTCACATCGCTCCGGCGCCTGCTCGCCCTTGGCGGCGCAGAAGCGAGATACGGCACGCCCGCCGAAATAAAGCGTGCCGCCATAAAGATTGCCCAGCACCACGCCATCGAACACATAGGGCAGGTCATCCTGCCGCAGGGTCATGCGCGCGCCCTCGCGGCTCCAATGCCCGGAGAGGGTGGGTTGAATCGAAAGTCCGCTCGAGACATCGCGTCCGTCTTCGCGGTAGCTGCCGCCCGGTCCCATGTGCCAGGTGAACACGTTATCCGGAAAGGCATCGGGAATGATTGCGGTCCAGACCGTGCCTGGCTGATCCTGAATTGCTTCGCGCGAAAACGTTGCGGTCGCGGCGAGACTTAAGAGTCCGACACACAAGACCAGCCGGTTGAATAGAGGCCGGATCATGCTTGCTGGTCGAGCCGGCGGCGCACCTCGTCGCGCATGCCCTCGCGGAATTGGGCGCGGCGCGCCGGGCGCTCCTTCTCCGGCACGTCCCAGCGGTCGAATACGTTGAAATTCTCCAGGATCGGGTAGCGATCGCTGGCCATCGCGAGGATGCGCAAGAGCTCCGCCGCCGATCCGCTCGGCCCGCCCACCTCCCATCGGAGGATGGTGTCCGTGCGCCCCGCCGGCAGACCGCACAGTCTGGCCATGTCGGCAAGGGAGAGCTCCCGGCCGATCGCCTCGCCGAGATCCTTGCGGAGTTGTTTGAACTCAGAGCCGGTCACAGTGCGGGTCCCGCGCGCGAAAGATGCTGCGCCATTTTATGGCGCACGCAGGTTTCGCGATTGATAAGGCGAGATGATGATGTGCCGCACGGTGCCTCGTGCGCGGCCAGATACCGTCACTCGGTCTTGCCGACATAAGGGCATCCGCCTTCGGCGAGCGGCCGGAACGCCTGGTCGCCGGGGACGGTCGCAAGATATTCGTACACGTCCCACTTGCCCTTGGATTCCTCCGGCTTCTTGATCCGCATCAGGTACATGTCGTGGACCATGCGGCCGTCCTCACGCACCACGCCGCCTTGCGCGAAGAAGTCATTGACCGGCGTCTTGCGCATCTGCGCGATCACCGTGGCCGCATCGACCGAGTTGGTCGCGGCAACAGCCTTGAAATAGTGCCGCAGCGCCGAGTTGACCCCGGCCTGATACGCCGTCGGCATGGCGCCATGTCGCTTGAAGAACTCCTCGCCGAAAGCGCGGGTCTCGGGCGTGCGGTCCCAGTAGAAGGAATCGGTGAACAGAAGGTCGTGCGCGTGCGCAAGGCCGAGCGCCGGAACGTCGGTCAACGTGACCTGCAGCGCCACCACCTGCATGCTCTGGCGGATGTTGAACTCGTCGGCCTGCGCCACCGCGTTACGGAAATCCGAGCCCGCATTCGCAAGCGCCAGGATCTTGGCGCCGGAGGATTGCGCCTGCAGCAGGAAGGAGGAAAAATCCGCGGTGTCGAACGGATGCCGCACGGCACCCAGCACCTTGCCGCCGGACGCTGTGACCGCCTTGCTCGCATCCCGCTCCAACGCCTGGCCGAAGGCATAGTCCGCGGTGAGGAAAAACCAGGGCGTGCCGCCGCGTGCGACCACGGCCTTGGCGGTCGCGTGGGAGGAGCCGTAAGTGTCGTAGGTCCAGTGCACGCTGGTCGGCGAGCATTGCTTGCCGGTGAGATCGGACGATCCGGAGCCCGAGATCAGAAACAGCTTCTTGCGCTCGCGCGTCACGTTCTGGATCGCGAGTGCCACCGCCGAGTTGACGCCTTCGGCGACGACGTCGACGCCTTTGTTGTCGATCCAGTTGCGCACGATGGCGGTGGCGACGTCAGGCTTGTTCTGGTGATCGGCGGAAATGATCTCGATCCGCCGGCCGGCGACGGTGCCGCCGATTTCCTCCGCGGCCATCTGCGCGGCCACCACGGAGCCGGTGCCGTTGCCGTCCGCATATTGGCCGCTCATGTCGGTGATGATGCCGACACGCAACACGCCATCTTCCGCGCGGGCGGCGCCTGCGCTCAGCAAGGCCGCCGCACCGAGCGCAATCAGCAATCTGCAAGGCGAAACTGAAGTCCTGGTCATTTCCAATCCCGAATTATTGAATTTGTCGGGAATGTGATGGCAGGAACTGCGGGTGTGCGGCAACACCCGCTTGGGCATGGCCATCTGTCCCATGGGCGGGTCTGAAGCACGCGGGCATCGGGCGGAACGATGGGGTCATCGGATGGGCGCAGCGCGTGAGCCGCCGGGGTATCGCGCAATCCCCGGCGGCCCCTGCCAACCACTTCCAATCGCCCTGCCCCAACGGTCAGAAGCGATGGCCAGCATTGGCTACACGGTATCTGGAGAAGCGCCAGGATCAAGCCGTGCGGATTACGGGTGTTCCGCGCGCAGAGGCGCAGGATTCGCATTCGGGCCGGCAATGTCTTAGCCTCCAAGGTGATGCGTATGCGTCAGGCAGATTGTTCTCGCCGATCGGTTGGATCATCTTGCCCGCTTGATCGTTTTGCTGCGCACACGCTCCGTCGACGGACGTCAGCCGCTCACCGCCTCGGTGACATGCCATGCATATGCGCTCCTCATGGATCAGATGTGCCGTGCAGCTAGGTTTGGCGGCCGCGCTGACGTTTGTATCCGCGCCACTTCGTGCCGGCGCGGAGGAAGACAAGCCTGCGGTACCCGGCGAGGCGAGCAAGGCCGCCGAGACACCTTCGCCCGGAGCTAGCGAGCCGTTTCCGGCGCGGGCGGCCGTGCGTGCGATGATCGAGAAGGAAACGGCGACAACCGAATTGCCGGCCGACATTGCCGAGGCCGTGGTCTTCGTCGAAAGCGGCTATGATCCAGGCGTGATCGGCCGTCTCGGCGAGGTCGGCCTGATGCAGGTGCGGCCCGAGACCGCCGCCATGCTTGGCTTCCAGGGCACCACGGCCGAACTCGCCGAGCCCGAGATCAACATCCATTACGGCGTTGCTTATCTCGCGCAGGCCTGGCGGCTCGCGCAAGGCGATCTGTGCCGCGCCCTGATGAAATACCGCGCCGGCCATGGCGAGGAAGCGATGACGGCGCGCTCCGTCACCTACTGCAACCGGGCGCGCAACCGGCTCATTGCCATGAATTCCCCGTTCGCCACCCCAGGAGCCGTTGTCGCAGTGACGGCGGCTTCAACGCCGGCGAGCGCGCCGGCCACGGCGAAGGCGGAAGCGCCGAGAGTGGTCCGCCCGACCGATGCCTACGCGGTCTACAAGCACGGAACAGAGGCGGCGAGCCGCGCCTTCTGGGCCATGCACGAAGCGCGCATCCGAGCGATCAACGCCGGCATCGAAGCCAAATGGCGGCGCGTGGCGTCGCGATGAGCAGATCCGTTCACATTTCGACACATGGCGTTTGATCCCGCAGATGGACGACGACTAAGATGTTCCGGAGCTATCGAGGCGTTCTTTGAGGCTACGACCGAATAACCAGAAAGATGAGCGAGGGAGCGGGAAAAGCTCCGATCGTTTTCGGGAGACGCGACATGGCCATCCATTTCAACCACACGATCTTGTCCGCTCACGACAGTAAGGCCTCGGCGAAATTTCTGGCCGAGATGCTGAATCTTCCAGCCCCGAAGCAATGGGGACCATTTCAGATGGTCGTCACCGAAAACGGG
The DNA here is from genome assembly GCF_045571435.1 of Bradyrhizobium sp. STM 3562. NCBI lineage: Bacteria > Pseudomonadati > Pseudomonadota > Alphaproteobacteria > Hyphomicrobiales > Nitrobacteraceae > Bradyrhizobium > Bradyrhizobium sp. STM 3562. The sequence goes on from NZ_CP120694.1 coordinate 765,496, forward strand.
GCCAATCTCGACTACATGGAGACCGGCGGCGAGATCACGCCGCAGCATTACGCGTTCCTGGTGAGTGAAGCCGAATTCGACGAGATTTTCGGCCGGATTCGGGACCGAAAGCTTTCCTACTGGGCCGATCCCGCGCGGAGGCAACCAGGTGAGATCAATCACCACGACGGCGGACGCGGTGTCTACTTCGAGGACCTGAACGGCCACTTCCTTGAAATCATCACCCGCCCGTACGGGAGCGGCGATGGAATCCATAAGTCCCGGCTCGCCGTCAAATAGGTGAACACCGTCGCGACGGATGATGGTTTATGTGGATGTTGCGTGAAAGCGAGAAGGGCCGGTATGGGGTTGTCTAAGGTCGCCGCTTTCGGGCTCATGGTTGCAGCGCCAAACTTAATGTCAGCGTCGTTGGCGCGGGCCGCCGCTTCTGATTGCTCAATGTCCGTGACACTGGCGGATTGGGGCGAGAATTCGACCGGCTACATCGACCTCACGTCCGGGCAAAGTTGCCAGTTTCCAATCAGGATGCGTGGCACCGTGAGCAACTCGGCCATTTCACAAAAGCCGGCACACGGCAAGTTAAAGAGGCTCAATACATCCACGTTCGAATACAGCGCCAAGGCCAGGTACAAGGGAAGCGATACGTTTGCCATCAAAGCAACGGGGCAGGGGCCGACGGCTTCCGGCACGTCGATCATTACCGTGTACGCGACGATCAAATAGCGTTACTCACGTCGGTTGCGTGGAGTCTTGCGGCGGAGCCCGGAACAGCTCGCGCCAAGGCAAGACAGGTGGCCAGAGGTTCCGTGCAGGCTCACCCCTTCCACCCGGCCTTGCGCAAACCGTCGACGAGGTGGGCGTGGTCTTCCGGCCGAAACCACGGGGCTCTGTTGCGGACGTACATGTCGAATGCCCCCGGTGCGCGCGAAATGGCCTTCTCCAATTCGTCCGCCGCTTCCGCTGCGCGGCCAAGCTGGCCGAGAGCCGCCGCGGACCAGCGATAGATCATCGGGAAATCGGGATAGGTCCGGATCAGCCGTTTTGCTGCTTCGACCGAGGCCCCGTAGTCGCCGCTCAAATACAGTCCGGATGCTCTGTGCAGCAAGCGGACCGCCAGATAGGGGTCGCGGGGATCGAGCCTGAGACATGCCTCGAGCGCCGCGACTCCGTCCTTGGGCCTGCCCGCGAAGATCAGCGTGGCGCCTCTGTGACCATGCGCGATCGCGAGATTTGGGCTCATCGAGAGGGCCCGTTCGATCTCCGCCAACGCATCGTCGGCCTCGCCGCGCGCCTGCAGGGCCCAGCCGAGGCATGAGCGGGCTTCCGCATCCGCGCCATCGAGCGCGACCGCCCGGCGGGCCAGCGTTTCGGCCGAGCGTTGCGCGTCTCGCAGGTCCATCTTCTGGTAGAGCGCGGCCGCCTGTAGCTGGTAGAGCGCCAGGGCGCTGTAGCTGCCGCCGAAGGTCGGATCGAGTCCGATCGCCTGTCTGAAGAATTTCTCCGCGGTATCGTCGTCGTCCGCGGTGGCTTTGCTTAAGTGCCACAGGCCGCGCTGATAGGCTGCCCAGGCATCGAGGCTTCCCGGCGGCTTGCGCATCGCGCGTCGAAGCTCAGCGTCTGCGATGGCGGGGGCCAGCGCTGTGGTCAGCGCTTCCGTAAGCTCGTCTTGCACGGCGAAAACATCGGCGAGATCGCGGTCGTAGCGCTCGGCCCACACGTGAGTGCTGGTCGCCGCTTCTATGAGCTGCGCAGTCACACGGATCCGCTTGCCGGCCTTGCGCACGCTACCTTCAAGCACATAGCGGACGCCGAGCTCGCGCCCGACCTGCCTCACATCGACCGCTCGGCCCTTGTAGGTGAAGGACGAGTTCCTGGCGATGACGAACAACGAGGGATAGCGCGATAGCGCAGTGATCACATCTTCGGCGATTCCGTCGGAGACGAATTCCTGCTCGGGGTCGCCGCTCATGTTGGTGAGCGGCAGCACGGCGACGGAGGGTTTGTCGGGCAAGGCGAGCGCCGGCCTCTCGGTTTTGGGCGCCGCAGTCCGCCGGCCGCCATCGATGACGATGCGGTAAACGTGGACGGGGCGGGCGATATTCTTCAAAATCTGCTCGCCCGCTTCCTCGACGTCAAAATTCACCTTATCGCGTGCGTGATTCAACACCGACTGGGAGATGCATATGCCGCCGGGCTCGGCGATGCTCTCGAGCCGCGCCGCGATGTTGACGCCGTCCCCGAAGATGTCGTGGGCCTCGACGATGATGTCCCCGATGTTGAGGCCAACGCGGAAGAGAATGCGCCTGTCTTCCGCATCGTCGGTCGCCAGTTCGTTGATGCGGGACTGAAACTGCATGGCGGCCCGGACCGCCTCGACCGCGCTGGGAAACTCCGCGAGGAACCCATCCCCGGTGCACTTCACGATCCGGCCGCCGTGCTCGGCGATCGCGGGCTCGACGCCGCGCGCGAGAAGCCCGGTCAGCTTGGTGTGCGTGGCCTCTTCGTCGTCGTGCATGAGCCGGGAATAGCCAGCCACGTCGGCGGCCAAGATCGCCGACAACCTGCGCTCGACTCGGACTGGTCGGTCTTGCACCATGGCCCGCGATCCAACGGCCGGCGATCCAACCCACTGGAAGTGTACATGGATCGCGCCGCAGCGCCAACACGGCAATTGCCGGTCACGGGAAAAGCTCGGACCGCTGGGGGGTCGTGCGGCCCACAGGCAGCACGAAACTCACCAAAACTAAGTGCAATGTTCTCTATTGGACCGAATGCGAAATCCAGACGGCGTTCTGACTCTCGGCTCGCCGGGTAAGACCGGAAGCTGGCAACGGACGTTCCGCACGGCCCTGCCAAGTTTCGCATTGGCCCGTGGACAAGAAGCCAGGATCTTGCGGAAAGCCTGGTGCTGCCGGACAGGATTGAACTGTCGACCTCTCCCTTACCAAGGGAGTGCTCTACCACTGAGCTACGGCAGCATGTCTGCTTAAAGAGAATCGGCTCCAGATCCGCCGACCGACGGCCGGATGTCTGCCACAAGCCCCCCGCATGTGCAAGCGCGGCGCACGGCTGGCGGCCGGCAAAAACGCCGCTTCCGCCGGCGCGGCTGCGGCCGTTTTAGGTCGCGGGTTCCCGATTTCCGTGCCTTGCGGCAAAAAATCAGGATGTCACGAAAGCCAAACTTTTCGTCCATGGTATGGGCGGGAGGTCAGGCCTTATGATCCCCTCGGCGAGAGGTCCATAGGCAAACAGGCCGCGATGACGGGCGAAAAGGACAAGGACGGACAGAGGCAGGCCGCGGGCGGCGAGGGTGCGCGGCAGGAGCGGCTGAAGCTCAAGCTGCGGGAAAATCTGAAGCGGCGAAAAAGCCAGGCGAAGGAGCGCGCGCGAACGGCCGATGCGCCATCAGGGAGCCATCAAGCCTCCCCAGATGGGGAGGTTGGCAAGCGCGGCACCTGACGGCAATTTGCGCGCGCTAAAGGGGAAGCGGGATGGCGGACAACGGGTCGGTCAATCGAACTGGAGACGGCGGCCCGGTGGCGGCGCTGTTTCCGCGTCATGAGCAGACGTTTCCGGCGCTGACCGCGCAGGAAATCGCGCGGATGCGCCGCTTCGGCGCGGTCAGGGTCTATAAAGACGGCGAGCGGCTATTCGAGACCGGCAAGCCCGGACCCGGCATGTTCGTGATCCTCTCCGGCCATGTCGCGATCACCCAGCGCGACGGGTTTGGCCATGTCACCCCCGTGATCGAGCAGGGGCCCGGGCAGTTCCTCGCCGAAGTCGGCCAGCTTTCCGGGCGTGCCGCCCTGGTCGACGGTCACGCCGAAGGCGATGTCGAGACGCTGCTGATTCCGCCGGCGAATTTGCGGGCACTGCTGGTGGCGGAAGCCGATCTCGGCGAGCGCATCATGCGGGCGCTGATCCTGCGCCGGGTCAACCTGATCCAGGGTGGGGTGGGCGGTCCCGTGCTGATCGGGCCGTCCAATTCCCCTGCTGTTGCGCATCTGCAGAACTTTCTCGCCCGCAACGGCTATCCGCATCATCTGCTCGACGCCGAACACGATAGCGATGCGGCCGAGGTGATAGCGCGCTACTCGCCCTCGCCCTCGGACTGGCCGCTGGTCGTCATCGCCGACGGCACGGTGCTGCGCAATCCCAGCGAAAACGCGCTGGCGCGCGCGATCGGCATGATCGGCGGTCCGCGCGGCGACAAGATCTATGACGTCGCCATCGTCGGCTGCGGCCCGGCCGGGCTTGCGACCGCGGTCTATGCGGCGTCCGAAGGCCTGACGGTTGCGGTGCTGGATTCGCGCGCGTTCGGCGGCCAGGCCGGCGCGAGCGCCCGCATCGAGAATTATCTCGGCTTTCCCACCGGCATTTCCGGCCAGGCGCTGGCCGGGCGCGCCTTCACCCAGGCGCAGAAATTCGGCGCCGACATCATGATCCCGATGAGCGTGCGTTCGCTCGATTGTTCGCGCAACGACGGCTCGTTTGCGCTGTCGCTGGATTGCGGCGATACCTTGCGGGCGCGTTCGATCGTGGTCGCGAGCGGCGCGCGCTATCGCCGGCCGCGAATCGAGAATCTGGCGAAGTTCGAGGGACGCGGCGTCTGGTATTGGGCCTCTCCCGTCGAAGCGAGGCTCTGCGCCGAGCAGGAGGTGGTGCTGGTCGGCGGCGGCAATTCGGCCGGCCAGGCTGCGGTGTTTCTGTCGGGCCATGCGCGAAAGGTGCTGATGATCATTCGCGGCGGCGGTCTCGGCGCCAGCATGTCGCGCTATCTGATCGAGCGCATCGAGGCGACGCCGAACATCGAATTGATGTTCAATGCCGAGGTGGTCGCCCTCGAAGGCAGCGAGGACGGTTCGCTCGAGCGCATCCGCTGGAAGAGCCGCTTGTCGAGCGACGAGATTACGGAAGATATCCGCAACCTCTTTCTGTTCGTCGGCGCCGATCCTGCGACCTCCTGGCTCGACGGCTGCGGTGTCACGCTCGACCGCGGCGGCTTTGTCGTGACCGGCGCGCAGTCCGAACTCAACCAGGGCAAATTGGTGCCGCAGCTCGAGACCTCGGTCCCCGGCGTGTTCGCGGTCGGCGACGTGCGCTCGGGTTCCGTCAAACGCGTCGGCGGCGCGATCGGCGAGGGCGCGCAGGTGGTGGCGGCTTTGCACGGCTTTTTAGGCGACGTCGCGAAACCGGCACTCTAGATCATGGTCCGATTAGACGGAATCGGATCATGATCTCATCTCGTTGTTTGAGCATGATCTTTTCGGAAAGCCGGTTTCCACTTTTCCGGATCATGGCTTACTGCGCGATGAGTTTTGGCGGCGTCGGTGCCGACCGCGGACTCGCTTCACCTCTCCCACAGGGAGAGGTCGGATCGCATCGAAAGATGCGATCCGGGTGAGGGGTTACGGTCCGTCGAGAGAGCTGCGGCCCCTCACCCGGATTGCTCTGGACGATGCTTCGCATCGCCAGTTGCAATCCGACCTCTCCCCGCTGGGGAGAGGTGAAGCGCCCAGGCAACGAGCTGAACCTGATCCCATCGCGTCTAGCGGACACAATTTCACCGCCTCACCCGGCTCTGTTCTTTTTTCTCAGAGCATGATCTCCTCGGAAAAGCCGAGACCGGCTTTGTTTTGCGCCAACACGGTTTCGGGTCCGGATCATGCTTCAAGACGCCAAGCCCGGCTCAGGAAAAATGGGAGGAATTGCAATGGCCGACGTCATCGTGACCTACAAGACGCCGAAAGATCCCGCTGCCTTCGACAAATATTATGCGGAGACCCACATTCCGATCGCCAAGAAAATGCCGGGACTGCGCAAGTATCAGATCAGCCGCGGGCCGGTGGTCAGCCCGGCCGGGCCCTCGGGCATTCATCTGATCGCCACGCTGACCTTCGACAATATGGATGCCGTCAAGGCCGCTTTCGGCAGCCCGGAAGGAAAGGCCGCCGCATCGGACGTTGCGAATTTCGCGACCGGCGGCGCCGACATTGTGTTCTACGACACGCGCGAGGTGTAAGCGCGCCGCATCCCTTTGACCAGGTCCCAAACGCCGCCTGGATCAACATACGATAGCTGTTCTTGCCGCTCCGCATCTTGCGGCGCATCAAGGAACGGGGTACGCGGCCCATTAAATCGCCGCAAAGGTGGGAGCTTTTGGGCTCTCACCTTTCCCTATACTTCCCGGCCAGTTTCAGGACATTCGTATGGATCGCATTCGCATCGTCGGCGGCAAGCAGCTCAACGGCACCATTCCGATTTCGGGAGCGAAGAATGCCGCGCTGCCGCTGATGATCGCTGCGCTTCTGACCGAGGACACGCTGGTCCTCGACAATGTCCCGCGGCTTGCGGATGTCGCGCTCCTGCAGCGCATTCTCGGCAATCACGGCGTCGATATCACTGCGGTCGGCAAGCGCGTGGGTGACCGCGAATATCAGGGCCAGACCTTGCGCATCTCCGCAGCCAACATCATCGACACCACCGCGCCCTACGAGCTGGTGTCGCGCATGCGCGCGAGCTTTTGGGTGGTCGCGCCGCTCGTGGCGCGGATGCGGGAGGCACGGGTCTCGCTGCCAGGCGGCTGTGCCATCGGCACGCGGCCCGTCGACCTCCTGATGATGGCGCTGGAGCGGCTGGGCGCGCAGCTCTCGATCGACGGCGGCTATGTGATCGCGAAGGCCCCCGGCGGGCTGCGCGGCGCGACAATCGAATTTCCCAAGGTGACGGTCGGCGGCACCCATGTCGCCGTCATGGCGGCGGCGCTCGCGAAGGGCACCAGCGTGATCTCCAACGCCGCCTGCGAGCCGGAGATTGCCGATCTCGCTGCTTGTCTGAACAAGATGGGCGCGCGCATTGCAGGCGCCGGCACGCCGCGCATCACCATCGAAGGCGTCGAGGCCCTGCACGGCGCGCAGCACACCGTGCTTTCGGACCGGATCGAGGCCGGCACCTATGCCATTGCCGTGGCAACGACCGGCGGCGACGTGCAGCTTGCGGGCGCGCAGGCCGAGCTCTTGCAGTCCCCGCTCGAGGTGCTGCGCCAGACCGGCGCGGAGATTTCGGTCAATGCCGAGGGCATCCGCGTCGTCCGCAACGGCGCCGGCATCCGCCCGGTGAGCGTCTCGACCGCGCCGTTCCCCGGCTTTCCCACCGATCTGCAGGCGCAGCTCATGGCGCTGATGATCTGCGCGCAAGGCTCGTCCGAGATCACCGAGACCATCTTCGAGAACCGCTTCATGCATGTGCAGGAACTGGCGCGGTTCGGTGCGCGTATTAATCTCGACGGCGAGACCGCCAGGATCGAAGGCATCGCGCGTCTGCGCGGCGCCCCCGTGATGGCGACCGATCTGCGCGCCTCGGTGTCGCTGGTGATCGCCGGTCTTGCCGCCGAGGGCGAGACCATGGTCAATCGCGTCTATCACCTCGATCGCGGCTTCGAGCGGCTCGAGGAAAAATTGAAGGGATGCGGCGCCTCGATCAGCCGCATCAGCGATTAGGGCATGATCCGGGGACGTGTGCAGCCGTCTCCGAAGAAGACCATGCCCGGAGCATGAACGGATTCTCATGGGAGCGATACCGTGTCTCCCCAGCTCAAGCTGATCGCGCTGGATGAAGACGATCTCGCCGTCATCTCGGCGCATGTGCAGGATGCGCGCGTGCAGCTTTCCGACATCATCTGGCGCCAGGGCGAAAAACGGCTGGTGATCGGCATGAGCCGGCTGGATTGGGACCAGACGCTGGAGGGCGAAACCGCGCCGCGTCGCCTGGTCGCCGCGTTGCGTTTCGACCGGGTGCTGGCCTGCAAGTCGCGCAATATCGATCTTGCCGCACCCGGCGCTGTGCTCGACCTGATTGGGATCGAGTTTCACCCCGCTGAGCCGCCCTCGGGCTGCGCGCTGCTCTTGTTTGCCGACGGCAAGGCGCTGCGGCTCGAGCTCGAATGCCTGGAATGCGAGCTGACCGACCTCGGTGCCGATGATCTCGGCACCAGCGCGATAGGGGAGGGTGGGCTGTAGGGCGGATCTTTGCTGTCGTCCCGGGCAAAGCGCGACCCGGGATCCATACCGCGGAATCCATCCGCCGAGGTGCGGTGGTCGACGTCCTTCGCCAAACGAAGGCCGGTGGTTATGGGTCCCGGCTTTTCGCCGGGACGACGACGGTCTTTAGAGCCCGCCGAGGGTTGACGCGGCGCACCCGCCGCGCCATTGAGCGGAGGGTTATTTGACCGAATCCCGCCCGGAAAGCCGCAAAATGCCCATCAGACTGGATCGCAGCAGCGCCGATTTCGACCAGCGATTTCGCGAATTCCTCGCCGCCAAGCGCGAGGTCTCCGCCGACGTCGAAGCGGCCGCGCGCGCCATCGTCACCGATGTCGCCGCGCGCGGTGACGCCGCGCTGATCGAGGCGACGAAGAAATTCGACCGGCTCGATCTCGATGCCGGCGGCTTGCGCGTGACCGCTGCCGAGATCGAGGCCGCCGTGAAGGCCTGCGATCCGGCCACGCTGGACGCGCTCAAATTCGCCCGCGACCGCATCGAGGTCTTTCATTCGCGGCAACTGCCGAAGGACGAGCGCTTTACCGATGCCGTCGGCGTCGAACTCGGCTGGCGCTGGAGCGCGATCGAATCGGCCGGGCTCTATGTTCCCGGCGGCACCGCCGCCTATCCGTCCTCGGTGCTGATGAATGCAGTGCCGGCCAAGGTTGCGGGCGTGTCGCGCCTCGTGATGGTGGTGCCGGCGCCGGGCGGCAAGCTCAACCCGCTGGTGCTGGCGGCCGCGCATCTTGGCGGGGTTTCCGAAATCTACCGCGTCGGCGGCGCGCAGGCGATCGCGGCGCTCGCCTATGGCACCGCGACGATTGCACCTGTGGCGAAGATCGTCGGGCCCGGCAACGCCTATGTCGCCGCGGCGAAACGGCTGGTGTTCGGCAAGGTCGGCATCGACATGATCGCCGGTCCCTCCGAGGTCCTGATCGTCGCCGACGACACCGGCAATGCGGACTGGATCGCCGCCGATCTCCTGGCGCAGGCCGAGCATGACGAAAGCGCGCAGTCGATCCTGATCACCTGCTCGCGGCAGCTTGCCGATGACGTCGCGCGCGCGGTGGAGGCGCAGCTTGCGACCCTGCCGCGCGCAAAAATCGCGGGCCGCTCCTGGGAGGACTTTGGCGCCATTATCCTGGTGAGCAATCTCGCCGATGTGGTGCCGCTGGCGGACGCGATTGCGGCCGAGCATCTGGAGATCATGACCGCGGATCCGGAAGGGTTTGCCGCGAGCATTCGCAACGCGGGCGCGATCTTCTTAGGGCTCCATACGCCGGAGGCGATCGGCGATTACGTCGGCGGCTCCAACCATGTGCTCCCCACGGCGCGCTCGGCGCGCTTCTCCTCGGGGCTTTCCGTGCTCGATTTCATGAAGCGGACCTCGCTTCTGAAATGCGGCCCGGACCAGTTGCGCGCCCTGGGGCCGGCGGCGATGACGCTGGGCGAGGCCGAGGGGCTTCACGCGCATGCGCGCTCGGTTGGCTTGCGTCTCAATCTGCCATGAACCCGTCATGACCACGTCGACGCCCAAGGACGATTCCAAAAATTGCGTCGTCGCGGTGACGCTCGATGAGGAATCGATCGGGCGTTCGGGCCCCGACATCGAGCATGAGCGCGCGATCGCGATCTACGACCTGATCGAGCAGAACCTGTTCGCGCCCGACGGCGCTGAGGGCAAGGGGCCGTTCAAGCTGCATATCGGCATCACCGGCAACCGGTTGATGTTCGACATCCGCCAGGTGGACGATACGCCCGTCGTGGCGCATCTGCTGTCGCTGACGCCGTTCCGCCGCATCGTCAAAGATTATTTCATGATCTGCGACAGCTACTATCAGGCGATCCGCACCGCGACGCCGGACAAGATCGAGGCCATCGACATGGGCCGTCGCGGCATCCATGACGAGGGCTCGCGCACGCTGCAGGAGCGCTTGAAGGGCAAGGTGCGCATCGATTTCGAGACCGCGCGGCGGCTGTTCACGCTGATCACCGTGCTGCATTGGAAGGGATAACCTTCGATGGCGCCGCCGCGCGCGCGCAATCCGCAGTCCGTCTTGTTCGCATGCGGGCAGAACAGCGTGCGTTCGCCGATGGCCGCGAGCCTGTTGCACCAGATGTTCCCGCAGGCGATTTACGTCCGCTCCGCCGGCGTCAAGAAGGGCGAGCTCGATCCGTTCGCGGTCGCCGTGATGGCCGAGCTGGATCAGGATATCTCGGGTCACAAGCCCATGACCTTCGAGGAGCTGGAGGACTGGGAAGGGCTCAATTTCGACCTCATCATCACGCTCTCGCCCGAGGCGCATCACAGGGCGCTGGAGCTGACGCGCACGCTCGCCGCCGATGTCGAATATTGGCCGACGCAGGATCCGACCGGCGCGGAAGGCAGTCGCGAGCAGAAGCTCGCCGCCTATCGCGAGGTGATGGATTCGCTGCTCGCGCGCATTCGCAAGCGCTTTGCGCGGGGCGGGCCGGCGAACTTGTAGGTTTTCTCTCTTCCCGCAAGCGGGGCGAGCTGAGTTGCGTCCGCGCTGGCGCTCGTAACAACGCCGTCACAGACAGCGGGCAAACGCTTCTTAAGCCAGCAAGCAGCCTGATTCGCGCCCGAGCTTGCCGGGTTGTGAATCCCGCCCCCTTCCGATACGGTCCGCGCGCAATCCTCCTCGAGCTCAATCCCCGCACAGCACAATCCGAGAATGCTTGGCCGTCCCAAACTCGTTCTTGCTTCCGGTTCGCCGCGGCGCCTGGCGCTGCTCAATCAGGCTGGCATCGAGCCGGATGCCCTGCGTCCCGCCGATGTCGACGAGACGCCGCGGCGGGGCGAGCTGCCGCGCGCCTGCGCCAATCGCCTGGCGCGGGCGAAGGCGGAGGCGGCGCTGAAATCGGTGCAGCTCGATGACGAGCTGCGCGGCTCGTTCGTCCTCGCGGCCGACACCGTGGTGGCGGTCGGCCGCCGCATCCTGCCGAAGGCGAATCTGGTGGACGAGGCCGCGCAATGCCTGCGGCTGCTCTCGGGGCGCAACCACCGCGTCTATACCGCGATCTGCCTGGTGACGCCGCGGGAGGGGTTCCGCCAGCGCCTGGTTGAAACCCGCGTGCGCTTCAAGCGGTTGAGCGAGGAGGACATCCAGGCCTATATCGGGAGCGGCGAATGGCGCGGCAAAGCCGGCGGCTATGCCGTGCAGGGGATCGCCGGTTCCTTCGTGGTCAAGATGGTCGGTTCCTACTCCAATGTGGTCGGACTGCCGCTCTATGAATCCGTTACTCTGCTCGCCGGGGAAGGCTTCCCGATCCGCTTCGGCTGGCTCAACACCGCAGCCGTCTGACGTGGAAGGCGGCGCCAAGGGCCGCGCCAAGGCGCGGCCGTGCCCGATCTGCGGCAAGCCCGCCCAAGAGGCCACCCGCCCGTTCTGCTCCAAACGCTGCCGGGACGTCGACCTGAACCGCTGGCTGTCCGGCGCCTATGTCGTGCCCGGCGCCCCCAGTGAGGACGAGGGCGGGGAATAGAGGTGATTTCCCAATAATTTAGGAGAAAAGCAGAGCCGGGCTGCGCCATTTCGGGGGAAAACAAGGAAGCGAGGCGGCGCCTCGCGAAGCCGAAGGCGCAGCGAGGTTTACAGACCCGGCGCGGGCCACTATAAGCGGCCCGCTCGGTGGCCCTCCTTCTTCTCCTTGGGCCCGTTCGAGACGCCCAGGTAGCTCAGTTGGTAGAGCATGCGACTGAAAATCGCAGTGTCGGTGGTTCGATTCCGCCCCTGGGCACCATTCCCCCGCTCAGTCGAACCCGATCTGCGCGCCCGCTGATCAAAGGCGCGAAGGACCGCTTGGGCTCCGGCACATTTCCAGTAATATAACCGGAAACGCCAGGCCGATCCGCAGCAGGAGATATGACCACAAAATCCCAGCGTAAGGCCACCCGTGCGCATCGTCGCCGCGCGGCCGCGCGAGGCCTTGTGCGGGTCGAGGTTCAGACGGCAAAGAAAGATGCCAGCCTTATCCGCGCATTGGCTGAGACGTTGCGTGGCCAGACCGAGCAAGCCGACGCGCTTCGATCCACGCTGGCCAACGCGCTGTTGCATCCCGAGGTCAAGACTGCATTCGACGTCTTTGGCTCGGATCTTCCCGATGAGGCCTTCGCCGGCGTTTTTGACCAGCCGCGCCAGGGGGAGTGGCGCGAGGTTGACTTGTGAAATTCCTGCTCGATACGAATGTGATTTCCGAGATACGCAAGCGCGACCGATCTCACCCGAATGTTGCGCTTTGGGTCAGCCGTACCCCTGTCGAGGAAATCGGGACAAGTGTCCTCGTGCTTGCCGAAATCCGGCGCGGCATCGAATTGAAACGGCGGCGCGACCCGCAGCAGGCGAAAGCTCTCGATCTATGGTTTTCGCAAATGCGGACGCGCCTTGTGGATCGCGTCCTGCCCGTCGACGAAGCGGTCGCCGAATCGTGGGCGCTGCTCGGTGTTCCGAATCCCTTGCCCCTGATCGACGGACTTCTTTGCAGCGACGGCCAAGGTGCACGGATTGACGCTCGTTACCCGCAATATCGCAGATATTGCCGCGACCGGTGTGTCGCTGCTCGATCCGTTTTCCGGATGACGATGGCGAGTCCTTTCAACGCACGTAACCCGCAGGGTGTCCTGTAGGATCGCTGAGGGGTGACGGGCGACGCCGCGCTAACCCGCCCGGCCCGCACTCAATAAAGTGCTTCCACCAGATCGGCGCTTATCGGCAATTTATCGGCCACGCCAATTATCGAGAGCCGCCTTCATAGACTCGCGGATGATACGGTAGAACTCCGCCATCTCTTCCAGCCGTGCGCGGGCTGGTCCGGCGTCGGCAACGGCTCTCCCCGTTTGCAGCAGACTCGACAACGCCTCCAGCATCCGCTCCTGCTCGACGAGCATGCCTTCGTAATTGTCGGACGCATCGTACAAGACGCGCTTGCTGCCGCGCTCGCCCTGGCAGCGGACCAGGCGGTACTTTTCCAGGAGCCGCGCGGCCACGCTGGCGCTGCTCTTGCTCATTTCGAGGTCGGCGGCAATGCGATCGAGCCCCATCGGCTCGGCGCTGAGCAGCAGATAAGCGTAGAGCCGCGCGGCCGTCTGCGGCACACCCCAGGCCATCATGAGGCGGGCCACATCTTCGATGAAGCGCCGCTTGAGTTCCGTCTGCTTCTTATTTGACATGTTCGAGATGTATCGAATATTCTGATCATAAGCAACGATCCTAAACCGCGCCGGCAGAGATGCCGGCACGAACAGGAGGCGGCGATGAAGACCTCACTCATGATGGCAGCTCTGGTCATCGTGCTCACGCTGCTCTATCTCGCCCTTGCTGTCGTAGGCGCCGGCGGCCTGGGCGTCTTTCTCGCACGTCCACAATTCGTGGCGCTCGCGGTCGTCACCCTCGCCCTTGCCGTCGCGGGGCTCGCCAGCCAGGCCGGCATCAGGCGCGGGATGCGCGAAGATCGCGGCAATCGCTGGGTGCTTGCGGTCTTCACGGTGATCGGCCTGCTCCACGGCTATCTTCCCGCCTACACGGACCGGATCGGCTTTTGGACCTTCGGCGGTGATGGCGTTCGCTGGTTCGGCCTGGTGCTCTTCGTCGCGGGCGGCGTGCTGCGTTTATGGCCGGTCTTCGTGCTCGGCCGCCGCTTCAGCGGCCTGGTCGCAATTCAGCCCGGACATTCGCTGGTCACCAGCGGCATCTACAGCAGGATCCGTCACCCGAGCTATCTGGGCGCGCTGGTGTTCATGATTGGCTGGGCGCTGGTTTTCCGCTCGGGAGTCGGCATCCTGCTCACGGCGGTCATGCTCGTGCCGCTCCTCGCCCGCATCGTCTCGGAAGAGCGGTTGTTGCAGTCCCAATTCGGTGCCGAATACGACGCCTTTCGTGCACGCACCTGGCGCCTGGTCCCGTTCGTTTACTGAAAGCGCTCGTCCGGCGGATGCGCTAATCGGTCAGCGGGATTTCATTCACCTCGCACCAGTCGCGCAGGGCCTTCGCGATCGCTTTCGCCTCGAAATCATACCACTTCTCGCGAACGCCTCGGCGATTGAGCAGGGCCTTGAAGCTCTGATAAGCGCCCCTCCCGCCGAAGATGGATCTGACCTCATCGACATCATCGGGCAGGAGCTCGCGGGCGAAGTCGAACGCCAGTTGGCTGCCCAAATCAAGCTTCCGCCGGTCCGGCAGGGTGATGTACTTGTCCTCGTCGTCGATGTCGTCGGGCAGTTCCTCGTCGGGCGTGGCGATCTCCTCGAGATCGGACCGATAACAGATCTTGCCCGTCTCCTTGCATAAAACCATCTCGCACGTACCGGGCGGGCCGGCCATGCCGAAGAGTTCATAGGCGTCGAGCAGTTCCTTGAAGTTGACGGGCATTTGCCAAGACCCTCAAGTCTCTTGTGGGTGGGCGGCTCTCAGATCGTGTCCGGCCGCTCATGATATCAAGCGAAGCTATCGCCTGTCCGTAACTTGCATTATTCCCGCGAGAGCGCTCACGCGGCGAGCGGATTGAGCCACGTGAGCCCCGGAAATCGCGCGAAGTCGCCATCAGTGGAGCACAGCGTGAGCCCGTGCTCGATGGCTAGCGCCGCGAGATGTGCATCCGGTACGAGATTGCCATAAACGCCCGGCAGCGCCAGGAGCTTTGCGAGCACGTCGGCGTGGCGGTCGGTCGGCTCGGGCGCCCACGCCGTTTCCGCCGATAACCAACTTGATACCTGCTCCCACGCCGCGGCCATGGTCAAAGGACTGCGAAACGCCCTTGGGTTCGTTGCAATGCGCAGGAATGCGAGCAGGCTCGACCAGGGGAGCCCGACCGGGGCCGCCCCGTTCAGCTTCTCGTCGAGCCAATCGCGGCTTTGCGCGTGAAGATCAGATGCGGAGTTGCAGGCGTAGAGAAGGATGTTGGCATCGACAAGGATCACTTGAAGCCTTCGCCTTCGAGATGCGCCAGTGCCTCAGCCACGTTGTCGATATTGATGAGAGGTTTGCCCATATCGAATACGCGGGTGCGCAACGCTTTGCGTCTTTGCGGTGCTGCGCTCATGTCCCGCAGGCCGCGCCGCAGCGCTTCATTGACGAGCTCGCGGAAATTTACATCGCGTTCCCGACGGAGGCGCTTGAGCTGCACCGCTACGTCGTCGTCGATGGTCAATGTTGTCCTCATGCATCAAGACATATAAGAATTGATGCTTTGATGTCAATCATGAGACGGAGCTTAGAACGCGGTGGGCGCGCCTAGGCGGGGATTCTCATTCATATTGAAGTCGGACACGAAAGCTGGTTTCGCCCCGTCGGGCCCACCGGTTCAATTTTCCTGCTGCCGCTGCGACTGGCGCCACCTGCAAGGCGCCGAAACGGCTTGCGCCTAAACCTGAAATTTACCGAGCAGAATCAGGCCGATCAGTATCGTCCAGATTGCCGAGGAAAAATAAATCGCTTTGCGAACACCCCAAATCAGTCGCATCTTTCCGCCCGTTCCGCTGCCGATGAAGAGGGGCGTTACGCGTCGTCACGAACGTGGTGCGGAATGCGGTGGACGCTGAGGTGCCGTGAGACGAGCGGCACTGATGCGGACGGCGAAGTCGTGTGGTTCTGGCGCGCCCATGCAGGCGCCAAGTTGGCGACGATGCTTAGGCGTCGCGCCGATGACGGTGGCAACAAGCTCGGTTCACCGGGGAGAGCGCGAAGTAAGCCGTAAAACCACTGCGCAGGGAAGGCCGGTGTGTATCCGCCTGTACCTGTGGTCACGCGCCCTTTGCGCAAGTTTCTTGGCGCGAGGGCCCCGGGTGCAGCGGCCACCCGGCCTTCCCTGCGCCCTCTTTATTTCTGGAGGGACAAGGACGATGCAAGCCTCGGGCGCGAAGCGCGTCGCGAGAATGCCGGTGCCTGGATTGCATGCTGGAGTGGGCCATTCTCAGGTGGTCGCGATCGAGCTGAGCTGCCTGAATAGCCGCGGTCGTCCGTTTAACTCCCATCTGCGAGGTTTTGTGAAGAGGGACGTTGTGGGGCAAGCAGCGGTCGATCGGAAACTGCGAGAGGCGGTCGAACATTATGACGCGGGCCGGGCGGAGCAAGCCGGTGCGCTCTGCGCCGACATTCTCGACCTGCATCCGGACCACGTCCCGGCGCTGCACCTCTCCGCCGTCATCGCTTTCGTCAGCGATCGCGCGGCCGAGGGCGCAAAGCTGCTCGCCCGCGTCTTCAGTCTCGCGCCCGACCATGCGCCGGCGCTTGCCACGCTCGGCGATGCGCTGGCGGTGAAAGGCGAGCAGGAGGGCGCGGCGGCGGCGTTCGAGCGCGCTGTGCTGATGCAGCCGCAGGATGCAGGCCTGCACGCCAAGCTCGGCGCGTCCTTATGCGACCTGTCGCGCTTTGAGGAAGCCGAAGGCAGTTTGCGTCGCGCGCTTGCGCTCGATCCCGAACTGACCCGCGCAGGTTTCAATCTCGCCGTCGCGCTCGCCGGCCAAGGCCGGTTCTCCGAGGCCGAGCAAGCCTACCGCGCCGTACTCGCGCGCGATCCACTCTACCGCGGCGCCTGGCTCAATCTCGGCAACGTTCTCTCCGATCAGAATAAGCTCGAGGAGGCGGTTGCCGCCTATCGCCGGGCGCTATCGGCCGATCCCGGCGATGCCGGCCTGGAGCGCAATCTCGGCGCGGCGCTCTATCAGCAAGGCCGGCTCGAGGACGCGATCGGCCATTACCGCCGCGCGATCGAGCTGGCGCCGGACGATGTCGACGCGCTGCGGCTGCTCGGCCTGACGCTGCATGAGGCGGGACGGCTAGAAGAGGCGGCGCAGGTCTATCGGCAGACGGCTCTCGATCCCGGCGACCACGTCATCCTGAGCAACCTTGCGGCCTGTCTTTGCGAGCTCGGTGAGCTCGACGAGGCCATGATGGCGGTCGAGCTCGCGATCGCACTCAAGCCCGACTATGCAATGGCGCACACCAATCGCGGCATCATCCTGGAGGCGAGGGGCGATATCGACGCAGCGGTCGCCGCGCATCGGCGCGCCATCGAGGTCGACCCCGCCTATGCCAAGGGCCACGCCAATCTGGCGGTTTCGCTGCGCAGCGCGGGCGAGCTCGATGAGGCGCTCCGGGTCTCGCATGTGGCGATTACGCTCGATCCGGATCAGCCGCTGGCGCGATATAATCATGCGCATTTCCTCCTGATGAACGGCGACCTCAGGAACGGCTTCGAAGAGTTTCAGTGGGGCCGTAAATGCAAGCTGTGGTCTCACCACTATCCCGCGTTCAGCGAGGCGGAATGGCAGGGCGAGCCGCTCGACGGCCGCACGCTTTTGTTGTTCTCCGAATATGGGCTGGGCGACGCGCTGCAGCTCGTGCGCTACCTGCCGATCGTGATGGCGATGGGCGGTCCGGTCGTGCTGCAGGTCCAGCCCGCGCTGGTGCCGCTGTTGCGCGACATGCGAGGTGTGACCGTCGTCTCCCGCGGCGAGGCGCTGCCGCCATTCGATCTGCAACTGCCGCTAATGGATCTGCCGCGCGTGTTCGGCACGGAGCTCGACACGATCCCGGCCGCCGTGCCCTATCTGCATCCCGATGCGGACAGGCTTGCCAAGTGGCGCCAGGCGCTTGGCTGCTCGGCGTCGTTGAAAGTCGGCGTGGTCTGGGCCGGCAATCCGCTGCACAAGGGCGATCGGCAGCGTTCGCTGCCGGCGGATGTGCTGCTGCCGCGGCTGGTGACGCCGGGCGTGCAGCTCTTCAGCCTGCAGAAGGAGACGCGCCCCGCGGATGCGCCGGCCATGGCGGCGCTTGGCGGCGATGTTGTTGATCTCGCGCCGGCGCTTGACGATTTCGCCGATACCGCGGCCGCGGTCGCGGCGCTCGATCTCGTCATCGCCGTCGATACGTCGGTTGCGCATCTCGCGGGCGCGCTCGGCCGCCCGGTCTGGCTGCTGCTGCCCTATGCGCTCGATTGGCGTTGGCTGCGGGACCGCGAGGATAGCCCCTGGTATCCGACCATGCGGCTCTTCCGCCAGGAGAGGCCGCGGGCGTGGGAGGGCGTCATCGCGCGCGCCTCCGCCGACCTCGCTCGGGTCGCGGCCGGCGAGCGTCAATTGTTGTGGCCGCCGTCCTCGAGATCCTGAGGGCGCGGCATCGATTTGGAAGAGTATGCAAGAAAGGCTAAGGAGGGCTCATCCCTCAGCGATACGGGTCCTGCCTGATTGTCGGCGCGGACTGCCTGACGCGCCGTATCGTGATCGGCGAGCCGTCGGATTCGAATTGCAGTTGATAGGTCTTGCCGGCTTCGTCGGTGGCCGAGCAGGAGATGCTGGAGACCTGTCCGGCCGCGAAATTGCCGACCTGCTTGCACAGGCCCGAAGAGGACTGCACCACCGGCACCGGCAGCCCATCGACCTTCGGCCGTTCCTTGGATTTCAGCAGCATGCGGTCGATCGCCAGCAGGTAAAGATTTGCCTGCGTGCGGTGGCCGTTCTCGCCGGAGAACGAGATCACGTGGCTCTCGTCGGCGGGATCATCGAGCGGCACGGTAAAATCAGCGCGCCCCTTCTCGCTATGAAAATAGGCGACGGTCTTGCACGTGAAATCGTGCCCGCCGATTTTCAGCGTGCTGCACGAGCCGGACATGAGCGCGTAAAGATCGATGTCCGGGTCGACTTCATCGGGCAACGACTGAGCAAAGGATGTCGTAACAAAGCAAATGCTCGCGATCGCCAAAGCCCGCCGGCAGAGGACCGCGACGATGCCGCTGCGAGTGGGCCGAAGCTTGAACAAGCGCAGTCCAATACGCTTATCAGTCATGTATGGATCAAATACCCCACCTACCGCCCGTACCACCCCGCCCGGGGACCGCGGGCAAATCATGCCTTCAATAGCACGACTTTGGGCAAATCCGGGACAGTAATCATGATCCTTCCCCGTTTACGCCGCTTCTCTCATCGACGGCGCAAGGGAGAGGTAAGTCTCGGTAATCTCTTCCAAAATGTGCCCGCGCAAGGGCGAATTCCTCACTCCGTCCAGGCCCGGCGTCGTCGGCAGGGGTATCGCTCAGCCCGTGCGCGCCCGCCGTCCCTCGATCGGATAGGCCGGATCGTTGTAGCCGGGCGTCGAGGGATGGCCTGTCACCACGAGGCGATCGATCAGCGCCTCGTCGTCCGCCGTGAAACTGTAATCGAGCGCGCGGATGTAGTCGTCCCATTGCTGTTCGGTGCGCGGGCCGGCGATCACCGAGTTCACGAATGCCGAGTTCAGCACCCAGGCGACTGCGAATTGGCCGGCGGTGATGCCTTTGCCCTCCGCGTGCTGCTTGATCTCCTGCGCGAGCTTCAAGGATTCCGGCCGCCATTCCGTCTGCATCATGCGGGTATCGTTGCGCCCCGCGCGCGTGTCCTTGTCGGGCGCGGCGTCAGGCTTGTATTTGCCGGTCAACACGCCGCGCGCGAGCGGGCTATAGGCCACGATGCCGAGCCCGTAATAGCCGCAGGCCGGAAAGTGCTCCACCTCCGGCATGCGGTTCATCGCGTTGTAATAGGGCTGGCTTGCGACGGGGCGGTCGATGCCGAGCCGGTCGCAGATGTTGCAGATTTCGGCGACGCGCCAGGCGCGATAGTTGGAGACGCCGAAATAGCGCACCTTGCCGGCGCGCATGAGTTCGCCCATCGCCCGCACGGTCTCTTCCAGCGGCGTCGCGTGATCTTCCTTATGCAGGTAGTAGATGTCGATATAGTCGGTGCCGAGCCGCTTGAGGCTCTCGTCCGCCGCCTGCAACACCCAGCGCCGCGACAGTCCCCCACGATTTGGATCGTCGCCCATGGGGTTGGCGAGCTTGGTGGCGAGGACCCAGCCTTGCCGGTTATTGGCGATGGCGCGGCCGACCACGTCTTCGGAAGCGCCCTTGTTGTAGGCATCCGCCGTGTCGATGAAGTTGACGCCGGCCTCGCGCGCCTTCGCGATGATCCGCTGCGATGTTGCCTCGTCCGTGGGCCCGCCGAACATCATGGTGCCCAGGCAAATCGGCGAAACCTTCAGGCCGCTGCGGCCGAGCTGGCGGTATTGCATGAGATATCCTCACAACTGCTGAACGGCAGCATAACGGCGCGGCACCGTTGTTGCGAGTGCGCCCCAGGCAGGGCCGCCATTCCGGGGCGGTGCGAAGCACCGAACCCGGAATCTCGAGGTTCCGGGCTCGATGCTTGCGCATCGCCCCGGAACGACGCCCGTACCCTTCACTCGCTCTTCAAAACCTTGAACACGCCATTGGCCGTGGCGATGCAACGGTCATCGACCGTGACCTCCGTCCGGATGAAGATCAGGCTGCGGGTCGAGCGCACCACGCGGGGCCGGGAGATCAGGATTTCGCCGATCTTGCCGGCCTCGACAAAATGCACGTCGAGTTGCACCGTGGCGAGCATCGGCTTGCCGGTGACAAAGCGCGCGGTCATGCCGCAGGTGCGATCGGCAAACGTCATCAGCACGCCGCCCTGCACGAGGCCGCGGCGGTTGTGATGCTTGTCTTCGGTGTGGAGCGCGTATTCATACTCGCCGTCGACGACGCGTTGCCAAAGCGGGCCGACGAGCTGGATGAATCCGGTTGCTTCGACAAGGGACCAGCCGTCGGATTTGAGTTTTGCCGCGACGGCCCTCTCGGTCATTTCGAATTTCCGTTCCCCAGATCTCAGTGCGGTCGTTTCATCGAATGCCGGACTGATGTAGTCAAGCGCCATGAGACCGTTCACTGATACCACGCGGCGGAATATCGCCGCACTCTGTGCCGCGTTCGCGCGAACGGCGCCGGTCGATTCCGCTCCCGCGTTGAAGCGCGCCGCCGTCGTGATCGCGCTCACGGGCGCGAATGAGGCGAGCCAAACGAGCTTCCTGCTGACGCGTCGCGCCGCGGGTCTGCGGGCGCATCGCGCGCAATGGGCATTGCCGGGCGGGCGGTGCGATGCCGGCGAGACGCCGATCGAGGCGGGCCTGCGCGAACTTGATGAAGAGCTCGGGCTGACGCTGACGGCTGATGCGGTGCTTGGCCTGCTCGATGATTATCCGACCCGCTCCGGCTATCTGATCACGCCGGTGGTGGTGTGGGCGGATGGCGGGCAGGCGATCTCGCCGAATGCGCAGGAGGTCGCCTCCGTGCACGAGATTGCCCTTGATACCATCGAGCGCGCGGACGCTTTCGATTTCGTCACCATCCCCGAAAGCACGCGGCGGGTGATCCGCTTTCACTACGAAGGCCGGCTGATCCATGCTCCGACCGCGGCCATGATCTATCAATTCCGCGAGCTGCTGGCCGGGCGCCAGACCCGGGTTGCCGAGCTGGAACAGCCGGTGTTTGCCTGGAAGTAGCCTTGGTTTGCGCTACAACCGATGGCCATGCATCACCGAATGATTCGCTTCCGCCTTTTGACCGCCGCGCTCGCTCTGCCTCTGTTGGCCGTTCCGGCCTTTGCAGTTGACTCCGGGTCCCTCCCGCCGACTGTCGCCGGCGCCATGGCGCAGACGGTCCCGCCTGAGGTCATCCTGGACTATCGCCGCAAGCTCAAGGAATATCTCGAGGCGCGCAACGCCTTTGAGCAGGAGGCGGACGCCTATTGGAACCTGATCGCCGAGAAGCGCCGTGGTCGCAATGCCAAGCGGCGCGATCATCAAGAGATCACGCTTGACGATTACGTGCCGACCCAGCCGCCGGTTTATACCGGTCCGAAGCGGCCGGTGAACCCCGCGCCGGAGATCGAGCCGGAGGCACCGGAGCGTCCGCGCAAACAGCTTCCTGTCATCGCTGACCTGCTGAGAGCGGCGTCCGAGTATTTCCAATGGGCGCCGCAGCGGCCCACCACCGAGATCGAGTTCAAGCGCGCCTATGCCCGCTTCGCCTCGGCCTCGGGGCTCACGCGCGAGCAGGCGGTGCGGGTCTATGCCTTCGAAACCGGCGGCGACGGCAAGCATGACTCGCAGTCGGGCCTGATCCACGGCTCGCGCGCGGTATCGACCGCGATCGGCTACAACCAGTTGCTCACGACCAACACCGTCGAACTCCTGGCCGAGCAGGGCCCCGGCTTCATCAAGGCCTTGGCGCAGAAGGCCGCCAATCTGTCCGGTCCCGCGCGGCAAGCGATGGACCACAAGCTTGCGGTGCTGAAGAAGATGGTGGCCTTGGCGCGCTCGGTGCCGGATGATTGGTCGGCGCATGCGAAGATCGGCGATAGCCCGCAGGGCTGGGCGCTGCATGCGATGGTGCTGGACATCGATGTCGGCCCGATGCTGCAGACCCACAAGCTTTTGACCTCGGTGATCTTCGCGCGCGAGAAAGGCTATATGCGTCCGCTCACGGCCGCCGAACTCGAAATGATGAATCTCACGGGCGACGGCACCGGGTTCGACATGGTGACCATGCCGCAAGCCATGCGAGAACAGGTGCCGACCTCGAATTTCTTCCAACGGAGCGGCTATGAGCGCAACCCGGTGGCGGTCCGCCACAACACGGTGGCAAAATTGCTAGCGGTTACCGATGCGCGAATGGACGCCAACAGCAAACAAGCCGGCGCAAAGGAATTGGCCGCGGCGTTCTAGTATCTCCGTCGTGCGGTCCGGAACACTCAATCCGATCCGAACATGAAGGTGCCGTCGCTTTCCAGATACGGTCCCCTGCGCATATAGAGCTCCCCATTCTGGCCGATGAAGAACAGCGTGCCTTTCGGCACCTTCCTCGCGCCCTTGAAGAGCAGGCCCGCGTTGTTGGTGCCCATCTTGTAGGTGAGCAGCTTGCCGTCCTTGCTATAGGCGTAACCCGTGTCGTGCTTGAGCTCCCATGGCGCTGGCGCTGAGGCTTGCGCCCACGCCGCCGCTACAGTTGCGCTCAACACGATGGCGCCAAGAAATGCCTCTGTCGCAAATCGCATCATGGTCGTTCTCCGTCCCCGAAGTTGGGCCGGCCTTGAACAAATCGCGAACGTTGTTGTGGCATCAACACGACGCGATGATCACAGGCGGTCATGGCCACGTATCACCTATCGCGTATGAGTTTGTGATTTCCCGTTGGTTGTCTCGCGACTATCTTCCGCATTTCCGTTAAGGCAATTCGACAAAAGCAGATGATAGGGATGATTCGAATGAACCACGTCATAAGAATTTCCGGAGGGGCTTTGTTGGCGCTATCGACGCTGGTTGCCGCGGCCAAGGCCGACGAATTGTTCAAGCTCGCCAACAATCAGAGGATCTCGTGCAGCCGAGGCCTTGCCCCCGGAAAGCTCAATACCGCCACCTGCAAGTCCTACACCTATATCTTCAACACCAGGACGTCGGAATATTATCGCTGCCAGGTTTCGCTCGCGCTGACGCGCGACAACAAGGAAGTCATCAACGTGCAGACCGACGGCAGTTGCAGCAAGAAGCCGCGGATTTTCGAGACCGATTCCCATTACGCATTCGACGCCACCGAGACCGAGCCGCCGAACACCAATTCGTTTTTCGGCCAGGGCGGCTACTCGATCTGGGCCGCCGACACCACGCAGCAGAAGGTGCGCGGCTGCATCACGATTTCATCCGGGCTCGGCTCCGACATCTCGAAATGCCTGGATATGACGTTCCAGTGAGGGGCGGATCGCGGACGGTCGATCCGCGCGCGTTCACCTCTCCCCGCAAGCGGCAACGCAATCGCATATACGGATCTCGCTGCAGCTCGGTGCGCCTTATCTGGTCGGTTAGCCCACAAATTCGTCATGCCCGGCCTTGTGCCGGGCATTTACGTCTTGGTTCGCGCGAGAGAAAGGCGTGGATGGCCGGGTCAAGCCCGGCCATGACGATGCGGAAACATCGGCGCAAAAATCCGGCGGCGCCATATGCGATAGCCCTGCCGCAAGCGGGGAGAGGGAGCACCCCGTTCTTCGTTTTCAAGCCGGGCAGCGACGCTCAATGTCCCATCCGCGCCGAGGCGGGATGGCCGGGGACCTGGAAACGCTTGCCGGTATCGGTGACCTTGGTGCCGTTGACCTTCAGGATGGAAAAATCGTTGCTCAGGAAGTTGCCGGCCAAGAGGTATTTGCCATCCGGCGTGAACACGACGGCCTCCGGCAATCCGCCGACCTCGATGTCCTGGGTCTTGGTCACCTTCTTGCCGTCGATCTTCAGGATCGAGAGGCTGCCGTCCTTGTGATAGAAGAACGCTTTCTTCATGTTGGAGCCACGCAGGATGGCGGCGACCGCGAGATCGCCCTGGGGGCTCATTGCAAGCCCTTCAGGCCCGTCGCCAACCACGACGCGGTCGATGATGCGCGGCGGATTGGCTTCGAGGTCGACCACGCTCGTGGTGTCGACGCTGCCGTCGGAGGAGCCTGCGCCGCCATTGTCCGATGTCAGCGCGAGCTTGCCGTTGGGCGACACCACGACGTTATAGGGCCATTGTCCGGTCGGCAGGTCGATCTTGCTGTAGGTCACCTTGCCATTGGCGATATCGAGCACCGACAGCTTGTGCGCGGGAAAGCGCGTCGCCAGCGCCCGCTTGCCGTCGGGTGTGAACACGACATGCGAGACGCTGTCCGGCATCTGTACCGTATCGGTGACCTTGACGTCGGTGCCGTTGACCGAAAGCACGCTGATGGAGTTGTCGGCGCGGTTGGCGACCAGCGCCATCTTGCCGTCCGGGCTGAAGCTCAGGCCCGAGGACTGCTTGCCGCCGGTGATGGTCGCGGCGAGCTTCGGTGGGTTCGCCTTGAGGTCGATGACATAGATCTTGTTGTCCGGCACCTGTTTCAGCGCCTCGCCGTCCTTGACGACGTCGACGGAGTCGGCGACCAGCGCAACCGAGCCTGAGGGGTCGATATCGACATTGACCGGCGGTCCGACCACCGAGTTCTTCAACGGCAGGCTCGCGACAATTTTTGGGCTCTCCGGACTGGCGAGGTCGACGATCAGCACCTGGTCCTTGCCGGGCGCTGAGAGGATCGGCTTGCCGTCGTCATCCCACACCGTCTTCTCGTCGAGCCCGACGATCATGAAGGGTTTTGCAAGAGCTGAGGTCAGCAGGCTGGAGCCGCAGAGCAGCATCGCGGCTGAAAATGATACGCGGACAAAGCGATTGAATTGCATTATGGCATTCTCCCGGATGGCCGGCATTCTTGGAGGCCGGCTTTCGCGCGCGCCAGACTACGCGGTGAAGCCCGCTCTTGCTAGTAGCGAAAGCGAAGTGAGGCCGCGTCATTCGAACGGCTTGACCCGGCGTGCCCGTTAAGCGAATGGCATGCGCGTCCGATAAGCAGAAACGACAAGGGAGTTCGCGATGGATCGGCTCAAGGGCAAGGTGGCACTGGTGGTGGGCGCCGGCTCGATCGGCCCGGGCTGGGGCAACGGCAAGGCGACTGCGGTTACCTTTGCGCGCGAGGGCGCGCTGGTGCTTTGCGTCGACCGCAACGCCGCGGCAGCCGAGGAGACCGCCAAAATCATCGCCGGCGAAGGGGGCCGGGCGAGCGCGTTCACCGCCGACGTCTCCCGCGCCAGCGAGGTCGAGGCGATGGTTGCCGCCTGTCTCAAGGCTTACGGCCGTATCGACGTGCTGCACAACAATGTCGGCATCGCGGAAATGGGCAGCGTGGTCGATGTGACCGAGGCGGAATGGGACCGGGTCTTCGCGATCAATCTGAAGAGCGCCTATCTCGCCATGAAGCACGTGATCCCGGTCATGGTCGCCCAGGGCGGCGGCTCCATCATCAACATTTCATCGATCGCCTCGATCCGCCATGTCGGCATCTCCTATGTCAGCTACGGCACCAGCAAGGCGGCGATGAACCAGATGACGCGCACCACCGCGGTCGAGTTCGCGAGCAAGCATGTCCGCGTCAACGCCATTTTGCCGGGCCTGATGAAGACGCCGATGGTCGAGCATTCCGCCGGGCTCGCGCAGAGCTATGCGAAGGGCGATGTGGACGCGATGTGGCGCGCCCGCGACGCGCAGGTACCGATGGGCCACATGGGCGACGCCTGGGACGTCGCCAATGCCGCGCTGTTCCTGGCCTCCGACGAGTCCCGCTATATCACCGGCATCGAGCTCGTGGTCGACGGCGGCCTGACCTGCAGGGCGTGAATCCTCGTCAGCCGTGCGCGCCAAGCTCGGCCCGGTCGAGTTCCTCCTCGATCTGATGGAAGGCGTCGTCGCCGATCGCCTCCGATTCCCGCAGGCGCAAGATCGCGTCCCGCGCGGCTGCGATCGCACGCCGTCGAACCGGATCGGCCGGCAGTTCGCCCGTCGCAAGGCCGCCATTGGGATCGCCGTCGGCCTGCAGCAGGAGGCCGCGATATTCGAGCCGCAAAAGCTCGGCTTCCTCGGAAGGATCGCCCTCGATCTCCTCGAGCGCCGCGCGATAGGCCGCGCCGCGCGCGTAGGCCACTTCGCCCGCCATGAAATCATCTTCCTTCAACCGCAGCGCCAGAATGAGCGGCCGCAGCGTCAGGCCCTGAATGATCAGCGATCCCAGCACGACGGCAAAGGCGGTCAGCAGGATCAGATCGCGATAGGGGAAGCCTTCCGGCAGCGCGAAGGCCGCCGCGAGCGTGACAATGCCGCGCATTCCGCACCAGGAGACGATGATGCCGCCCTTCAGTGTCGGCAGCCTGAAGCTTCTGCCCGCGCGGAGCCAGCCTTGCGCGACCAGCGTGCGCACGCTCGTGCCGTAGATTGAGATCCAGACAATGCGGGCGAGAACCACTGCCGCGAGCGCCGAAGCTGCAATTTCAGAATATTGCAGCCGCACCGCATCGTCGAGCCGCGTCCAGATCGGGCGGAGCTGCATGCCAATCAGAATGAAGGCCAGCACGTTGAGGATGAACACCGCGGTTTCCCAGACCGCATACGTCGGCACGCGCAAACGCGCAGGCGTCCGCGCAGGTGCGGTGCGGGCGAGCACGATAGCGTAGACGACAATGGTCAAAATGCCCGATAGCCCGAGATGCTCGGCCACGATCCAGACCGTGAACACGCCGACGAATTGCAGAATGATCGCGCTCGGCGCATCGTCAAAGCGGGGCAGGAGCAGAAACCAAAGTCTGCCGCAGAGATAGCCGGCGGCAACGCTGCCAAGCAGGCCCAGCGCGACCGATGACCCAAACTCGCTCCAGCTCAGATGCTCCATGGCGAAAGCGGTCACGGCAATCCGATAGATCAGGAGCGCGCTGGCATCATTGAGCAGGCTCTCGCCTTCGAGGATCTTCATCAGCCGGTAGGGCAGCTTGACCTGGCGCAGGATGGCGGTTGCGGCCGCCGCATCCGGCGGCGCGACGATGGCGCCGAGCGCGACCGCGGCCGGCCAGGGCATATCTGGCAGCCACCAGCGCACCAGCACGGCGACGGCTGCGGTGGTGACACCCACGGCCGCGACGACCAGCGTCGAGATCGGCAGCCAATTGCGGCGCAGGTCCCGCAACGAGGTGTCGTAGGCGGCATCCATCAGCACCGGCGCGACGAACAGAGCCAATGCGAGCTTAGGCTCCAGTGTCCAGGAGGGACTCGCAGGCACGAAGGCGAGCAGCGCACCGCCGGCCGCGAGGAATGTCGGGTAGGGCACGCGCGCCCGCCGCGCGAGCGCCGACAACACCACCGCGCCGAGCAGCAATGCGATGATCCATTCGAATGTCGTCAAGCAAAATACCCCGGGATCTGCGACCTTGCAGCAGCGACGCGGCAATCTACATCAAAATTCGCATGTATAATGGCGCTGCCGTCGAGCGGCCTGGCTCGACAATATCGCATTCGCGGACGATTCGATGCGGCTTGGGATGAGAGCTTGGATCCTGATTGCGGCGCTTGTCGCGCTGCCGTGCGCTGCCGGGTTCCGGACCGCGCTTGCGACAGGAACGGAAGCGGAGAAAGTGCCGCCGGTCGATCCGGCGCCTTGCCTGGCGGCGATAAGCGGACATGACGAGGACAGGATCATGGTCGCCTGCGGCGCCCTGATCGACAACGACAAGACCGCGAAGGCCGACCGTCTCAAGGCCCTGATCGCGCGCGGTGAGGTGTTTGCGCGCAAGGATCAGACCGATCGCGCGATCGCCGACTACGACGCCGTGCTCCAGCTCGATCCGACGCTGGCCGATATTTTCAATGTCCGCGGCGAGCTGTGGTGGAAAAAGGGCGACCGGCCCAAGGCCGTCTCCGATTTCGCCGCCGCGCTCAAGCTCAATCCGGATCACCCTGCGGCAAGAGCCAATTACAAGCGGCTGGCCCGGGAGCTGGAGCGTTTGGGGGCGCAGATGGCGGTCGCGGGCAAGCCGAGCTTCAATTGCCGAAGCGCCCACCGTCCCGTTGAAAGGGCGATCTGCGCCAGTCCCGATCTCGCCGATCTTGATCGGCAGATCGATGCCTTGAACAGCAAGCTGGTGCGCGAGGCATCGGCCGAGAACCCGCGCGCGGCCCGCGAGCTACAGCGGCAGCAGGCGGACTTTATCGCACAGCGCAATATGGCCTTCGGCCGTCCCGGTTACGACCTGCAGAGGGCGTTGCGGGAGCGGCTGGATCATTTGCTCGCGATCGAGCGGTAACGCAAGCTTGGTCCGCGCATGTCGCTCAGCTCTGGTTACGCGAGAAGTGGACGCTCGCCCTGCAAGTCCAACTGGACCGAGTGACGCGCGGACATTTCCGCCGTTAGCCGAACGGAGCATTCCTTTTCGACTTGAATTGTTCGCTCGCCGCGTGACAATGCCCGCAAAATCGCCAAGCCTGCGCATGCGTCACGGGCTTGACCGGGGCATCCACGCCTTTCTTGCTTCTTGGCAAAGGCGTGGATGGCCGGGACAAGCCCGGCCATGACGAAAGGAGAGGCCGGGAGGAAGACGTCATGAACGTTCAGGGAAAGAGCCGCTATCACGAGGTCTATGCCCGCTCGCTTGCCGATCCGGAAGCGTTTTGGGCGGAAGCGGCACAGGATATCGACTGGATCGAGCCCGCGAAGAAGATCTTTGATCCCACTGTGGGCACCTATGGCCGCTGGTTCGCGGGCGCGGTGGTCAATACCTGCTACAACGCGCTCGACCGTCACG
This sequence comes from Bradyrhizobium sp. STM 3562, assembly GCF_045571435.1. Taxonomy (NCBI): domain Bacteria; kingdom Pseudomonadati; phylum Pseudomonadota; class Alphaproteobacteria; order Hyphomicrobiales; family Nitrobacteraceae; genus Bradyrhizobium; species Bradyrhizobium sp. STM 3562. Next base: position 794,561 of record NZ_CP120694.1, read on the forward strand.
TCGCGCATGGACGTGCCGATCAGGCGGCGTTGATCCATGATTCCCCGCTCACCAATTCCATCACCAGATTTACCTATGCCGAGCTCCTCAAGGAGGTGCAGACGCTCGCCGCGGTGATGTCCGATTTCGGCGTCGCCAAAGGCGACCGCGTCATCCTTTATATGCCGATGGTGCCGGAAGCGGTGGTGGCGATGCTGGCCTGCGCCCGCATCGGTGCAGTGCACAGTGTCGTGTTCGGCGGCTTTGCGGCCAAAGAGCTGGCGACCCGCATCGACGATGCCAGACCAAAGCTGATCTTCTCGGCAAGCTGCGGCGTCGAGCTTGGCCGCATCGTGCAATACAAGCCGCTTCTGGATGAGGCGATCAAGATCGCATCCGCGCAGCCGGAAGCCTGCATCATCCTGCAGCGGCCGCAGTCGACCTGCGATCTCACGGCCGGTCGCGACTATGATTGGGCCAGCCTGCGCCGCAAGGCGCTTCTTGCGGGCAAGTCTGCGCCTTGTGTTCCCGTGCTTGCGACCGATCCGCTCTACATCCTCTACACATCAGGCACGACCGGCGTGCCGAAGGGTGTGGTGCGCGACAATGGCGGGCATCTGGTCGCGGTGAAATGGTCGATGTTCAACCTTTATGGCGTCAATCCCGGCGAAGTCTGGTGGTGCGGCTCCGATATCGGCTGGGTGGTCGGCCATTCCTACATCGTCTATGGCCCGCTATTCCACGGTGCGACCTCGATCATGTATGAGGGCAAGCCGGTCGGCACGCCGGATGCCGGCGCATTCTGGCGCGTGATCAGCGAGCACAAGGCGGTTGCCTTCTTCACCGCGCCGACGGCCTTTCGGGCCATCAAGAAGGAGGATCCCGAGGGCAGGCTGATCAAGCAATATGACCTGACGCGCTTCCGCACGCTCTTCCTTGCCGGCGAGCGCGCCGATCCGCCGACCGTCGAGTGGGCGGAGGCGCAACTGAAGGTGCCCGTGATCGATCATTGGTGGCAAACGGAAACCGGCTGGTGCATCGCCGGCAATCCGGTCGGCCTGGGTATGCTGCCAGTGAAGCATGGCTCGCCGACTGTGCCGATGCCGGGTTATCAGGTCGACGTCGTGGACGAAGCGTCCAAGCCTGTGCCCGCGGGCACCATGGGCTCCATCGTGATCAAGCTGCCGATGCCGCCGGCCTGCCTGCCGACGCTGTGGCAGCAGGATGCGCGTTTCAAGGACTCTTATCTGTCCGAATTTCCCGGCTACTACAAAACCTCCGATGCCGGCTTCAAGGACGAGGACGGCTATGTCTGGGTGATGGGCCGCACCGACGACATCATCAATGTCGCCGGCCACAGACTGTCGACCGGCGGCATGGAGGAGATTCTGGCCTCTCACCCCGATGTCGCCGAATGCGCCGTGCTCGGCATCAAGGACGCCATCAAGGGCGAGGTGCCGTGCGGTTTTCTGGTGCTGAAAGCGGGCGTGACGCGCGCGCCGGATGAGATCGAAAAGGAGATCGTGGCCCTGGTGCGCGAGAAGCTGGGGCCGGTGGCGGCATTCAAGCTCGCCATCACGGTGGGTCGTCTGCCGAAGACGCGTTCAGGCAAAATCCTGCGCGGCACCATCAAGAAGATCGCCGACGGCGAACCCTGGACGATGCCGGCCACCATCGAGGAGCCCAAGGTGCTCGACGAAATCGGCGCTGCGCTAAAGGGCAGGGTGTGATTTTCGCTGCGTCATTCCGGCGCGTCGCTCCAGCGACGAACCCGGAATCTCGCGCCGCAATCTCGAGATTCCGGGTTCGCGCGCGAGCGCGCGCCCCGGAATGACGGAGGGACTTACAAATTCCCCAATCTGCGCTACTGAGGGCAGGCCAAAGACAGGGAATTTGTATGCGACTAAAGAAGTCCGGATGTGTGATCGCCCTCACTCTCATCGCCCTCTCGCTCAGCGCCTGTGCTTCGCGTTATGATGCACCGATGTCGGCGGGCCTCAGCGAGGACGATGACACCTATTGCCGGGCCAATGGCGGCCCCGCCGGTTCGCCGCAATATGTCGGCTGCCGAAAGGACCGCGACGTCCAGCGCAGCAATGCGATCACGCGCGCCGACAAGAAGCAGCGCGATCTCGGCGAATGGATGATGAATCATCCGAATTAGAGCATGATCCGGACCCGGAAGGGCGCGTCAGCGCAAAGTGGAGACTGGCTTTCTCTTAGCTAGCAAACGCGAAGCGTTTGCGCGGAGATCATGCTCTCAAACAAACAGATGAGATCATGGGTTCTGGATCATGATCTCATCGTAACCGACGCGGGAGGCCTTCATGAACGAAGACGTCTTCAACGAGAGCTTACGCAGATTTCTGAAAAAGGTCGGCATCACCTCGCAGCGCGAGATGGAAAAGGCGGTGCGCGAAGCCATCGCGAGCGGTCGCCTCAAAGGTCATGAAAAGCTGCCGGCCAAAATGGTGTTGACGCTCGGCGGCATCAATCTCACTCACGAGATCTCCGAGGAGATTGAGCTGGGCTAGTGACACGCTCTGCCGTGCCCCGCAAAGGCGGGGCATGACAGAGTGGTGGCTTCCTATCGCATTTCGAACGCCACTCATTCGCACTGGCACGTGTTGTTGCGGGCCTGCAACATCGCGGCGCATTGCGGCGCCGTTTGACTGAGATCAAATCCTTCAACCCCCCAGACCTGCTCTGAAACCGTGTCGCGCAAATCCTGCGCCGACACGGCTTATGGGGACTGAAATGAAGAGAATAATGCTGGGCGCGTCGTCGCTGCTGGTCATTGCCGGGGCGCTCACCGGGGCGGGGCTGACGGCGCAGGCTGCCGACCTGCCGGTCTATAAGAAGGCGCCGCCGATTGTTGAGCCCTGGAATCCCTGGATGATTCGCGTTCGTGCGCTTGGGGTGATTCCCGATGCATCGGGCAGTAACGTCCATGTGCTCGGCGTGCCCACGCTGTCATCGCCCAGCTCCGGCCTTTCGATCAGCGATGCGGTCGTGCCGGAACTCGACATCAGCTACTTCTTCACCAAGAACATCGCGGCCGAACTCATCCTCGGCGCGACCAAGCACCACGTCACCGGCACCGGGAGCTTGCAGGGGCTGGATGTCGGCAAGTCCTGGCTGCTGCCGCCGACGCTTACGTTGCAGTATCACTTCACGGATCTGGGGCCGTTCAAGCCCTATATCGGCGCCGGCGTGAACTATACCTGGTTCTTCAGCCAGACCGCAGCGAACGTGCCGTGGAACGGACTCGCGGTGACCCAATTCCACATCAGCAACGCCTTCGGTGCGGCCGTGCAGGTCGGCTTCGACTATATGTTCGACCGCCATTGGGGCCTGAACTTCGACGTCAAAAAGCTGTTCCTGCAGCCGAATTACTCGGCGACGGTTAGCGGCGCCATCCCCGTCTCGGGTCGTGCGAATATCGATCCGTGGCTGGTGGCTGGCGGCGTGACTTACAAGTTCTAAAGCATGATCCGGAAAACTGCGTGCGGCTTTCCCTTAGCTAACAAACGCGAAGCGCTTGCGCCGAGATCATGCTCAAAACAAAGGTTGGAGCGCGGATGGCGCGCTCCAAAGAACGGCCCCGGGGGCATCGCCGGGATGCCCGGGAAGGACGAGGCCGGTTTCCAAAGCCGCGCTCTATGGGAATAGGAGCGCGGTTTTGTTTGGCCTGTCATCACCCGCGAAGGCGGGTGATCCACTATTCCAGAGAGGCCAGTGATCGAGCCGAGAGGCCGCGGTGTATTGGATGCCTCGCCGTGCGGGGGCATGACCGCAAAAAGTACGGCTGATTGCCCCTTACTCTTCCTCGTCCTGCTTCTTGCCGCCCAGCGTCTTCAACTTGGCGAACACCGCATCGACGTTGAGATCGTCGCTCTTCTTCTCGGCGCCCTCGAACTCCGGCTCCTTGCGGGTCGTCTCGGAGGCTGGCAGCAGGGTGGCGCCGGCATAAGCCGCATCCGCCGGCTTCTCCTTGGCGGCGCGCTGCACCTCGAAATCGAGCTCGAGCTGCGAGCACAGGCCGAGCGTGACCGGGTCCATCGGGGTCAGGGTCGAGGCATTCCAATGGGTGCGGTCACGCACGCTCTGGATCGTGCTCTTGGTGGTGCCGACCAGACGCATGATCTGCGCGTCCTTCAGCTCGGGGTGGTTGCGGACCAGCCAGAGGATCGCGCTCGGCCGCTCATGGCGGCGCGACACCGGCGTGTAACGGGGGCCCTTGCGCTTGGCCTGGGGCGGCAGGACCACCTTGCTTTCCTGCAGTTTCAGGCGGTAGTTCGGGTCCCTCTCGCCCTTTTCGATCTCCTCGCGGGTCAACTGGCCATTGGAAATCGGGTCCATGCCCTTGATGCCCTGGGCGGCGTCGCCGTCGGCAATGGCGCGCACTTCCAGGGGGTGCATCTTGGTGAAATCGGCGACCTGGTCGAAGGTCAACGCGGTATTATCGAGCAACCAGACAGCAGTCGCCTTGGGCATCAGAGGGGCGTTGCTCATGGCAAATCTCCTTTGTGCTTCGCCCACCTGTTGCGCAGGCGAAGCCGGTGGTCATCAACGATGACGGGAATTATCCCCTATATAGGGCCGATCGGCCCCATGGCGCAATGGGCCAAGCGCTAGGACGCGTCCTCGCGGCTAGCTTTTTGATTGCGCAAGATCTTTTCCAAAAACCGCTACCCATTTTTCCGGATCAACCGTGACAAATTGCCTTGACAGCGCCCGAAAGCAGTCCCAAGTCGTAGGCCGTGTCGACCGTCCCTGGCCCGCCGGTGAGGGGTGATTCGGTCCCGAGATCGCTCCCATGCCAGCCAAACCAGACCTGAAAATCGTGCTTTGCTCGCCACGGGGCTTCTGCGCCGGAGTCGTACGGGCGATTGATACCGTGGAACGGGCCCTGACCATCTACGGCGCCCCGGTCTATGTGCGCCACGAGATCGTTCACAACAAATACGTCGTGGACGGCCTCAAGAAGAAGGGCGCCATTTTCGTCGAGGAACTCGCTGAAATCCCCGACAATACCAATGCACCTGTGGTGTTTTCGGCCCATGGCGTGCCGAAATCGGTTCCCGCCGAGGCGCAGGAGCGCAATTTCTTTTCGTTGGACGCCACCTGCCCGCTGGTCACCAAGGTGCACCGCGAGGCGGCGATCCACTTCAAGCGCGGCCGCGAGATCCTTCTGATCGGCCACTCCCATCATCCGGAGGTGGTCGGCACGCTCGGCCAGTTGCCGCCGGGCGCGGTGACCCTGATCGAGACCGCTGAAGATGCCCAGACTTTCACCCCGAAGGACCCCGACAATCTCGCCTTCGTGACCCAGACCACGCTCTCGATCGACGACACCGCCGATATCGTCGCGATCCTCAAGGGGCGTTTCCCGAACATTTCCGGGCCGCACAAGGAAGACATCTGCTACGCCACCACCAATCGCCAGCTTGCGGTGAAGAAGGTGGCGCCGGTCGTGGATGCACTGATCGTGGTCGGCGCGCCCAATTCGTCGAACTCGCAGCGCCTGCGCGAGGTCGCCGAACGCGAGGGCTGCCCGATTGCGGTCCTGGCCCAGCGCGCCAGCGATATCGACTGGAAGCGTTTTGACGGCATCAAGAGCCTCGGAATCACCGCGGGCGCCTCCGCGCCGGAGGTTATCGTCGAGGAGATCATGGACGCCTTCGCCGAGCGCTACCAATTGCACGTGGAGACGGTGTCGGCCGCGGAAGAAAACGAATTCTTTCCGCTGCCGCGTTCGGTGCGGCCCGACGCGGCGTAAACCACATGGCGGTCTATACCGACGTCGCCGCCGACGAGCTTGCCGGATTCTTGAGCCAATACGATCTCGGCGATCTCCTGTCCTATAAGGGGATCGCCGAGGGCGTGGAGAATTCCAACTTCCTGCTGCACACCTCCAAGGGCTCGTTCATCCTGACGCTCTATGAAAAGCGCGTCGCGCGAGGTGACCTGCCGTTCTTTCTCGGCCTGATGACGCATCTCGCCGCCCACGGCATCAATTGCCCGCAGCCGGTGACGAACAGAGGCGGCGAGGCGCTCAGCGAACTCGCGGGCAGGCCTGCGGCGATCATCACCTTTCTGGAAGGCATCTGGCCGCGCAAGCCGAACGCGAGCCATTGCGCCGGCGTCGGCCAGGCGCTCGCGAAAATGCATCTGGCGGGCCGCGATTTTGCGATATCCCGGGCGAATGCGCTGTCGGTCGCGGGCTGGCGGCCGCTGTTCGATGCGGCCAAGGCGCGCGCCGACGAGGTGCAGCCCGGCCTGCGCGACTTCCTCTCCGCCGAGCTCGATTTTCTCGACAGCGGCGTGTGGCCGAGCAATCTACCAGAAGGCGTCATTCACGCCGACCTGTTTCCGGACAACGCCTTCTTCCTTGGCGATCAGCTCTCCGGCATCATCGATTTCACCTTCGCTTGCAACGACATCCTCGCCTATGACGTGGCGATCTGCCTGAACGCCTGGTGCTTCGAGGCCGATCATTCCTTCAACGTCACCAAGGCGCGCGCCTTCCTGTCGGCCTATGGCCGCGAGCGCAAGTTGACCGATGCCGAGCAGGACGCGTTGCCGCTGCTCGCGCGGGGGGCGGCGATCCGCTTTCTTTTGACGCGGCTGGTCGACTGGCTGAACGTGCCGCCCGGCGCGCTGGTCAAGCCCAAGGATCCGCTCGAATATGTCCGCAAGCTGCGCTTCCATCAGAGCGTGAATAGCGTGCGCGATTACGGACTCGCGGCGGGGCTGGTGGCGTGAGCGTGCTGCCCAAGGTCACCGTCTATACCGACGGCGCCTGCTCCGGTAACCCGGGGCCGGGCGGCTGGGGCGCGATCCTGCGGTTCGGCGAAGTCGAGAAGGAGTTGAAAGGCGGCGAGCTCCACACCACCAACAATCGCATGGAGCTGATGGCGGCGATCTCGGCGCTGGAGGCTTTGAAAAAACCCTGCGAGGTCGAGCTCTACACCGACAGCCAATATGTGCGCCAAGGCATCACCGGCTGGATCCATGGCTGGAAGCGCAACGGCTGGCGTACCGCAGACAAGAAACCCGTTAAGAACGTCGAGCTATGGCAGCGGCTCGATGCCGCGCTCAAGCCGCATCAGGTGCACTGGCACTGGGTCAAGGGCCATGCCGGCCACGACGAGAACGAGCGCGCCGACCAACTCGCCCGCGACGGCATCGCCATGGCGCGCATGCAGCAGCGGGTGAGGGAGTAGGCGCGGTGTTCGCGCTACGTCCGTCAGGGCCGGGCTTGTCCCGGCCATCCGCGCCTTTGATGCAACTCGGAGGCAAGACGTGGATGCCCGGGTCAAGCCCGGGCATGACGTCCCTTGAGGTCGCAGGCCTCGTTCGCGCTTACAGTTGCGCCAGCAGCGTGTCGCCGCCGGAGACTTCGACCTTGCCGGGGGCGGGTTCGAGGTTGAGCTTCTTCACCACGCCGTCTTCGACCAGCATGGAATAACGCTTGGAGCGGATGCCCAGCCCGTTGGCGGAGGCATCGAGCTCCATGCCGATGGCCTTGGTGAAATCGGCGTTGCCGTCGGCGAGGAAGACGGCTTCATCGCGCTGGTCGGTGTCGCGCTTCCAGGCATTCATGACGAAGGCGTCGTTGACGGAGACGATGGCGATGGCATCGACGCCCTTGTTCTTGATCGCATAGGCGTTCAGGAAAATGCTCGGCAGGTGCATCTTGTGGCAGGTGCCGGTGTAGGCGCCGGGCACCGCGAACAGGGCCACCTTCTTGCCCTTGAAAACATCGTCGGTGGTTTTGACCTGGATGCCGTCCGCCGTCATGACGCGGAATTGGGCTTGCGGCAACTTGTCGCCAACTTGAATGGTCATCGTCATCTCTCCTTCTTGGGGCGGCGGAGTTTTAATGTATTTTGGGCGATGAGGAAATCACTTCGGGCGCGTGACTCGGGCTCCGTCATTCCGGGGCGCTCGCAAAGCGAGCGAACCCGGAATCTAGATGTTGTGGCGCGAGTTTCCGGGTTCGGTGCGGAGCCTGTCATCGGGCCGCGTTCGCGCGGACCCGTTGGCGCCCGCCCCGGAATAACGGAATAAAGGGCGGCACTCACGCCGCCGCAGCCGCGCTCTTCTCCTCGCGCAACTGCCGGCGCAGGATCTTGCCGACGTTGGTCTTGGGCAGATTGGTCCTGAACTCGATGTGCTTGGGCACCTTGTAGTTCGTCAGTTGCGAGTGGCAGAACTCGACGATGTCCTCCGCAGTGACGTTCGGGTCCTTCTTCACCACGAAAGCCTTCACCGCCTCGCCCGATTTCTCGTCGGGGATGCCGATCACCGCGCATTCCAGAACGCCCGGGTGGCTGGCGATCACTTCCTCGATCTCGTTCGGATAGACGTTGAAGCCCGAGACCAGGATCATGTCCTTCTTGCGGTCGACGATCTTGACGAAGCCGTCGGGCCCCATCACGCCGATATCGCCGGTGCGGAAATAGCCGTCCGCGGTCATCACCTTGGCGGTCTCGTCCGGCCGGTTCCAGTAGCCCGACATCACCTGCGGTCCCCTGGCGCAGATTTCGCCCGCCTGCCCAAGTGGCACCTCGTTGCCATCATCGTCGCGGATCGAGATAGAGGTCGAAGGCACGGGAATGCCGATCGAGCCGTTGAACTCGGTCGCCGTCGCCGGATTGCAGGTGAGCGTCGGCGAAGTCTCCGACAGGCCGTAGCCTTCGGCAATTGGACAGCCGGTGATCTTCTTCCACTGCTCGGCCACCGGGCGTTGCACCGCCATGCCGCCGCCGTTCGAGATCTTCAGCTTGGAGAAATCGACCTTGGCGAAATCGGGATGGTGCATCAGCCCGTTATAGAGCGTGTTCACGGCCGGGAAGCTGTTGACCTGGTACTTCATCAACTCCTTGATGAAGCCGCCGATATCGCGCGGATTGGGAATGAGCAGATTGGCGCCGCCGGCGCGCAATGCCAGGAGATAGCAGGCTGTCAGCGCGAAGATGTGGTAGAGCGGCAGCGCGCAGACGACGAGGAGCTGCTCGATCTGCGGCGGCCGGCTAAGCGCCGGCTGCAGCCACGCATCGTTCTGCAGCACATTGGCGACGACGTTGCGGTGGAGCAGTGTCGCTCCCTTCGAAACGCCCGTCGTGCCGCCGGTATATTGCAGGAAGGCGACGTCGTCGGGGCCGATCTTGGCTTTGGAGAAGGGCAGGTTGCGCCCCGCGGCGAGCGCATCGTTGAAAGGGACGGCCGCCGGAATCGAAAAGGCCGGCACCATCTTCTTCACCCGCCGCACCACCAGGTTGACGATGACGCCCTTGAAGCCGAGCAGGTCGCCCATGCTGGCGACGATCACGTGCTTGACCTCCGTCTGCGGCAGCACCTGCTGCACCGTGCGCGCGAAATTCTCCAGCACGATGATGGCTTCGGCGCCGGAATCCTTGAGCTGGTGCTCGAGCTCGCGCGGGGTGTAGAGCGGATTGACGTTGACGACGGCGAAGCCGGCGCGCAGCACGGCCGCGATCGCAACTGGATATTGCAGCACGTTGGGCATCATGAGCGCGACACGGGCGCCCTTGGCCAGGCCCTTGCTCTGCAAATAGGCGGCGAGCGAGGCCGACATCTCGTCGAGATCGCGGTAGCTGATCGACTTGTCCATGCAGATGAAGGCCCTGCGGTCCGCGAACTTCGCAAAGCTTTCTTCCAGGAGATCGACCAGTGAGGCGTACTGGCTGGGGTCGATATCGGCGGGCACGCCGGGTGGGTATTGCTTGAGCCAGATCCGCTCCATGGCCTTCCCTTCTGATTGATAGGCTCACTCCGGCATCTTCGACGCGGAGCGCCCGTTTTAGCGCAGTATTGGGCCATGGCGGAGCCCATGGCAAGCCGCCGGGGAACTTACGCGGATTTTCGCTTGATGCCTTGATTTAAGCCCTTGCGCGGCCGGGCGCACACGCTGTCGCAGCCGCGCCGGAGAGCGCTCAGCTCGCCGGCTTGCCGTCGGACGAGGAGCCCTTCGGCGCGGGTTTCGATTCGCCCGTTACCGCCTTGGGCTTGGCCGCCACCGATTTCGGCTTGGCCGGCTTGGCCGCCGTGCTGCCGTCGTTCGCCGCAGGCTTGTCGGATGCGGGCTTGGCGTTTGCGTGCTTGATGGCGGCGGGTTTCGTGGCCGTCTTCGGTTCGGTCTTCGCGTCCTTGCCTGTGGACTTGGAATCCTTGCCGGTGGCCTTGGCGTCGGCCTTTGGTTCAACGGCGGCATCCGGCTTGGTCGCCGCGACCCGCGACTTCTTGTTCTTGCCGCCGTTGCCCTTGACCGCGTGCTTGGGATTCTGGCTGTCGGCGTCGGCCGCCACGGCGGCGATCAGGTCCGCGCCGCTCCGGGTCGGGCCAGTGTAGACCACAACCGGCTCTGTCGCGTCGGCTGGTGCGGCTATCAAAGCCGCCACGTTGGCGACCTGCTGCTGCTGCAGCCCCGAAGTATAGAACATCAGGTTGGAGTCGCCGCTGCCGGGCGCTGCGCTGTTGCTCGCGACCGTGTCGTCCTCGTCGCTGGCCGGCTTGTGACGCTTGCCGCTGCACATTTCGTCGCGCAGGTTGGGCGGCGAGGTGTCCACCGGCACGAGGTCCTCGACCTTGCCGAGCGAGGGGCGCAGCCAGGCGAGCGAGTTGGAGGCAAAGCCGCGCTCCAGCATCTGCGCGGCGCGCACCGCGCGCATCTGGCCCGAGGAGGCGCCCAGCACCACCGCGATCAACCGCTTGCCGTTGCGTGTCGCGGAGGCCACGAGATTATAGCCGGAGGCACAGATGAATCCGGTCTTGAAGCCGTCGGCGCCGGGATAGCGGCCGATCAGCTTATTGAAATTTTGTGTGATCCTGTGGCCGAAGCGGATCGCCGGAATGTGCACGAAATATTCGTATTCCGGCAGGTCGTGCAGGAACGCGCGCGCCAGGATTCCGAGGTCGCGCGCCGAGGTGATCTGGCCATCGGCGGGCAAGCCGTTCGGGTTGACGTAGCTCGTCTGCGTCATGCCAAGTTTTCGCGCGGCCTCGTTCATCATTGCGCAGAAATCGTCGATCGAGCCGCCCACGCCCTCGGCGAGAACGACGGCCATGTCGTTCGCCGACTTCACCAGCATCATCTTCAGCGCGTTGTCGACGGTGACCTGGGTGCCCGGCCTGAAGCCCATTTTCGACGGCGATTGCGAGGCTGCCGTCGGCGACACCGTCAGCAGCGTATCGAGCGTGATCTTGCCGTCCTTGACCGCCTTCAGCGTGACATAAGCCGTCATGATCTTGGTGACGGAGGCCGGGTACCACGGCATCGTCGCGTTCTCGGCCTCCAGCACCTTTCCGGTATCGGCCTCGATCAGCAGATGCGCTTCGGCGTAGGCGAGCCGCGGCGCGATCAACGCGAGCACGGCCGCGAGGAGGATGCCGCTCAGCGATGCCTTGCGAAGCCAAATACGAAAGAGCGAGGTGCGAAGAAGAGGCACTATCCGATTCCGGTCCTTTGAGACCCGCTCTTGAATCCTTGAGGAGAAGAGAAGGTCCCGGATGTGACGTTCGGGTTTCAAGCGTGTCCGGCGCCGGCGGGCACAGCGATGCAAACCTATACCGGCTCGGCCGTCCAGAACAGAGGCTAGGGCGACTAATTCAACGCCGAAGCGGGCCGAATTTCGGCCAACGACTTAAGCCTGCACAGCGGCCGCGTCGCTTTCGGGTTTTTGTGTGCCGGGCTGTGCGCCCTGCAGCATGAATTGCGCCCGCGCGAGTTCCGCAAAACGGCCGCCTTTCGCGACAAGTTCATCGAAAGTTCCGCTTTCGATCACGCGTCCGTTTTCGAACAGGAGAATGCGTGTGGCATGGCGGATCGTGGAGAGCCGGTGCGCGATCACGAAGGTGGTGCGGCCCTTCATCACTTCATCGAGAGCGGCGTTGACCTTGGCCTCGGTTACCGCGTCGAGCGCGGATGTCGCCTCGTCCAGGATCAGGATCGGCGGGTCTTTCAGCAGGGCCCGTGCGATCGACAGCCGCTGCCGCTCGCCGCCGGACAGCAGCCGTCCGCGCTCGCCGACATTGGTGTCGAAGCCGTGCCCGGCCCGCTCGATGAACTCCAGCGCCTGGGCGCGTGCGGCCGCCTTGCGCAGGTCCTCCTCGGTCGCATCCGGCCTGCCGACACGCAAGTTGTCGGCGATCGAGCGATTGAACAGCAGCGCCTCCTGGAACACCACGCCGATGTTTCGTCGCAGCGCCGCCAGCTTCAACCCGCGCACGTCCATGCCGTCGATCTTGATGAAGCCGGATTGCGGATCGAACGCACGATGCAATAGCGCGATCGCGGTGGATTTGCCGGCGCCGGTCGGGCCGACCAGCGCGATGGTCTGGCCGGGCAGCGCGCTGAATGAAAGGTCCGCAACGGCCGATCGCTTGCCGTCGTAGGAAAACGTGACGTCATGGAATTCGACGAGGCCTGCAAGCCGCCCGACATCGATCGCGTCGGCGCGGTCGTGCACCGCCGGCACCTGGTCCAGCACCTTGAAGAATTCCTGCAGCTTGGGCGCCTCCATGAACAAATTGTTGATGAAGGCGACCACCTGCTCGAGCTTCTGGATCAGGATGGTGGCGAAGGAAACGAACATCACGATCTCGCCGACGGAGGTGAGACCCTGTTGGTGCAGCGCGATGCCGAGCGTGAAGATCGCCAGCACGGTGAGGGTGGTGGAGGCCTTGGTGATGATGGTGACCAGCGCCCACCACGACAGCACCGGCATCTGCGCCGACAGCAAATTGTCGGCGAGGAAGCGCAGGCCCTGCACCTCGGCCTCGACCCGCACGAAGCTTTGCACCAGCGCGATGTTGCCGATGGCATCGGAGGCGCGCGCCGAGAGGTCGCTATAGTGCTCCTCGACCTGGCTCTGCATGCCGTAGGTCTTGCGCACCACGAAGGTGGTGATCGCCGTGAAGACGATGCAGAGCAGGAACAGAAGAATGGCAAGCCGCCAGTTGACGACCAGCGACAGCGGCAACAGCACGATCACCGAGAGGATGGCGGCAAAATGCTCGCGGAAGAAGCCGAGCCACAGCCGCCACAGCGCATCGGTGCCGTTGACCATGACCTTCATCAACCGGCCAGAATGGGTGCCGGTATGGAAGGTCAGCGGCAACTGCAGAATATGTTCGAAATAGCTTGATAGCACCGCCTGGCGCTGGCGATGCGCGAGGCGGTCGGCATGCAAGGCCACCGCCGCGCCTGCGGTCATCGTGAACAGCCCGAATGCCACCCAGGCTCCCAGCAGAGGCCATGCGGATTGAGCCGTTGTGCTTGAGAGCACGTCGACGATGCGGCCGAACAGCACCGGTTCGGCGAACTGCGCCGCCGCAAGGATCAGATTGGCCACGGCCAGGATGATGGCGAGCCGCGTCTCCTTGCCGAGCAGTTCGAGCACGCGGGTGTAAAGGCGAAACAGAGACATGCCGTCAAGATTCGAAAGCCTGCCCGGAAAAGGGCCGTGCTCGCATTCTAATCAAGGATTGCATGGTAGCGGTAGCTCAATTGATCAATCGGATGCGGGCCGGCGGCAGAAAGCTGTCGTCGAAGACGTCCGCTGCCGAAGGCCGTCTGCGAAACTTAAAATCCTCGCCAATTTGGTCGATTGCCCGTTCGAAGCGCGCCGCGTCGATGCCGCCGATGCCATTGCGTTTGACCTCGGTGGTCAGGATGTTGTCGGCGATCACGGTGCGCAGCCGCTCAAGTTCGAGGTCGCGCTGGCCGCCATCCATGCGGGCGACGACCTCGTCCACGGCGCGCTCCGGCTCGTTGATAGTGAGGTGGATGCCACCGATTACCGCGCGCACAAAGGCTTTGACCGCATCGGGCCTGGTCGCCGCGAAGGCCGGGTTGACGATGATGGCGAAACCATAGGCGTCGCAGCCATAGTCGGCATAGCGCAGCACGGCGAGGTCGGTTGCGGGAACGCCGCGGTCGCGCAGGTTGACGGCGGAGAGATAGGAGAAGCCGGCCACCGCATCGACTTGTCCCGCGGAGAGGATCGGCTCGCGCACCGCCGCGCTCATCCGGTACACTTTCACGTTGGCCGGCCTGATGCCGTTCTGGCGCGCGAGCGCCGGCCACAGATGGAACGACAAGTCGGTTTCGGCCGTTCCGAGCGTCTTGCCCTCGACGTCGGCGAGCGTGCGAATGCCGCGGCTTTTGCGCGCGACGATCGCGTAGGGCGCCTGGTTGAACAGCACGAACACCGCCTTGATCGGCGGCGCGTCGGCCTTGCCGTGGAAGCGAATGAGTTCGTTGATGTCGACCAGCGCGAACTCGCTGCTCCCTGAAGCCACACGCGCGATCGCCTCCGGCGAGGCGCTCGCAAAATTGAAGCTGACGGCAAGGTCTTCCGCGCTAAACAAACCGCCGCTTGAGGCTGCGACGAAAGGTGCCATGCTGGCATCGAGCGGACGGTCGAAGCTAAGCTGAACGGAGGTCTGCGGCTTTTTGTCCTCGGCGGCTTGCTCGGCTGCATGGGCCGTGATCAGGCCTGTGGAGGCGAGGGTCATGAGACCCATCAGCAGGCCTAGAAAGCCGTGAAATGCGTCTGTTCGGCTCGTGCCCATGTTGTTTACACCGGAGAGGCCGACGGCAGTGTCGAGAAGAACGCGAGGACAGCATTCTGCCGCACCGAATGTGAACGCTTCATGAGCAGGCGATGTCACGTTTTCGCAATTGGCCGCTTGGCGGCGGCGCGGCCGCGCGGGAACCCGTCGCCATCGCGATGATCTTGTCATGGTCCGGTCGAATACGGTGACCGTACTTGTACGGTTTTGCCCGCATCAAACCAGGCGTAAAAGCAGGAAGCGGATATCCGCGGGTAAAACGGCTTCCTCCCCTTCGTGATCCGCCGGTTGCAGTTCATGCGGCTGGCGGATTTTTCTGTCTTTTAATGCTTCTTGATGCTCCGCGTTAACACGCCGGCCATCGCTTTCGACTATCTTGTGTGCCATGAGCGATTCGATCGAACGGCTCTATCAGGCGGTGCTCGCCGCCAAGCATCTGGACCCCGCGAGGTCGCGCACCGCGCGGCTGTTTCAGCGCGGCCCGTCCAAGATGGCCAAGAAAGTGGCCGAGGAGGCCATCGAGGTCGCGATCGATTCCATTCACGGCGACGCGGAGGCTGTGATCCGCGAAAGCGCCGATCTGCTCTATAATCTCGCCGTGCTGTGGGCGGCGGCGGGCGTCCGGCCCGCCGACGTCTGGCGGGAGATGGAACGACGCGAAAATCTGCTCGGCATTGCCGAGAAGATGCCGAAATCGCCGCTCAAACTGCCCAAGCCGGTGTCGCCCAGGGTCACGAGGCGGCCGATCGTCGCGCTGGAAGGCCGCAATCTGCGCAAGCGGCATTAGAGCGCGATAAACCGTCATCGTGC
Organism: Bradyrhizobium sp. STM 3562; assembly: GCF_045571435.1. Lineage (NCBI taxonomy): Bacteria > Pseudomonadati > Pseudomonadota > Alphaproteobacteria > Hyphomicrobiales > Nitrobacteraceae > Bradyrhizobium > Bradyrhizobium sp. STM 3562. The sequence goes on from NZ_CP120694.1 coordinate 809,954, forward strand.
TCTAGCGTTTTGATCGAGCATGATCTTTTTGCGAAAACCGGCATCCACCTTGCGCTGACGCGGCCTTTCGGGTCCGCGTCACGCGCCAGTGTCACGATCAAATTCTTCCATCTTGCCATGGACAAATTCGTCCCATGGTGGTTCATCGCACCATGCTCAGACGTATCTATGACTGGTGTATCGACGCCGCGCACAAGCCCTATGCGCTGTGGATCATGGCGAGCGTGGCCTTCGCGGAAAGTTCCTTCTTTCCGGTGCCGCCGGATGTGATGCTGATCCCGATGTCGCTGGCGCGGCCGCAGCGCGCCTGGCTCTATGCGTCGGTCTGTACCGCGGCCTCGGTGCTCGGCGGCATGCTCGGCTATGCCATCGGCGCACTGCTTTACGACTCGCTCGGTCATTGGCTGATCGAGTTCTATCACCTCTCCGACAAGGTCGAAGCCTTCCGCGCATCCTACGCGGAATGGGGCGCCTTGATCATCATCGGCAAGGGCCTGACCCCGATCCCCTACAAGCTCGTGACCATCACTTCGGGCTTTGCCGGCTTCAACATCTGGCTGTTCGTGGTGTGCTCGATCATCGCCCGCGGTGGACGCTTCTTCGTCGCCGCGGTGCTGCTCAATCGCTATGGCGACTGGATCCGGGTCAGGATCGAAAAGCATCTCACCTTCTGGGTGCTGCTGGGCGCCGCGGTGCTGGTGCTCGGCTTCGTCATTGTCTATTGGCTGCTCTAAAAGGCGGCCGCCGATCGCTTTGCCGGTGTGCCGGCTTTCGGTTACGGTCGGCGCAATGATTGCTGGTTCTGGCCGTTTTGGGCGCTGCATTTGAGAAGCTTGGGCGCCATTGTCGTCTTGTCGATGCTGAGCATGGGCGGTCCGGCCCGTTCGCAGAATGCGCCGGCGCAGCCGGGCCTCGGCCTGCAGGAGCCGGGCGCTCCGACGATCTCTCCGCAGCCGCAGAGCGAGCCGGCGCCGCCGATGCCTAAAGAGAATCCCGGCCTGATCGACGAGATGGGCAAGCTGTTCGACAAGGTCGTGCCGAACATCAAGAGCCCCAGCGAGACCATCAATGATCTGAATGCCCGCGCCAAAGACGTCGCCAAAGGCGCAGGCGATGTGCTGTCGCGCTTCACAGGTCCCGGCTCGATGGTCTCGGGGCGCGTGGTCTGCCCTGTTGCGGCCAATGGCACGCCGGATTGCAAGCTCGGCGCCGACAAGCTCTGCCAGGCCAAGGGATTTAAGGAAGGCAAGAGCCTGAGCACCGATGCCGCGCAGACCTGTTCAGCCAAGGTCCTGATCCCGGGCCGCACCCGCAAACCCGACGACTGCCGCACCGATGGTTACGTGACGAGCGCGCTTTGCCAGTAGGTCGTTCTCTGGTGCGCTGGTTGCCCTGAGCGAGCGTCTTCTCCTTCTCACGTGCGGGGCGAGTTGGACGGAGGGCGCTGCTCCATCGCCTGAATACAGATGACGACGCTCCGATTACCGCTCTTCGGCAGTTGCGCTGTTGGCATGATGTCTGGCATCTTTACAGTGGAAAGACATCCCGTGTCCCGGAATAAGCAAAAGGATCTTTCGCGCATGTCCATGCCCGCCTTGTTCAAGGGCCGCCTCTCGATTCCCGTGATCGGTTCGCCGCTGTTCATCATTTCCGTGCCCGATCTCGTGATCGCGCAGTGCAAGGCCGGCGTGGTCGGCTCGTTTCCCGCGCTGAATGCGCGGCCTGCCGCGCAGCTCGACGAGTGGCTCGCACGCATCAAGGAGGAACTCGCGGCGTACGATCGGGCGCATCCGGACGCGCCCTCGGCGCCGTTCGCGGTCAACCAGATCGTCCACAAATCCAACAACCGGCTCGAGCATGACCTTGCGCTTTGCGAGAAGCACAAGGTGCCGATGATCATCTCCTCGCTCGGCGCGCGCGAGGAGCTCAATCAGGCGGTGCATGGCTGGGGCGGCATCGTCTTCCACGACGTGATCAACCAGAAATTTGCCCGCAAGGCGATCGAGAAGGGCGCCGACGGGCTGATCCTGGTCGCGGCGGGCGCCGGCGGTCATGCCGGCACCATTTCGCCCTTTGCCTTCGTCGCCGAGACGCGGCAGTGGTTCGACGGGCCGATTGCGCTCTCAGGGGCGATCGCCACCGGCAAGGCCATTCGCGCCGCGCGCATTCTCGGCGCCGACTTCGCCTATATCGGCTCGGCCTTCATCGCCACCGAGGAGGCCAATGCGGTGGATCGCTACAAGGAGATGATCACCAGCTCGGGCGCCGAAGACATCGTCTATTCCAACCTGTTCACCGGCGTGCACGGCAATTACCTGAAGCCGTCGATCGTGGCCGCCGGTATGGATCCGGAAAACCTGCCGACTTCCGACCCCTCCAAGATGAGCTTTGGCACCGATGCCTCCGGCGAGCGGGCGAAGCCAAAGGCCTGGAAGGAGATCTGGGGATCGGGCCAAGGCGTCGGCTCGATCGGCAAGATCGTTCCCGCCGCCGAGTTGATCGCGCGCTTCAAGAAGGAATACGACGAGGCGGTCGATCCGCCACTTTAAGGGTGGGTGGGCGGCCGAGCTTTTTTCACAATTCCGCCTTATGGGATCCGCCGAATCTTAAATGTTCATTAACCATGACGGGTCGATTCTTAACCATTCACTAAGGATGGCGAGTCGACAGTCATGGACGCTATTGCGGAGCCCGTAACCCAGCCGGTTCGCCTGCGAGGCCGCTCCTATCTGGCATTTGTTTTCACGCCGGTCGTCCCGATCGTCGACTGGCTCACCGAGCTCGACGCGACGCTGTCCCGCTCGCCCGGCTTCTTCGTCGGCAAGCCGGTGGTGCTGGACCTCTCCGCCGTGGAGCTCAGCCGTTCCGCGATCGCCCATCTCATCGTCAGCTTGGAAAAGAAGAATATCCGTATTCTCGGCATCGAGGGGGTCGATCCGTCGCTGCTGTCGCCGACCATGCCGCCGGTCCTGAGCGGCGGCCGGGTCTGCGAGATCGCGCAGGTCGAGCCGGAGAAGCCTGAAGTGAGGCCGCAGGTGGCTTCGCTGCTGCTCGACAGCCCGGTCCGCTCCGGTCAATCGGTCGTATTTCCGGAAGGCGACATTACCGTGCTCGGATCGGTCGGGTCGGGCGCCGAGCTCGTGGCCGGCGGCTCCATCCATGTCTATGGGACGCTGCGCGGCCGCGCCATGGCGGGCGTCAACGGCAATCCTCACGCGCGCATCTTTTGCCAGAGGATCGAGGCCGAGCTGCTGGCGATCGATGGCTACTACCAGACCGCGGAAGAATTGGACGAGGCCTTGCGCAACCGTCCTGCGCAGGCCTGGCTTGACGGCGGGGTCATGCGGATCACGCCGCTTACTTGATGACTGACAGTAAAAGGAGGTTGGCAATGGCCAAAGTGCTTGTGGTGACGTCGGGCAAGGGCGGCGTCGGAAAGACCACGTCCACGGCGGCGATCGGCGCCGCGCTTGCGCAGAGCGGGCAGAAGGTCGTCGTGGTGGATTTCGACGTCGGCCTGCGCAACCTCGACCTCGTGCTGGGGGCCGAGCGGCGGGTGGTCTTCGATCTCATCAATGTCGTGCAGGGGGTCGCAAAACTCAGTCAGGCGCTGATCCGTGACAAGCGGCTGGAGAATCTCTGGCTGCTGCCCGCGTCGCAAACGCGGGACAAGGACGCGCTCACCGACGAAGGCGTGGGGCGGGTGATCGACGAACTTCGGCAAAGCTTCGACTGGGTGATCTGCGACAGTCCGGCCGGCATCGAGCGCGGCGCCACCCTTGCCATGCGCTATGCGGACGAGGCGGTCATCGTCACCAATCCCGAGGTGTCGTCGGTGCGCGATTCCGACCGCATCATCGGCATGCTCGATTCCAAGACCGTGAAGGCCGAGAAGGGCGAGCGGGTGACCAAGCACATCCTGATCACCCGCTTCGATGCGGCCCGCGCCGCGCGCGGCGAAATGCTTGCGATCGAGGATGTGCTGGAAATCTTGGCCACCCCGCTGCTCGGCATCATCCCCGAGAGCCAGGACGTCTTGCGCGCATCCAATGTCGGCTGCCCCGTTGTCCTGAACGGCCCGTCGACCAGCGCGGCGCGGGCCTACATGGATGCGACCAAGCGGCTGTTGGGCGAGACGGTCACCATGAAGGTGCCGGCCGAGCGCAAGGGTCTGATGAAGCTTCTGCTACGACGGAGGGCTGCATGAGCATGGGTTTCCTGCGGTTGTTTTCCAGCCGCAACTCTTCGACCGCAGCGGTGGCGCGTGAGCGGCTGCAGATCCTGCTTGCGCATGAACGCGGCCTGGTCGGTCAGCCCGATCTGTTGGTGCGCCTGCGCGAAGAAATTCTCGCGGTGGTCTCGCGGCATGTTACGCTCGATCCGGACAAGGTCGTGGTTCGGATGGAAAAAGGAAAACATGTCTCGACGCTGGAAGTGGATATCGAACTGCCGAACGAGCCGTTGCGCGCGGCGAGCTGAGCGCGCGCCTGACGTGGCCAGATTTGTGATGGCGGCCTGATCGATGGAAGCCATCTATCGCGTCGAAGGCAATCGCGTCCTCGTCAGTCCCCATGCCGCCGGTCCCTGGAATCCGCGCATGCAGCACGGCTCGGCGCCCGCCTCGCTCGCGGTGTGGGCGGCCGAGCGGACTGCTGCGCCCGTCGAGATGCGCGTTGCGCGCGTGACCATCGATTTGATGCGGCCGGTGCCGTTGTCGCCCTTGACGCTGCAAACGGATGTGTTGCGCGAGGGCCGCAAGATCCAGCTTTGCGCGGTCAGGCTGCTGGCGGAGGACACGCTTGTGGTGGCCGCGACCGTGCTCAAGATCAAGGCGCAGCCGCAGCCGTTGCCGCCTGATCTTGGAGAGGCCAAGGTCGAACTCCCGGGGCCGGCCGAGTCGCCGGAAGATCCCGCGCGATTCTCCAGCAGCCCGTTCGTAACCGGCATGTCGCTGCGCGCCGCGCGCGGCCGGTTCGGCGTGCCGGGGAAGGCGGCGATCTGGTACCGCGTCGACCGGCCGCTGGTCGAAGGTTTCTCGGTGTCGCAGGCCGTGCGCGCGGTCGCCGCCGCCGATTTCGCCAACGGCACCTCGAGCGTGCTCGATTTTCGCGAATGGACCTTTCTCAACGCCGACCTCACTGTCAGCATGGCGCGGCAGCCAGTCGGCGAGTGGATCCTGCTCGATGGCGAATCCTGGATCGGTCCCGACGGCGCCGGTCTCGCCATGGCCCGCCTCGCCGACGAGCAGGGCTATTTCGGCCGTGCCGTGCAGAGCCTGGTGATCGAGAAGCGGTAGCACACCACATTCTCCGTCATACCCCGCCACCGGGTCGGCGCAAAGCGCCGCCCGATGACAGGCTCCGGCGGGGCAAACAGTAAGCCGCAGCCTCTCGACTCAAATGTTGATGTCTCTGGAATACTGAATCGCCCGGTCAAGCCGGGCGATGACCACCGAGAATCTACCCCACCATCCGCTCACGCCCCGCCCAAAAACTCGCGCGCAGCACTTTCTTGTCGACCTTGCCGACGCCGGTCATCGGGAGCTTGTCGACGAACTCGATCCGCTTCGGCGCATGCGCCGAGCCCTTGCGCGCTTTGACGAGGCTGATCAGCTCGTCCGCATTGGGGCGTGTGCCCTCGCGCGGCACGACGACCGCGGTGACCGCCTCGCCCCATTTGTCGTCGGGCACGCCGATCACCGCGACCATCGCAACGTCGTCATGCTGGGAGAGCACGTCCTCGACCTCGCGCGGGAAGATATTGAAGCCGCCGGAGACGATCATGTCCTTCTTACGGTCGAGGATGTACATGTAGCCGCGCTCGTCGGCCGTGGCGATGTCGCCCGTGTGCAGCCAGCCGTTCTTCAGCGTCTCCGCAGTGGTCTCCGGCCGCTTCCAATATTCGGCCATCACATGCGGGGCGCGGACGCAGATTTCGCCTGGCTCGCCAGGCTTCACCTCACGGTCGTCATCGTCGAGAATCCTGACGTCGCATGCGGCGATCGGGAAACCGCAGGAAAGAAACAGCTCGGGCCGCTTCGGATCATGATCGGCCTTGCGCAGCACCGACACCGGATAGCATTCGGTCTGGCCATAGAGCTGCGAGAACACCGGCCCGATCCGCTGCAAAGCTTCCGATAGCCGCGACGGCGACATCGCGGAGGCGCCATACAGCACGAGTTCGAGCGAGGAGAGGTCGGTCTTGTCGAGCGCGGGGTGATCGAGCAGCACATAGATCATGGTCGGCACGAACAGCGTGAAATTGATGCGCTCGCGCGCGATGGTCTCGAGCACCGCTTCGGGATCGAACCCCCTGAGCATATGCACGGTGCCGCCGCGCATCAGCGTCGGCAGCACCTTTGTGCCCGCGACGTGGCTGATCGGAGCAACGGTCAGATAGCGCGCCGCTTCGGGGATCTCGAAATCGGCCAGGATCGCGCCGGCAAATCCGCCATATTCGCGATGACGACGCAGCGCGCCCTTCGATTTCCCCGTCGTGCCGCCGGTGTAATTGAGGCTGGCGACATCGTCAGGGTTGGCAAGGCATCGCGCGCTGGCGCTGCCCCCCTGTTCGATTGCCTGCAGGAGGTCAATCCCGTAATCGGCCGGTCCGAGCGTGAACACGGTCCTGATGCCGCTTGCCTTGGCGGCGAGCTCGCCGCCGCGGTCGCGAAAGGCCGCCGCATCGACCACCAGCATCTGCGCTTCGGAATCGTCGATCTGAAACAATTGGTCTTCCAGCGAGGCCAGCGGATGCAGCCATGTGATCGCGAGCCTCGCCAGTTGCGCGGCGACGCCGGCGCACCAGGTGTCGGCGCGGTTGGCGGTCAGAAACGCCACGCGCGCACCCGGCGGCAACCCTAGCCTTGTGAAGACGGCTTGAACGCGGCCGATCAGGTCGGTCGCGCCTTGATAGCTGATCGATCCGCCCGGCCAGCTAAAGGCGTTGCGGGACGGGTAGCGTGCCAGCGCCCGCAGCGTCTGCTCGCCGACGGTCGGAAACGCGTAGAGTGGGTTGCTCATCAAGAATGTCCTCCCTGCCTCTTTGGTCGTTACCGCCCCGTCATTCCGGGGCGCGCGTGAGCGCGAACCCGGAAATCTCGAGATTTTCGGGTTCGGTGCTTGCGCACCGCCCCGGAATGACGGTGGTCGACTTTGTGCCCGGCCTTCGAACGTGCCAGAATTGGCCGCAACGGTAGCATTCCTGTTCAAGCCGGAAAAACAAATTTGCCGCTGGCTCCGCTGCACCACGATCCGCTCTCGCGTTTTCGCGCGCGCTTGAGCCTGCCGCTGATCGCCGCGCCGATGTTTCTGGTCTCGGGCGTCGAATTGGTCGTGGCGGCCTGCCGCAACGGCGTGATCGGCGCTTTTCCAACCGTGAATTGCCGCACGCCCGAGCAGCTCGACGCATGGCTTGGCGAGATCGAGACCCGCCTGCACCGCCGTGAGGATGCAGAAGGAAAGCCCGCCGCTCCCGTCTGCCCGAACCTGATCGTGCACCGCTCCAACACGCGGCTGGACAATGATCTCGCCGTGCTGCTGCGATACAAGCCTGAACTCGTCATCACCTCGGTCGGCTCGCCCGCGCCCGTGCTTGGGCCGTTGCATGATGCCGGCGCCTTGGTCTTTGCCGACGTCGCGTCCATCCGCCATGCCGAGCGCGCGTTGGAAGCCGGCGCGGACGGGCTGGTGCTGCTCTCGGCCGGCGCCGGCGGCCAGACCGGCTGGCTCAATCCGTTCGCCTTTGTGCGCGCGGTGCGGGCGTTTTTCGACGGCCCGCTCGTGCTCGCCGGCGGCATCAGCGACGGCCACGCGCTGCGCGCCGCGCAAGCGCTGTCTTGCGATCTTGCCTATATGGGCACCAGGTTCATCGCCACGCGCGAGAGCATGGCCGACGAGCGCTACAAGGCGATGCTGGTGCAAAGCAGTGCCGACGATATTCTGCTCACCAGCGCTTTTACCGGCCTGCAGACCAACATGCTGAAGCCGTCGATCGTCGCCGCGGGCCTCGATCCCGATAATTTGCCTGCGCACGGCGCGATCGAGATCGGCAGGGATATCGATGTTGAAAATCGCCAAAAGCGCTGGCGCGACATCTGGAGCGCCGGGCACGCGACCTCGGGCGTGACGGATGTGCTGCCGGTCGATGAGCTCATTGCTCGGACGCTCGCTGAATATCGCACGAGCCAGTCCCGGGATTTTCGCGCCTGAATTGCCGCGCCAACCCGTTTTAACCTTAACGCGGCATTAACCAGCCCGCCCCGACAATCCTCCCGAACGCCCGCGCCCGTCGGTCGGCGCTCGGGACGAGAAGAGGGATGCGCGATGGGACCGGAAAGCCTTGTTGCCAAGACGCCTGCCACGCTCGACGAGCTCAGGATTCGCGTCTTCCATGCGCTACAGCGCCATCCGCTGTGCCGCAGCGTGCGCTTCGACGTCCTCAAGACGCCCCGCACCAGGAAAGGCAGCAACTGGACCGTGAGCCTGCATTCGGTCGAGCCGCGCGCGCTGTTCGAGGCCTCCGATATCGTCGCCGATATCCAGGACGCCTATGAGCTGGCCGCCGTCGCCTGACGGGCCGGCCGTTCGGGCTTCGAGGGGTCTCATGTGTGCCTTTGCCGCAACGATGGCCCGTTTAAGCCTTAATTAATGCTCACTTTTTCGTCAGAAGACGGTCGATTGCCGACCGGGACGGAGACTTGTTTGACCAAGGCCATCACACTCCTCGCCCTGACCTGCTGCCTGGTGGTCGGGGCTGCAGCCGCCAGCATCCTGGCCCGCGACAGCATTCCCGAGGCTGGGCTCGCCGCTTCCGTGCCTGACCTGAAGGCGGTGGTCGCCAACCGCGAGGCCAAACAGGACAAGCTGACGGTCGTCGCCTCGCTGCCGCAGGAGCCCGCCGCTCCGGCGGAGACGGCAAGCCAGACCGAACCGTTGCGGCAGGCCTATGCCTCCACCAGCGATGCCGATATCGAGGCGGCCAAGGCGGTGGCGATGCTGCCCGCCGTGGCGCCGGCGTCGGAGCCCGCCTCGGCCGCAACGCCGTCCGAGCCGCCCGCGCCGCCCAAGCCAAAGGTTGCGAGCCATCCGCGGCCGGAGAAATACGCGCTGCTGTCCGACACCCAGATCGCCGGCATCAAGGCGCGCTTAAGACTGACGCCCGACCAGGAATATTATTGGCCCGGTGTCGAGCAAGCGCTGCACGCCCTTGCCCGCAAGATCGAAGCCGCGCGGCGCGTCAATCCGAATGCGAATGCCGGCTCGATCGATCCGGATTCGACCGAAGTGCAGCAATTGAAGTCGGCGGCGATGCCGCTGCTGTTCCAGTTGCGCGAAGACCAGAAGGACGAAGTGCGCAAACTCGCCCGCGTCATCGGCCTCGAAAAAGTAGCCGCCGCGATTTGACGCGTTGGTAGCCCGCGCGAACTGCCCGTTCGTCCCGGCCTTTCACCCCAACCCGCAGCCCCAACCCGCAGTCTTGGCCGGGGCGACATCTGCATCTTCGACAGCAGGCTTTGATGCCCCATGATCATGGGATCGTGATCGGGAGGGCGGGACGTCAGCCGTTGCCGGAACATCGGGAAAGTTGGAACGTTTGCCCGCGAGCAACGAGGAGGCGGCCATGCGCGCTTCGACTGCTTTCGTCGCGGGGATCGGAACGGTAGGTTTTGCCATTATCGGCGGCCTCGGCGGCGGGTTTTGGATCGCCAATGTCATGAATCCGCACGCGCCGAAATACGGCGTGGAAGCGGCCACTCTCGATCGGCGTGCGCCGCCGATGCCGGCGTCCGCTCCGCTGGCTCATGTCGGCGCGAGCTTGGCCTTCATCGATCCGGCGGTCGACGGCAGGGGGCCGGCGCAGGATCGCCGGGCCGATCGCGGCAATGCCACGCCGGCTCCGGCCCAAGCGGCGGAGGCGAAGGCGTCAGCCGATCAGTCAGCAAGGCCCGCCGAGGCGGCGCCAATGAAGCAGGCTACGCAAGAGGCGCAGCCGCCCGAGGCGGCGACGGCGAAGTCGGTTTCCGCACCTGAAGACGCCTATGCCAAGGCGGGCGATACCGATCTGAAGCGTCAGACCGATCGGCGGCACAGCGAGCGGGCGCAGCGTTGGGCGCATCGTCATCGCCGCGACCAGCAGGACCAGGATAGTTTCGATCAACAGGCGGGGAACGGTCGCGGCGACGGCGACTGGACCTATTCCGATCGCCGTTATCGGTCCCGCTATCGCGACGCCGAGCGCGGGCCGGGATATTACGACGAGTCCCCGCGCGTCTATGCCCCGCAGATGAGGATGTTCGATTCGGATGATTGAGGGCGAGTGTGTGCCCTAGCACCCGGAACCGCTCTTGCGACGCCGACCGACACGAAGGGGCGGCAGCTAAGCCACGCCGGAGGATGCGGTGAGCGAAAGCGAAACCCGTTCTGGAGGTTGAGGCAATCGCTACAATTTAAATCATCTCCGAGAGAGCTCGAGCCCATAATTTTCACGCGCGGCCGCTACCACTGAATACCTCTCTCCTCTCGCCCTAGGGCGAAAATGCCTGACGAGACCACGCAATGACGATGTTCTATTCCCTGATCCGCGACGTGCAGGATGCAACGACCTCCGGTTCGACCAAACGGCAACTCAAGGCGCTGACGCGCATCACCGATCTGTTTCTGGCCGGCTCGGCGCGCTATTCCAAGCGGCAGATCGAGCTGTTCGACGAGGTCTTCAAGGTCCTGGTCGAGGTCATCGAACTGAGGACCCGGATCAAGCTCGCCCGCCGCTTTGCCACGGACTCGAATGCGCCGCCGGCGCTGGTGCGCGCCTTCGCTTTGGACGAATCGGTCGCGGTCGCGGCTCCCGTGCTCACGGAATCGACCGCGCTCAGCGAGTCGGATCTGATCGCGAGTGCAAGCACCCAGAGCCAGGGACATCTCTACGCGATTGCGCAGCGCGAGACGATCAGCGAAGCGATCACCGATGTCCTGATCGAGCGCGGCGAGCCCAAGGTGGTCCACGCCGTCGCCAGGAACGAAGGCGCCCGCATCTCGGACAACGGTTTTCGCGCGCTGGTCGTGCGCTCCGGTCATGACCAGCAGCTTGCGGCGCATGTGGGTGCGCGGCGCGACATCCCGCGCCATCATCTGCTGAAGCTTCTCGAAACCGCCTCCGCCTCGGTGTGCAGCAAGATCATCGCGGCCAATCCGAAACTGGCCGACGTCGTTCATGGCGCCGTGACGGAGGTGATCGACGACATCAACGTCGAGGTGCGCAGGAAGTCTCAGGATCATGTCAAGGCCAAGCACCGGGTCAAGCGGCTCACCGATTGGAAGGAGCTGCGGGAAGCCGACGTCCACGCCGCCGCGCGCGCGCAGGATTTTGAAAAGACCGTGACGATGCTGTCGGCGCTCGCCGGCTGTCACATCGAGATGGTCGAGCGGGCCGTGCTCAACGAGAATCCGGGCGCGATCCAGGTGATCGCGAAAGCCGCCGGCTGCTCCTGGGCCACCGCGAAGGCGCTGCTCTTGATGACGGTCGCCGAGCGGCGCCTCTCCAAACTGGATGTCGAACGCGCGCGCGAAAATTTCGAACGGCTCGAACAGCGCACCGCGCAGCGTGTGCTCGAGTTCTATGAGGCGCGCCGCAACCTGTTCACCGAAGCCAACCCGCCGCTCGCCGCCCAGGAGGCCGCCAGCCTGCAGGCGATGCTGCGGTAGCTGCGTGACTGTACGATTGGTGCGGCCGTAGCCGCGCCGGCCGTTTGGCAACTGCCGTCGTCGCGACAAGCGAGCTCCCGGCAACGCGCAGCGTTGTCCGGCGCGAGCGCAGATCCGGGACTCATGACCACAGGCCGTTGTGGTCGCGAAGGTCCGCGGTATGGGTCCTGGCTTTCGCCAGGACGACGAATCTGTGGATACAAGTTGCGAGACGGTTCGAGCTGGCTTGCCCAGCCCAAGCCTTGGCGAAGGCTGGTGCCCCTGGCCGGAATCGAACCAGCACTCCTTGCGGAACTCGATTTTGAGTCGAGCGCGTCTACCAGTTCCGCCACAGGGGCCTTCGGCGAGCCTCGGCCAAGGGGCCTGTGTCGCGAAGCGGCCGGACTATAGCCAGCGGCCCGGCCGGGTCAACCCGCGCCGATGTGATTGCCGCCGCCTCGACAGCGATCTTTTCCGGAGATAGGAGGCTCCTAATCGGACTCTGGAGGGGGAGAGGCAAAGGTGACATCCACGGCCATGGCCTCACAGGCACGTTTTGAGGCAAGTCCGGCACTGACGGCGGCGCTGCTGGTGCTAATCGTCGCGGCTGCGACGATTGCCGGCGCCTGGTTCTTTCAGCTCGTGCTGGACATCCAGCCCTGCCCGCTCTGCCTGGAGCAGCGCTATGCCTATTATGGCATTATTCCGCTGTCGGCGCTCGTTGCCTTCGCCGCGGCCAAGGGCGCGCCGCGGCCACTGCTGATCGCGGGGCTCGTCGTCATCGCGCTGGCGGCAGCCGGCAATTCCCTCTTCGGCATCTATCACGCCGGCGTCGAATGGAAATTCTGGCAGGGCCCGACCGATTGCACCGGCCCCTTGGTCGATTTCGGCAAGGCCGGCAGCCTGCTCGATCAGCTCGACAAGGTGAAGGTGATCCGCTGCGACGAGGTGCAGTGGCGCTTTCTGGGGATCTCGCTTGCCGGCTACAACGCGCTGATCTCGGCGCTGATGGCCGCGATCGCCGCCTGGGGCATTGCCAGGTCCGCCAAGCGCTAGTCATCGACATCATCCTGCGGCCGTCCGAACAGATGGACGATGCCGGGGATGGCGATGGTGACGAACACGAAGCGCGACAAATGATGCGCGCCGACGAAAATCGGGTCGATGTGCAGCGTGAGCGCCAGGGCGAGCATGGCGTCCATCGCACCTGGTGCGAAGGCAACGATGAGATCGGCGGGCCGCACATTGGTGGTTGCGACGATCAGGCCGACAAACAGCGCCGAGACCAGGATAGCGATCGCAAACGAGCCGAGCGCGGCGTTGATATGGCCGAGCAGCACCTTGATCTTCATGCGCGCGAAGCGGCTGCCGATCAATGCGCCGATGCCGACCAGGGCGACGCTGCGCACCCAGTTCGGCAGGCCGCCTTCGATCCAGCCCGCGCCATGCAGCACGCTGGAGGCGATCATGGCGCCGAACATCCAGCTCGCCGGAAACTTGATCAGGCGAAACACCAGCGCCAGCGCGAGCGAGGGGGCCAGCAGCGCCAACAGCCCGAGCGGCGAGGCAGGCGGGGTGAGAAGCGCGGGCGCGGCGGCGGGCGCCGCTCCGGTCAAGGCCAGCAGCATCGGCAGCGCCGCGGTCAGGATGATCACACGCATGGTCTGCACCACCGCGATCGCCGGCAGGTCGGCGCCGCGCTCGACCGCCAGGATCGTGATCTGGGACAGCGCGCCGGGGCTTCCGGCAAGAAAGGCCGAGGTGCGGTCCCAGCCGTGAATGCGCTGCAGATAGAGACTGGAGCCAAAGGTCGAGCAGAAGGTCGCGAGCGCGAGCAGCGCGATGGTCATCGGATAGGCGCTGACATGCTGGATCAATTGCCGCGACACCACCGAACCCAGCGAGATGCCGAGCAGCACCAAGAGCGTCTGGGTGACATGCGGTGGCAGGCTGAGCGGACGTCCTGCCAAGGCCGCGGCGCCCACCGCGATCATTGAGCCGGAAATCAGTCCGCCCGGCAGGTTTGCCCACAAAAACAGCAGGCCGCCGGCGGCGCCAATGGCGAGCGTTTCGACCGCGCTGAACAATTTGGCGCGGCTGGGAAGGACGAGGTTGAAGGAGGCGGTGATCTGCTTCACGCCGCCTTCATCGCAAATTCGCCTTCTTGAGACAATTGCGCTGACGCAGGTGCAGCAATGCAGAGCGTTCGATGGCTGTCACCCTCCCCCTCAGAAGCCGGTGCGGGGAGGGTGACACGGAATTGTCACGTCTCGACCGTCACGTCCGAACGGTCATGCGCGAAGCGTTGCTTGCAGCGTGACTTGAACCGCTATTTGGTCTTTTCGCCGGCCTTCGCATTCTTGATGCATTCGGACCGGAATTTCTTGCGCTCCTTGCCGTGCAAGCCCTTCTCGTCGGCCTGCTTGGAGCATTCGAGCGATTCGGCCGAGCGCGCCTTGCTGGTTTTCTTCTCGGTCGAAGCCGGCGCCGCGGCGGTGTCGCTCTTGGCGGCGGGCGCGGTTGTGGACTGCGCGAAGGCGGGGCCGGCAAGCAGCAGCGAGGCGAGAGCGGCAGTGGCGAAAAGCGAAGAAAGCTTCATGGGTGCACCTGTGCGAGTGGAGAAAGGCACGCAACCTCGCGCTGTAATGCTGAACCGCCGATGAATAAGGGCGCATCGCCCGGCACTATATTTTGCGGGCGCAAACAGAACGCGCCTTTGTCATCGGCCTGCCTGACGTTAGGATGCAGTCCCTTTAGCCAGTTGCCAGGGAGAAGCTTAGGATGACTTTTCAAGCAAAATTATTGGTTGCGATCGCGGGCGCCGGTTTGGCCGCGCTGGCCGTGACCGCGCCTGCGCAGGCGCTGACCATGCAGGAGTGCAGTGCGAAGTACAAAGCCGCCAAGGACGCCGGCACGCTGGGTGGCCAGAAGTGGAATGACTTCCGCAAGGCGCAATGCGGCGCCGATGCAAGTCCGGCCGCCGCGACTGCGCCTGCGGCCGCTCCAGCGCCTGCACCTGCGAAGGAGGCCAAGGAGGCCGCGCCTGCAGCCGCGCCCGCTGCGCCCTCGGGCCCCGCCGTCTTCCCGAACGCGATCGATCCGAAATATGCCAAGGAGACTCCGGGCAAGGCGCGCCTGCACACTTGCGTCGACCAGTACAATGCCAACAAGGCCAGCAACGGCAATGGCGGCCTGAAATGGATCCAGAAGGGCGGCGGCTACTACAGCGAGTGCAACAAGCACCTGAAGGGCGCGGCCTGACGCCCTCGATGATGCGGCCGGATCGAGTGGTCCGGCCGCGAGCCTTGCTCTTCAGCCGACGGGACCGAGACCTGATCGGGACCACGACGATACGTTGACGGCAATTGTGCCGCGAATCCGGACCGCCCCCGCAATCATCTGAATGTGCGCAAGGATTGCGCAGCCGCCGCTGGCAGTCGCACCGCGGGCAGGTTATAGGGGCGCATCGTGCAAATGAGTCCTGTCTCTTGATACTCTCCGCGATGCAAAGCGTGCTGGGGCTCGCGTCGGGGGCGCTGGTCGGATTTTCGCTGGGCCTGGTCGGCGGCGGCGGATCGATCCTGGCGGTGCCGCTGATGGTCTATGTGGTCGGCGTGCCCGAGCCCCACATGGCGATCGGTACCAGCGCGATCGCGGTGGCCATGAACGCTGCGTTCAATCTCTTCAACCACTCCCGCGGCGGCACCGTGGTGTGGCCGGTGGCGCTGGTGTTTGCCGTCGCCGGCATGGTCGGGGCGCTCGCCGGCTCGACGCTGGGCAAGATGCTCGAGGGACAGAAACTGCTGGCGTTGTTCGCGCTGGTCATGCTTGTCATCGCGATGCTGATGCTGAAGACGCGCGCGCGGATCGGCGTGAGCGACGTCAAGATGAGCCGTGCCAACCTGCCGGCGATCATCTCGCTTGGCGCGGCCACCGGCACCCTGTCCGGCTTCTTCGGCATCGGCGGCGGCTTTCTCATCGTGCCGGCGCTGATGCTGGCGACGGGCATGCCGATCATGAATGCGGTGTCGTCGTCGCTGGTCGCCGTGACCACGTTCGGTCTCACCACCGCGGCGAGCTATGCCTGGTCGGGTCTGGTCGCATGGCGCCTGGCGGGCCTGTTCATCCTGGGCGGGGTTGGCGGCGGTCTCGCCGGGACGCGCGCTGCGCGCCATCTCTCGGGGCGGCGAGGGGCGCTGAATATTCTGTTTGCTGCGGTGGTGATAGCGGTGGCGCTGTATATGTTGGCGCGCACGTTGTTGCCACAGTGAAGATTAGAGGCGGGCCAAGCGGGGCGCTATCACATGACTGGATTGATCGAGGAAGCCGGACTGACACTGAGCCGGCGCAAAATGCTGGGCGTGCTTGGCGGCGGGGCGGCGATGCTCGGCGCGCTACCCCCTTCGGCACAGGCGCAATTGCGCCGTGCCGAGCCGAATGAAGCTGCGGTGCTGCGTGATCCGGACGTTCCCGTCGCCGGCAACGTCAATGGCGATATCTCGATCGTCGAATGGTTCGACTATCAATGTCCCTATTGCCGCAAGCTCGAACCCGAGCTGCGCCAGGTGGTCGAGGACGACGGCAAAGTGCGCCTGGTCTGGAAGGACTGGCCGATTCTCGGACCGGTCTCGGTCATCGCCGCGAAGATGGTGCTGGCCTGCAAGTATCAGGACAAATACAACAAGGCCCATGATGCGCTGCTCGGCGTCAACTCCAAGCTGACGGAGCCGCGGATCGATGAGGTGCTCGCCGGCGCCGGGATCGACGTCGACCGCGCCAAGCGCGATCTCGCCGCCAATGAAAAGGCGATCGTTGCCATTCTCACCCGCAACAACGAGCAGGCCGAAGGCCTGGGCTTCAAGGGCACGCCCTCGTTCATCGTCGGCAAATTCCGGGTCCCGGGCGTGCTCACGATGGATCAATTCGCACAGGTGATCGCGGATGCGCGCAAGGCCAAGGCTGGCAACTAACACAATCGCCGAGCTGAGCGGATCGAGAGGACGCGCGGCAAGCCCCGGCGCAATGACGGGCCTGGGTACGCATCCGGCTTTGCAACTTGATCAGCGGATGACTAAAGCGCGATGGGGATTAGGTCGAATCGCCGCGCTTTAGATTCTTCTTTGAGCATGATCTTTTCGGAAAACCGCTTCACACTTTTCCGGGTCATGCTCTAACGTACACGCGTTGCGTCGAGGCTATTTCGACGAGATCCGGACCCAATCATCGCGCGCGCGTGCCTTTAGCGAGTGCCAGTCACTGGCGACGACATCCCAGTTCACGATGGTGCGATTGGTTTCCGCAACCTGGCCATTGGCCACACTCGACGTCTGCATCGAATCGTAGACATATACGCCCAAAGCCAACAAGACGGCGCCGAGAATCATTCCAAGAATGGTCTGCATGGTGCCAATCCTCCGTGTGCCGGCAACTAACGCCGTCCCCGCTGGATGGTTCCGCCGATGGTTCCCGCATCCGATAGCTGTACTGTCGTCAGCGGCGCGTCACCTCATCGGCTTCGAATAGGCTCGCAGAAACATCAGGAAACGTTCAACCACCGCAGAATCTCTGCATTGACCTCGCGCGGATAGCAGTGGCTCAAATCCTCGATCTCGCGATAGGTGACGTTGGCGCCGGCAGCGGCGAGCGCATCGCGCGCATGCCGCGCCACCTCGACCGGAAACATCCAGTCAAGCCTGCCGTGCACGAGATGGATCGGCAGGCCGCGCAACCGCTCCGCGTCGGCCATGGCCGCCATCAACGGGTGGAAGGTGGCAGAGACGGGAGCCAGATGCGTGAACGGCGAGGCGCTATCGAGGCCGGTGACATAGCAGAACGTGCCGCCGTCGCTCATGCCGGTGAGCAACAGCCGCGTGGGATCGACGTTCCAGCGGCTGCGCACCGTCTCCAGGATACGCATCAGGTTCGGCGTGTCGGTGTCGGCTCCGCTCAATGCCCAGGTGGATCCCGTGGCGGTCGGAGCTATCAGCATGGCACCAAAGCTGCGCGCGTCGCGCAGCCAGCTCCAGAGAAAGGCGCGGCCATTGCCGCTGCCGCCGTGCAGCGCCACCACCAGCGGCCAGGCGCGGCTTGTTGTGTAATATTCCGGCACATATAACGAAAATCCGCCGCGGCTGCCCGGCTCGTTGTGGTCGTGAACAATCCCGGTGGTTTGGGCGGCAGGCTCGGCGAGCCGCGCCAGCAGGTCGGCATCCTCGCACACGCCGGGATCGAGGAAGAATTCGTTGATCGGCGGAAATTTCGCCGCCAGCGGATAGAGCGCCTCCTGTGCCTGCGGCGCATAGCGCAAGGCGCGGAACGCCATCGCCAGATCGCCATTGCCGTGCTGGACCGCGCGCAAGAGAGCGAAGGCGGAAAGCGCCGCATCGCTTCCCGCCTCGAGCGCGGCGCGAACGCCGGCGAAGCGGTCGGGCCATTCGGAAAGCTGCGAGCGCGCGGCCTGCAACGTGTCCTCCGGCGCACCGACCATTTCCATGACGCGGTCGAAGTCCGGCGGGTGCAGATGGCGCGCAACGAAGGAGAGCGCTTCCAGCGACTGCAGCAATGGCGGCAGCAAGGCCAGGATATCGTCCACCACGGCCTCGCTCATGGCGCCTTCCTGTCGCTCGCGTTAATGCAGTCGCGGCGCCTTCAGCAGCTTGGCGCGGTCGGTCGAGGCCAGCACCACGTCGAAGGTGACGCCTTCATGATGCACGGTCAGCGGCACGTCGACCCCCGCCGGCCCGAGCGCCCAGAGCTTGCGATAGAACGCCGCCTGGCTCGAGATTCGCTCGCCATTGATCGCCAGGATCACATCACCGGCCTTGAGCTCGGCGTGCGCCGCGGGCGCATTGCTGGAAATGCCGATCACGACGACCTTGTTGTCGATCTCGGTCGTGTACATGCCGAGCCAGGGGCGCGCGGGGCGGTTGACCCGGCCGAATTTGCGCAAGTCCTCGAGCACGGGATTGAGCAGGTCGATCGGCACGATCATGTTGACATGCTCGGCCTTGCCTTCGCGCTCGCGTTCGAGCTGGAGCGAGCCGATGCCGATCAGCTCGCCACTCGCCGAAATCAACCCGGTACCACCCCAGTTCGGATGCGCCGGATAGGTGAAGATGGCTTCGTCGAGCAGATATTCCCAATAGCCGGCGAATTCCTGCTTCGCGATGATTTGGCTGGCAACCGACCGTGTCCGCCCACCGGCGCCGCCCACCACGACACTGTCGCCGACGCGCGTCGCGGCCGAGGAGCCCAGCGGCAAGGGCTCGAGCTCGAGAGAGCCGAGCGCCTGCACCAGCCCGAACCCGGTGACGGCATCGAAACCGAGCGCGTGACCTTCCACGACGCGCCCGTCGCCACGATGCAGCCAGACGGACTCGGCCTCGGTAATGAGATAGCCAATGGTCAGCACGAGGCCGTCGTCGATCACAACGCCGTTGCCGGCGCGCTCAGTGCCCAGAGTTTCCGCGCTGAAGGCGTCCGGCGGAATGATGGAATGCAGGCCGACGATCGAGGACAGCACACGATCGAGATCGAAACTGTAGTCGCCGGGATGTGGCTGATAGGCGGATGGCACTCGCCATTCTGTCAAAGAGGGCATCGCGGCTCTCCTGTTCGCGGCGCGAGGTTCGCGCAAACGGTCGGCCGAGCATCACCCATCGGACTCGGCGGCGGCCGGAGCGGCAATTGGAGTTAATGTAGCACCATTGTCGCCGCGCGCACCAGTTCTGTCCAGCCATTGCAAACGTGATCGATCCATCATGGTCGGTTCGAGCCGTTTCGGTCACAGACGACGCCTGTCTTGAACCGCGGCCGCGGTATTATTCGTCGCGGTGCCTGGATCGGTTGCATTTGTGCGGCGCCACTCGCTGCGAGGGTGTGGATCCGGAATTGGGCGCGAGCTTCGGCCGCACTCCTCCGCCCCTTGAAGCGGCGCGACCGTCGGCAGCCATCGGTTCCGATCATCGGGCGCTCCGCGATGACGCGATGATTGGGTCGCGGCGGCAAGTTCCAGCTTTCCTTGACCGGGGAATCGCTTTAGGTGGCGCCGATAATGCACGGACAAGCGCTCAGGCCCAATTCACCGAACGTTCCGTTGAACACGATGGGACGGCTCAAACGGCTGCACGCCGCGGTGCGATTCGCACTGCCGCAGCGGCATGCCATCATCCTCATTGTCGCGCTGGTGCTCGCGGTTGCCGCCATCAACGCCTTCGAGCCGCTGGTGCTGAAGTCGGTGTTCGACCAGTTGACCGAAATGCGGCAAGCCGCGGCGATCATGGCCGGCGTGCTGCTTCTTCTCGCTTTCGCCGTTACGCGAGAGGCGATGGATGGCTTCGCCAATTGGCTCACCTGGCGCACCCGCATCGGCCTGCAATACGCGCTGCTCGAGGCGACCATGGGCAAATTGCACCGGATGCCGCTCCGCATCCAGCGCAGCGAAGGCATCGGCGCCATCATGACCAGGCTCGACCGCAGCATCCAGGGCTTCACCAGCGCTGTGACCCTGATCCTGTTCAACATCATGCCGTCGGTCATCTTTCTGGTCATTGCGATCGCGATCATGCTGCGGCTGGAGTGGCGCCTTGCCCTGCTCGTGCTCGCCTTCGCCCCGTTGCCGGCCTTCATTGCCGGCTATGCCGGGCCCGAGCAGATGCAGCGCGAGCGGACGCTGCTCGATCGCTGGGCGCAGATCTACTCGCGGTTCAACGAAGTGCTGTCCGGTATCGTAATCGTGCGCAGCTTCGCGATGGAGGATGCGGAAAAGGCGCGCTTTCTGCGCGACGTCGCCGCCGCCAACAAGGTCGTCATCCGCGGCGTCGCGACCGATGCGGGTTACGCATCGGCGAGCAATCTCGTGGTCGCGCTGGCGCGGCTTGGTGGGCTGGCGCTCGGCGCCTATTTCGTCGTCCAGGCCGAGATCACGGTCGGCACGGTGGTTGCGTTTCTCGGCTATATCGGCGGATTGTTCGGCCCGGTGCAGGGCCTGAGCGGCGTCTACTCGAACCTGCGCAAGGCTTCGGTGTCGCTGGACGAGATCTTCGGCATCCTCAATGTACAGGAGCATCTCGGCGATTCCCCCGATGCGGCCGACATTCCCGATGTCAAAGGCGAGGTGAGCTTCGAGAAGGTGCATTTCCACTACGAACAGCCGCAGCGTCCCCTGCTGAACGGCGTGACGCTGCATGCCAGGCCCGGAGAAACCATCGCCATCGTCGGTCCCAGCGGCGCCGGCAAGACCACGCTGATGGCGCTCCTGATGCGGTTCTATGATCCGCTGGAAGGGCGCATCGCCATCGACGGGCGCTGCTTGCGGAGCATCAAGCAGAGCTCGCTGCGGCGGCATATCGGCGTGGTGCTGCAGGACCCGCTGTTGTTCAACGACACCATCAAGGCCAATGTCGCCTACGGCCGGCCCGAGGCGACGATCGAACAGATCGAAGCGGCGGCAAAGGCGGCCTACGCGCACGATTTCATCATGCGCCTGCCGGACGGCTATGACACGGTGGTCGGCGAGCGCGGCGCCTTGCTGTCGGTCGGCGAACGCCAGCGCATCACCATTGCACGGGCGCTGCTCAAAAACCCGCCGATCCTGATCCTGGATGAGGCGACCTCGGCGCTGGACGCGGAATCCGAGGAGGCCGTGCAGCATGCGCTCGAAAACCTCATCGCGCCGCGTACGACCTTCGTCATCGCGCACCGCCTGTCCACCGTGGTCAACGCCGACCGCATCATCGTGCTAAAGGAGGGGCAGATCATCGAAAGCGGCCGCCATGGCGAATTGATGCGGCAGAACGGCTACTACGCCTCGCTGGTGCGTCGCCAGCACCGCGGCTTGATCGAGAACGACATCGACGCCTCCGCCGTGCCCTCCGTGCCGGGCTAGACCGGGCGCCAGGCTCGCGACCTCACCCTCGCGCCCGGCAGCAGGACTGCCTCCGGAACCCGGAACCCAAGCTGCGCGTTCTTCTTGGCTTGCGCCTGAAGTCCGGCACAGAGGGGGAATCCATGAGCCTGCTCAGCGATGCCCAGGGCATGCGGTCTGACGCGCATGCGACCGCGTCTTCGCGTCTTCGCCGCTTTTGCCGGAGCGCGGGGGGCTATTGGAGGGGCGGGGGTTCGGGACAAGCCTGGCTGCTCACGGTGAGCTTGACCGTGGTCGTGTTCGCAAGCCTCGGCATCACCTACGGCATCAATCTCTGGAACAGGCATTTCTACGACGCGCTCGAAGCCCGGAATGGTCCGGTCGCGCTGCATCAGGCTCTGCTGTTTCCGCTTCTGGTCGGACTTTACCTCGTGCTTTGCGTGTTCGCGATGTGGGCGCGCATGACCATGCAGCGGACCTGGCGCGCCTTCATCAATGAGCATCTGCTCACGCGCTGGCTCGCCGATAGCCGTTTCTACAAGCTCGAGCTGATCGGCGGCGACCACAAGAACCCCGAACACCGCATCAATGACGATCTGCGCATTGCGACCGAAATGCCGGTCGATTTCGTCACCGGCTTCGTCACCTCGCTGCTGTCGGCCTTAACTTTCATCGTGGTGCTTTACACGGTTGGCGGCGCCCTCTCGCTCGAGATCGGCGGTCGTTCGCTGACAATCCCGGCATTCCTGGTGGTCGCGGCCGTGGCCTATGCGCTGGTCGCGAACGGATCGATGCTGGCAATCGCGTTCCGGTTCATTCCGCTGACCGAGCAGAAGAACCAGGCCGAGGCCGAATATCGCTACGCCTTGACCCGGGTGCGCGAGAACGCCGAAAGCATCGCGCTGCTTGGCGGCGGGCAGGCCGAGCAGGCCAGCTTGAGCCAAAATTTCGGAAACGTGGTCGCGCGCTGGCGCGACCTGATGGTGCAGCACATGCGCGCCGTGATCGTCTCGCAGGGCAGCGAGCAGCTATGCGGCGTGGTCCCGATCCTGCTGTGCACGCCGCGTTATTTCGACGGCTCGATGAGCCTGGGTGCGATCATGCAGGTGGCCTCCGCCTTCACCATCGTGCAGGGCGCGATGAGCTGGTTCATGGAGAACTACACCAGGCTCGCCGATTGGACCGCGTCCGCTCGTCGTGTCGGCGCGCTGCTGCTGGCGATTGATGTGATCGAGGCGGGCGAGACGGCGGGCACCGGCCGCATCGAGTGCAGCCGGGATGGCGAGGGGCCGCTGCATCTTCGTGAGCTCGGCGTGTTCCTGGAGGACGGCCGGCCGATCGTGCGGCGCGCCAATGTCGTGATCGGCCGCGGCGAGCGCGTCCTGATCACCGGTGAATCCGGCACCGGCAAGAGCTCGCTGGTGCGCGCCATTGCCGGTTGCTGGCCATGGGGCCGTGGGCGGGTCGCGCTCGGCGCGGGCGCGCGCGTGCTGGTGGTGCCGCAGCGTCCCTACGTGCCGGCCGGCAGCCTGCGTGATGCCGTGACTTATCCCCTGCGACGGGCGGAGATCGGCCGCGAACACGCTGCCCGCGCACTCGCGGCCGCGGGCCTCGGCCAATTCCTGCCGCAACTTGACGATGTCGCGGCGTGGGACAAGATCCTGTCGGAAGGCGAGAAGCAACGGCTTTCGATCGCGCGCCTCTTGCTGCACCGGCCCGATGTCATCGCGCTCGATGAAGCCACCTCCGCGCTGCATGTCGAGGGTCAGGCCGAGTTGATGGCGGCGATCGCGCGCGAGCTGCCGGGCGCGACCATCATCAGCGTCGGCCATCGTCCCGAGCTCGAAGCCTTTCACGACCGCAAGCTGTCGCTTGCGCGCAAGGTCGACGGCGCCGTCATCGTCGCCGATGCGCCGATCCGGCGGGCCGCCTCGGCCGCTGATGCGCGCCGGGCCGCGCGCGGCTAAGCGCACACAAAAGCGATTGCCTGGACGGGGCTCGTCAAAAAGACAATTGTGCGCGGGCCCATAAGCTTGCCATATTGGTCAAGAAGACCGATGCGCGCGGAGCGCATCGTGCCGCGCGATAACAAGCGCGATGATAAAGAGATGATAAAGAAGAGGGAACCGCCAATGTCATCTGCTCGCTCCAACCCGGCCGGTCAGCCTTACCGCGGCGTCTTTCCGGTCGCGCCGACCATCTTCGACGAGCGCGGAGCCCTCGACCTCGATGGGCAGCGTCGTTGCATCGACTTCATGATCGATGCCGGCTCGCACGGCATCTGCATCCTGGCCAATTTCTCCGAGCAGTTCGTGCTGACCGATGCCGAGCGCGAGACCGTGATGCATGCGGTGCTCGAACATGTCGCCGGTCGCGTGCCGGTGATCGTGACCACCAGCCACTTCAGCTCGGCGGTCTGCGCCGCCCGCAGCCGCCAGGCCGAGGAGGCGGGGGCAGCGATGGTGATGGTGATGCCGCCCTATCACGGCGCGACCTTTCGCGTGGACGAGAAGAGCATTTTCGAATTCTTCCAGGTCGTAGCCGAAGCGATCCGCATTCCGGTCATGATTCAGGATGCCCCGGTCGCCGGCACGCCGCTCTCGGTGGCGCTGCTGGCGCGGCTCGCCAAGGAATTCGCCAACATCAGCTATTTCAAGATCGAGGTGCCGATGGCCGCCAGCAAGCTGCGCAGCCTGATCGAGGCCGGCGGCAGCGCGATCCAAGGCCCCTGGGACGGCGAAGAGGCGATCACGCTGATGGCTGATCTCGATGCCGGCGCAACCGGCGCCATGACTGGCGGCGGCTATCCCGATGGCATCAGGCAGATCATCGATCCCTATTTCGCCGGACGTCGCGACGAGGCGAAGGCGGCCTATGCGCGCTGGCTGCCGCTGATCAATTATGAAAACCGCCAATGCGGCCTGCGTGCCGCCAAGGTGTTGATGCACGAAGGCGGCATCATCCGCTCGGACTGCGTGCGCCATCCACTGCAGCCGCTGCCCCCCGTTTTCCGGTCAGGACTGATCGAGCTCGCGCGCGACCTCGATGCGCTGGCGTTGCGATGGGGACGGTGACTATCTGTCCACTGACTGAATCGGGCGTTGAAGCCGGTTCACCTCTCCCCAGCGCGGAGAGGTCGGATTGCTCCTGGCGATGCCACCGGGTCGCGCGAACGCGCGCCCGATGACAGGCTCCGCATCGGCCAGTGCAATCCGGGTGAGGGGCCGCAGGTCTCTCAAAAGACCGTAACCCCTCACCCGGATCACATCTTTCGATGCGATGGTGAAGCCCGCAGGCGGCGCCGATTGAATCAAGCCTCATCTCGCTCTAGTGCAGATGCCTCAGCTTGTCGGGGTTGCGCATGACGTAGATCGCGGCGATCTTTCCATCCTCGATCTCCAGCGCGGTGGTCTGAAGCTCGCCGTCGGCCTCCAGCGTGACGAAGCCGGGAAGCCCATTGACGAAGACAACGCGGACAAGTTTCGAGCCATTCTTCCGGAACTGGGCCGCGAGGGATTCGTGCAGCGTCATCACGGCATCGAAACCGGCAATCGGCTCCAGGGCTGCCGAGCGCTTGCCGCCGCCATCCGCATGGACGCTGACGTCGGCCGCCAGCATTGCGCCGAGCGCGTTCATATCGCCGCTCCGCGAGGCGACGAAGAACGCCTCGGCGAACTCGAGGCCACGCTGCTTTTCCATCGCGAAGCGCGGTCGGGCCTCGCGGACATGGGTGCGTGCGCGGGCGGCGAGCTGGCGGCAGGCCGCCGGGTCGCGTTGAATGGTCGTTGCGACTTCGTCAAAGCCCAGGCCAAACACATCGTGAAGCAGAAAGGCGGCGCGCTCCAGCGGCGAAAGACGTTCAAGCGCCAGCATCAGCGGCAAGGTCACGTCCTGGTCCGGCTCGTCCTCGACGACGGGATCGGGCAGCCAGGGGCCGAGATAAGTCTCGCGCCGCCGTCGCGCCGATTTGAGCTGATCGAGGCAAAGCCGTGTGACGGTGCGGCGCAGGAAGGCTTCCGGCTCCTGCACCTCGCTGCGCTCGGCCCCCATCCAGCGAATGAAGGCCTCCTGCACCACGTCTTCCGCGTCGGCCATCGAGCCGAGCATGCGATAGGCGACGCGCATGAGCTTTGGACGCAGCGGGTTGAAGCTCGCCGCTGCGTCCTCGGATCCGACGTTCGCCATCACGCGGCCGCGGCCTTCCCCATGGTCTTTGCGGCCTCCGGCTCGACCCACAGGCCGAAACCCACGGCGAGGCGGTTCCAGCCATTGATGACATTAATCATCAGCGTGAGCTTCACCTGCTCCTCCTGCGTGAACTGCGCCTTCAAGGCCTGATAGGCACCATCGCGTGGGTGTTCCTCGGAGAGCCGCGTCAGGGCGTCGGTCCAGCCGAGCGCGGCACGCTCGCGATCCGAATAGCAGGGGGCTTCGCGCCAGGCCGAGAGCAGATAGATGCGCTGCTCGGTCTCGCCGTTCGCGCGGGCTTCGGCGGTATGCATGTTGAGGCAGTTGGCGCAGCCGTTGATGTGGGAGGCGCGGATCTTCACGAGCTCGATCAGGCTCGGTTCAAGGCTGGAGGCGACGGCAAGCGACGTGCTCATCCAGCTCTTCATGAGCGCAGGCGCGGCGGCAAACGGATCTAGTGTTGTGACTCTAACGCTTGTTTCGCACGGGCGACTTTTTCGAGGATTTCGCCTGCGGACTTGGTCCAGATGAAGGGCTTTGGATCGGCATTGTGGTTTTCCAGGTATTCCATGATCGCGCTTTTCAGTTCGGCGACATTCTCGAAGGTGCCGCGGCGGATGCGGTTTCGAGTGATCTCGGCAAAGAAGCGCTCCACCATGTTGAGCCAAGAGGCCGAGGTCGGAGTGAAGTGCAAATGGAAGCGTGGATGCGCCTTGAGCCAACGCTTTACGGCCGGCGTTTTGTGGGTCGCATAGTTGTCAACGACCAGATGCAGGTCGAGGCCGGGCGGGGTCTGCTGGTCGATCAGCCTGAGAAAGCGAAGGAACTCACGATGCCGATGGCGTGGCATGCACGTCCCGATCACCTTGCCGTCCAGCATGCTGAGTGCCGCGAACAAGGTCGTAGTGCCGTTGCGCTTGTAGTCGTGGGTCATGGTGCCGGCGCGGCCCTTCTTCATGGGCAGACCGGGCTGGGTACGATCGAGAGCCTGGATTTGGCTCTTTTCATCGACGCAGAGGACCAGCGCCTTGTCCGGCGGATTGAGATAGAGCCCGACCACGTCTTCCACCTTGGCAGCGAAGTTCCTGTCGCGCGAGACTTTGAAGGTGTCGACGAGATGCGGTTTCAGTTCGTGCGCATGCCAGATACGCTGGACGCTGCTGTAGGAGAGGCCCACCGCCTTCGCCATGCTGCGCACGCTCCAATGGGTCGCATTTGGCGGCTTCTCGTGCAGCGTCATGTGCACAACCTGCTTGATCTTTTCGGGCGACAACGGTTTGACGCGCGATGGCCGGGTCGCGTCCTTCAGCAGCCCGTCCACGCCTTTCGCCAAGTAGCGCTGACGCCAGCGGCGCACGGTCAGCAGGCTCTTGCCAACCGCCGCCGCAATCGCCTCCGCCGTCAGTCCATCGCTTGCCAGCAACACGATCCGTGCTCTCCAAACCACCTTCTGCGGCGTGTTCCGGCCCCGGACCAGCCGCTCCAGTCGCTCACGATCGGTCGCGCCGACCGCAATCTGTTCGATCTTCCTCATCGGCGCAGACTTGCAGGTTCGCGCCGATTTGTGAATCGTCTGTCAGTGACGGAACACTAGTGTTGTGACTCTGACAATCCATTCCGTCATTCCGGGCACAGCCCGCAGGGCTGAACCCGGAATCCAGAGGTTGTGGCGCGAGATCCCGGGTTCTCGCTTCGCGAGCCCCGGAGTGACACCGAGTGAATCAGATGTCAGAGACACAACACTAGTTTAGCAGTCATGGTATTCTTCCTTTGGTTGGTTACGACACCATGACGAGGTAGAATTCCCGCGTGTGACATGTTCGGCGATTTTTTTGATCTCGATCGCGTGGTCTAGCCGATGGAGACGATTCGAATAGATGCTGCGATTGCAGCCCGTACATCACAGGCCACTTCGAGCCGGCGAGTCTCGCGGACGCGTCTTTGGCGGGAGGCGAGGCGGGAATTGAGAACGCGCGAGCCGTCACCCGCGCCATAACGCGCTGCCGCGCAACGCTTACGGATCCAGCTCCGTATCCCAGTACAGATAGTCTAGCCAGCTATCGTGCAGATAGTTCGGCGGAAACAGCCGGCCGTTGCGATGGAGCTGGTGCACGGTGGGCGCGTAGGGCACCTGTTTCGGAAACATCTTTGCCTGCTGCGGCGTCAGATTGCCCTTTTTCAAATTACAGGGCGAGCAGGCGGCCACCACATTTTCCCAGGTCGTCTGGCCGCCTTTGGAGCGCGGGATGATGTGGTCGAAAGTCAAATCCTCGGGCGAGCCGCAATATTGGCAGTTGAAGCGGTCGCGCAGGAAAACGTTGAAACGGGTGAAGGCGGGGTGGGTGGTCGGCTTGACGAAGGATTTGAGCGAGACGACGCTCGGGATCTGCATTTCGAAGGAGGGACTTCGCACCGCCTTCTCGTAATGCGCCACGATATTGACGCGGTCGAGGAACACCGCCTTGATCGCGTCCTGCCACGACCAAAGCGACAGCGGATAGTAACTCAGCGGCCGGAAATCCGCGTTCAACACCAGCACCGGCCAACCGCCTTGTGAGACATGTGCGTTCAAATAACGCTCCTGACCCCCAGAGATCGGCTGCGAAGCAGCATGTACTGACATACTACAGGCAGCGTGACGGGATTGTGAAGAGCTTAGAAGAGCTTATCCCGCAAGCACGTTCCGCGTGGGACGCGCAGCAGGAAGCGGCGGAAACGGGCGAATCAGGGGCTGTGGAGCCTTTGGGTTGGTACTTTAGTGCAGCCCGCTTGTTGGTCCGATCTGCGCGCCCCGTGCGAAAATGCGGCTAATTCGGGGCGAGCTCAGTTCCAGCCGGATTCCCACGCCACCTCTGGATTCCGGGCTGGCTCGCTCGCGCGAGCGCCTCGAAATGACGTGCCCAGGGGCAGCTTATGCCCGTGGCAATAGTCCCTCCTCGATCGCCTTGATCTGCAGCGCCAGAAATTTCGAGTTGATCCGGCATTGCGCGAGGCTGCCGGCAATGAAGTAAAGCCCCGGCTGCCTGGTGCGCGTATACATGTTGCGGAGTTCCTCAGCCTGGCCAAAGCCCCAGATCGGGCCGACCCGGTCGGCGACGTCCTCGCCAAACAGCTTCCGCACCAGAAATTCCTGGCCCTTGTAGCCCGTCGAGAGCACGATCAAATCGGCGGCAATGATGTCGCCGTTCTTCAGCCGCGCGCCCTCGGCGATAAAGCCGTCGATGTCGGCAAACTGCACCAGGCTGATCGCACCGCTGGCGACGAGGTCGGAGCAGCCGACGTTGAAATAGTAGCCGCCGCCGCGGCTGAGATATTTGAACTGCCAGCCGGTGCCGTCTTCCCCGAAGTCGAGCTTGAAGCCGATGCGCGCGAGCCGGTCGAGCAAATCCTGGTCGAACTTCTTGGATTGCTCCGTCAGCATCTGATGGCTGCGCCTGGCGAGCTTGAGCGGCATCGAGGCCGCGATCAGGTCGTTGTCTTCCAGCGTCCCTTCACTATAGGCGGCATAAGCGAGCTGGGCCGAGGGCTCGATATTGGTGATGAGCGTCGGGCTGCGCTGCACCAGCGTGACCGCGGCGCCGCTGGAGTAAAGGTCCTGCGCGATATCGTGTCCGCTATTGCCGGTACCGATGATGATGGCGCGCTTGCCGCTCCAATCCTCGCCGTCCTCGTATTGGCTGGAATGCACGAGCCTGCCTGCGAAATTCTTCAGGCTCGGAATGTCGGGCAGGTTGGGAATGCCGGACACACCGGTCGCCATCACAACGTGGCGTGGATGCATCTGGCGCGTCGTGCCATCGGCCCGGCGCAGCGTGACGTCCCAGCGCTCTCGCGCTTCATCATAAGTGCCTCCGAGGAATTCGGTGCCGGTCCAGAAATTCAGCTCCATCGCATCGACATAAGCTGCGAACCAGTTGGCGAGCTTGTCCTTGGGGATGTAGGTCGGCCAGTTCGGCGGAAACGGCATGTAGGGGAGGTGATTGACGTGCACCTGGTTGTGCAGCGTCAGCGCGTGATAGCGCCTGCGCCAATTGTCGCCGATGCGCGGCCAGCGATCGACGATCAGCGCGTCGACCTTTAGCTGCTTCAGCCGCGCGGCGATTGCGAGCCCTGCCTGTCCGCCGCCGACCACGAGCACGGCTGGATCGCGATCAGCATAAGACGCTGATGCCCGGCGTTGGTCGAGCCAATTGGGTCCGCGAAAATCGCGCGAATAGGCCTGCCCGCGCGGCCGCGTCCTGTCCAGTTGCTCCTCAAAACCTTTCAGTTCCTCCAGCGCGGTGAGAAGCGTCCATGCCTTCAGCCGATTGCCATCGCCTGCATCCGGGACCAGCCGCAGAACGCCGTGGCCGCGGCCGACCTTGGTTTCAAACTTGAAGATCGCCTCAACGGTGCTGGTGCCGGCGCGCGTGACCCAGCGCGGGGCGGCGCGGTCCGGATCGATCTGGAACATTGCCGGAGCTGCGCGAGCGGCCAATGGCCTTAATTGTTTCAGGATAGCGTCGGCGCCGTTGAGGGTCTGGATGTTCCAGCTCAGCGCGAGCACGTCGCGCCAATAGCTCTCGCCGCAAAACAGCGGTTCCAGGCTGCCATCCGGGCTCGCGAGCGAGGCTTCAAACGCCGCAAGCCAATCGCGTGCGGCAACCGAGACGTCGTCGGTCCTGTCGAGCATTGCGCGTTTCCTTCGGCCGTCTTGGTCCGCGGCCTCATCGCAAGGCTATACAATTTGCGAGCGCGCAGAAAGCGTCTCACCCAAGAAGCGACAGCATATGGCCTTGATCGGGCGGAATACGTCCCGAAAGCGTATCGAGATAAATCCGCTGCACGGCGGCGCGCCCCCGGCCTTCGACGACCGTGAGCCATTGCTCGAGCTTCGGTGCAAAGCCGATCCAGGCGGCGCCAAACCTTTGTTCGATGCCGCCCGGGCCCCATTCCGTGGCGCGCTTGCGGATCTGGTCGGGGGCGAAGAACCAGGCCGGCTTCGCGCCGGGCAGTTCCGGCTCGTCCGCGACGCTTGCGCGGTGGGTGAGGCCGATGCGGCCGGAATATTTGATGTGGTCACCGAAATGGCGATGCAGTTTGCCGCGCAAGTCGCTGTTGCCCGCCATGTCGACGAACGCCGTCGGCGCATCCGCTCGCAGCGAACTCACCTGGTCGTAGGTCACGACCTCGTCATAACAGCCGAGCGAAGCGACGAAGCTTGCATTCAGTGCGGAAGTCAGCCCGATCACCCTGATGCCTGGCCGCCCCGCATGCAAGAGATGCGCTAGTCCGAACGCGGTCTTGCTGGACGCCGAGGACAGGATCACGCTTTGCGCGCCGAAGAACTCGTTCTCGGCGAGAAAATCGTCGACCAGAAACGACAGCATGAACAGCGGCCGCAGCAATGCCTGATAGTCGCCCTGTCGTCCCCCGTAAGCGGGGTCACCACTTACGCGCGCATAGGCGTTGTAGACCGGCGCCACGCCTTGGCGATGCGCGGCCGCATCGCGCAAACCGCGTTTGCTCACGTCGGATGCTTCGATTAAGAGATGGGTTGCCATCGGGTAATAGCCGAACAGGCGCTCGCCAACGGCCACGGCCGGATGCTTCGACGCGATCACCTCGCCAAAGCCCCAAACCGGGATGTTGCCAAAACCGTCCGGGGCCGGGAATAGCTGCCAATATTTCAGCTCATCGCCCACGACGGCATAGGTGATGTTGTTGGCGGTGAAGGCGAAGCGCTCGACCTTCACCAGCAGCGCCTCGCTGGGCAGGTGTGCCTGATCGGGCAGTTGCGTCTCGATGAGCTTGCTTTGCTTGAGATCGTCACGGGCAACGACAAAGGCGGTGCAATTCATGATCAGGACCCCGGCTGCTTGCGCGCCGAGATCTTTGCTTTGGTCGGGGGGCCCTTTGCAACTGCAACATTGTTTGAAAAATTGTTCGCTTTTGTCTCGCCCGCGATGATGCCTTCGCGCTTCTTCACGGCCCGATAATAACTCCACCACAAATGCGCCGCGGCGCCCCGCAGGGGGCGCCAGGGTTCCGCCAGCGGCGCCATCTGCTTCTCGCTCGGTCGTTCCTGCAAGCCGAGACCGATTTTCATCGCCTCCTGCACGGCCAAGTCGCCGGCCGGCCAGGCATCGCCGTGGCCGAGGCAGAACAGCAAATAGACGTCGGCGGTCCACGGGCCGATGCCGGGCAGCGCGGTGAGCGTGTGGTGGGCGGCGTCGGCGTCCTCCTCCGCCAGCACGTCGAGATTTAAGCGCTCTTCCGCCAGTTCGCGCGCGATGTGCTTGAGCGTCTTGATCTTGGCCGCCGAGAGGCCGAGCCGGCCCAGGCGGTCGGCCCGGGCGCGGCGGAACGCGTCATGGTGAAACGGATCGAAGGCGGCGATGAGCCGGCCCCAGATCGCCGCGGCGCTCGCGGTCGAAAGCTGCTGCCCGCAAACGATGTGCGCGAGCCCCACAAAGCCCGGCTCGCGCCGCCGCAGCGATGGCATGCCCGCGATCTCGAGCACCGGCTTGAGGCGCGGGTCGAGCTTGAGCAGGTTCTCGATGGCTTCCTCGAGATCGGTTTGGCTGTTGAGGTGGATGGTCATCGCTGATGCCGGTTGCTCGCCTGTCATGCGCGGGCTTGACCCGCGCATCCATCATCGTAACAGACTCTTCGAATGATGGATTGCCGGGTCAAGCCCGGCAATGACGAAAGATGCCACCCGTTTTCCGATTTGCCCCGAGCCCGAACGGCTATCTTCACCTCGGCCACGCCTATTCGGCGCTCTTGAACTTCGGCCTCGCGCAGCAATCGGGCGGCCGTTTTCTGCTGCGGATCGAGGATATCGACCTCATGCGCTGCCGGGCGGAGTTCGAGACGGCAATCTATGAGGATCTGGCCTGGCTTGGCATCAATTGGCAGCAGCCGGTCCGGCGCCAATTCGAACACCTCGCCGACTACGGCAACGCGCTCGAACAGCTCTCCGCGGAAGGCTTGGTCTATCCAAGCTTTGAGAGCCGCGCCGAGGTCGCGCGGCTCGTGGCTCAGTGCGACCGAAGCGGTCCCTGGCCGCGCGATCCCGACGGAGCGCCGCTTTATCCGGGGACCGCGAAACAGCTCTCTGCCGGGGAGCGCGCGCGGCTGATGGAATCTGGCGCGCCATACGCGCTGCGGCTGGACATGGCCGCGGCGTTGGCGCGGGCGGGCCAGCTTTTCTGGACCGAACAGGGCGAGGGGCCCGCGGGCGAGACCGGCCGGATCCAAGCCCGCCCCGAGGCCTGGGGCGACGTCATTCTGGCGCGCAAGGAGACGCCGACCAGCTATCACCTTTCGGTTGTGATCGACGATGCCTTGCAGGCGGTGACCGAGGTGGTCCGCGGTCAAGACCTGTTCCACGCCACCAGCGTGCACGTGTTGCTGCAGCGATTGCTCGGCCTGCCGCAGCCGCGATATCGCCATCATCGCCTCATTCTGGACGAAGCCGGGCACAAGCTGTCGAAATCAACCAGGGCCACGGGCTTGCGCGAATTGCGTGCGGCGGGTGCCACGCCGGCCGATATCCGGCGCCTGCTCGATTTGCCCTGATCAATGGCTCGTTAAGGCTTGGGTCAGGACAACCCAAACGTCTCCGTGACTCCTGCGGCCTTGCCGTGCGATGCTGTTTTCGGGGGCGGGGTCCACGGCAATCATGGCGTCAAGGTCGCGCGTTAAGCGCAGCAAGAAGCAATCGGCAGGCAAGCGCGTTCCCGCAGGCCGGCCGCGCCCTCGCGCCCAAAGAAAGTCCAAGGCAAAGGCCAAGGTCGCCGAGGCCAAGCTCGCGAAGCCCAGGGTCAAAGCAGAGCCCACCCCTGGTGTGATCGAGGCGGCGCTGGCCGCCTTTGCCCATGAAGTGCGCACGCCGCTGACCGGCATTCTCGCGATCAGCGATCTCCTGGCTACTTCCGACCTCGGCGAGCGCGAGCGGCGCTGGGTGGACACCATCAAGGCCGGCGCCGAGCATCTTTCGGCCCTCGCGACCTTGTTCGTCGATGCCGCCAAGCCCGGCCACGCCAGGGCGGCGCTCCGCGACGATTTGTTCGACGTCAGGACGCTGGCGCGCATTGCCGGCGACGCCCTTGCCGGGCGCGCCGCGGCCAAGGGGCTGCAGCCGGAGGTAGAGATTGCCGAAGACCTGCCCTCGCTCGTGGTCGGCGATCCGGTGCGGCTGCGTGCCGCCCTTGAGAACCTGATCGACAACGCGGTGAAGTTCACCGAGCGGGGCGGCGTCGCCCTCAAGGTGAGTGTCGCGCGGCGCGGCAAGGACAGGATCGCGATCGCTTTCGTCGTCTCCGACAGCGGCATCGGCGTGACGCTGAAGGAGATCAAGCGCCTGTTCCGGCCGTTCTCGCAAGCCAATGTCAGCATCGCCGCGCGTTTCGGCGGCGCGGGCCTCGGCCTGTCTTCGGTGAGGCAGATCGCGCGCGCGATGGGCGGCGATGTCGCGGTCTCGCCGCGCCGGGGCGGCGGCACCACTTTCACGCTCACGGTGACGCTCAAATCCGCCCAACAGGCGCAGGCCACGCGCGCAGGCGAGGCGGAGGGCGCGCTGCCGCAAGGCGGCCATGCGCTGCGGATCCTGAGCGTCGAGGACAATCCGTTCGGGCGCGTCGTGCTCAACACCATCCTCACCGAGCTCGGACATCAGGCGGAATTCATCGGTCGGGGGGAGGATGCGATTGCGCGGGTCGAGCAGGGCGCCTTCGACGCCGTGCTGATGGACATGGTGCTTCCCGGCATTGACGGGATCGAGGCGATCAGGCGAATCCGCAGGCTTGCGCCGCCTCATGGGCGCATCCCCATCGTCGGGGTGTCCGGCCGCGGTGAGGACGAGGCGGCGTCGCGCGCGGCCGGCGCCGACGCCTTTCTGCTCAAGCCTGTGTCCCCGCGGGCGTTAGCGACTGCGCTGCTTGAAGCGACACGCCATGGGGCAGGCGCGACTTGATGATGGCCGCGTTGAGCTCGCCGCCATAGACGAAGATCGCGGCTATGAAATACAGGAACACCAGCGCGATGATCACGGACGCGAGCCCCGCATACATCGTGACATAGTTGTTGGCAAAGCGCGCCAGATATTGGCCGAAGCCTATCCCCGACACCAGCGAGGCCACCAGCGTGAAGACGATGCCGGGCAGGATCTGCAAAAATCTTCTCCGCCCGGCCGGAAGCCAGGCGTGCAGGATGAACAGCGCCACCGTCAGCGCGACGATGGTGATGCCGTAGCGGAGGACGTTCAGAAGCTGTTCGTTGGTCTCCACGATCAAGGGAATGTACCGCCGCGCGGCCTCGATGATCAGCGGCCCGAGCACGATCAGGAAGGCCATCGCCAGGGCCGTGAACGCGGCCACCAGCGTGTAGCCGATCGATTCCAGCCGCAGCCAGTACCAGCGGCGCGGCTCGACCACCGCATAGGCGCGGTTGAGGCCGACCCGCAGCGCCTCGACGCCGTTGGAGGCAAAATACACCGCAAGCACTGCGCCGACGGTGAGGATATCGCCGCGCGTGGTGCTCAGCACATCATGAATCTGGTCCGACAGCGCGTCGGCGACCTGGTGCGGCCAGGTCTGCAGCAGGAGCTGCATCGCCTGGTCGGCGAGCTGTTTGGAGCCGAAGAAGAAGCCGGCCAGCGAGGTCAGCACGATCAGGAAAGGAAACAGCGCCATCAGGCTCGAGAGTGCAATATGGCTTGCGATCGCCCACCCGTCGTCGGCGAGGAAGGTGTAGAACGCATCCATGACGACATGGAAGACGTAGCGAAGCTGCTTCACAATGCACCTTGTCCCGGCGACGGCGGCTGCAGCTACCATCTGATATTACGCGGCAAAAAGCCAGATCGTTGCATCAAAACCGCGCGCGGGGGGTGATGGCGCAGGCGTCATGCGGGTGTTATGTAGCCGCGATGGCCACCTTTCTAAGCAAGTTCATCCTCCCCGTCG
Source organism: Bradyrhizobium sp. STM 3562 (assembly GCF_045571435.1). Lineage (NCBI taxonomy): Bacteria > Pseudomonadati > Pseudomonadota > Alphaproteobacteria > Hyphomicrobiales > Nitrobacteraceae > Bradyrhizobium > Bradyrhizobium sp. STM 3562. The sequence continues at coordinate 845,638 of NZ_CP120694.1, forward strand.
CACTCGCTGCCGTGGCGCTGGTTCTGCTGCTCGGTCTCGTCAACATGATGCGGGGCGGTTCGCCGAATACGTCGCAGCGCCTGATGCGCCTGCGCGTGCTGCTGCAATTCGTCGCGATCGTCATCGCCATGCTCGCGGTTTGGGTGATGGGGCATCAATGAGAGGGAGTTGAGACCATGGTCGTGCTCAATCGCATCTACACGCGCACCGGCGACGACGGCACCACCGCGCTTGGCAGTGGCGAGCGCCGTCCGAAATTCGATCTACGCGTTTCAGCCTATGGAACCGTCGACGAGACCAATGCCGCCATCGGCGTGGCGCGGCTGCATCTGAAGGACATGGCTGAGCTCGATGCCATGTTGGGGCTGATCCAGAACGACCTGTTCGATCTGGGCGCCGATCTCTCGGTGCCGCAGCGCGAGGGCAAGGCGGAGCGCTTGCGCGTGGTATCGAGCCAGGTCGAGCGCCTGGAGCGCGATATCGACAGCCTCAACGCGAAGCTCGCGCCGCTCACCTCCTTCGTGCTGCCGGGTGGCACGGCAGGCGCGGCTTATCTGCATCTGGCGCGCACAATATGCCGCCGGGCGGAACGCATAATGGTGGAACTTGCGGCCAAGCCGGAGGAGCCGGTCAGCGACGCGGCGATCCAGTATATGAACCGGCTGTCGGATTTTCTGTTTGTCGCCAGCCGCGCAGCGAATAATAACGGTGCAGGTGATGTGCTTTGGATACCCGGTCAGAACCGGTAGAGGTGGCCGTTCGGGGCGATTTTTGCCGCCTCGCGCGTTGACCGGGATGAATGGGACCTTTAGGTTCCGCGCCGAGAGATCAAACCCTTGAATTAGCCTTAAGCGAAAGAGGATCGATGAAGGTTCTGGTGCCGGTGAAGCGGGTGGTCGATTACAACGTCAAGGTCCGCGTCAAGAGCGACGGATCGGGCGTCGAACTCGCGAACGTCAAAATGTCGATGAATCCGTTCGACGAAATCGCGGTCGAGGAAGCGTTGCGGCTGAAAGAGGCCGGCAAGGCGACCGAGGTCGTCGTCGTCTCGATCGGACCGGCGCAGGCGTCCGAGACCATCCGCACCGGGCTCGCCATGGGGGCCGACCGCGGCATCCTGGTCAAGGCCGAGGGCACCGTCGAACCGCTGGCGGTCGCGAAAATCCTGAAGAAGGTTGCTGAGGAAGAGCAGCCGGGCCTGATCATTCTCGGCAAGCAGGCGATCGATGACGACTCGAACCAGACCGGCCAGATGCTGGCCGCGCTGCTCGGCTGGTCGCAGGCGACCTTCGCCTCCAAGCTCGAGGTCGAAGGCTCTGATTTCAAGGTGACGCGCGAGGTCGATGGCGGCCTGCAGACGGTCAAGCTGAAGGGCCCGGCGATCGTCACCACGGATTTGCGGCTGAACGAGCCGCGCTACGCCTCGCTGCCCAACATCATGAAGGCGAAGAAGAAGCCGATCGCGGAGAAGAACGCGTCCGACTACGGCGTCGATCTTAGCCTCCATCTCGAAATCCTGAAAACCGCGGAACCACCGGGTCGCAAGGCAGGCGTCAAGGTCAAGGACGTCGCCGAGCTGGTGTCGAAACTGAAGAATGAAGCCGGGGTTCTCTAAATGACGACGTTGCTGATTGCCGAACACGACAACGCATCGCTAAAGGATGCGACCAACAAGGCGCTGACGGCTGCAAGCCAGCTCGGCGCCGATGTCGAGGTGCTGGTGGCCGGCCAGAATGCCAAGGGCGCGGCGGAGGCCGCCGCAAAGCTTTCCGGCGTGAAGAAAGTGCTGCTCGCCGAGGGCGAGACTTACGCCCACGATCTCGCCGAGCCTCTGGCCGCGCTGATCGTGTCGCTCGCGCCTTCCTACGACGCTCTCGTCGCCCCCGCGACCTCGCGCTTCAAGAACGTGATGCCGCGCGTCGCGGCGCTGCTCGACGTCATGCAGGTGTCGGAGATCATCAAGGTGGTGTCGCCGGATACCTTCGAGCGGCCCATCTATGCCGGTAACGCAATCCAGACCGTGAAGTCGAAGGACGCCAAGAAGGTCATCACCGTGCGCACCTCGACCTTCGCCGCAACCGGCGAGGGCGGCAGCGCCCCAATCGAGAACGTCTCCGCGGCGGCCGATCCCGGCCTTTCCAGCTTTGTCGGCGAGGAAGTCGCGAAAAGCGACCGGCCCGAGCTGACCTCGGCCAAGATCATCGTCTCCGGCGGCCGCGCCATGCAGAGCCGGGAGAATTTTGCCAAGTACATCGAGCCGCTGGCGGACAAGCTGGGCGCCGGTGTCGGCGCCTCACGCGCCGCGGTCGACGCCGGCTACGCGCCCAACGACTGGCAGGTCGGCCAGACCGGCAAGGTGGTGGCGCCGGAGCTCTACGTCGCTGTCGGCATTTCCGGCGCGATCCAGCATCTCGCCGGCATGAAGGACTCCAAGGTGATCGTGGCGATCAACAAGGACGAGGACGCGCCGATCTTTCAGGTCGCCGATTACGGCCTGGTCGCCGATCTCTACCAGGCGGTTCCTGAACTGACCTCGGAGCTCGGTAAGCTCGGCAAGTGAATTAGGGACCACCGGCCGGATGCAAAAATCCGGCCGGTGTTGTTTTATGGAGCATGATCGGGACCCGGAGAACCGCGTTGGACCGCGAGGGGACTCTGGTTTTCCCAAACCTGATGCGCAATCAAGACCTAGAGCGCGACGTAGATTCCGCCTAATCTTATTGCGCCCTAGAGGGCAGGCGCGGTGAGCGCGCCGTTCCGGTGGATGAGAAAATGGCTGTGATCAAGAAGGTCGGCGTGATCGGTGCGGGCCAGATGGGCAATGGCATCGCTCACGTCGCGGCGCTCGCAGGCTTTGACGTGGTGCTCAACGACGTTTCGGCCGATCGGCTGAAGTCGGGCATGGCGACCATCAACGGCAATCTGTCCCGGCAGGTCGCCAAGCAGGTGATCGGCGAGGATGCCAAGGCCAAGGCAATCGCCCGCATCACGCTGACCGGAACGCTGGACGATCTCGCCGATTGCGATCTGGTGATCGAGACCGCGGTCGAGAAGGAGGAGGTCAAGCGCAAGATCTTTCACGATCTCTGCGCCATCTTAAAGCCCGAGGCGGTGATCGCCTCCGACACCTCCTCGATCTCGATCACCCGGCTTGCTTCGACCACCGATCGGCCCGAGCGCTTCATCGGCATTCATTTCATGAATCCGGTGCCGCTGATGGAATTGGTGGAGCTGATTCGCGGCATCGCCACCGATGATTCCACCTTCGAGGCCGCCAAGGAGTTCGTCGCAAAGCTCGGCAAGCAGGTCGCGGTATCGGAGGATTTCCCCGCCTTCATCGTCAACCGCATCCTGATGCCGATGATCAATGAGGCGATCTACACCCTCTATGAGGGGGTCGGGAATGTCGAAGCGATCGATGCGGCCATGAAGCTGGGGGCGCATCATCCGATGGGGCCGCTGGAACTGGCGGATTTCATTGGGCTGGATACCTGCCTCTCGATCATGCAGGTGCTGCATGAGGGGCTCGCGGACTCCAAGTACCGGCCCTGTCCGCTGCTCGTGAAATATGTCGAGGCCGGCTGGTTGGGGCGCAAAACCCAGCGCGGCTTTTACGATTACCGCGGCCCCAAGCCGGTCCCGACGCGATAAGCCGTCGAAAGGGAGTCGGCGGGACGAAGTCGGCAGGATGGGTAGCGCGGAAAGCGAAACCCATCGCGTGGTAGATTGCTGATGGGTTTCGCTCCGCTCTGCTCGTCCTACAAACCTCTCCAATCTCCATCCTTCATTAACGATCCGCGCGTAGGTTGCCCCCGCAAAAGGGGTATTTGCGTATGGATCTGGTGAGCATGGTCAGCGACGTCATGGTCGCCAAGGCAGGGGCGCTGCAGACGCAGGTCGCCACCACCTTGCTGAAGCAGAATCTCGATGCGCAGAAATCGACGGTCCTGACCCTGCTTGGCGCCGATCAGCAGCCCTCGCTGGCAAATGTCGGCGCCGGAATCGGCGGCAATCTCAACATTTCGGTCTAGGGAAGGCGCACCAAACCCAACTCCGTCACCTCTTGAGGTGCCGTCGCGAAGCGGCGGCCTCGAAGGATGACGGAGCCTAAAGCCCTGCCGCGGCCGGCGCGATCGCCGCCGTAATCAGCTTGATCGCGTCGTCGCTGTTCCATTCGGCGGGGCCATTGATGGTCGCGATTTCGCAGCCTTTGGGATCGACCAACACCGAGGTCGGCATGCCCAGCGCCCGACCTATCGCCTTAAGATCCTGAAATACCTTGGCTTTCTCGTTACTATAATTGCCGAGCCGGGTCAGGTTGGCGTCTTTCAGGAAGTTTTTCGGCTTGTCGGGATCGCGGGTGTCGATGTTGATCGCGACCACCTGGAAATTGGGGCCGCCAAGCTTCTCCTGAAGACCGTTCAGCGCGGGCATTTCCCGTCGGCAGGGGACGCACCAGGTGGCCCAGAGGTTCAGCAGCACCGTCTTGCCGCGCCAGTCGGAGAGCTTTTTCGCCTTGCCCTCGGCATCTTCAAAGGCGAGGTCCGGCAGCTTCAATGGGCTGGTTGCGACGTTGAGCGCCGCCACCTCGCCATGCACCAGCGGGGCGATCCTCTTCGCGGTGTCGACGGCGCCGCGGCAGGTGGGATCGCCCGCCGCATGGCGCAGGCTGCCGAACCCGTAAAGGGCGGCAAACCCGATGCCGCCGCCGATCAGGACCGCCGCAATCGCCAGCGGAATGCGGCGCGCGGGCCTCGCCGGCGCCGTTGTGGGATGTTCGGGCATATCGTTTGTCATTCTGTATCGGATACGGCTATGCAGGGGCCGACGTTACGCGCCCTTACAGCATGATCCGGAAAAGCGGATGCCGGTTTTCCGAAACGATCGTGCTTCAACAAGCGGTGCGGGCGCGGCGCAACGGCGCCAGATTTCGACGAATGGCAGGGCATTGAGCAGCAAATCATGAGCAACAAGATGTGGGGTGGCCGGTTCTCCGAACGCCCCGATGCGATCATGGAGGAAATCAACGTCTCCATCGACGTCGACCGGCACCTTTACGCCCAGGATATCGCCGCGTCCAAGGCGCATGCGGCCATGCTCGCCGCCCAAGGCATCATCACAGGCTCTGATGCAAAAAATATAGCCAGGGGTCTAGACACGATTTTGTCAGACATCGGCAAGGGCGCCTTCGACTTCAAGCGCGCGCTCGAGGACATTCACATGAATGTCGAGAGCAGGCTTGCCGAACTGATCGGGCCCGCGGCGGGCCGGCTGCACACCGCGCGCTCGCGCAACGACCAGGTCGCCACCGATTTCCGCCTCTATGTCCGCGACACCATCGACGAGATCGATGCGGCGCTGCTCGCGTTCCAGAGCGCGCTGGTGGCGCGCGCCAGCGAACATGCGGCAACCGTCATGCCGGGGTTCACCCATCTGCAGACCGCGCAGCCGGTGACCTTCGGCCATCATCTGCTCGCCTATGTCGAAATGGCCGGGCGCGATCGCGGCCGCTTTGCCGATGCGCGCAAGCGTCTCAACGAGTCCCCGCTCGGCGCCGCGGCGCTCGCCGGCACCTCCTTTCCGATCGACCGCGCAGCCACCGCGAAAGCGCTGGGGTTCGACCGGCCCATGGCCAATTCGCTGGATGCAGTCTCCGACCGCGATTTCGTGCTGGAAACCCTGTCGGCCGCGGCGATCACCGCGGTGCATCTGTCGCGCTTTGCCGAGGAAATCGTGATCTGGACCTCGCCCCTGGTCGGCCTGGTGCGGCTCTCCGACAAGTTCACCACCGGCTCCTCCATCATGCCGCAGAAGCGCAATCCGGACGCGGCGGAACTGGTGCGCGCCAAGACCGGTCGGGTGATCGGGGCGCTGACCGGGCTGCTCATCGTGATGAAGGGGCTGCCGCTCGCCTATCAGAAGGACATGCAGGAGGATAAGGAGGGCGCGATGGAGGCCTTTGCGGCGCTGTCGCTCGCCATCCGCGCCATGACCGGCATGGTCGCCGACCTCGTCCCGGACGAGGCCAGGATGAAGGCGGCCGCCGGCGAGGGCTATGCCACCGCGACCGATCTCGCCGACTGGCTGGTGCGAACGCTGAAAATGCCGTTCCGCGATGCCCATCACGTCACCGGGCGCATCGTCGCGAGGGCGGCGCAAGACGGCGTCGCGCTGCATGAGCTGCCGCTGGCGGCGATGCAGGAGATCGAGCCCAAGATCACCGCCGACGTGCTGAAGGTCCTTTCGGTGGAATCATCGGTGAAAAGCCGCACCTCCTATGGTGGTACCGCGCCGAAAAACGTGCTCTCCCAGGCCAAGGCCTGGGCGAGGCGGCTGGAAAAGCAGCGAAAATAGGGCTGGGTCGGCGAATCTCGCTGCAATTTCATGGTGATTGAGCTCTCGCCAGACCGAAGCAATCTTTGTATGGTGCGCCGCGCATTGGGGATTTCGCTGTGAATCGCAATTTTCGCCCGAGAGTTTCGGGATGGGCCGTCCTGTTCGTGAGCGTGGCTGCGCTGACACTGGCGGGTTGCGGCCGCAAGGGTCCGCTGGAATTGCCGCCGACCGCCTCGTCGGCTTCCACGGCCAATCCCCCGCCGGCCACCGACACCGAGCAGGAGGCCGCGAACCGGCCCAGCGTGTTCAATCCGACCTATGGCACGGAAGCCGGGCCGACCGCCCCCAGAGGCAGCAAAAAAGCTTTCATCCTCGACCCGCTTCTGGGTAACTGAGAAGCCATGAACCATTTTGATTATCGCAACGGCGTGCTGCACGCCGAGGCGGTGAACCTCGCTGAGCTCGCCTCAAGCGTGGGGACACCGTTTTATTGCTATTCGACCGCGACGCTGGAGCGGCATTACCGCGTGTTCACCGAGGCATTTGCAGGCGAAAAGGCGCTCGTCTGCTACGCCATGAAGGCGAACTCCAACCAGTCGGTGCTGCGCACGCTCGCGAGGCTAGGGGCTGGCGCCGATGTGGTCTCGGGCGGCGAATTGAAGCGGGCGCTGGCCGCCGGTATCCCGCCGCACAAGATCGTGTTCTCCGGCGTCGGCAAGACCGAGGCCGAGTTGCGCGCCGCGCTCGCCGCCGACATTCTCTGCATCAACATCGAGTCCGAGCCCGAGTTGGAATTGCTGTCGCGGCTTGCCGTGGAGACCGGGCGAACTGCGCGCATCTCGGTGCGCGTAAACCCGGACGTCGATGCCGGTACTCATGCCAAGATATCCACCGGCAAGTCCGAAAACAAATTTGGCATCCCGCTCACCCATGCGCGGGCGGTCTATGCGCGGGCCGCGAAGCTGCCGGGCATCGAGGTGCGAGGTGCCGACATGCATATCGGCAGCCAGATCACCGATCTCACAAACATGGAGACGGCGTTTCGCCTGCTCGTTGAATTCGTGCAGACGCTGCGTGCGGACGGCCACGATATCTCGCATATCGATTTCGGCGGCGGCCTCGGCATTCCCTACCACCTGGACCGTGCGGTGCCGCCGGAGCCCCATGCCTACGCCGCGATGGTCAAGCGCATCGCGCATAATCTCGGCTGCACGCTCTTGTTCGAGCCGGGCCGGCTGATCGTCGGCAATGCCGGCATCCTGGTCGCGCGCGTCATCTATGTGAAGCATGGGGAGGCGAAAAACTTCGTCATCATCGATGCCGCGATGAACGACATGATCCGGCCGACGCTGTACGAGGCGCATCACGATATTTTGCCGGTGCTTGAGGCTGCAGCGGGCGCGAAGACGATCGTGGCCGATGTGGTCGGACCAGTCTGCGAAAGCGGCGACTATCTCGCGCTCGATCGCAACCTTCCCGAGCCCAAGGCCGGGGATCTCCTGGCGATCATGACCTCCGGCGCCTATGGCGCCGTGCAATCCGGCACCTACAACACGCGCGCCCTGGTGCCCGAAGTGCTGGTGAAAGGCGACCAATACGCCATCGTGCGCCCGCGCGTCGATGTTGATGCGCTGATTGCCCTGGACAAGCCGGCGCCGTGGCTGTGAAGCGGCGGTGGTGAAGCAGATTCGGTGTCGTCCTGGCGAAAGCCGGGACCCATAACCCCAGGCTGGAGTTGTGGCGCGAATCTCTCTCCTCCGTTATGCCCGGGCTTGTCCCGGGTATCCACGCGCTTGCTCATTGTAGGCTGCAAAGACGTGGATGGCCGGGACAAGCCAGGACAAGCCCGGCCATGACATGTGGCTTGGTCATTGTCATCTTATGACGGCTCGCGGCTATGGGTCCCGGCTCTGCGGCCGGGACGACAGCTTACTTCGCGGCCACGCCCTTCGCGCCCACCACAACGCCCGCCGCCTTCTCGATCGGCTTGATCGCCGCGGTGAAATCGGATTCCGCGCCCTCCTCGCGGATCACGACTTCCCATAGCCGCCCAACCGCTTCGGCGACCTCCATCCTAAGTCCCAACGACTTCATCTCCTCCAGCGCCAGTCGCACGTCCTTCACCATCAAGCCGGTTGCAAAACCGAAATCGAAGCTGCGCGGCAGCACCGAGCGCGGAAACTTGTCGCGGCTTGCGGTGTTGAGGCCCGATCCTGCGTTGATGACGTCGATCATCACCTTCGGATCGAGCCCGGCCTTTACGCCCATCACCACGGCTTCCGATGTCGCCACCATCGCGGTGGCCGAGAGAAAATTATTGGCGAGCTTCATCGTCTGCCCGGAGCCGGGTTTCTCGCCGATGAAGAACACCTTCCCAATCACCTCCAACGCGCCTCTCACCGTCTCGAACTCCGCGCGCGGCCCCGAGACCATGACCGCCAGCGTTCCTTTCTCGGCGCCGGCGACGCCGCCGGAGACGGGGCTGTCGATCTGCACGATGTTGCGCCCACGGAGTAAATCGTGAATGTGCAGTGCCATCTGCGAGCCGACGGTGGAGAGATCGACGAAGCGCCTCACGCGCTTGCCTTCGATCACGCCGGCAGCACCGGTTGCGACATCGAGCGAGGCTTGCAGCGAGGGCAGGCTCGCCATCACGGTCTCGGTGCGATCGGCGATCTCTTTCGGCGATGAGGCGGCCTCGGCGCCGAGCGCGCGCAGCGCTTCGACCGGTTCCTTGCGCGAATCGAACACGATCAAGTGATGCCCGGCCTCGATCAGCCGGCGGGCCATGGGGAAGCCCATCTTCCCCAGCCCGACGAATCCGATATCCATTGGGCAGCCTCAAGCCTTGTCGATTTCGGCAAACACTTCGCGCGCGATGCGGAAACTGTCGACGGCCGCCGGCATGCCGCCGTAAATCGCGACCTGCATCAGGATCTCGCGAATCTCCTCTCGCGTGACGCCGTTGGTGAGCGCGCCCTTCAGATGCGCGCGCAATTCATGCGGCCGGTTGAGGATCGAGATCATGGCGATGTTGAGCATGCTGCGCGTCTTGCGCGGCAGCTCCTCGCGTCCCCAGACCGCGCCCCAGCAGTATTCGGTGAGCAGCTCCTGGAACGGCTTGTTGAAGCCGTCGGCGGTCTTAAGCGTGTTGTTGACATGGGCCTCGCCGAGCACGGCTTTGCGAATTTCCAGGCCTTTGTCGTAAGTTTTCTGGTCCATGAGCGTTCCTCGAGGCGTCACATTGGGCCGCCGACCTTAAGTGGTCGCTCAAGGCTAGTCACGCCTACGTGTTATGCGTGGATTCGGGGCTGATCCCCGGGGAGGAACGGGTGCCTCACTGCTGCCGTTGTGTTAAGATGTTGTGCCGGCAACCTCGGAGAATTTCTTGAGCGGTGTCACGCCCGACCCGCTGGAGCCGTCGCGAAACAGCGACGCCTTGGCGCGGCTGAAGCTAGATCAGGCCCTGCAGCGGGCCAAATGCGCGATCGCCTGGGAACGTGCTTGGCCGCCTTTGGCGCGGCTTCTGACCGTGATCGGGCTGTTCCTGGTGGTATCTTGGTCAGGACTCTGGCTGGGCCTGCCGACGCTCGCGCGCGCCATCGGCTTTGGCCTGTTCGCGGTGCTGGCGCTCGCCGCATTGTGGCCAATGGTCTGGCTTCGCTGGCCTAGCCGCGAGCAGGCGCTGACCCGGCTCGATCGCGGCTCCGGCATCCGCCACCGTCCCGCAACCGCGCTCACCGACACCCTCAGCACGCAGGATCCGGTATCGCTAGCCCTCTGGCAGGCCCAGCGCGAGCGCACGCTCGCTGCGATCAAGCGCATCCGTGCCGGCCTGCCGTCGCCGCGGCTGGCGCTGCAGGATCCCTGGGCGCTGCGCGCGCTGGTCATCGTTCTCCTGGTTGCGACCTATGTGGCCGCGGGCGATGAACGCATGATGCGGCTCGGCGCGGCGTTCGACTGGAACGGGGTGCTTGCGCCGTCCAACATCCGCGTCGATGCCTGGGTCAATCCGCCGCAATACACGGGCAAGCCGCCCATCATTCTCTCGGCTGCAAACAAGGAGGCCGCGGCGCTGCCCGCCTCGGGTCCGCTGTCGGTTCCGGCCGGCAGCACGCTGATCGTGCGTTCGTCGGGCGGCACGCTCGACGTCATCACGGGCGGCGCCATCGCCGAGGCGACGCCGAAAGAACAAGCTCCGCAGGGCACCAACGAGAAACATTACGCGATCGCCGGTGACGGCAGCGTGCATGTCCGTGCGCCCTCCGGTCAGCCGCAATGGCGCTTTGCCGCCATTCCCGACCGCCCGCCCACCATTTCGCTCGCCAAGGATCCGGAACGCCAGGCGCGCGGCGCGCTGCAGCTCTCCTACAAGCTCGAAGACGATTACGGCGTCACCGAAGCGCAGGCCCATTTCGCCGCGCGAGCGGGCGAGGGCGACCAAAGCGCATCCGACAAGGGCACCGCGGACAAGAGCGCGTCGCCGCCGCGGCCGCTGTTCCAGCCGCCGCAATTCGCGCTGAGCCTGCCCAATGCGCGGACTCGCAATGGCGTTGGCCAGACGGTGAAGGATCTGAGCGAGGATCCATACGCGGGCGCCGATGTCACGCTGACGCTCTCGGCCAAGGACGAGGCCGGCAATGAGGCGCACAGCGAGCCCTTCAACATGCGCCTGCCGGAGCGGCTGTTCACCAAGCCCTTGGCGCGGGCACTGATCGAGCAGCGCCGCGTCCTCGCGCTCGATGCCAATAAGAACTCCGAGGTCTACGCGGCGCTGGATGCGCTGATGATCGCGCCGGAATTGTTCATGGCCAATGAGACCGGGCATTATCTCGGGCTCTACAACGTGACGCACCAGCTCGAGGCGGCGCGAACCGACGATGCCTTGCGCGGGGTCGTGGCGAGCCTGTGGGCGCTCGCGGTGTCGATCGAGGACGGCGACATCACCGACGTCGACAAGGCGCTCCGCGCGGCGCAGGACGCGCTCAAGCAGGCGCTCGATCGCGGCGCCACCGACGAGGAGATCAAGAAGCTCACCGAGAATCTGCGCCAGGCGCTGGACAACTACATGCGCCAGCTCGCCGAGCAGTTCCGCAACAATCCGCAGGCACTCGCACGCCCGCTCGATCCCAACACCAAGGTCCTGCGCCAACAGGATCTCAACAACATGATCGAGCGCATGGAGCGGCTATCGCGCCAGGGCGATAAGGAAGGCGCTAGGCAATTGCTGGAGCAGCTCCAGGAGATGCTGGAGAACCTGCAGATGGCGCAGCCGGGACAATCCGGCGACAGCGACATGGAGCAGGCGCTCAATGAGCTCGGCGACATGATCCGCAAGCAGCAGCAACTGCGCGACAAGACCTTCAAGCAGGGCCAGGATTCGCGGCGCGACCGCATGCGCGGCAAGCAGCAGGGCGATCAGAGCATGGGCGACCTGCAGCAGGATCAGGAAAACCTGCGCGACCGCCTGAAGAAGCTGCAGGACGAGCTCGCCAAGCGCGGCCTCGGACAGCAGATGCAGCGCGGCGAGAAGGGCAGCCGCGGCCAGCAGCAGCAGGGCCAGCGCGGCGATCAAGGCGGCGATCAGCAGGGCGATGACCAGCAGGCCGACCAGGGCGATAGCGGCAATGGTCTCGGCGATGCCGACACCGCCATGGGCGATGCCTCGGGTCAGCTCGGTGACGGCAATGCCGACGGCGCGGTCGAGTCGCAGGGGCGTGCGCTGGATGCCTTGCGCAAGGGCGCCCAGAGCCTTGCCGAGGCGATGCAGCAGGGCGATGGCGACGGCCAGAACGGTGGGCCCGGCGACCGCGTCGGGCGGCAGCAGGGCGGCGGCAACCAGACCGACCCGCTCGGTCGTCCGCTGCGCGGGCGCGAGTATGGCGACGAACTATCCAAGATGGTGCCCGGCGAGATCGACGTGCAGCGGGCACGCAAGATCATCGAAGAACTACGCCGTCGCCTCGGCGATCCCTCGCGGCCGCAGCTCGAGCTCGACTACATCGAGCGACTGTTGAAGGATAATTGAGGGCGGTCTGGCGGCGCTCGAGCTGCACCTCTTCTCTTGTGAGAGAGGCAGAGGCCGCCTTTCGGCGGCATTGGGAGCGCAAGCGAAGCAATCCATTTTCGCCGGGACGACGAGAGACACTTGCTCGCAATGATGGCCTGGTTGAAGACGCTCGTCCGATTCTGCAACTCGATCGCCGGATGCTCACGCCTCGCACACCTACTGAAACGCCACCTCCGCAAAGCTGCGCAGCTTGCGCGAGTGCAGGCGCTCCGACTCCTGGTGTTTGAGCCGCTCCAGCGCCTTCAACCCGATTTCGAGATGCTGGCCGACGCGTCGCCGGTAGAACTCGCTGGCCATGCCGGCGAGCTTGATCTCGCCGTGCAGCGGCTTGTCGGAGACGCACAGCAAGGTGCCGTAGGGCACGCGGAAACGATAGCCGTTGGCCGCGATCGCCGCCGACTCCATGTCGAGCGCGATCGCGCGCGATTGCGACATCCGCCGGATCACCGAAGGCCCGCTGATTTCCCAATTGCGATTGTCGACGCTCGCCACCGTTCCGGTGCGCATCAGCCGCTTGAGCTCGAAGCCCGAAAGCCCCGTGACTTCGCCGACCGCTTCCTCGAGCGCCACCTGCATCTCGGCCAGGGCCGGGATCGGCACCCACAGCGGCAGTTCATGATCGAGCACATGGTCCTCGCGCACGTAGCCATGGGCGAGGACGTAATCTCCGAGCCTCTGGGTGTTCCGCAGGCCCGCGCAATGGCCCAGCATCAGCCAGGCGTGGGGCCGCAGCACCGCGACATGGTCGGTGACGTTCCGGGCGTTGGAGGGGCCCGTCCCGATATTGATCAGGGTGATGCCGCGATAGCCGGGCTCGACGAGATGATAGGCCGGCATTTGCGGCGCCCGCTCGGGAGCACTCCCGCTCGTGCCGCCGCCGAGGCGCGCGCTGCGCGTGATCACGTTGCCGGGACCAACGAAGGCATCGGGACCGATCTGGCCTGAGCTCAGCCGCTGCAGGCAGAGCTGCACGAAGGCGTCGACATAGAACTGGTAGTTCGTGAAGATCACGAAGTTCTGGAAATGCTCCGGGTCGGTGCCGGTGTAGTGATAAAGCCGCCGCAACGAGTAGTCGACGCGCGCCGCGCGAAACAAGGCCAGCGGCTCCGGGGCGCCGGGTGGCAGATCGAGCGTGCCGTCGGCGATCGCGTCATCCATGGCTGCGAGATTGGGCGTATCGAACAGGTCGCGCAAGGATCGCGTCGCGACCGAGCTGTCGCCGGTGGTGAGCGCCGCCTCGATGTTGATGTCGCGGCGATAGGCGAAATGAATCGGGATCGGCTCGCTGGACTCTCCGACCTCGACCGGCACGCGGTGATTTTCGATCAACAGCCTGATCTGCTCGGTGAGATAGGCGCGAAAAATATCCGGCCGCGTCACGCTGGTCTCATGCACGCCGGGTCCCGCGACGAACCCGTAAGAGAGCCGTGAATCGAGCCGCGCGTAAGTGGAGGTGGTGACGCGCACGAACGGATAGTTGGCGCGCACCCGCGTGGTGAGCGCATCGCCGTTGACATAGGCCTCGAAGCGATCCCGCAGGAATTGCGTGTTGCGCTCGTAGATTTCCTCGAGGCGGCCGACGGCAGCGCCGGCATCGGTGAACGCCTCCGTCGCGACCGGCGGCGGGGTCAGGATGGTCGGCGCGGGATTGATCTTGTCCAAGGCCGGTTCGCTCTGGGTCTCATCGTTGCAGGTCAGACTATAATAGGCCCCGCGCTCTTCATTTCCAGATGCATCCGGCTTCGGCCGGTGCCGGACTGGCACCGGACGCGTCCTGGCGAGGCTATCTCGGGGAACGCGCCGGCGGCGCCGGGGAGGCAAATTGACCGGCATTGTGCTCGTTCGCTACTGTGCCGCGGCTGCAGACAGGGGGCCCGGCCATGGAGCGCATCACCGCAACTCTCGACAAGGACCTGGTCCAGGAGCTCGATCGCTTTCAGAAGGAGCGCGGCTACCAGAATCGCTCGGAAGCGCTGCGCGATCTGATCCGCGCGGGCCTGCAGGTGGGCGCGCATGGCCATGAAAGCGGCGCCTGCGTCGGTGCGCTGGTCTATGTCTATGACCATGAGGTTCGCGCGCTCGCCAAACGGTTGACCACGGCTCAGCACGATCATCATGACCTTTCGGTCGCGACCATGCATGTTCATCTTGACCACAACTCCTGTCTGGAGGTCGCCGTGCTGCGCGGCTCCTCCGCCGAGGTCCGTCATTTCTCCGAGCATGTCATCGCCGAACGCGGGGTTCGCCACGGACGGCTGGTGGTTATCCCGGTGGCGCTGGAGGCGGAGGCGCACGCGCATGGCGGCGGCAAGCCGCACGTCCATCCTCATGCGCATGTTCGTCATACCGGAGCGAAGGCGAAATCCGCGCGCTAGCGTGCGGCGGAGGCGCTCGCGGTCTGGTACAGCGGGCGATAATGGCCTATGGATCGCCATATTCCTTTGCTGCATAGTGGCGGCGTGAACGGGAACGACTCCTTGGCGGCGAAAGTCATGTTGGCACGGGCCTTGGTGCAGCGCTGCGGAGCCTGTCTCGCGCTCGCTGCGCTCATGCTGCAGCTCGTGCTGTCGTTCGCGCACTTTCATACCCAGGATCTGGCCTTCGCAAAGCGTGGCGAGGCGGCTGTTGCGGGCGTTGGGCACCTCGCATCACAGCAGAAAGCCACGAAGCGGCTTCCGTCGCGGCTTGCCGATGACGACGACCATTGCACGATCTGCTTCTCCAGCTTCCTGCTGTCGAATTCGTCGATGCCGGATGCGCCGGCGAATCCTCCCTTGCCCGAATTCGCGGAGCTCGATCGTTCGGTCATTTCCGTTTTCGAGATCCCATTGCGGCCGCGCCGTGCGGCTTTTCTGTCGCGCGCGCCGCCGGTCTTGCGCGACTGGGTCGAGGTCGCCCGCTCATCCTGATTGAAGGCCGAGGGCCGATGTCCCTCGCCGTCGTCTGCACGATGATGCCGCGGCGATGCGCGGGCGTCGCTGGCGTCCCGCAGTTGCGCGACGAAGGCGTACGCCTCACCACGCAAAGCTTCCGCGCATCCGAGATCACGCCGTCCGCCGCCCGCGGGCGCTTCAAACCGATTTCCCGATCCGGCAGACGGGCCATGACAAAACGCACCTCTTACGGCTTCTGCGCCATTCTCCTGCTTTCCTCGTTCATCACGGGCGCGCAGGCGCATCCCCACGTCTGGGTCACCTTCCACAGCGAAGTGCTCTACGCGGCCGACGGCACCATGACCGGCGTTCGCCACGACTGGACCTTCGATGACATGTTTTCCGCCTTTGCGCTGCAGGGCATCCAGCACGCCAAGAAGGGCCAGTACACGCGGGAGGAGCTGGCCTCTCTCGCCCAGACCAACGTGGAGTCGCTGAAGGAGTATGGCTACTTCACCTTTGCCCGCGCCGACGGCAAGAAGCTGAAGTTCTCGGATCCCGTCGACTATTGGCTCGACTACAAGAACGCCGCCCTCACGCTGCATTTCACGCTGCCTTTGAAGGCGGCTCCCGCGGCGAAATCCGTGCAAATCGAGGTCTACGATCCCACGATCTTCGTCGATTTCGAATTCGCCAAGGACAAGCCGGTTTCCTTGACCGGCGCGCCGCAATGCATTCTGACCTATGATTTGCCGCACCAGCCGACACCGGCCGAACAGGCGCGGCTCAGTCAGCTCGACAACGAGCCGCTCGATGCCTCCAGCACCTATGGAGAAATCTTCGCCAACAAGATGCTGGTGAAATGCCCATGACCAGATCGAGTGCTGCAAAGCTGACGGCGATGGCGGCAGTGTTCGCGATCTGCGCAATTCATGCGGTGTCCGCGCAGGGGGCACCATTCGGAGCCCCTCATCCGGCCGCTGCCACATCGGTCTCCGGACTCACAGGCTGGATCTTTGCGCAACAGGCAGCCTTCTACCGGTCGCTATCGGGCCTGATCAGGGCGGCCAAGGCGGACGGCGCCGCGATGTGGTGGCTGTTCGGCGTCTCCTTTGTCTACGGCGTATTCCACGCCCTCGGGCCGGGGCATGGCAAGGCTGTGATCTCTTCTTACCTCGTCGCCAACGCGGAGACCTGGCGCCGCGGCGTCGTGCTGTCATTTGCGTCGGCAGGCATTCAATCGGTCGTCGCCATCATCATCGTGGCGATTGCCGCAGCGCTTCTCGGCGCGACCGCCAAGGCGATCGGACTGACGGTCCATCTCGTCGAGATCGCGAGCTACGGCCTTGTCATCCTGATCGGCCTGCGCCTGCTCTACGTCAAGGGCCGCGGCTTTCTCATCGCCTGCCGCGAACTGGCCTGGCGGCAAACGCCGGTCCTTGCCTTCGCTCCGGCTCAAGGCGGCAAGCCGCTTCAGCTAACGGGCCAGCGGCTTGACGGCCAGCGGCCTGGCGCAATCGCCATCCGTGGCGGGCAATGCCAGGTCGAGGGATGCACCGGCCACGTGCACGGCTTCCATTGCGATCACGATGATCATCACGCGTCCGCCTGGAGCCACGCTCATGGGCCCGAGCCGGCGGATCTCGCCGGCGCAGGCGGCTGGCGACGCGGCCTGTCCGCCGTGGTCGCGGTCGGGCTGCGGCCATGTTCAGGGGCGATCATCGTCCTCATCTTTGCGCTGGCGCAGGACCTGTTCTGGACCGGTGTCGGCGCGACGCTGATCATGGGACTGGGCACCGCGATCACCGTTGCCATGATCGCAACGCTCGCCGTCAGCGCGCGGCATCTCGCAGGCCGCGTGGCGACGGCGCGGGCCGGGCTCGGCATGCTCGCGATGAGAGCGGTCGAGGTCGGCGCCGCGGCGCTGATCGTCGGCTTCGGCGCGCTGCTGCTGGCCGGCTATATGGCGAGCGAGCAGCTCTGGATGTTCACGGGGTAGAGCATGATCCGGAAAAGTGGAAACCGGTTTTCCGAAAAGATCATGCTCAAACAAAAAGCTCCACTCATGCGGACACTGAAACGACGCGCAGATTGTTGGTCGTTCCCACCTGCCCGAACGGAATGCCGGCGACGACCACCAGCAAATCGCGCTCTTGGGCGAACTCTTCCTCGATCGCGAGCTCGGTCGCATGCGCGACCATTTCCTCGTAGCTCTGCACGTCGTCGGAGAGCACGCTGTGAGCGCCCCAAAGCAGGCACAGCCGCCGGCAGATCTCGGGGTTCGGAGTAATCGCCAGGATCGGCAGGCTCGGCCGCTTGCGTGCGACGCGTGCGGCCGTGGTCCCGCTCGAGGTGTAGGCCACGATCGCGGTCGCATGGACGGCGGAAGCGAGATCGGCCGCGGCGGCGGCAACCGCGTGCGGCGGGGTCTGCTCTTCGCCCGGCTGCGCCGCCTCGATGATCGATCGGTACATCTTGTGCCGCTCCGTGCTCTTGATGATGCGGTCCATCATCTCGACCGCCTCGCGCGGATAGCGGCCGGTCGCCGACTCCGCCGAGAGCATCACCGCGTCCGCGCCGTCGTAGATGGCGGTCGCCACATCGGACGCCTCCGCGCGCGTCGGGGTGGGCGCGGCGACCATCGAATCGAGCATCTGTGTGGCGACGATCACAGGCTTCACCGCCAGCCTGCAGGCGCGCACCAGCTCCTTTTGGCGGCCGGGCACGTCCTCATGCGGGATTTCGACGCCGAGATCGCCGCGCGCCACCATGACGGCGTCCGAGAGGCCGATGATATCGTCGATCCGCTCCAGCGCCGCCGGTTTTTCGATTTTCGCCATCAGCCCGGCGCGTCCGGCGATCAGCGCGCGGGCCTCGATGAGGTCCGACGGCTTCTGCACGAAGGACAGGGCCACCCAGTCCACGCCGAGCCGCAGGCCGAATTCGAGGTCGGTGCGGTCCTTCGCTGTGAGCGGCGAGAGATCAAGCACCGTTCCGGGCAGATTGACGCCCTTGTGATTGGAGATGGTGCCGCCGACGACCACCTTGGCTTCGATGAAATCATTGCCGAGCCCCGTGACCCGCACGCGAACCCGCCCGTCATCGATCAGGAGATCGTGGTTGGGCGCCACGGCCGCGAAGATTTCGGGATGCGGCAGCGGGATTGCCGCGCGGTCGCCTTCTGATCCCGACAACACGAAGCGGATGGTTTCGCCTGATACGACGCTGATCTTGCCATCGCGCAAGGTGCCGACGCGGATTTTCGGGCCCTGCAGGTCCATCAGGATGCCGATCGGCCGCCTGCGCTTCTGCTCCAGCGCACGGATCGCGGCATGCACTCTGGCGTGGTCGTCCTGAGTCCCGTGACTGAAGTTCAGGCGGAATGTATCGACGCCGGCGAGAAACAGCGCTTCCAGCATATCGGGAGAGGCGCTGGCAGGACCGACGGTCGCGACAATTTTGGCCCGTCGATGACGACGCATGATCACTTCGTCCTTTCTGCGCCGGCTGCAACCAGCACGGCACGCACATCGTTCATATTCACAAGCGTTGGTCCGGTCCGGACAAGATCGCTGAGATAATCGAAAAACGTGACGCTGTCATGCTCGACAAGAACCCGGCCGGCATCGCCTCCGCCGGCGCGGGTCCTCGCCCTGGCCACTCAAAGCGCCAACCCTGTCTTCGTTCCACCGATTTGAGCCAGGGCTGGGCCCGGGCGAGCCCGCGCAGGATCGCCCGATCAGACGTTGGAGCCGTGGATCGCGTCGATCACGGCGTCGGTTACCTCTTTGGTCGTGGCCGTTCCGCCGATGTCGGGCGTCAGCACACCGGCCGCGCAGACCTTCTCGACCGCCGTCATCAGCCGCGCCCCGGCTTCCTTCTCGCCGAGATGCTCCAGCATCTGCACCGCCGTCCAGAATGTCGCGACCGGATTGGCGATGCCCTTGCCGGTGATGTCGAAGGCCGAGCCGTGAATCGGCTCGAACATCGAGGGGAAGCGGCGCTCCGGATCGATATTGCCGGTCGGCGCAACGCCGAGGCTGCCGGCGAGCGCACCGGCGAGGTCGGACAGGATGTCGGCGTGCAGGTTGGTTGCGACGATCGTGTCGAGGCTTTTGGGGCTCAGCGTCATGCGAACCGTCATGGCGTCGACCAGCATCTTGTCCCAGGTCACGTCGGGAAAGCCTTGCGCGACCTCGGCCGCGATCTCGTCCCACATCACCATGCCGTGGCGCTGCGCGTTCGACTTGGTCACCACGGTCAGCAGCTTGCGCGGGCGGGACTGCGCAAGCTGGAAGGCGTAGCGCATGATCCGCGTCACCCCGACGCGGGTGAAGATGGCGACCTCGGTGCCGACCTCTTCGGGCAGGCCCCTATGCGCCCGCCCGCCGGCGCCGGCATATTCGCCCTCGGAATTCTCGCGCACGATCACCCAGTCGAGATCGCCGACGCCGACATTGCGCAGCGGCGAGGCGACACCGGGCAGGATCTTGGTCGGCCGTACATTGGCGTACTGGTCAAAACCCTGGCAGATCGGCAGCCGCAGGCCCCAGAGCGTGATGTGATCGGGCACATCGGGCGCCCCGACGGCACCGAAATAGATCGCGTCGAATTTCTTCAGTTCGGCAAGGCCGTCGGCCGGCATCATGACGCCGTGCTTCTTGTAGTAATCGGAGCCCCAATCGAAGGTCTTGACGTTGAAGGCGATGGCGCCATCGCGCCTGGCCAGCGCCTCCAGCACGCGGATGCCGGAGGAGATCACCTCGGGCCCGATCCCATCGGCGGGAATGGCTGCAATCGAATAGGTGCGCATGGGAATGCTCCGTGAGAGGGATGTTTCCGTTGAAAGCGGATCTTAATGCGTTTGAGCGGCCGGCTCGGTCCGTCCGCTTTGCGAGCGCGAGAGCAGAAGGGTAAGAACGGCCGAGAGTACCAGCAAGGCGCCGACGAAATAGAGGCCGCCGACGAAGCTGCCGGTCCGGTCCTTGATCCAGCCGATCATGGCGGGCCCGACGAAGCCGCCGAGATTGCCGATCGAATTGATGGTGGCGATGCCGGCTGCCGCGGCCGGGCCCGACAGGAATAGGGTCGGCACGCTCCAGAGCGGCGGCTTTGACGAGCTGATGCCGATATTGACCAGCGTCAGCGCAGCCAGCACGGCGGCGACGCCCGTCGCCATGCCGGCAAAGCTGAGCCCGACCGCGGAGAGCAGGCAGGCAAGCACAACGTGCCAGGTGCGCTCGCCGGTGCGGTCCGAATGTCTCGCCCAGACGATCATGGCGACGACAGCGACCGTCGGCGGGACGGCATTGAGAAAGCCCACCTCCAGCGCCGAGAGTCCAAACTGTTTGATGATCTGCGGCGCCCAAACGCCGAGGGTATAAAGGCCCGCGGAGGTGCCGAAATAGACCAGGGCGAGCGCAAGGACGCGCAGATCGGCAAGCCCCGCCCACAGGCTGTGGCTCGCGGTGGCAGCCTTGTCCGTGTTCTCCGCATTCATGGTCCTGACCAGCCAGTTGCGCTCCTCGTCACCGAGCCATTTCGCCTGCTCCGGACGGTCGGTGAGAAAGCCGAGGACGACGAGCCCGAGCAGGACGGCCGGCAGCGCCTCCAGCACGAACAGCCATTGCCAGCCCTTGAAGCCCAGCCACCCGTCGATCTGAAGCAGCGCGCCCGAGAGCGGCGAGCCCAGCACGGTCGAGAGCGGTGCCGCAGCCATGAATAACGCGGTCACTGCGGCGCGCTGCCGCGCCGGAAACCAGTAGGACAGGTAGAGAATGATGCCCGGAAAGAAGCCGGCCTCGGCGGCTCCGAGCAGGAAGCGCAACACGTAGAAGCTCGTCGCTCCTTGCACGAACGCCATCGCGGCCGAAACCAATCCCCAACTGATCATGACCCGCGCGATCCAGATGCGGGCGCCGACCTTGTGCAGGATCACGTTGGAGGGGACCTCGAACAGGAAATAGCCCCAGAAGAATATGCCCGCGCCGAAACCGAAGACCGCCGGCGAGAAGCCGAGATCCTTGTTCATCGTCAGCGCGGCGAAACCGATATTGACGCGGTCGATGAAGGCGACGAAGTAGAGCAGCATAATGAAAGGGACAATGCGCAGAGTGATCTTGCGCAGCACGCGCGTCTCGAGCTCGCCCGCCACTTGGGCCTCCTTGAACCCTCGTTATTGGTCTTCTTTATTGATCTCGGCGGACAATCCGTTCGCGCCGCGGCTCAAAGCCTAGGCGGCGGCACCGCGACAATGCAATTGCCCCCGGTTTATACAAAAAAATGATATAATCGCGCGTTACTCGGGGGAGGACATCGGCCATGGAATTGCATCAACTGCGCTGCTTTGTGGCGGCCGCCGAGCAATTGCACTTCGGCAGGGCGGCGCAACACCTGCAGATCCTGCCCTCCGCCCTTGGCCGCCAGATCAGGTTGCTGGAAGAGGATCTGGGGACGCGGCTGTTTGCCAGAACGACGCGCGCCGTTTCGTTGACCGACGATGGCGCGGCGCTGCTTCGTGACGCCCGCGCCATCCTGACGCGGGTCGAAGCAGTCGAGCAGAATCTCCGCAATCGTTCCCGCGCAAGGGGAGCGCGCCGCCTCAGGGTCGGCGCGATCGATAGCGCTGCGGCGGGCCTGCTGCCGCCGCTGCTGCACGATTTCCGCGTGAAGCATCCCGAGGTGGCAGTGCAGCTTCTCGAAGAGAAAACGGTCCGGCTGCTCCCAAAAATCCTTTCCGGCGCCCTCGATCTCGCCTTTGTGCGTCCGCCCGGCAGGCCGGACAAGCGGCTCGAATTGCGGCCGCTGCTGATGGAGACGGCGGTGGTGGCGCTTCCGCAAAGGCACGCGCTGGCCGGCCGCAAGTCGATCTCGCTTGCCGAAATCGCCGATCAGCCCCTGATCGTCCCGGACCGGCGCTCGCGCCCCCACAGCCACGACCTGACAATGAAGCTGTTTGAGGAGGCCGGCCTGCAGCCGCGCGTCGTCCAGGTCGCCGACGAGAAACAGACCATCGTCAATCTGGTCGCGGCCCGGCTGGGCGTAGCCATCGTTCCGCGCTGGACATCGCGGATGGCGATCGCGGGCGTGCGTTTCGTGCCGCTCAAGCTCAGGCAGGCCGAGCCTGCCGGCAGATTGCCGCTGGCCGCTGCATGGCTGCGCGGCTCGCGCGATCCTGTTCGCGATTCCATTGTCGCGATCCTGGAAGCGCGGCTGAGAAAATACGCAAGAGAAGCTTGATGGCGGCCAGCCTGGTGCCCTTGCCCGCCGCGTGCGGGCAACGCGTCAGATTTTGGGAAACGTCCCGCTGATCTTCGTTGCCAGGATCTTGTCGATCCGACGCCCATCGAGATCGACGACCTCGATCCGCCACCCCTCGAGATCGAAGGAATAACCGACGTCAGGCAGCGTTCCGGATTGCTGCAGGACCAGGCCGGCGACCGTATGATAGCCGCGGTGCGGCGGGACGGGCACCGATAACAGCTCCGCGAATTCGTCGACCGGCATCCATCCGGCGACCAGAAACGAGCCGTCGGCGCGCGCCACGTAGGCAGGTTCAGGCGGCCCCTCTTCGGAATGAAAGGCGCCGACGATGGCTTCGAGGATGTCGGTGGCCGTGACAACGCCCTCGAACGCACCGTATTCGTCATGCACCAGACCGATATGCACCGCCGAAGCCTTCAAGATCGCAAGCACGTCGCGGGCGTCGGCGGATGCCGGAATGATCGGCGCTTCGCGCACGAGGGCGCGAAAGTCGGGTACTTCCTCGCGCAGATAGGCGACCAGCATATCCTTTGCCTGCAGGATGCCGATGGGGCGATCGCGATCGCCGTCGGTGACCGGCAGGCGCGAATGCGGGCTCTTCGCGAGGGCTTCGCGGATCACCTTCGGATCGTCTTTGAGGTCGATCTCATCGACATCGGTGCGAGGTGTCATGACGGCGCCCACGGGGCGGTCGCCGAGCCGCATCACGCCCGCGATCATCTCCTTTTCTCCGGGCTCCAGCACGCCCGCACTCTCCGCTTCCCTCACCACGTGATGGATCTCGTCTTCGGAAATCTTCTCTTCGGCTGCGCCGCTCCTGCCGAGTATCGTCAGGACCGCCTTTCCAGAGACGTCGAGCAGGGCCACGAGCGGCAGTGAGATCCTCGCCAGAAAATCCATTGCAGGGGCGACCTTGACGGCGACAGCTTCTGGATCGCGCAGCGCCACCTGCTTCGGAACGAGCTCGCCGACGATCAGCGTCGCGTAGGTGATGATGGTCACGACAAGGCCGATCCCAAGCACGTCCGATATCGATTTCGACAGGCCGAGCTCGACGAAGCGCTCGGTCAGGCGCTGACCAAGCGTGGTTCCCGAAAACGCGCCCGACAGGACGCCGACCAGCGTAATCCCGATCTGTACAGTGGACAGGAATTTTCCTGCATCCGAAGCAAGCCTGAGCGCGGTTTCAGCGCCGCGAACGCGCTTTTGCGCGAGGATTTCGAGCCGCGCGGGGCGGGAGGAGACGATCGCCAATTCGGACATCGACAACAAACCGTTGACGACGATCAGGACAACGACGATGGCGAGTTCAAGAAGCAACATTTTGAGTGTACCGGACTTGCCGCGGTTCAATGCGCGGACTGCGCCTTATATAAGCAAGCTCGGCTTTGGTTGCCCGATCCTCGTTCTGTTCCCGCGCTGTTGCACTGGATTCTTCGCGTCAAATTGACACAGCCCAGGCCATCGCACGATGCCGGCGCGGACGCACAATGACGGCGTGCGCTGTTCGAAAATGAATCGAGAAAGCAACAACGGACGTCGTCCCGGGCAAGCGAGCGACAGCGAGGGCGATCCGGGACCCAGGACGACCCAATTCGAGGGCTATCCCTTCCGCGCAAACGGCGCCCGCCCGGGCGGCGCGTTGGATGAACGGGGACACGCAGATCGGTCAATTCGCCAATCGACTTGAGCTATCGAGCCTGGACAGCTCCTTGGCCGTCTCGATGATCATATCCACGCGCCGTTGCAGCTTGTTCTGCAGGTCGGGAATGTTGACCTTGTCGGTCACACGATAGGCGTTACCCACCCGCTCGACATAACCCTGCTTGATCATCTCCTGCAGACGCCGAAGCACCGTGGCGCGTGGAATCTTCAGCGCCTGCGCGACCGTGCTCGCGCGCACCGGCGAGCACATGACGGTGCGCAGAAAGACATAGATGCCGATCGTCCTGAATGTGGCGCTGTCGCTGTATTTGGTAAACTCGGCGCCGTAGTCATCGTTCATGGTTCTGATCAGGCCGAGATACAGGCGACAGAGAAGCATTCGTTCGCGCGCGAAGGCGAGGCGACGCGACGGCTGGATGTCATCGAGAAGGATGAAATCCTCGCCTGTCTCGGCGTGGGTTGCGCGGACTGCCATGGCCATACTCCATGCGGAGGAGTCCCTGAGCGCTCGTGTCGTGCAGCAGCGTCAGCAATTCAACACTGCCGGCGACATGAGCGCGGCATCATTGAACGCCAGAGAGCTTGACGCCGCAATCGTCTCGGTTCTCAAATTATTCGTCAGCAATGCTGTCCCAGTTGTCGGTTCACAACGCGGCCTGAACAGCGCACGACATTGCCGAGGTCGCAAGAAGAGGATAACTTAGGTTAAGCGCTTTCTTGGCGAGAAGCAGGAGCATGGCCATGCTGACGCTGAAGATCTTGGCGAGCCTTTTACAATTGCACGGGCCGGGCGCGACGATCCAAAGCGATCATCAGGGCATCGACGCGCTGCTGAACAGCATGCGCGACTCCGAGCAAGGTGTTGCCTCTGACAAGGCCGAACCGACCCAGGTCTATTTCAGGCGTGGCGGCTTCATCCGTGGGCCGCACGCGGGTGGCTTCCGCCGGGGCGGATACTATCCGGGCGCCGGCGCGTTCCGCAGAGGGTTTGCCCGAGGCTACTAGCGCATCGTCCGGAAAACTGTGCAGCGGCTTTCCGAAAAGATCATGCTCAAACAGAAGCTCGAGCAGCGCGACGCTTCAACGCGGTCTCATCGCTCCAGATCGCGCGTCGGTTCTTCGAGCGTGTCCGGGTGATCGGTATGTCGGCCATTGATGCAGATGCCGTCGCGTTTCAAGACCGGCCGATTTCGCAGTTGCTGGTCAAGGTGGTAACGAGATGCAACATCGATTGCTCCTATTGCTACTGGTTCCGCGATGCGGCGGTTTATGCCAAGCCCAAGCTCCTGAGCGAGGAGGTAGCGCAGCAGTTGCTGCTGCGGATCGAAGAGCACCTCACCAGATACTCTTTTCACGATTTTCCCATCGTTCTGCACGGGGGCGAGCCCTTGCTGTGGGGAACCACGAATTTCCACCGCTTTGCCGGGGCCTGCGCATCCATTTCATCGCGAACGGGAACCGAAATGCCCATCGCGGTCACCACGAACGGCGTGTTGATCGATGATGAATGGCTGGACTGTTTCGAGGCGCACAACATTTCGGTAGCGATCAGTCTGGATGGACCGGCGCATATTCACGACGCTCACCGCCGGACATTTCAGGGCACGGGGACGCACGCCGCCGTCGAACGTGCGGCTCGCATGCTCGTGTCTCGCGACATCGGCGTAAGCGCGCTGGCGGTCTGCAATCCTGCTTATCCGCCGAGCCAATATGTCGAGTTCTTCGCCGAGCACGGAATTGCGTATTACGATATCATGATCCCCGATGCCACGGTAGATGAGAAGCCGCCATCGATCGCCGCGTTCTACAACGGCCTGTTCGACTTGTGGCTGGAGGCAAACCGCAGCAAGCCGACGGTCAATATCCGAATCATTTCGGATATGATCGCCGCCATGCTCGCCAACAATTCGCCGACCGAGGGCGTCGGCTACAGGCCTGTCGAGCTTTGCACGATCATGACCGACGGCACCGTGGAAGCCCACGACGTGCTGCGGATTGCGGGGGACGGGCTCACGCAGACGACATTCAACATCTTCGAGCATGCGATCGACGAGGTGAGGAACGAGCCAACTTGGAAGGTCGCGCGGGATGCCTCGATCAATCTGTGCGAGAAATGCCGGCAGTGCAAATTCATGAATGCCTGTGGCGGCGGCTATCTTCCGCACCGCTTTTCGAGGAAGAACGGCTACGATAATCCTTCCGTCTATTGCGACGACCTCTACGCCATGTTCGAAAATGTGCAGTCGGTGCTGGAGAGGCATCTTTACGTCAGCAAGCCGGGCGGGGAGCGCGTCAACGTGCGCGACGCGCTGGCGCGCGCCTGACGGACACGCGCCCAACACCCCGCGTCATTGCGAGCGAAGCGAAGCAATCCAGACTTTCTCCGCGGATGCAGTCCGGATCGCTTTGCCGCTTTCGCGCTTCGCAATGCCGAGCCTGGTCGTAGGCGCTCGCTCGGCTCTGCAACCTGACCGGTGGACTCTAAGCTAACTTCCGGTGCTCGCGTAGGATTCGCCGGGGTGCCTTCCTGCCCGTTGCGGCAGGAGTAGGATGCAGCCAACGATGAACATGGCGATGACAGCGGAGGCGACCGGCCGGCTGAGCGCGAGGCCACCGTGGTCGATGGGTTTGTCAAGGAAGTCGCCAACGGTTGCGCCAAGCGGTCGCGTCAAGATGAAAGCGGCCCAGAACAAGGTCACCCGCGAGATGTTGGTCCAGAAATATGCCGCTGCCAGAACGGCCAGCCCCGCTCCAAACAACAGCGCGCCGCCTTCATAGCCGAGGCCGGTCGTATCGGCTGCCCAATCTCCCAACGCCGTTCCCAGAGTCTGGGAAAATGTGATGGCGGCCCAGTAAAACGCTTCGACTCTCGGCCGGCTCACCGTTGCAACCGAGATCGAACCCTCGACAAAATACCAAAGCGCCAGCGTCGCCAGCAGCAGGGCCAACAGCAGCGACGAGCCTCCTGTGTAGCCGATCCCCAACGACCGGTCGGCGAAATCAGCCATGGTCGCGCCAAAGGTGGTGGAAGCAACGATCGTCGCCCAATAGAGGAACGGATGGAAGCGTTTCGCCAGAATCTGCGCCACCACCAGGGCGATGAGCGCGGCAAGAAAAATCGCCGTCCCCGTCAAGTACCCCCAGTCCAGGGTCATCGTCACCGAGTCCCCGCCGGTTTCGCCGAGGGTGGTGGCGGCAATCTTGATGATCCAGAAGACCAGCGTGACCTCAGGAACCTTTGTGAAAGCGTCGCGTGGATCGTGGGATTTGAAAGCTGTCATGGCATTGCATCACGTCGTTAAAGGGGAATGGGTCGAGTGGTTTCCAACCAAGGCCGCGCGAGGCGTTAAGCGTTTCAGCGCCAAGCTTTCGCCGGGCGGAATGCGCGTTCAATCCGGGTGACGCCCCTCCTTCCTGTTTTCGAGCACCTTGCCGGTGCGGGCATCGACGCCGACTTCTTGCGTGGTCGATCCATGCTTGATGTCGAAAGAGTAGCGCAGGCCGCTGCCACCCTTCTCCCATTCAAGCTCTTCGTCCGTTATCCTGCCGGGGTGGGCCTTGAGAGCAATGGCTCGCGCTTGTGCGATCCCGATCTTGGCCTGCTTTGCCAGCTTCTCGCCGGTGTAAGCCCAAGCGGGCAGCGTGCCGAACATGAGGCCTGCTGCGAGGCTCACCATGGCCGAAGACATTCTTCTCATCTCTAGCTCCTTTCTTGCCCCCTCACGAATCTAGGGCCGGCGATTGGTGCCAGGTCCCGTCAGGACTTCTCGACCGTGTCCATCGCCGACAAGAGTTCGGTGATGGCCTGCTTGCACGTGGCCGAATCCGGCGTTGCTGCACGCAACGCGTCGAGCGCCCGATCAATCGCCTTGTCGACGATGTGCCACTCGACCGCGGCGCGCGGCTTCAGGGCGGCTTCCGCATCGTCCCATTGCACCTCGAGATCCTTGATCCGCGTCTTGGCGCCCGTCAGATCGCCCTTGTCGATCAGGGCTGCGACGTCGATGACGATGGCGCGGAACGGCGAGAGGTCGCCGAGCTTCGACGACATTGCGGCCTCGGCGAGCGGCACGAACGAGATTGTCTCACCTGCACGCATATGCGGCTCGCCCCAAGCGACCGTCATTACGCCGATGGCCGAGGCCAGGATCAGTCTGTTCATTTAAAATCTCCTCATTGCGGCCCGTGCGTGATCGCCAGGGCTTCTGGTGGATGTGCAAGATGCGGAAATCACTGCGCGAGATCGGCGCGCTCGGTGCGCTCACCTTCGAAAGTGACCCAGGCGACCAGCGCGATGATGATGGTGAGGAATGCGAGGCTGGTGTGCACCGTGCCGAGGCCGACGCCGCCATAATGTCGCGATTGCGACAGCAGGTCCCCGAGCGAGGCTCCCAGTGGCCGGGTGAGAATGTAGGCCAGCCAGAAGGTGAGAACCGGATTGGAGCCGAGCGTATAGAAAACGGCGACGAACGCGATCAGCACGCCGAACACGATCACACCGAGCCGGAATCCAAGCCCGAGCGCTTCAGTGGCGAGGTCGCCCGCCGCCGTGCCGAGTGCGAAGGTAAAGAGAATGGCGGCCCAATAAAACAGCTCGCGGCGCGAGGTCACGATGGTGCGGATCGACAGCGTGCGCTCGACGGCGAACCAGATCGCGAATGTCGCGGCCAGCGCGCAGGCGAAAAAGGCCGTACTCACATAAAGGCTGACCTCAAGCTTATCTGTCAGGAGATCGGTGATCTGGGTGCCGACAATGCTGACCAGAACCACGGTCAGCCAGTAGATCCATGGAACGTAGCGGCGGGTGCGGAGCTGCAGGATCAGCGCCGCGAGCAGCAGGGAAGCCATGCATCCCATCGTCAGGTTTGCCCCAAGACCCACATGCACCGCGAGATAATCGGCGCCGGTCTCGCCGGCCGTCGTTGAGAGCACCTTGATGGCCCAGAAGATCAGAGTGACCTCTGGAGCCTTGTTCAGCATCGGCGATAGGCGGATTTGCCAGGTGGTGGACACGTAGTTCTCCCGGAAAGCAAATGAGCGTCAGATGTCGCCAAATCACGGCCGACTTAGGCGCGACTTAGAGTGAGATGAGCTTCGGCTGACGCGAGGCCGGCCGCGGACTCGGTTCACTTCTCGCCGGCGGGGAGAGGTGAACGGCCGTGCAACTAGCTGAACCTAATCTCGTCATGCGGTAACGCGAGATTTTGCGGAACTGCTCAAACGAGCGTGTTCCCCGCAGCGCGCGGTGCGCGACGGCGTCCTAAGTCTGCGCTAAGTCTCGCGCATGAGAACGGGGCGCTCCGCCGCCCGTGTCCGGACGAGGATCAAGAGGATGCGAGTTCTGCTGATCGAGGACGACAGGATGATCGGCACGGCCGTGCAGCAGGCGCTCAAGGATGCGGCCTACGCGGTCGACTGGGTGACGGACGGTGAGACCGCCATCCATGCGGCGGAGAGCGAGACGTACGAGCTTGCTCTGCTCGACCTCGGGCTGCCGAAGACCGATGGCCGCGACGTGCTTCGGCATTTGCGTGCGCTCGGCCGTAGGCTACCCGTCATCATCGTGACCGCGCGCGATGGCATCGACGAGCGGATCGAGGGGCTCGATCTCGGCGCCGATGACTATCTGATCAAACCGTTCGCGATGCGGGAGTTGCTGGCGCGGATGCGCGCCGTGCTCCGCCGCGAAGGCAGCGGTGCTTCGCCGGTCCTGAGCAATGGCAAGCTCAGCCTCGATCCGGCTACCCGCGAAGCCTCTTTCGCCGGCGAGAGCGCAGTGCTCACCGCGCGCGAGTTCGCGCTGCTGCAGGCGCTGTTGGCGCGGCCGGGCACGATCCTGTCGCGCAGCGAACTCGAACAGCGGATCTATGGCTGGAACGAGGAAGTCGAGAGCAACGCGATCGAGTTCCTGATCCACACCATCCGCAAGAAGCTCGGGGCTGCGGCGATCCGCAACGTGCGTGGGGTCGGCTGGATGGTGGACCGCTCGTCATGATCAGGTCGCTGCGCGGACGCCTGTTCATCGGGCTGACCGCAATCATCATCCTGACGGGCGCCATCGGCGTCATGTTCGTCTACCAATGGGCATTCGGCGAGGCCATGGAGCTGCAGGATTCGGTCCTGATCCAGCTCGCGAGCGTCGCTCAAAGCGGCAGTTTTTCCGGCGGCCAGCCGCTGCAGGGCGTTGAGCAGGATACCGACGTCTGGCTGATCGAGCTGGGAAAGACGCCGCGCGGCCCAGCCGACGATCGTCAGCTCTTCGGCTTGAAGGACGGCCTGCAAATCGCGACCCGCAAGGGGCAGCCGATCCGGGTCCTGTTGCAGACGCGCTCGGACGGAAGCCGGTTCGCTGTCGCGCAACCGACCGCGGTTCGCGACGAGACCGCGCGCGACATGGCCTTTCGCACGCTGCTGCCGATCGCCGCGCTGATCCCATGTCTGATGCTGGTTACCGCGCTGGTCATCGCGCACTCGCTGCGGCCGATGGTGCGGCTGGCGGGCGATCTCGACGCGAGGCGCGCCGACGATCTCACGCCGCTGCCGCTCTTGGGTACGCCGAGCGAATTGCATCCGTTCATCAACTCCATCAACGGATTGCTGGCGCGAATACGCTCCTTGATGGATCAGCAGCGGCGGTTTGTTGCCGATGCCGCACATGAATTGCGGACGCCGATTACGGCGCTCAGCCTGCAGGCGGAGAACCTCGATTCGGTGGACATTCCCGAGGCCGCGCGGGACCGCCTTGCCGCGCTCCGGCAGGGCATGCAGCGCACCAAGCATCTGCTCGAGCAGTTGCTTGCGCTGGCTCGACAGGAAGCTCCCCTCGCGGAAGCCGGCGAAATGCCGCTGCTCGCGCTGGACGGCGCCACCAAGGAGGTCGTCGCTGACTTGCTCCCGCATGCATTTGATCGCGGGATAGATCTCGGCTTCCAGCTTGTTGAACCAGTCGCGGTACGCGCCGAGCCTGTGATGCTCACGACGATGGTCCGCAATCTGCTCGATAATGCGCTGCGCGTCACGCCGCGTTCGGGAAACATCGATGTCGGCGTGTATCGAGAGGGAGAGATGGCCGTCCTGCAAATCGAGGACACGGGACCCGGTATCGCATCCTCCGATTTGGAACGGATCTTCGAGCCCTTCTTTCGCGGCTCCTGTCCGCAAGGAGAAGGCAGCGGCCTTGGCTTATCGATCGTGAACCGTGTGGTGGAGAGGCTGGGCGGCACCATCGGGCTGGAAAACATCGGTGGAACCGACCGCTCGGGCCTTCGCGTGACGGTCCGTCTGCCGCTTGCGGTCGATCCCTCAAAGGAAGTCTCCCGCGGGATGTAGATGCCCTGCGGGGAATGCCGGACTGCTCCGGCTGAACCTGTTGGTCAGCGCGCGCGTTGCGCAGTTTTTTGCGCGGTAGCCATGGGTGCAGCCAGCATCCGGCATTCCCTGCGCCCTCTGATTTTCGAAGAGGGGGAGTGTTGAAGCAAAACTCGGGCGAATTGAGGCGAGACTGCGAACACATGCCTCTCCCTCCATCGTCATTGCGAGGAGCGAAGCGACGGAGCAATCCAGACTGCATCCGCGGAGAGAGTCTGGATTGCTTCGCTGACGCTCGCAATGACGGAGGGCGCCGTTTGAAATTTGAATTTGGAAATGCTGTCGTTAGTACGAAAGTCATCGGGCCTTGCTCGTTATGGCCGGCTTGTGCCGGGCATCCACGTCTTTCTTCATTCGGAGGCAAGAACGTGGACGGCCAGGACAAGCCCGGCCATGGCGGATCACGCCTCCGTACTTGCCGCTACCCCTTCCGCGCGGCCAGCGCGTCCGCCACGGCGGTGCGGATATCCGCTACCGAAAACGGTTTTGTGACCACGTCATGAACGATGGCGTTGAGGTTGGAGGCGCGCTCGCGCTGGTCGGCAAAGCCGGTCATCAACAAGACGGTCAGGCGCGGAAAGTCGCGCGCCGCCGACAGCGCCAGCGCGATTCCGTCCATGACCGGCATCTGGATGTCGGTGAGCAGGAGATCGAAGGCGCCGTCCTCCTGTGTCAGAATCTCCAGCGCCTCGGCGCCGTCCTGCGCGGTCACGGTCTCGTGACCGTCCATGGCGATCGCCCGCGCCACCAGCGTGCGCATGGAATCTTCGTCATCGGCAATCAGGACGCGCGACATCGGAGACAATCTCACCAGCGAAAATGCGATTGCCCCGCATTATACACTTCCGCCGGCAATGTCTCGCTTGTTGAAGAAGCGGATGTCGATGCTGCGTCCTTCCGCGGGCGGCGATGCCAGGCGCGACTTGAAGGGCGCGCGTTCGCCGGGCTTCAGCACCGTCTGGTCCAGCACTGTGTTCCAGGCATAGATTTCCGCTCCTTGCGCATCGCGCACGGAAAAGCGCAGCCGGGGCAGGTCGACGCTCTTGCGGGTCTCGCCCACGATGGTGCCTTCGATCACCAGCACTGCCTTACCTTCAACCGTCTCCGTCGTGACCTTGACATCCTTGAACTGCACACCGCGCAGGTTCACCCCAAGGCCGGCCATCCGGTAGAAGCCGGCGGTTTGCGGCATCAGCCGCACCACGTCGGCCCGCCAGATCACCAGGGCAGCCGCGAGGGCCCCCATGGCGGCGCAGGCGGTGCTTGGCTTTAGGAGCATCCTGCCGACGCGCCCCCGCGGCGCCAAATGCGGCAAAAGCTTGCGGAACCAGGGCTGACGGCCGCCATCTTGCCCTTCCTCCGCCTCATGGCTCGCCATAGTTTGCCAATCGGCTTCATCTATGTGAGACGAGAAGTTGCGGTCGGACGGGAAGTCGCCCGCAATGGATGGGCTCTCGACATGCGGGGGCTCTTCGCCGGCTTCTCCGCGCGCCATGGCCTCCCATTCGGCCGCGGCATCGGTGTCGTTCGTCGGGCTGGCTCCAGCCATCATAGGCGCGACCGGCTCGACCGCATCTTCGGGGCGCGCCAGCCAGACTTCCTTGCAGCGGGAGCAGCGGACCATGCGGCCGGTGGCGCCCAATGTGGACGGATCGATCGCGTAAGAAGTTGTACAATGGGGACAGACGATGTGCATGAAGCAGGATTCTCAGCTTACCCTGCAGCAATGCTACAAGGCGACCGTTAACGAACCGGAAACCATAGCCGAAGCAAAACCGCTTCGCGGCACGCGTTTTATGCGCGGTTTACCGGTTCCATCCGGGTCCCCCATCGAACGGAGCTAGGCTTGGTTCGGTTCGAAAATGTCGGATTGCGTTACGGGCTTGGACCGGAGATTTTGCGCGACCTCAGTTTCGCCATCCCGGCGCATTCCTTCCAGTTCCTCACCGGCCCCTCCGGCGCGGGCAAGACGTCCTTATTGAAGCTCTTGTTCCTGTCGCTGCGGCCGACGCGCGGCCTTGTCAATCTGTTCGGCCATGACGTCTCGCTCCTGGGCAAGGACGGCGTCGCGAACCTGCGCAAACGGATCGGCATCGTGCTGCAGGACTTTCGCCTGCTCGATCACATGACGACGTATGAGAACGTCGCGCTGCCGTTTCGCGTGATGGGGCGCGACGAATCGAGCTACCGCAAGGAGGTCATCGATCTGCTCAAATGGGTCGGATTGGGCGAGCGGATGGACGCGTTGCCGCCGATCCTCTCGGGCGGCGAGAAGCAGCGTGCGGCGATCGCCCGCGCCGTGATCTCCCGTCCGCAGCTTTTGCTGGCGGACGAGCCGACCGGCAACGTCGATCCGACGCTGGGACGGCGGCTGCTCAGGTTGTTTATCGAATTGAACAAGTCGGGCACCGCGGTGGTCATCGCCACCCACGACATCACGCTGATGGACCAATATGACGCAAGGCGGCTGGTGCTGCACCAGGGCCGTCTGCATATTTACGAGTAGGCCATGAGCAGGGTTGAGCAGCACGGACCTCTGGTGGACCTCGGCAACGAGCGTCCGCAGTTGCCGGCGCGCGCCCGCAACCTGTCGCCGATCGTGCCGCGGGCTTCGATCGCCGGGCGCGCTTTGGTCGCCGTGGTCGCCATCATGACCTTCCTCGCTTCGCTGACGACAGGTGCCGTGCTGCTGGTGAGCGCCTCGGCCGCCGAGTGGCAGTCCGACGTCGGCAGCGAGATCACCGTTCAGGTGCGGCCGCAAACCGGGCGCGATCTCGAGCGCGACACGGCGGCGGCCGCGGCGGCGATGCGCGCGCAATCGGGCATCCTCGAGGTCCGTCCCTTCACCAGGGATGAATCGGCAAAGCTGCTGGAGCCGTGGCTGGGCAGCGGGCTGGCGCTGGACGATCTCCCGGTGCCGCGCCTCATCGTCGGGCGCGTGCAGCCTGGCAGCGCGCTCGATCTGGCCGGCTTGCGCAAGGCGGTGACGCAGGCTACCCCCACCGCCACCGTGGACGATCACCGCGCCTGGATCGAGCGGATGCGCTCGATGAGCGGCGCCACGGTGTTTGCGGGGCTCGGCATTCTGGCGCTGGTGATCGTCGCGACCATCATCTCGGTATCCTTCGCGACACGCGGCGCGATGGCCGCCAACCGTCCGATCGTGGAGGTGCTGCATTTCGTGGGCGCCGGCGACCGCTACATCGCGGACCGCTTCTTCTGGCATTTTCTGCTGCTCGGGCTCGAAGGCGGCCTGATCGGCGGCGGCCTCGCCATGCTCGCGTTTGGCTTTTCCGAATCGATCGCCACCTGGTTCTCCGGCACGCCGGTCGGTGACCAGTTCGCGGCGCTGCTCGGCACGTTCTCGTTGCGGCCATCGGGCTATCTCGCGCTGGCCGTGCAAGCGGTGCTGATCGCGGCGATCACCGCCTGGGCCTCGCGCCGGACGCTGTTTGCCACGCTGGACGAGATCGAGTGACGTGGGCGTGACGCGGCGGACTCCACTTCGCCCAAAAAGCTTTCTAACATGACCCGGCGAAGAGGACGTTAACCATCATATGAGCACGCCCGACGACAAGCCGCATGCGCCCGCGCGCCGGGGACGAGGCCGGCTGCGCAGGACCATCGTCGCGGTGTTGGGTTTTGCCGTCGTTGCTGTCGCGGCCGGCTTTGGCGGCTTCCTGGCGCAGCTCCGCGGCACCGAGATCGCACCCCACCACAAGGCGGATGGCATCGTGGTGCTGACCGGCGGGAGCTCGCGGGTATCCGACGCGATGGAGCTGCTGGCCGCAGGCTACGGCAAAAGGCTGCTGATCTCCGGCGTGCATCCCTCGAGCGGAGCCAATGACATCTCGCGCTCGCTTCCCGAAGGCCAGTCCTACCTGGGATGCTGCGTCGATCTCGACCGCTCCGCCGTCAACACCCGCAGCAACGCGGCGGAGACGCGGCGCTGGGCGCATGAGCGCGGATTCAAATCGTTGATCGTGGTGACGTCGAACTACCACATGCCGCGTGCGATCGTTGAGTTGTCGCACGCGATGCCCGACATCGAGCTCATCCCTTTCGCGGTGGTCAGCGACAAATGGCGCGAAGAACCATGGTGGTCCGGTGGTGCGACCCTGCGACTGGTGTTATCGGAGTATGTGAAATATCTCGCTGCTGAGTTGAGGGTGCGTCTGGCCGATCTCGACATCGAGTTGAACTTCGATGCGCCGGAAGCTCCCGCGACTTTAGGCCCGCCGCGCCGGCCGGCGACGGCTCAGGCGAACTAATTTGGCGAACTAATTTAAGGTCTTCGATGGTTGCGATTTTCCTGCGTTCGCTCCTCTTCAACATCCTGTTCTATCCGGTCTTCCTGTTCTGGGCCGTGATTGCGGTGCCAACGCTCGTGCTGCCACGCGCAGCCCTGCTGCGTGTCGCAAACTGGTGGGCACAGACCAATATCGTCCTGATGCGCGTCATCTGCGGCATCAAGGTCGAGTTCAGGGGCGCCGAGAAGATTCCGAACGGGCCGCTGCTCGTCGCCTCCAAGCACCAGTCGATGTGGGAGACCATTTCGCTGCTTCACTTGTTCGAGGCGCCGTTCTTCGTGCTCAAGCGCGAGCTGCTGTGGATTCCGATCTTCGGCCTGTTCCTGAAAAAGGCGAACATGATCGCGATCGACCGCCGCGCCGGCGGGCGTGCACTGCTGGCGATGGTGCGTCGCGCGGTGCAGGAGGTTCGTCACGGCCGCCAGCTTGTGATCTTCCCCGAAGGCACGCGCACCGCGCCCGGCGCGGTGCCACATTACAAGCCCGGCGTGGGCCAGATCTATGTCGAGTGCGGCGTGCCGTGCCTGCCGGTTGCGCTCAATTCGGGCTTGTTCTGGCCGCGCCGCACCTTCATGCGTTATCCGGGAACGCTGGTGGTCGAGTTTCTCGACCCTCTGCCGCCGGGGTTGCCGCGCGAGGAATTTCTCGAGCGCCTGCGGACCGCGATCGAACAAACGACCGAGCGACTCGTCGCGGCCGGCCGCGCCGAGCAGACGCGGTTGTTCGGCCGCGCGTCGACGACGGTCAAGGCGTGACGCTTTTCTCGCCATCCGGCGCGGCATGCAGCGGATGCGACTCATGCAGCATCAGCGCGAGCTGATGCAGCGCGCCGTCGCGAAAACCTTCCGCTTCGATGGCCTTCACCGTCGATAGGACGTAGTCGCGGTTGTTGCCGGATTGGCCGTGCCCTTGCAGCACGTGGCGAAGCTGCTCGGCCGGCGTCAGCCGACCGGCATACTGCACATGGCCGCGATCGACGACGTAAACAAGCGCGCTCACGCGCTGCCGCGCGTCGTCCTCCAGCCACACCGAACGCGTGACCTCGCGGTAGACCGACGTGACCTGCTCGCGCGCGCGCAGATAGGCGATGGTCTCCGCGCGCCTGTTGGCGTCGACCCGGAAAGCGATGCCGCGGCACGCCCCGCCGCGGTCAAGGCCGAGCACCAATCCGGGTCTCTCCGGCGTGCCCCGATGCACGAAGGAATAGACGCACAGCGCGCGGTGCTCGCCGATCAGCCGTGCCGGAACCCGCTCGAGATAGTCGAAGCCCGGTCGCCACATCAGCGAACCGTAGCCGAACACCCAGAGGTCGCCTTTGGAAGAGTCCGTATCGGAAAGGGTCATTGCCGCCATTGCGGTTAACGGCTAGCAGAATTTGGCGAATGATCAAAATGGCCCGGCTTGGCCGTGCCGATCTGTCTCCGCTTTATTGACAAAATTGCTGCTCAAAGGGGTCGGCCCATGTCTGATATTACGCTTGCGCCGCGCCAGCGCCCGCTTTGGCCGCTTTTCGTTGCTCCCGTTCTGCTTCTGATCGCCGCCATCGGCTGGAGCGTATTCTGGTTTTACGCCGCCTCCCAGGTCGGTGTGAAGGCCGATGCCTGGCGCGCGCAGGAGGCAAGATCCGGCCGGGTCTACGACTGCGCGCGACGTTCGATCGCAGGCTTCCCATTCCGTCTCGAAGTCCGCTGCAACGACGTGACCGTGTCACTGATCTCGCAGACGGCCGGCCAGCCGTCGCAAACCCCGGTTACGGCAAAGCTTGGCGAGATACTCGCGGTCGCGCAGATCTACGATCCGAAACTCGTGATCGCCGAGTTCACTGCGCCGGCAAAGATCTTTGAGCAAGGTACGCAGCAGCCGACTTACATCGTCAACTGGAGCAAGGGACGCAGCAGCGTGGTTGGCCTGCCGGCGACGCCCCAGCGCGCTTCAATCGTGTTCGACGATGCCGCGATCGATCGCCTCGAAGGGACCGTGCAAGTCCCGTTTGCCAGCGCCAAGCATATCGAGCTGCACGGCCGCATCGCGCAGGGCTCGCCGACCGATCATCCCGATATCGAAAGTGTGGTGGAGATCAACCAGGGCAGTATCCAGGGGGTGCATCCGCTCCTCGCGCAGCCTTTCGATGCCGATGTGCGGGCGATGGTGAGTGGCCTGAAGGATTTCGCGCCCAAGCCGTGGCCGGAGCGCTTTCGCGAGATCCAGGCCGCGGGCGGCCATATCGAAATTCTGCAATCGCGCGTCCAGCAGGGCGATGTGATTGCAGTCGCGGCCGGCAATCTGGGTCTTTCGGCCAATGGCCGGCTCGATGGCGAATTGCAGATGACGGTCGCGGGGATCGAGAAAGTGATCCCGGCGCTGGGAATCGACAAGATGCTGGAGCAAGGCGTGCCGCAAGCAACGCTGGACCGTGTCGCGCCTGGCGTGAAGAGCCAGGACATCAATAATCTCTTCGGTGCGCTCGATCGCGCTATTCCTGGCCTCGGCAAAGTTGTGAAGCAGAACGCGAACGTCGGTGTCGCCGCCGGTATCAATGCGCTCGGCACCGAAGCTCAGCTCGAAGGCAAGAAGGCGCGGGCCTTTCCCCTGCGCTTCGTCGACGGTGCGGTGTTCTTAGGACCCTTGAAAGTCGCCGATATCCCGCCGCTATTTTGAAGTTCGAGCATCATTTCACGTCCTCGCGAGCGGTAATTTCCGAAGCTTGTAGCGCACTCGCGCAAGCGTGATGGCTGCTCCTCTTTTGGTCGGGAATGAGAGCGCCCAACTGTAGGTCTAGTTCTCAGACGGCCCGAACCCTCCGTTGTGGGCCGTGACAGGAGGAGAGCGATGGCTGGTTTCAAGTTATTCGGCGCGGCGGTGCTTTTCTCCGCGCTGTTTGCCACACAGGCGTTTGCGCAGGCCGCAGTTCAGGAACCCGGTGCTTTTGCATTCTATCATCCCAACGCCGACGTTCTCAATGCGGGGCGATCGGCGCCGCGCGATGCGCTGGCCTTTTACCCTCCGCGTCCTGACATAGGTGGCTCGAGGCTGGAGGTGCGGCCGCATCGGATGCATCACAGGCCCTTCGGCAGAGCCTACTGAAGTTTCGAAGTCCTCCCTGCGGGCGTCATGACGCCCAACATCTTTCCCGTGTGTTGCTCCAACCGACAGGGCTCGGCCAATCCCTGGTTGGGCCCTCCTTTTTAGTCCGGCTTCTTCTGGAGCTGCGGGTGCGGACGCCCGAAGTCGGGCGCAGCGGAATCTTGCCCGATTTCGACAATGCCGCGGCGGATGGCGCGGGTGCGGGTGAAGTGCTCGAACAACGCCTCGCCGTCGCCGCGCCGGATCGCCCGCGTCAGCTTGGAGAGGTCCTCGTTGAACGTGCCGAGCATCTCCAATACGGCGTCCTTGTTAGCCAGGAAAACGTCGCGCCACATGGTGGGATCGGACGCGGCGATGCGGGTGAAATCGCGAAAACCGCCGGCAGAAAACTTGATCACCTCCGACGACGTCACCTGCGCGAGCTCGTCGGCCGTGCCGACGATGGTGTACGCGATCAGGTGCGGCAGATGGCTCGTGATCGCCAGCACGAGATCATGATGCTCCGGCGTCATGGCTTCGACCTTGGCGCCCATCGCGGCCCAGAACGCGCGCAAGCGATCGACTGCGCCTGCGTCGGTACCCTCCGGCGGCGTCAGGATGCACCAGCGATTGATGAACAGTTCGGCGAAGCCTGAATCGGGCCCTGAATGTTCGGTGCCGGCCACGGGATGCGCCGGGACGAAGTGCACGTGCTTCGGCAGATGCGGCGCCATGTCCTTGACCACAGCGCCTTTCACCGAGCCGACATCCGAGACGATCGCGTCTGGCTTGAGGTATGCGGCAATCTCCTGCGCAACCGCGCCGCAGGCACCGACGGGAATGCAGAGGATGACGAGATCGGCATCCCTGACCGCTTCCACGTTGGTGTCGACCACGCGGTCGACGACGCCGAGTTCGGCGACCCGCGCGCGTGTCTTTTCCGAGCGCGCGGTCGTGACGATCTCGCCCGCCAACCCTTGCGCCCGCGCGGCGCGCGCGATCGATCCGCCGATCAGGCCGAAACCGATCAGCGCAAGCCGCGCAAATTGCGGTGCGACGCCGTTCACTTGCCGCCCACGAAGTCGCGCAAGCCTTCGACGACGAGGCGGTTGGCCTCCTCGGTGCCGATGGTCATGCGCAAGGCGTGCGGCAGCTTGTAGTTATTCAGCGCGCGCAGCACCAGCCCCCGCTTGGTGAGAAACGCGTCAGCATCGGCCGCGGTCTTGCCCTTCTCGGCCGGGAAATGGATCAGCACGAAATTGGCGACGCTTGGCGTCACCTTCAATCCGAGCTTGCCGATCTCCTCCGTCAGCCAGTTGCGCCATTTCTCTGTGTGCGCCTTCGACATTTCCAGATGCGCGGTGTCCTCGATCGCGGCCACCGCCGCGAGCATCGCGGGCGTCGAGACATTAAAGGGTCCGCGAATCCGATTGACGGCATCCACGATGTGTTCCGGTCCGAACATCCAGCCGACCCGCAGCGCGGCGAGACCGTGGATCTTCGAGAAGGTGTGGGTCATCACGGTGTTCTCCGTGGTCGCCACGAGTTCAAGGCCGCGCTCGTAATCGTTGCGCGACACGTAATCGGAATAGGCCGCGTCGAGCACCAGCAGCACATGCGAGGGCAGGCCGGCGCGCAGCCGCTTGACCTCGTCGAACGGCAGATAGGTCCCGGTCGGATTGTTCGGGTTGGCGAGCCACACCATCTTGGTGCGCGGCGTCACCGCTTTGAGAATAGCATCGACATCGGCGGTAAACTCGGTCTCGGGCGCGACCACATTCTTCGCGCCGTTCGCCATGGTCGCGATCGGATAGACGAGAAAGCCGTGTGTCGTGGAAATCGCCTCGTCGCCCTGGCTCAGATAGGTGTGCGCCAGCAGGTTCAGAATTTCGTCCGAACCGGCGCCGCAGATGATGCGGTTGGGGTCGAGCCCGAACGCGCGGCCGATCGCCTCGCGCAAGACCCTGGACGTGCCTTCCGGATAGTCCTCCAGATGCGCCGCCGCATCCTTGTAAGCCTCGATCGCCTTGGGCGAGGGGCCAAACGGTGTTTCGTTGGCCGAAAGCTTGAACACCTTGCGGCCCGGTTCCGGCACCGGGCTCTTGCCGGGCGTATAGGGCGCAATATCGAGAATGCCGGGATTCGGCACGGGGCGGGACATCTTCAACTCCGGAATTGGCGAGGCGGCTATTTGGCCGATCCGCTTGGAGGGACCGTATAGCGCGTTGCGTGGCTGCCGACGAGAGCCGTTGAGCGCACCGAGGCGCCGGCCTCGATGAGCGCCAGCTTGATCTTTTCCAACCGGTTGGCTCCGGCGATCGAGACCAAGAGCGCCGCACCGTCGAAAGCCGTATCGGGCACGGCGACGATCTCGGCCAGCGGCGACAGCGCGTGCGCGACCTCGGCATTCCAGCCCGAGACGCGCACGCTCCAGGTTTCGACTTCGGTCACCATGGCGCTGTCGGCCACGCGCGAGACCACGAACACGGGCAGTGCCGCCGGGTGGTCGGCACGCTCGACAAAGGGCAGCCGCGCGATGATCTTCGGGGCGCCATCCGCTTCCAGCGTCGTCCACCACGGGGTGCGGCTGGAGACCGCGGAAACCAGCGCCAGGTCGCCTTTCGATCTGGCGACTGCCTCGACCGCGGCAGCGGCGCTGAAATGCGCGACATAGGGAACGGTGAAGCCGAAATGGAAGCGTGCGGAATCCCGCATCGCGGATTCACCGAGCGACACGTCGGCATGCACGGAAAACGGCGCCTGCACATAGGTGAAGGTCGAGATGATCACGCGCCAGATGCTCTCGACGGTGTCGAGCGGCAGGATGCCGCGATGGCGCTGGACCAGGCGGCGCATCATGTCGGCTTCGCGTGCGGGGCGAAAGGCAGAACCGACCTCCTGGGTCTGCTTGACCTGGATCAGCCGGTCGATGATGTCGCCGCGCTGCATGAGGAGCCGGTGCATGCCTTCGTCGATGCGATCGATCTCCTCGCGCAGCTCGGCGAGCGAAGGCGGGGCGGGTGGACGCTGGGACATGATTGAATGCCTTGGGAGCCGGATCGGCTGAGTCCGACCGGCACGCTGGGGATTGATTAGGAAAGACGGCCGACGAAAGCAAAGAGAAACGTCAAATCGGCAGGTCCCTCGCCCGCAGCTCTCACCTGCGTTAGCCACGCCCTTTGGCTTGACGAGGCGGCCGTGGCGGACTAATTTTGTACCGTTCCGTGGTCATTTGAGCCGGCCGGCTTGCAGCCACGTTAAACAACTCGCTAAACAGGCCGGGGAGAGATGGATCCCGGCCGAACCTTTGTTCAGGCCGGGTTTTTTGTGGCCTGATTTCAGCGCTGGCTTCTGCGCCATCGCAAACGAGGTCAGTGCAAGATGGCAAGCGTAAAGTCCAGACCGAGTCCCGCGAAAATTCCTGCGAAAACTCCGTCGGTCAGCGCAGACGAGCGGTCGCATGAGGTGGACCATCCGAGTTCGCCCCTCGCGCAGTTCGGCGCCGATCAGCCGCTCAAGCTCGACTGCGGGCTCGATCTGTCGCCGTTCCAGATCGCCTATCAGACCTATGGCAAGCTCAACGCCGATCGCTCCAACGCCATTCTGGTCTGCCACGCGCTGACGGGCGACCAGCATGTCGCCAATGTGCACCCGGTCACCGGCAAGCCGGGCTGGTGGGAAACGATGGTGGGACCGGGCCGGCCGCTCGACACCAATCACTATTTCATCATCTGCTCCAACGTGATCGGCGGCTGCATGGGGTCGACCGGACCTGCCTCGATCAATTCCTTGACCGGGAAGGTCTGGGGGCTGGACTTTCCGATCATCACCATTCCCGACATGGTGCGGGCGCAGGCGATGCTGCTCGATCGCCTCGGCATCGAGACGCTGTTCTGCGTGGTCGGCGGCTCGATGGGCGGCATGCAGGCGCTGCAATGGACCGCGGCCTATCCTGAGCGCGTGTTCTCCGCGCTTGCGATCGCCTGCTCGACGCGCCATTCCGCGCAGAACATCGCCTTCCACGAGCTGGGCCGACAGGCGGTCATGGCCGATCCGGATTGGCATGGCGGCCGTTATGCCGACCTTGGCAGCCATCCCCATCGCGGCCTCGCAGTCGCGCGCATGGCTGCGCACATCACCTATCTTTCGGACGCCGCGCTGCATCGCAAGTTCGGCCGGCGCATGCAGGATCGCGAGCTCCCGACCTTCTCGTTCGACGCGGATTTCCAGGTCGAAAGCTATTTGCGCTACCAGGGCTCGTCCTTTGTCGAGCGCTTTGACGCCAACAGCTATCTCTATCTGACGCGAGCGATGGATTATTTCGACATCGCGGCCGATCATGATGGCGTGCTGGCGGAAGCCTTTCGCGGCATCAAGACCCGCTTCTGCGTGGTGTCGTTCACCAGCGACTGGCTGTTTCCGACCTCGGAGTCGCGGGCGCTGGTGCACGCGCTCAATGCCTCCAGCGCGCGCGTGTCGTTTGCGGAAATCGAGACCGACCGCGGGCACGACGCCTTCCTGCTCGACGTGCCCGAATTTTT
Organism: Bradyrhizobium sp. STM 3562; assembly: GCF_045571435.1. Taxonomy (NCBI): domain Bacteria; kingdom Pseudomonadati; phylum Pseudomonadota; class Alphaproteobacteria; order Hyphomicrobiales; family Nitrobacteraceae; genus Bradyrhizobium; species Bradyrhizobium sp. STM 3562. The sequence continues at coordinate 889,127 of NZ_CP120694.1, forward strand.
CGACATCTCCCGTGCCTTCCTGCAATCGGCGGGCAAGGCGCGGGGGCTCAACAATGGAAGCTGATCATGTCCGTGCAGGAAGCCTTGCCGCTGAATGGCGCGGCAGCAAGATCGCCCGGTCGGCATCGTGGCGATCACCTTCTGGTGGCTGGGCTGATCGAGCCCGGCTCAAACGTGCTTGACGTCGGCTGCGGCGATGGCGATCTCTTGCAGCTTCTGGAGAGCCGCGGCATTGACGGCCGCGGCATCGAGCTCTCGCGCGAGGGTGTGAACCGCTGCGTCGCGAAGGGCCTCGCCGTGGTGCAGGGCGACGCCGACACCGACCTCGTCAATTACCCCGATGACGCCTTCGATTATGTGATCCTGTCGCAGACGCTGCAGGCAACACGGCAGCCGAAGGCGGTGCTGGAAAACCTGCTCCGGATCGGCCGCCGCGCCATCGTCACCTTTCCAAATTTCGGCTTCTGGAAGATGCGGCTGCAGCTTCTGATCGGCGGGCACATGCCGCGTACCGAAAACCTGCCCGCCACCTGGTATGATACGCCCAACATTCACTTCTGCACCATCAAGGATTTCGTGCAGCTTTGTGACGAGATCGGAGTCAAGATGGAGCGGTCCTGGGCCCTCGACATTTACGGCCGGCCGCTGCGGCTCAAGCTGCCCTGGTGGTTCTGGAATATGTTCGGCGAGCAGGGCGTGTTTCTGCTGAGTAGGGCAGGGAAGCATAAATAAATAGACGCCGTCATTCCGGGGCGCCTCGAAGAGGCCAACCCGGAATCTCGCGCCGCAAGCTCTGGATTTTCGGGTTCGCGCTTGCGCGCGCCCCGGAATGACGAGGGCTACTCCGCCACCAACGACCGCGGGTCACGCGGCGACCAGCGGCCCGCCTCCACCAGCGCGATGAAGCGTTCGACCATTGCGTTGAACAGCGCCGGCTCCTCGAGATTGAGCACGTGGCCGGATTTTGGGAAAAACGTCAGTCCGGCCGCCGGCAAATGCCTCTTCAGGAAGAGGCTCGGCTCGACGCAATTGTCGTCCTCATCGCCGCAGATGATGAGCGCCGGCGTCGCCACCTTCTTGATCGCCTCGGTCATCGTGTAGATCGAGGGACGGCCGCCCTGAAAACCGCGCATGGTGTTGGCGGAACCCTTGGCATCATGACGCGCCAGCGCTGCATAGAAATCCGCGTGTCCGCGCGGATCCTTCACCAGGAAAGGAATCCGCCCCGGCGCCTCGCGCGTCACTTCGGCAACCTTCACCGAGCCGAGAGTCTCGAACTGCTCGGCCGTGGCGCGGCATTGCGCGCGAAAGCTTTCGAGGTTCTCGAGGCTCGAGCCTGAGCCGACGCCGGCGAGCGTCATCGAGAGCGCGCGCTGCGGCGAATGAAGCGCGATCTGCAGCGACGAGTAGGAGCCCATGGAAAGCCCCACCAGGTGCGCCTTCTCGATTCCGAGATGATCGAGCACGGCAAGTGCGTCGGTATAAAAATGCTTATAGCTGTAGACCTCGGGCGAAGGCGGCACGTCGGAGGGCGTGTAGCCGCGCGCGGAATAGGCAATGCAGCGGTGACCGCGCGAAAAGTAGCGCATCTGCGGCTCCCAATTGGTGTGGTCGGCCGCGAACTCATGCAGGAAGAGGATCGGCGTCCCGCTGCCTACCTCTTCGAAATACAGACGGACGTTATCCTTCGTGAGGGCATGGGGCATGGGCGTTTCCTTGTTGTTTTGGCCGAAGGTAAAAAATCGCAGTTAATGCGGCCGGCAGCAATGCGGTCGCTGCAACGCAGGCATCAAATCATCGCGGAAATTCGCAAAACATGGTTTCTGCATCGCGGCATGCGTCATGTTCTTGCCACATCCGGATTCTCATACGGCCCACGCGCGTCGGCCTATCGCGGATGGCCGGCACGGAAATGGGGGTGCTAACCAGGGAATGAGTATGGTTGCGTTTTCTGCGTTCGGCCGGTCGCTTGTTGCGCTGGCTTTCTGTTCGGCGGCGTTCGCCGTTTCTTCTTCTCCCGCTTCGGCAAGATCTCATCACGGCTCAAGGCACTATGCGCAGTCGCGCCATGCGAGCCACCACTTCGCGAAGCGGCATGTCCACCACCACCGCACTTACGCTCGTGCTTCGCGCTCGGAGCGCGGTGACGCGCAAATGGGATCGGATGGCTTCGATGTGACGCAAGCCGGCGCGGCCTCGAGCGGCGTTGCAATGTCGGGTGGGTTCAGCGGTTCGAGCCTGATTGCCGAGGCCCGCCGTTATCTCGGCGGCAATCCCACGGGGCGCGGCAGCCTGTGGTGCGCGCGTTTCCTGAACATGGTGCTGGAGCGGACCGGCCATCGCGGCACCGGTTCGGATCTTGCCGCCTCCTTCGCCCATTACGGCCAGCGGGTGTCCGGTCCCGAAGTCGGCGCGATTGCGGTGATGAGCCGGCGCGGCGGCGGCCATGTCGGCATCATCACCGGCATCGACGCGAAGGGAAATCCGATCATGATTTCCGGCAACAACGGCCATCGCGTGCGCGAGGCCCCGGTCTCGCGCGGCCGCATCTACGCCTATGTGATGCCGAACTGATCCGACATGCTGGAGCGCGATGAGATCAGGTTGGATCGTCATCGCGCTTCGCGAATCGAGGGGGCGCCCGTCCGGCCTCCGCCCTCATTGCGAGCCAGCGGGTCCGCGCGAAGCGCGGCCCGATGACGGGCTCCGCGAAAGCAATCCAGACTTTCTCCGCAGATGCAGTCTGGACTGCGTCGTCGCTTCGCTCCTCGCAGTGACGGAGCCGGTTGAAGGCGCCTCCGGCTCTGCAACTTGATCGGCGGATGCTCCAGCGCGTTCGAATTGTAGGGTGGGCAAAGGCGCTGCGCCGTGCCCACCATTTCTGCCGAATCGTGAAATCGCCTAGTCGTGGCGGGCGGGCAGCGTGAAGGTTTCGAGAGAGGCCAACTGACCATCCGTTTGCAAACGGGGGCGGTCTGAGGCGGTCCATCATTCAAGCTTCTGATGTGAACAGCAGCGAATCGGGCCCGGTTGGCCGCCGGTGTTGGGGACCCCAAGCGTCCGTTGTTAGACCAGGCGACGCCTTGTAGATTGGAGCGACACCTTAGGGATTGGAAACATGGCGCTCAAGCGGATGGACAACGTAGGAATCGTCGTCGAAGACCTCGGAGGGACGATTGATTTCTTTCGCGAACTCGGCCTCGAGCTCGAAGGGCGGGCCACGATCGAAGGAGAATGGGCCGGACGTGTCACTGGACTGGGCGATCAGCGTGTCGAGATTGCCATGATGCGCACACCGGATGGCCACAGCCGGCTCGAGCTCTCCCGTTTTCTTACGCCGCCTGTCGTCGCAGATCACCGGAATGCCCCGGTCAACGCCCTGGGCTACCTCCGCGTCATGTTCGCCGTGGACGACATCGACGAGACGCTTGAAAGGCTCCGCACGCGCGGCGCGCAGCTCGTCGGCGAAGTAGTCCAGTATAAAGACGCGTATCGGCTCTGCTACGTCCGTGGGCCTGAAGGGCTTCTCATCGGACTCGCCCAAGAACTGGGCTGAGCGCAACGGGTCTGCTCCGGGTCATTCGCGCTGTTTTGGCCCGTACCCCAGAAAGTCTGCTGATCCTCCGACAGCGGAGGAATAGCAGACGTCCGTCAACGGCCGCTTGGGGCCAACAACGGACATGGTTACGTGGCTTGGCTGCGATCGGGTCATACACCACGCTCGTGCGCCAGTTCAAGCGTCACGAGCCGTGCCAGCAACGTTGCCGGATAAATTTGGCCGATGATCGCCTCGATGTTGGCAAGGCTGCGTGCATACGGATGCAGGGGCGCAATGTCACCATAGCCGGTGGTCGTTAGGGTTGCGAAACTGAAGTAGATGAGGTTGCCGGCGATGGCGAAGTCGCCGTGATGCGTCGAAATATTCGTGAACGCATTCGGTACCGCCAAGGCGACGAAGCCGTAAAAGGCTACGAATGTCAGCCCGATGATGAGATAGAGCAGGACTGCGCCGACGACCCGGTGATACGTGATCCGCCCGGGCCAGAATACTGCGCGCGCCACCACGATGCTGAGCACCAGACCTGCGATCAGCCACGCACTCGAGTCGAGATAGAGGTCGGTGCGCGGGGACCAGTCGACGTCCATCAGCGCGGCCGCGACCACGAGCCCGATCGCGACGGCGATCGGGGCAGCTACGAGGAAGTTCCGCGAATACAGAAAGACGGCGGGCAGGAGCACCAAGCCGAAGAAGTATCCGAAGTGCTGCCCGGTCACCGCACCTGCGGCTTGCATCGGGCCGATCACAAACAGAAGGACCGAGAGCAACAGTGTCAGCACCGTCAGGAGGGGATCCCTGAGACGCGCGTGGAGGCGATCAAAGTGCGTGAGCATCCCTCAGCCTTCGGCCGTTCATTGCCCTTTCGGCGGCAACACGTAGAGCGTCATAGCGAAGACGGCATAGACCAGGATGAGCAGCGCGCCGATGAACCAAGCCGAACGCCCGCCGTTGGTAATGAATGCCGCAACAAGCGTGGCAACGAAGACCATTACCACCGCGCCAGGCCAGAATTGCAGGTCCATCGGCGTCGGCCCAACGACGTAGCTGAGAAGCACGAGCACCGGGCCGACGAAGAGCGCGATCTGGACCGCGCTGCCAAGCGCGATCCCAACACTCAGGTCGAGGCGGTTCTTGCGCGCCGCTGACAGCGCCACGGTCATTTCGGCGGCGCCGCCGACGAGTGCGACAACGACAAACCCGACGAAGGCAGGGCTCATCCCCAATACCTTTGCGGCCTCCTGCACCGACTCGACGAAAATCTCACTCACCAGAGCGACGAGCAATGTGACAACGGCGAGTGTACCGAGGGCCAGGCCGATCGGCCACGACAGTTCGTCGGCCTCGGCCTGCTCCGCGCCAGCGAAGATTTCGCGATGTGTCTTAAGGGAGAACAGCAAGCCCAGTCCATATCCGACGATGAGCAGCACCGCCAAGCCGGCGCTGAGCTTCTGGGTCATCACCGCCCCTGCCGCAAAGTCGGTCCTGGCGATCGCCGAAGGACTCACGAGCGCAACGGCGGCGAGCAGGAGCAAGCCAGCGTTCAGCCGCGCGCTGGCACGGTTGTATTCCTGGACGTGGTACTTGAGGCCGCCAACAAGAAAGGACGCGCCGAGCATGAAAAGCGCGTTGGTCACGATGGCGCCGGCTACGGATCCCTTCACCAGGGTGTACTGCCCAGCATGGAGCGCCGCAATAGCGATGACCAGCTCGGTCAGGTTTCCCAGGGTTGCGTTGAGCAGGCCGCCGACGGCATCGCCGGTCCTTTCCGCAACGGATTCGGTGGCATGACTGAGCAAGGCTGCAAGCGGCACGATCGCGAGAACTGAAAGAAGGAACAGCAGGGTGTGCGCGTCAGGGATGATTTCCGCGGCCAACAAAACCACAGGCACGAGGACCAGCAACCAGAGCATGCGGTTGTGGCGGAGCTCGATGAGCAAAGGTTTCATGATCCACCTGCTCCAGCTTTCAGAAACCGACGACCCGCGACCATAGTTCCAATTGAGGTGCGGCCAATCGTTGATATGGATCAATACGACCGCGCGTCGTCTATCAATGCGCACCCGACTCGCACGAACCTATCTTCCCGAGGCATCGAGCGGATACTGCCCTTTCGCGCAGATTACTGATTGCGGGCCGCCGATCCGGTGCGTCCGCGCGGCGACCAAGCCGCCGGAGCTGACGTGGGTTTCCGCAAAAGGTCGTCAGGAAGATCGCGTCGGACGGCCGAGGATCGGTGCGGTTGGCTGCTCTACCATTGATCAAGATCAAGGTCGTGACTTGGCGGGATGTCGCCGCCGTGCCTCTGTCTTGAGACGGAGTCGCGAGCGACCGAATACGCCTTGGCGGCAGCTCTTTCCGAACTCCCGATGTCCGAGTTGGGTCAAAATGCGAAGAACTCGGCGTGAGCACATCCAGTCCGCTATGGCCCGCTGGGCGGACTTCAATGACACGTGTCGCCACTTCGCTGATTTGATAGAGCCGGACGCTCCGCTATTCGTGGACAAGAATGTTGACCAAGCGACCGAGCGGATCGCGAACGTAAAAGCGGCGCACGTGCCAGGGCTCGCTTGTTGGCCCGTACTCTATGTCGGCTCCGAAGGCACGAACGCGCCGCAGGGCCTCGTCCAGGTCGTCGACCTCGACAGAAAGCTCCGGCACCGCTGTTCCTGATCCGCCTTCGCTGGCGATGCTGATTTGAGGCGCCATTTTGGTGGGCGCCGCCAACGTCACGATCCAACCCTGATCCATCACAACTTCAAGGCCGAGAACCTCGGCATAGAATTGCGTGACCTTCGAGACATCGGCTGCGGCCAAGTTGGTGACAATGCGTTTGACTTGCATTTTTGCCTCTTACCAGACTCGTGTGAGCTTTCCATGTCCGGAGACGGGTGGCTTGTCGTTTCCGGGTGTTGCCCGAGAAGCAGACTGTTCAGTAGCCGTCCAGACTTCGCGTTCGAGCCCACAGGAGCCGTTGGGTCCCGCTCGACCGATCTGCGCGATGGTTGACCAGTGCACCCGCAAGACAGCCTTTTCGCCAGCCGCCGGAATCTGCATCCGCTCGCATCAATTCGGCCGCGGCCGCGCGCCGATGAGGCCGCGCTGTGGCTCCGCATCGTGGATAGGCGATTCGCCCGACGGGCAAGAGCAGTTGAAATCTTTCTGCCTTGCTTCGCCTCGTGCTCTCTCCGCGCCTCAAAAACCACGTGCGCGAAAAATCGAATTTCGCGTTTCCATTCAAGCCGATTTGGGTCGTCCAGCCCTCAACGTAAAAATATCTGTTTTTCAGAAATCGTGCATGCTTGCATCGTCCGGGCCCGGGAAAGAGGGGCGTCTCGCGAACGTCACGAAACGTTGGGCTTGGGATGCGGTGGACGCGAGAGCGTCGTGCGCGTGCGTGGTTGCAGGGCGGCTTTGTCGTGAGCGATCGAACGGCGCGCGGGACGAGCGGCGCTAAAAGCGTCTCCATCAGAAATTCGGCGGGCTATGCGAGAAATTCCGCCGCGTGCGTTCTGGCGGAGGGGTTCGCGGACGGCGAAGTCGTGTGGTCCTGGCGCGCCCATGCAGGCGTCAAGTCTTGCGAGCTTTGCGTTGAGCCCAACCGGGCGGAGATGCGCAAGACAATCGCGGGGCGACGGTGGCAACAAGCTGGTTCACCGGGGAGAGCGCGAAGTAAGCCGTAAACCACCGCGCAGGGAAGGCCGGTTGCTACCGCCTGTACCTGTGGTCACCGCGCCTCGCGCAAATTTCTTTGCGCGGGGGCCCCGGGTGCATGCGGCCACCCGGCCTTCCCTGTACCCTCTTCTATCGAGGGTAATCGAGATGCAAAGCTCGGGCGCACCGCGCCGCGAGGATGTGAAATCATGCCTCTGCTCGTCATTGCGAGGAGCAACGCGACGAAGCAATCCAGAGTCGCGCGCGTGGTTCTGGATTGCGTCGCGGAGCCTGTCATCGGGCCGCGCTTCGCGCGGACCCGTTGGCTCGCAATGACGGAGGAGGCGTGATTTCCGCTGTGTCCGCCAAAGCGAGAACGCTTCCCTCAGACCAGCCTCGGTTCGTCCAACTCAATGCGGTCACCCACCCCTATCGTGCCTGCCGAGACCACCTCGGCATAGATGCCGCATTCGTTGTGACCGAGCTCTCGCATGAGCGTGGCGGGGATCTCCAAATCGCGCGCGCCCGTCTCCGGATCGACATTGGTCGCGGCGCAGCGGGTGATGCATTTGACGACCTTCAACCGGGCCTCGCCAATAGCGAGCGTTTGGCGGACGAGGCTCAGCTCATGCCAGGCCGGCCAACCCCGCAGGTAGAGGTTGGCGCGGAAGCGCAAGGGATTGACCTTGGCGCCGACCATGGTCTCGATCGCGGCAACGCTGCCGAGATTGATGATCGAGACGACCTTCCTGGCGACATCGGAGAAGCTGTGTCCGCCGCCCGACAGCAGTTTCGGCGGCCCCTTCAGTTCGCGCTGAAAGTCCTGCGCGAAATAGCTTTCGATGGTGGCGCGGCCCTGTTCGGTCTCAAGATCGCCGCGCGCGACCACGTCGTCGCCTTTGCGAATGCTGAGAAGGTTGGTTGCATCATCGAACTGGCTGCGCAGCGTCGCCAGCCGCTCGTCGCGCATCAGCATCAAGTACTGGGTCTTGGGTCGCCAGGCCGGCGCGGCGGGGTCGAAACCGGAAGGCCCGTTCTCGATGGCATAGCGGCGGTCGGCCGGAAGGGTCTGGCCCACGGCCAGGCTGACCTTCTCCAAAGCCTCTGGGGTGAGGCCCTTCACCGGGTAGCGGTAGATACCGCTGATTGCGGCGGGGGGTGTATCAGGCATTCGATTTCCTTCGGATTCCTGGCCGATTTCTGTCCGAGGCCAAAGCTGCGCACGATTTTGTGAAGCCGCCTCTTCCGTTCGGGATAGGCCCTTCCCACATTTGCCGCAAGCTGGCGGAAACGTCGGCGATACCTCCGCTCGGTCCGTTGACGAAGGTCAACACCGACAGCGGAAAACCCAATGAAGATGCCAAGTCCGTGCTTTCGAGGCGGGGGTGGCAGGCTTGAGGGAATGACCGATGAATATCGAAAAATATACCGAGCGCGCACGGGGCTTCATCCAGTCCGCGCAGGCGCTGGCCATGCGCGATGGCCACCAGCAGTTTTCGCCGTTGCACCTGTTGAAAGTGCTGCTGGACGATTCCGAGGGGCTCGCGGGCGGGCTGATCGACCGCGCCGGCGGCAATTCGCGCGCCATCCTGAAGGCCACCGAGGACGCGCTCAACAAGCTGCCAAAAGTTTCCGGAAGTGGCGCCGGCCAGGTCTATCTGTCACCGGACTTGGCGCGGGCTTTCGATGCCGCCGAGAAGGCGGCCGAGAAAGCCGGCGACAGTTTTGTCACGGTGGAGCGTTTGTTGCTGGGGCTTGCGCTGGAGAAGAACAGCGAAGCCGGCACCATCCTGGCCAAAGGCGGGGTGACGCCGCAAAAGCTCAATGCGGCGATCGAATCCTTACGCAAGGGCCGCACCGCGGATTCCGCCACGGCCGAAAATGCCTACGACGCACTGAAGAAATATGCGCGCGACCTGACGCAGGCGGCGCGCGACGGCAAGCTCGATCCGGTGATCGGGCGCGACGAGGAAATCCGCCGCACGATCCAAGTTCTGTCCCGCCGCACCAAGAACAACCCGGTGCTGATCGGCGAGCCCGGCGTCGGCAAGACCGCCATCGTCGAGGGTCTGGCGCTGCGCATTGTCAATGGCGACGTGCCGGACAGCCTGAAGGACAAGCGGCTGCTTGCGCTCGACCTCGGCGCGATGATCGCCGGCGCCAAATACCGCGGCGAATTCGAGGAGCGGCTGAAGGCCGTGCTGCAGGAGGTCACTTCCTCCGAGGGCACCTACATCCTGTTCATCGACGAGATGCACACGCTGATCGGCGCCGGCAAGGCTGACGGCGCGATGGACGCGTCGAACCTGCTCAAGCCGGCGCTGGCGCGTGGCGAGCTGCACTGCATCGGCGCCACCACGCTCGACGAATACCAGAAGCACGTCGAGAAGGATGCGGCGCTGGCGCGGCGCTTCCAGCCGATCTATGTCAACGAGCCGACGGTCGAGGACACGGTCTCGATCCTGCGCGGCCTCAAGGACAAATACGAACAGCACCACGGCGTGCGGATCGCCGATTCCGCGCTCGTGGCCGCCGCCACGCTGTCCAACCGCTACATCACCAACCGTTTCCTGCCCGACAAGGCGATCGACCTGGTCGATGAGGCCGCGGCGCGGCTGAAGATGCAGGTCGATTCCAAGCCGGAAGAGCTGGATTCGCTGGATCGCGAGATCATTCGCTTGAAGATCGAGCAGGAGGCGCTGAAGAAGGAAACCGATCGCGGCTCCAAGACCCGGCTGCAGGCGCTCGAGAAGGAGCTCGCCGATCTCGAGGAGAGGTCGGCGGCGCTGACCCAGCGCTGGAGCGCGGAGAAGAACAAGCTGTCGAACGCGCAGAAGCTGAAAAGCGAGCTGGATGCGTTGCGGGTTGAACTCGCCAACGCCCAGCGTCGCGGCGAATTCCAGCGCGCCGGCGAACTGGCTTATGGCAAGATTCCGGAGATCGAGAAGAAGCTCGCCGAGATCGAAGCCAAGGAGAACAGCGGCGAGATGATGGAGGAGGCCGTCACCGCCAACCATGTCGCGCAGGTGGTGTCGCGCTGGACCGGCGTGCCCGTCGACAAGATGCTGGAAGGTGAGAAGGACAAACTCCTGAAGATGGAGGATGTGCTGAGCCAGCGCGTCGTCGGCCAGGCCGAGGCCGTGCATGCCGTCGCCACCGCCGTGCGGCGCTCGCGTGCAGGTCTGCAGGATCCGAACCGGCCCATGGGCTCGTTCATGTTCCTGGGCCCCACCGGCGTCGGTAAGACCGAGTTGACCAAGGCGCTTGCCGAATTCCTCTTCAACGACGAGACCGCGATGGTCCGTCTCGACATGTCCGAATACATGGAGAAGCACTCGGTGGCGCGGCTCATCGGGGCGCCTCCGGGCTATGTCGGCTATGAGGAGGGCGGCTCGCTGACGGAAGCGGTGCGCCGGCGCCCCTATCAGGTCGTGCTGTTCGACGAGATCGAAAAGGCACATCCTGATGTCTTCAACGTGCTGCTGCAGGTGCTCGACGATGGCCGCCTGACTGACGGTCAGGGCCGCACCGTGGATTTCCGCAACACGCTGATCATCATGACCTCGAATCTCGGCTCCGAGTTCCTGGTCAATCAGCCTGAGGGCGAGGACACCTCGCTGGTGCGGGAGCAGGTGATGGGCATGGTGCGTGCGCATTTCCGTCCCGAGTTCCTCAATCGCGTCGATGAGATCATTCTGTTCCATCGCCTGCAGAGGAGCGAGATGGGCCGCATCGTCGAGATCCAGTTCGCGCGGCTGCAGAAGCTGCTGGAGGATCGCAAGATCACGCTCACGCTGGACGCCGCCGCGCGCGACTGGCTCGCGACCAAGGGCTGGGATCCGGCCTATGGCGCGCGCCCGCTGAAGCGGGTGATTCAGCGCTACGTACAGGATCCGCTCGCGGAGATGATCCTCGCCGGCGAGGTCAAGGACGGCGACAAGGTCGTGATTTCGGCCGAGGGCAATGTGCTGACCTTCAACGGCAAGGCGCCGCGAACGGCGGAGATCGCCCAATTCGAGGCGCCGCTACCGAAGCGCAAGCTGAACTAGCCGAGCGGAACGAACGGCAAATTCAAGGGCGCGGCTTTGGAGCCGCGCCCTTTCATCCGTCTTGAGATTAGCCCTCATTGGCGGTTGGCACGCCGCCAGGCTCGTCACCGTCGTCTTCGGCCGCCTGAAGCTCCGACAGGATATCGACGAGTTCGCCGACGCGGCCGCTTGGAAGTGGCCTGCCGGTATTCATCAAGGGCTCGTCATTGGCGATCCAGGCCTGAGCCTCTGCCAGCTCGTCGACGGTCGCGCCGGTTCCAATGATTTGTGAAATCACGACATCATTGGCGTCGGCGCCGCCGACCGCCTTGATCGCGTCTTCGCGCGTGATACGTCGCATGGCATCTCCCCCTTCTGTCAGCGCGATCCCGTCCGCCGCCGGCGGACGGGACTACGCAAGGTCAGCGGATTCGGCCTTAGCGGTTCGCAGTGAGCCGGGGCGGGTGCTGGGACATGATCCAGAGCTCGACCGCGGCGAGAATCGCCACCAAGGCTCCGACAATCACATGAACCGTCATCGGCGTGGTCGATCCCTGGAACCCGAGCACCCAAGGTGAAATCAGGGTCCACAGACCGACGATCAGGTTGAGCCATTCTTCCCAAACCGCGAAGGCGGACAGTGCCGCAATCGCCAGCACCACGATCACGATACCGGCGATGGTGGCGTTCTGGGACATGTTCCCGGCCTCAAAGGCGAAGATCCAGGGTGAGAAGAACAGGAACGCGCCGAGGATCAGGTTCGCAACGTCGCAAATCTTTGCGTTTGACCAGCTCTCCATGGCAGCCTCCATTGAAGCTCGAAGGTCTTTCTCCGACGGGTTTCAACCTGCGGACTACCGGGCAGTTCCGATCTGGGCTGCCAAATTTTATGAAACCGGCTCGGGAGCACCCGGGTTTTGCCTGTGTCCGCCGTCGGAAGCTGCAGCCGATATCGCAGCGACGCGGAGCCTCTTGCAAAATCCGGCCAAGATAAACCGGTCCGAGGTCGCCCTCCATCGTTGCGCCGCAGCAGGACGCGATCAAACGAAAGGATGCGGCCATGAGCAGGGATCTCGACCAGAACCTTATCAATCATAACAAGCCGGTGTTTGATTATCTCCACCCGCGGATCTATGTGGTCGCGATCGGGCTGGTCGCGTGGTTTGCGATGGCGGCCTGGATCTTCTTCGACCACCAGTTCGGCAAGCCCGACGACATGTCGCTGCCGCTCGCGATGGTCAGCGTCCTGCTCCTGTTCGCCGTCCTCTTGCCCTGGGCGCTGTCCCTGGTCTGGAAACGGCACCCCAGGCCGAATGACCGCCATCCCCCGGACACGACGTTCCGAGATTGGAGACTCGGCGATTTCGCCGTCTGGGACAGCCAGCTCCACAGCACGCACGCAGCCATCGACATGCTGCTGCCGCTGGCGGCCGTCGCATTCGGCCTCACCGCGATCGGTATCGTCTTCCTGATTTGCGCAAGCCTTGCGAGCTAGGTCAGCTCGAGATCGCCACCGCTGCTCAGCGGTTCGTCAACTGTGGCGGGCCGCTCGTGGCATCCGAGATACGCGACACCGCGCCGCCGCGTCCGCTCATCATGCTGTCGAGCCGGTCGCGCTCCTTCTCGAAACCCGCCATCATCGCGCCTTCCAGAGCGCGGCCGCGCGGCAGCTTGACGCGCATCGGATCGACGAAACGGCCGTTGACCAGGATCTCGTAGTGGACATGGGCGCCGGTCGACATGCCGGTTGACCCGACGAAGCCGATCACCTGGCCCTGGCGGACGCGTTTGCCGACTTCCATCCCCTTGGCGAACGCCGACATGTGGCCATAGGCGGTCTCGTAACCGTTGTTATGCTTGAGGCGGATGTACTTGCCGTAGCCGCCTTCCCAGCCGATCTTCTCGACGACGCCGTTGCCGGCGGCAAAGATCGGGGTGCCGTAGGCCGTGGCCCAATCGACGCCGGTATGCATCTTGACGTAGCCGAGGATCGGATGGCGGCGGCCGCCGAAGCCGGAGCGCATGATCGCGTCGTTCACGGGCTTGCGCACCAGGAACTTCTTCGCGCTCTTGCCGGTCTCGTCATAGTAGTCGACGACGCCATCGTCGGGGGTCTGGAAGCGATAGTATTTCTTGGTTTCGCCGCCCACGGTCAGGGAAGCGAACAGCACCTCGTTCTTCTCGCTGCTCGCCCCTTCGTCTTCGCCGGCATAGAACACGTCGAAGGAATCGCCGGGCTGCACCCTGCGCTGGAAGTCGACGTCGTAGGAATAAATGCGGATCATGTCATCGATGACCGGCATCGGCACCTTGTTGCGCAGCGCGGTCTCGTAAATGCTCTGGTAGAGCCGCACGCCGCTGCCGTCGTCATCGTCATCGTCACTGCTGCTGGAATTGTCCGCCGTGTCGGTGACGGTGTTCATGCTCTGCACGTCGACCGCGACGTACTTGCCGAGATCCGACAGCGCGACGTCCGCTTCGACCATGGTATCGTTGGCGATGATCACGCGATACGGCTGCAGCCGCGCGCCGGGAGCGGCGCTTGCGGGGGCCATCAGGATGCGCAGTTTCTCGCCTTCCTTGATGCCGCCCTCGCGGCCGCGGGCGCCGAGCAAGGCGGTGATCGCCTTGATGTCGTCCGGAGTGGCGCCCTGATCGCGCAGGATGGAGCCGACACTGTCGCCCTTCTTGACCAGGTGGACACGCTCGCCGGTCGGATTGCCGCCGGTCACCTGGTCCTTGGTCTTCGGCAGCAGCGTTACATTCTCCGGCACCACCCGGGTCTCGAAGCCGGCATAGGGATCGGGCGCCGGCCCCTCGCTGGCGTAGGCCATCTTGATGTCGGACTGCGTGGCGCCTGTTGCATCAGCGGTCGCATTGGCAAGCGCATAGCGCACGCCGGCGGCGCCATTGCCGTGCCAGTTGGCGGCATCGCGCACCCGCATCAGGATCTCGTCCAGCGGCACGCCTGCGGCGATCTTGGCTTTCGGCAGCACCGTGCCGAGGTCCTTGGTAACGAACGAGACCTCGGCGTCGGGTTCGGCGGCGTCCGCATTATTAGCGTTGTCAGAGGCGGTCTGCCCGTCGCTACCGACGTCGGCGAGCATGCGCTGGGCGTTGAAAGGCGGGATTTTGGCGCTCAGATCGCTGGTCGTCATCGACAGATTGCCGGAAACCCGCACGAATGGCCGTACCCGGATCACCTCGCGATTGCCGACCTTCGTGACCATCGAGACCCGCAGCAGGCTCCGCGCCGCGGTGGCTTCGCCGGGCGGGGGCAAGCGGTCGGCTTTGTGCAGGCTCACTGTGCGATCATTGGCGCCGAACGCGCCGCGCAGCGCACTTTCGACCCGCTCCGGCACCCGGGCGAAGGTCGTTTCGCCGTCGAGGGAGGCAAAAACGGCGCCGCCGATGAGGGCCGCGCCGCAAAGACCGGTCAGGATCGTACCGCTGAACCATTGGACGGAAACACGACGACGATCGATGACGGCGGCTTCCGACCCGTCAACGGAAAGCGGCGGCTCATGGCCGAGGTCGATGACCCCGACATCGCGCCCATAGCCGCCCCCGCGTGACGTTCGTTGGTTCAACCCAGCGTCCCCCAAACTCCACCGATCGCATGCTGGGAGATCTCTGTCCGGCCGGGATCTCGATTTGCTCCCCGCAAGAGCAATTCGGCGATCTGGCGTGCTGCAAATGTTGTCCGGAAATCGATGGCCCGGAGCTTGATGCTTGGGCCGGCCGGATTCGCGGACAACGATGCTGCTTAGATCTCTCGATGTTTCTCGGTCATCAGGATCAGGAACCGGCGACGGGTCATGGCGATCGCCCGCTCCCAAGAAGAAAACCGCCGGCAGCCCCCACTGGCATCCGACGATTCAGTGCTTAACTATACGCCAGATCGTCGCAGGATTGTGGCTCAAGTACGGCGCAAGCCCCGCAAAAATCAGGGCTTCTTTGCGTCGCAAAATAAGTTCGCATGATGCGACGATTTGTTGACATTACCCGTTGACAACCCCGATCGGGCGGGGTTATAGACCGCCCCACTGAGCGCGGCGCTGTTTTGGCCCTCGGCCAAGACCGGTTCTCGCGCCTCTTGAAACTCCTCATTTCGATGAGTGAATCAACAGCCGATAAGTTAGTCGGTTGCGATTTGGCGTCGAACGAGAGTTTCGAAAACTCCCCTTAGGGTGGGAGAGGGATTTTCGGGTCCCGGGCTGTTTGACAAGTAAAGATGAAGAAAGAGAAACGTGGACGGCGGAGTCCTTGCGGGTCTCGAAGATAAGGAAGCTTCGGCTTCCCTCGTTCGAGACTGGACGAAAGACTTCGGCGGTCGACGTTTCGAAAGGTAACACCATGGTCTTTTGCGCTGTGAAGCGCGGATGATCGAAGGTGGGACCTCGTCAAACGTTGTGATCAGCCGGTTCAAAGTTTCAAGTCCAACTTGAGAGTTTGATCCTGGCTCAGAGCGAACGCTGGCGGCAGGCTTAACACATGCAAGTCGAGCGGGCGTAGCAATACGTCAGCGGCAGACGGGTGAGTAACGCGTGGGAACGTACCTTTTGGTTCGGAACAACCCAGGGAAACTTGGGCTAATACCGGATAAGCCCTTACGGGGAAAGATTTATCGCCGAAAGATCGGCCCGCGTCTGATTAGCTAGTTGGTGAGGTAATGGCTCACCAAGGCGACGATCAGTAGCTGGTCTGAGAGGATGATCAGCCACATTGGGACTGAGACACGGCCCAAACTCCTACGGGAGGCAGCAGTGGGGAATATTGGACAATGGGCGCAAGCCTGATCCAGCCATGCCGCGTGAGTGATGAAGGCCCTAGGGTTGTAAAGCTCTTTTGTGCGGGAAGATAATGACGGTACCGCAAGAATAAGCCCCGGCTAACTTCGTGCCAGCAGCCGCGGTAATACGAAGGGGGCTAGCGTTGCTCGGAATCACTGGGCGTAAAGGGTGCGTAGGCGGGTCTTTAAGTCAGGGGTGAAATCCTGGAGCTCAACTCCAGAACTGCCTTTGATACTGAAGATCTTGAGTTCGGGAGAGGTGAGTGGAACTGCGAGTGTAGAGGTGAAATTCGTAGATATTCGCAAGAACACCAGTGGCGAAGGCGGCTCACTGGCCCGATACTGACGCTGAGGCACGAAAGCGTGGGGAGCAAACAGGATTAGATACCCTGGTAGTCCACGCCGTAAACGATGAATGCCAGCCGTTAGTGGGTTTACTCACTAGTGGCGCAGCTAACGCTTTAAGCATTCCGCCTGGGGAGTACGGTCGCAAGATTAAAACTCAAAGGAATTGACGGGGGCCCGCACAAGCGGTGGAGCATGTGGTTTAATTCGACGCAACGCGCAGAACCTTACCAGCCCTTGACATCCCGGTCGCGGACTCCAGAGACGGAGTTCTTCAGTTCGGCTGGACCGGAGACAGGTGCTGCATGGCTGTCGTCAGCTCGTGTCGTGAGATGTTGGGTTAAGTCCCGCAACGAGCGCAACCCCCGTCCTTAGTTGCTACCATTTAGTTGAGCACTCTAAGGAGACTGCCGGTGATAAGCCGCGAGGAAGGTGGGGATGACGTCAAGTCCTCATGGCCCTTACGGGCTGGGCTACACACGTGCTACAATGGCGGTGACAGTGGGATGCGAAGGCGCAAGCCCTAGCAAATCTCAAAAAGCCGTCTCAGTTCGGATTGGGCTCTGCAACTCGAGCCCATGAAGTTGGAATCGCTAGTAATCGTGGATCAGCACGCCACGGTGAATACGTTCCCGGGCCTTGTACACACCGCCCGTCACACCATGGGAGTTGGCTTTACCTGAAGACGGTGCGCTAACCGCAAGGAGGCAGCCGGCCACGGTAGGGTCAGCGACTGGGGTGAAGTCGTAACAAGGTAGCCGTAGGGGAACCTGCGGCTGGATCACCTCCTTTCTAAGGATGATCCTTTCAGATCAGCTCACGCAGATCTATCGGATCGTTTTAGAAACATTCAGGGGCCATCGATCGCCAGATTGATGAGCTCCATAGGCGGGATTTCGCCGTCTTCGTTTCTCTTTCTTCGCGGACGAACACGCGCCAGGGGCTGCGCTGTGCGACGCGTCTGGCGCAAGTCGGATGCGAGCCAGGGCGAGCCTCGAACCCTTGATTGGGAGAGCGTTGGGGCTTGTAGCTCAGTTGGTTAGAGCGCGCGCTTGATAAGCGTGAGGTCGGAAGTTCAAGTCTTCCCAGGCCCACCATTTCATCGAGCGCATGCGTCTCTACTCAGCCTGTAGCATTCGTCTTCTGGTTACGGGGCCATAGCTCAGCTGGGAGAGCGCGTGCTTTGCAAGCATGAGGTCGTCGGTTCGATCCCGTCTGGCTCCACCAGATGAAGTCGAAGATCGACGCTGCAGTCATCGTCATCAAGTCGTCCGCGAAACATCAATTCGCACACGTTATCCGCAACCGGATGCGTTGTGCGTGATTTCTGACATCGTAAAGAGGAGATCGATCCGAGTTGGATCGTGCAAGCAATTGCGCGGCCCTTCACTATCTCCGGATCATTTCGGCGCTCGGCCATCGCGAGATGTTCGAGTTGTAAATGATCTCGTTAGCGAAGCCTGACCGCCTCGCTATCGGTTCGATCTTACGAAGCAAGCTGGTCTTTCTAGTCAATGTCCGGCTGCGCAAGTCTTCCTTCGGGAGAGCGTGCGCGGCATACATTCTGCCGAGTGTGTGGACATTGATAATGAGAGCAATCAAGTGCCTTAAGGGTGTTCGGTGGATGCCTTGGCGCTGAGAGGCGACGAAGGACGTGCTACGCTGCGATAAGCCGTGGGGAGCTGCGAAGAAGCTTTGATCCACGGATTTCCGAATGGGGAAACCCACCTTCGATAGCCGGAACTCCAAGACCTCAAGGTTTTGGGGCTTGACCAGACATGATCGGGACCGAGGCCTCGCAAGAGGTTTTGGATTTCCGGTTATCAAGCGAAGGTATGAGACTTCCGAATAAAATAGGAGGTTTCAAGCGAACCCAGGGAACTGAAACATCTAAGTACCTGGAGGAAAGGACATCAACAGAGACTCCGCTAGTAGTGGCGAGCGAACGCGGACCAGGCCAGTGACACATCAGAGACAACCAGAACCTGTCAGGAAAGCA